>JANYKC010000058.1 GCA_025358255.1 Spirochaetaceae bacterium
GATCTCCAGGACACGCACCGCGTCAGGCCTGAAGGTGAAATGCCGTCTGGACAAGCGGAAATACCCGATAGGGAAGGTGGTCACCGAGCAGGAATGGGAATCGATTGCCATAGTCCCCGCCAACTTTCACGGGAATTGGAATTACACGATCAAACCGCGCCGAAAATAGTTTTTGGCAATGTTATTGTTGCGCAGGCCCTAAGCTACTGGGAAGCCAGGATGAAAGCTTTCGTCGTGTTTTACTTATGAGGCATGCCTGCCATTTCGGCTAGATTAATTATGAGGCAACGCGGGAGCTTGAACCCTGCCGCGACTGGGTGCTATACTCCCTCTAGACTCCTTCCGAAGAGAGGTTTTCCATGGCCTACAAGGTCAATGATGCATGCGTGAACTGCGGTGCCTGCGAGCCCGAGTGTCCTGTCGATGCGATTTCCGAAAAGAATGGCCTGCGTTGGATCGATCCTTCCAAGTGCATCGATTGCGGCGCCTGCGCGGCCGTGTGCCCCACAGAAGCCATCATCGCCGGCTGATCCCGCGCAAGAACGGGAGCGCATATTCCGCTTACAAAGGACCTGTCCTCCGGGACGGGTCCTTTTTATGCGCCTCGGGCTTTTCATATGGTCCGTGCTTCGCTATATTTCGTCCAGTCGAAAAGCTTTTTCCCCTCCGGGAGCTATCCATGAATACGCGCAGCGATGTCGGTCTGTACGGACTCGCCGTCATGGGACGGAACCTCGCCCTCAACATCCTCGGCCACGGCTATAGCTTGGCTGTCTACAACGACAATTCGGAGCGGGCCAAGGAATTGGCTGCCCATGGATCCTCCGCCTATCCTGGTTTTTCCCTTGCGGATACCCCCAAGGACCTGGTCGCCTCGCTTGCGCGTCCCCGTCGGCTATTCATCATGGCCGAGGCCGGAAAATGCGTTGACGAAGCTATCGATTCGCTGCTTCCCTACCTGGAGAGCGGAGACATCCTCATAGATGGCGGCAATTCGCACTACAAGGACACCGAGCGACGAGGGGACATGCTTGCCCCGAAGGGCCTTCATTTTGTGGGGATGGGTGTCTCGGGGGACGAGGACGGGGCGCACAAGGGGCTTTCCTTGATGCCCGGCTGCGACGAGGACGTCTGGATTGAGCTCCGGGTCCTCCTGGATGCAATCGCCGCAAAAACGGCTGAAGGCGTTCCCTGCACCTCCTGGATGGGGCGCGGAGGTTCAGGGCATTTCGTGAAGATGGTCCATAATTCCCTCGAGTATGCGGACATCGAACTCATCTCGGAGACCTACCACCTGCTGCGCTCCTTTGTCCGGATGAGCCATGACGAGATGCGGACCGTCTTTTCCGAGTGGAACCGCGGCGAGCTTTCAAGCTACCTCATCGCGATCACCGCGGACATCCTGGGCGTCCGCGATGAGGATGGCGAACCCCTTCTCGAGAAGGTGCTGGACCGGGCGGTTCAGAAAGGCACCGGTGCCTGGGCTTGCCAGGCGGCCCTTGAGCTCGGTGTGCCTGTGGGGCTCCTGGCGGAAGCCGTGTTCGCCCGATCGCTTTCGTCGCTCAAGGACGAAAGGGTAGGGGCGAGCGCCGTGCTCGGCGGCCCGAAGGCCGGGTCCACGGGGGAGCGCCATTCGATCGTCGAGGATCTCCGCAAGGCCCTTCTTGCGGCCAAGGTCGTGTCCTATGCCGAGGGTTTCCTCCTTCTCAGGAAGGCATCGGCCGAATACGGGTGGAACACCGACCCGGGCAAGGTCGCCCTTGCCTGGCGGGAAGGATGCAATATCCGGTCGGGCTTGCTGGATCCGATCGCCGAAGCTTTCAGGAAGGAGGATTCGCTCTCCGCCCTCATCCTCGACAGCCATTTCAAGGCCATCCTGGACCAGTGCCTGCCATCGCTCCGGAAAGTGACCGTGAGGGCGATCGAGCAGGGAACGCCCGTGCCCGCCTTCGCGGCAGCCCTTTCCTTTTATGATGGCTATCGGGCGACCTGGCTTCCCGCCAACCTGGTCCAGGCCCTTCGCGACCGTTTCGGCGCCCATGGCTACGAGCGGATCGACCGTCCGAGGGGAGAGAGCTTCCATAGCGACTGGAAATAGAGCGGTTTCCAGTTTTTTTGGGCCATCCGGTCTTCTAAAACCATAAATAAACGCGCAAAAAGCATTTTTTCTTCCCTTCGCGACCGAAAGCCCCTTAACACAATCGAGTATTCCTGCTATAAAAAGAGAACGTGAGAGCAGCTCACTGTCGTGTACGTTTCGCTTTTCCGGTTCTTTTTCGCGTAAGGCATTCAAGTTACGGGAAATTACAGCAGCGCGTCCGCCAGTAGCCTGAGCTCATTCCTCTTCCTTCGGTTCGCCGGGGGTCGTGGGGTCGGAGCATCTTGGATGACCCGAGAGTGTGATGGACGCATAATGCGTCCCAAGGAAGTTACCATGGGCAAGAAACTTTATGTCGGCAATCTGAGCTACAGGACCTACGAAGACGGCCTTCGGTCCCTGTTCCAGAATTATGGCCAGGTTGATTCCTGCAGGATCATCACCGATCGCGATTCCGGTCAGTCCAAGGGCTTCGGATTCGTCGAGATGGGCACTGATGACGAAGCTCGCGCCGCGATCGAGGGCACCAACGGCCTCGAGCTCGACGGCCGCCAGCTCAAGGTCAACGAGGCGATGGACAAACCCCGCCGCGACAACGATCGCTACTAGTCCTAGCTTTCGATGAAAAGAGACCGCCTTTCGGGGCGGTCTTTTTTTATTCCCTCCCCATCCCCGAAAAGGCAGTCTGCGGCGCCGGTCAGGCCCGAATGGCCCAGCGCAGCTTCGCCGCGGTCGAGCGGGGATTCCCGTATCTTTCCTCGCGGCCAGGCCGGGCGGATTCCGTCGAGACGGCCGAGTACAGGCCAGCGGCAAGGCCTGAGGCAAGGGCCGCCTCCACACGCCGGTCCTCGCCCGAGTGGAAGGAGAGGATCGCGGCCCTTGCGCCAGGCTTGAGGCAGGTGGGAAGGTCGGCGAGGAGGCGCTCGAGGGCCGCAAACTCGCCGTTCACCTCGATACGGATGGCCTGGAAGGAACGCCTGAGGGTTTTCGCCATTTCAGGGTCCTTGAAGGAGAGCTCGGGGAAGACCGAGCAGATCGCCTCGGCCAGGTCGCGGGTTGTCGCGATCCTCCCCCTGCGCAGGCAGATCGCCCGGGCGATCTCCTCCGCCCTTCCCTCGTCCGCATTGGCGACGAGGATGTCGCGGAGCCTCTGTTCCGAGACGGTGGCGAGGAAATCCCTGGCTGACTCGCCGCGGCTCGGGTCCATGCGCATGTCGAGTGGACCTTTGCGCTTGAAGGTGAAGCCGCGGAGGGGATCGTCGATCTGCATCGAGGAAAGGCCAAGGTCCGCAATGAAGACATCGGCGCCTGCGATGCCCGAAGCCGGAAGCCAGGCTCCAAGGTCGGAGAAATTGGCATGGACCGGGGTAAAGGCCGTCTCCGGGTATCCGAGGGAATGGAGGCGCTCCGTGGTCTTGCGAAGCTCCACCGGATCCCGATCGAAACCGAAAAGGCGGCCGCCGGGAAGGATACGTGCCAGCACTTCCCGGGCATGCCCACCGTAACCGAGGGTCGCATCGATGGCCGTCTCACCCGGTTTCGGGGCGAGGACGGCGAGGATCTCGGCCACCATGATGGAACGGTGGCTGCCCGCAGGCGTATCGCCGCGGGCGAGGATTTTTTCAAGGTCCGCCCCGTATCGAGCCGGATCGAGCTCCTTGTATTTTTCCTCGAAGGTCCTGGGGTGGTTGCCGCGATAGCGCTTGCGGCGGACATGCCGCTCTTCTCCCTCGCCCATTGTCAGACCCGGTATTTCGCGGTCAGGCCTGCGATGAAGTTCCTCAGGAACTGGTCGCCGCAGGGACGGTAATTTGGATGGCCGGGCTTCCTGAACAGGGCTGACAATTCGGACTTGGAGACCTTGACCCCGGCCAGTTCCATGATGCCCAAGAGGTCGTCGTCCTTGAGCTCCAGCGCGATGCGCAGGCTCTTGAGGATGTCGTTGTTCGATACGACCTGCGCCGCCGAGGGGCTGGATTGCTTTTCCTCTCGCTTTCCACGGCGGCTCGTGACCAGGCCCTTGAGGAAAAGGGACACCATGGCGTCGTCGCACTCCACGTATCCCTCTTCGTCTTCCCGCTTGAAAAGGCTTTCGAGCTCTGGCCTTTGGATCTTGTAGTCCGCCAAGGCAAATAGCTCGATGAGCTTGAGGTCGGTGATGTTCAAGGCATAGCGCAGCCGTATGAGCACGTCATTGTTGGTCATGTCCACTCCCAGGATCGGCGGCCGGCATGGTGGCGGCCTGCGGACAAGTGTAGCAGTTGGCCATGGGAGGGGAGAAGGGGAGATCCTGCGGGAATCGCTGGCAAAAGAGCGCTTCCTTCGTTACTATCGCAGACAGCGCCGGCAGGACATGCATCCGGCAAGGCTAGTGATGATTGGGGGAGGGAATGCCGTCGAAGGATGGAGAGGGGCTGACCGACGAGGAAATCCTTCATGAGGCCATGCAAAAAATCTTGCATACCATAGAAGAAGGCATCCATGTCGTGGATGTAGAGGGACGGAGCATCCTCTATAACCGGGCCATGGAAAACATCGAGGGCCTGTCCGCAGAGGAAGTCCTTGGAAAGCACCTCCTCGAGGTTTTTCCGAGCTGGACTGCCGCCGATTCGACCCTCCTCACCGCGATCGACACCGGGCGCACGGTGGACCTGCGCAGGCAGTCCTACCTCAATCTCAAGAAAAAGCGCATCTCGACGGTCAATACGACATTCCCGATTTTCAAGGGCAGCCGGATAATCGGTGCCGTGGAGATCGCCAAGAACTATACCGAGGTAAACAAGCTTTCCGAGAGGATCATCGACCTCCAGCAAAAACTCATCGATCCGCCCCGGCCAGGTTTTTCCAAGCCGAGAAGCTATACCTTCGACATGCTCATCGGAAGGCATCCCCTGTACCTGGAAGCCATCGATAGAGCCCACAAGGCGGCCCGATCGGACTCCAGCGTGCTCATCGAAGGTGAGACCGGTACTGGCAAGGAGCTTTTTGCCCAGAGCATCCACAACGAAGGTACCCGCGGGAAGCAGCCCATCATCGCGATCAATTGCGCCGCCATGCCCGATACCCTTCTCGAAAGCATACTTTTCGGCACCTCAAGGGGCAGCTACACCGGCGCGGAGGATAGGCCGGGGCTTTTCGAGCAAGCCAATGGCGGGACGCTTTTCCTTGACGAAATCAACTCGATGAGCCTTGCGCTCCAGGCCAAGATCCTCAGGGCCCTGCAGGAAGGCTATATCCGGCGGGTCGGCGGCCTCCGGGACGTGGTCGTGGATGTCCGCATCATCGCCGCGAGCAACGAGCCCCTCCATGCGATGATGAAGGCCGGGAGCTTTCGCAAGGACCTTTATTACCGGCTGGACGTCATCAACATCACCATCCCGCCGCTTCGCGAGCGGAAGGACGATATTCCCCTTCTTACCGAGCATTTCCTGGGCCACTTCAACCGGAAAATGGGCAAGGAAGTATGGATGCTTTCCCAGGAGCTCCAGGAAGCATTCCGGGAATATGGCTGGATCGGCAATATCCGCGAGCTCCAGAACGTCCTGGAAAGCGCGATGTCCATGGTGAACGACGAGCACGTCCTCGGCAAGGAGCACCTTACTCCCCATCTGGACATCCTGCCTTCGTGCCGCGCCCCGGCAAAGGCCAACGGCTCCGCCCTTTCCGGGGGCTTTGCGGGAGACCTGGGCGGCTATCTTGAGGATGTTGAGCGAAGGCTCATCTATGAAGCCCTCGATGCTTGTGCCTCGAATGTCTCCCGTGCGGCGCGCAGGCTGGGAATTTCGCGGCAGAGCCTCCAATACAAGATGAAGCGCTACGGCATTTAAGCTCCCAACAAGCTTCGAGGAACCATAGGTGAAAGGCCAATAGCAATAATAATTGCATTTATGCAAAAAAACTTGCTACTCATTGATAGGCATCTGCATCTATATGCAGTCAGTTTTTGCCTTCATTCGCATAGCCATCATTTTGCCAGAAGAGCTTGCGGTATTTCGCAGCATTTGCGAACAATCCAAATTCCAACAGAATATATATGATTGGCACGGTATTTGCATAATATGCTGGTGGTCAAGTACGACCCGGAGGCATATTCATGAGGAATGTACGAGTAGTGATCTGGGGCTTTGGAGCCATGGGCAGTGGAATGGCGAGGATGCTCCTCAAGAAAAAGGGCGTGGACATCGTCGGTGTCTGCGACATGCATCCGGACCGCGTGGGCAAGGACATCCATGACCTACTCGGCATCGAGCGGGGCGCACGCAAGCCCGTCGTCATCAAGTCCAGGATCGAGGAAGTCCTCACCGAGAAATGCTGCGATGTCGCGTTGTGCGCCACCGATTCCTATACCAAGGACGCTTTTCCAAGGCTCAAGTACTGCCTCGAGAAGAAGGTCAACGTGATCTCCACCGCGGAGGAGATGTCCTTCCCCAAGGCCAAGAGCCCCGAGCTCGCGGCCGAGCTCGACAAGATAGCGAAGGCGAACGGAGTATCCATCCTGGGTACCGGCATCAACCCGGGCCTCATCATGGACCTCCTGGTCATCATCATGACGGGCTGCATGATCGACGTGGAGCACATCGAGGCCAAGCGGGTGAACAGCCTTTCTCCCTTCGGACCGACTGTCATGCACGAGCAGGGCGTCGGTTTCACCCTCGACGCCTTCAACAAGGCGGTCAAGGACGGCACCATGGCGGGCCACGTGGGCTTCAACGAGTCCATCGCGATGATCGCCGAGGCGATCGGCTGGAAGGTCGAGAAGTTCGAGCAGCAGATGAAGCCCATCGTCACCACGGTCGACCGCAAATCCCCCTACGGCTTCGCGAAGGCCGGGGACGTGGCCGGGGTCAACATGACCGGCCAAGGCCATGTCGACGGAAAGGTCAAGATCGACATGATCCATCCCCAGCAGATCGAGCCTGAGATGGAAGGCACCCATACGGGCGACTACGTGACCATCCAGGGCACCCCTCCCATCAATCTCGCCAACAAGCCCGAGGTCGACGGGGGGCTCGGGACGATCGCGATGTGCGTGAACATGATTCCCCAGGTCATCAACGCGGAACCGGGACTCAGGACGATGATCGACCTGCCTGTGCCCCACGCCATCATGGGCGATTTCCGCGACCAGATCAGGGCCACGCTGAACTGAGGCGTTTCGGTGCCAGCCTAAGGAGGCCTTCAAGTGGGTTTGATAGCGAAAGGGACCTGGGTGGAGATCGAGGAGACTATCCTCAGGCCGGAGGAGAGGGCCCCGACCCTCCCCGAGGATACGAGGAAGACGCCGCTCGTGATGCGCGTCTCGGGTTTTCTCCTCGAGGACGCCTCGATAGGCGATGCGGTGACGGTCAGCACCATGATCGGCCGCGAGCTCTCGGGTAGGCTCAGGGTCGCGAATCCAAGTTACAGCCACAGCTTCGGGACCATCGTTCCCGAGCTCCTCACCATCGGCACGGAGGCCGCAAGGTGAGCCCCCGCGATACTTCCTACCAGGCGGTGGTTTCCCGCAAAAACGAGATCATGAAGGCGGCGATGGGCATGGACTACGAGTCCTTTGTCCAGAGCCCCATAGCCTTCGACTACGAGCGCATGATGCGGGAGACCGGCTACAGCCACGAGGACATCGTGCGCATCCAGCGCGAGACCAAGGTCGGGGACACTCCCCTCTTCGAGCTGCGGAACATCACCGAAGCCGTGCGGAAGACCGCAGGGAAGGGCAAGGGCGCGCGCATCTTCGTCAAGGACGAAGCGGCCAACGCGTCCGGAAGCTTCAAGGCGCGCAGGGCTTCTATCAGCGCCTACGAAGCGGCAAAGAAGGGCTACAAGGGCATCATCGCGGCTACGAGCGGCAACTACGGCGCTGCCGTGGCCTCCCAGGCCGCGCAGCGCGGACTCAAGTGCATCATCGTGCAGGAAGTCTTCGATAGCCGGGGCGTATGCCAGCCGGAGATCATCGAGAAGAGCAGGGCCTGCGAGGCCTATGGCGCGGAGGTCCTCCGGCTCTCGGTCGGTCCGGAGCTTTTCTATGTCCTTCTTCGGACCCTCGAGGAGACCGGATTCTTCAATGCCAGCCTCTATACGCCTTTCGGGATCCGGGGCGTCGAGACCCTCGGGACCGAGCTCGTGGCCCAGGTCAGGGAGCGATGCGGAAAGGATCCCGATGCCGTGGTCATCACCCATGCGGGCGGCGGCAACCTCACCGGGACGGCGAGGGGCCTCGGGATCGCCGGCTGCGCGAACACCCGCATCGTCGCCTGTTCCGTGGACCTGGGCGGCCTCCACATGGCCTCCGACCGCGATTTCAACCGCAAGTCCTTCACCACGGGGCATACGGGCTTCGGCGTTCCCTTCGCCACCTGGCCGGATCGGGTGGATGTGCCGCGCAACGCGGCCAGGTCCCTGCGCTACATGGACGAGTACCAGCTCGTTACCCAGGGAGAGGTCTTCTACATCACGGAGCTCCTCACCAAGCTCGAAGGCCTCGAGCGGGGACCTGCCGGCAACACGAGCCTTACCGCCGCGGTGACCTTGGCCCGGCAGATGGGGCGCGATGAGATCGTCGTGGTCCAGGAGACCGAATATACCGGAGCCGGCAAGCACCACAACAGCCAGCTGTCCTTCGCGCGGGAGAACGGCGTGGAGGTGCGGCGGGGAGATCCGGCCGACAATGTCCCTGGGAAGGCGATCGTCATCCCCGAGGTCTTGGACCAGGTGCGAGGGAAAGTCCAGGACATGGGCAAGCTCCGCCTCTCCTACCTGAGGAACGCGGCCAAGGCGCATCCTGTGGGACTTTGGACGGAGGGCGACTACAGCTTCCTGGCAGCCGACCTCAAGATGGACGTCGCCTGGGTCAAGAAGGCGATCAAAGAACTGGACAACTAGAGACACGGGACCGACAGGAGAAAACAATGGCTGAAGACAGGATTGCCCGCTTCGAGAAGCGGCAGGTCGAACTCAAGAAAATGAGCGACGCGGAGATAAAGGAAAGGTTCTGGAAACTCTGCAACCAGCTGGTCGAACCCATAGCCGAGCTGGCCAAGACCCACACCTCGCCCTCGATCGAACGGGCCGTCCTCCTCCGCATGGGGATCGACAGCGTATCCACCCATGCGGTGGTGACGCGCGTCCTCGAGGCGGGGCTCCTTGGAAAGGGCGCAGGCCATGCCGTCCTCAGGGTCTCGCAGAAGACGGGAAAGGACATCCGCGGGGCCGCGCAGGCCATCATCGAGGACAAGGACGTCCTCACCGGCCTCTTCCAGCAATAGGGGAAAAAAGAAATGGCAGACAAGGAACTTGATCCCACGAAGAAGCTCGATATCGAAGAGATCATGGAGGGCCTCGAATCCTACCATCCGCCCCGGAAGGGATGGACCTGGCGCGAAGTGCCCAAGGAAGGCGTCGACATGGGCCCCTTCCATTACCGGAACATGTCGAAACCCCTCAAGAGGAGCATCGGGCTCCCCGCGTCCAAGTACTTCGACCACATCGATCCCCAGCCCTCCTGTGTCGTGACCACCGAGATAGCCTCCGGTCGCTTCGAGGACGATATCCGCCGCATGCGCATGGCCGCCTGGCATGGCGCCGACCACCTCATGGTCATCAGGACGACGGGCCAGAGCCACATCGACGGCCTCATGGAAGGCACCCCCGAAGGCACAGGCGGCGTTCCCATCACGCGCAAGCAGATCCGCGCCAGCCGCAAGGCCTGTGACCGGATCGAGGAGGAAGTGGGCAGGCCCATCAACTTCCACAGCTACGTCTCCGGCGTCGCGGGTCCCGAGGTCGCGGTCCTCTTCGCGGAGGAAGGCATCAACGGTGCCCACCAGGATCCCCAGTACAACGTCCTCTACCGCAACGTGAACATGTACCGCTCCTTCGTCGACGCGGCGGAAGCCAAGAAGGTGATGGCCGGCGCTCGCATTTTCCAGATAGATGGAGCGCACAACGCGAACGCGACGGCCAAGGCGGGCTGGCTTGTCATGCCGGAGCTCATGGTCCAGCACGGCATCAACTGCGCCTTCTCCGTGGCCGCCGGCATGGACAAGAACCTCATCGGCCTTTCGACCGTGCCGCCCGACTCCCCGCCCGCGCCCAAGCTCTGGTATGACCTTCCCTACGCGATCGCCCTCCGGGAGATCTTCAGCGAGTTCAAGATGAGGGCGCAGCAGAACACCCGTTACATCGAGGCCGACATCGAGGAGGCCGTGCGGACCCACACCATCGACACCCTCATCTCGATGCTGACGAGCGCCGACATCCAGAGCACCATCACCCCCGACGAGGGGCGCAACGTTCCCTGGCACTACAACAACATCCGCGGGATCCAGACGGTGAAGCAGACCTGGGCGGCCCTCGACGGCATCAAGGAGCTGGTCAGCCTCAACATGGCCGGCCCGCTGGGCGAGATGGTCCGCGACCTCAAGGAAAGGGCGGTGGCCTTCCTCGAGGAAGTCATCGAGACAGGCGGCTACTTCGCCGCCGTGGAGAAGGGCTTCTTCGTCGACTCAGGCAAGTACCCCAACCGCAACGACGACGGAATCGCCCGCGACGGGAAGGGCGGGGTGGGAGCGGATACCATCGTCGCGCGCGACAGCGACTACATGGCTCCCGTCTGCGACCACTTCGGGACCAACCACCTGCCTGCGGGAACCAGGAAGGCCTGCGATCCCATCGGCGGCTGCACGCTGTGCAAGCCGGAGAAGATCGTCTACATCGATGAGCTTGATCCCGAGGACAACGCGAATGTGCGCCTGTCCAAGACCCTGGCCTACCGAAAGGGGGACCTCCTCAAGCCGGAGGCCGAGTGGGCGGGCGACGGGACTGTCCTTCTCCAGTTTGTCGTGACCGAGGCCGAGGACATCGCCCGCGAGGCAGGCCTGGAGATGGCCCGCAAGATGGGCCTCAAGGACCCCGAGATCGTCAACCTCCAGGTCATGCACCCGGCTGAAGGCTGCTTCATCGAGGTGAAGGGCAAGGTCGCCTTCGACGTGAGGAAGTCGGAGCTCAAGATCCCGCCCAAGGAGGTCATGCTCCCCGAGGAGGAGGTCCGCGAGGTGGTAAAGCGGCTCGGCATCAAGGTCATCGCGGCGACCGTCGGCGAGGACGAGCATTCGGTGGGCTTGCGCGAGATCCTCGACATCAAGCATGGCGGCATCGAGAAGTATGGCGTCAAGTACACCTACCTCGGCACTTCCGTGCCGGTCGGCAAGCTCGTGGACGCGGCGATCGAGACGGGAGCGCAGGCCATCCTGATCTCTACGATCATCAGCCACAACGACGTGCACCGCCAGAACATGAGGAAGCTCGCGGAGCTGTGCAAGGAAAAGGGCATCCGCGACAGGATCGTCCTCATCGCCGGTGGCACCCAGGTCAACCGAGACATGGCCGCCGAGACCGGGCTCGACGCGACCTTCGGCCGCGGCACCAAGGGCTTCCACGTGGTGAACGCGATCGTGAAGACCCTCAAGACCCGCGGCGTGGTGTGATGAGGCCCTGTCGGTGCGGAGGGGAATTTGCCTGAGAGCATGGATATCCTGACCATCGAGGTCGGGTCGACGATCACCAAGGCGAACGGCTTCAATTTCCTCACCGGCGGGGGATTCGTCCATGTCGCCCAGGGCTTCTCGAAGACCTCTGTAGCCCGGGGCGATGTGGGCATCGGTGTCTCCGAGGCGATCGCCGGCCTCGAGGCGGCTTTCGGGGCTCCCGTCGGCAAGCCGGAGACCTTCGTGAACAGCTCGGCGGCCGGCGGCCTGCGCATGACGGTCCACGGCCTCACCTACAGCATGACGGCAAGGGCGGCCCACGAGGCCTCCCTCGGAGCCGGGGCCATCGTGAAGAAGGTGACGGCGGGCGCCCTCGAGGCCTGGGAGCTCGAGGAGATACGGCAGCTCGATCCCAACATCGTGCTCCTGGCCGGAGGCGTGGAGTTCGGCGAGAAGGCCATCGTCCTGGCGAACGCCGAGAAGCTAGCGGGCCTAGGCCTCAAGGCTCCCGTGGTCTACGCGGGCAACTCGGCGCTGCACAAGCCCATACAGCGGATCTTCCACGAAGCGGGCGTCGAGATAATCATAGTTGACAATGTTTTTCCCGAGGTGGATGTCCTCAACGTGGATCCGCTGCGCAGGAGCATCCAGGAGGCCTTCGGCCGCCACATCATCCATGCCCCCGGCATGGAGAGGTTCGCGGGCCTGAGCTCCTGGGGGATCCTCCCCACGCCGGGAGCCGTCCTCCGCGGTGCCGAGCTTTTCGCCGAAGCCCTCGGCGACTGCCTGGTCTTCGACGTGGGCGGGGCAACCACCGACGTGCACAGCGTCACGGAGGGCAACCCGGAGAACATGTCGAAGGCGGTCGAGCCCGAGCCGCGCGCGAAACGGACTGTGGAAGGCGATCTTGGCGTTTTCGTGAACGCGGCGAACATCGTCGAGATGACAGGCGACAGCGCGTGGACCGCGCGCATGGTGGACCTCCAGGCGATGCCTTCCACGGAACGTGAAAAGGAGCTTACGCGCTGGCTCTGCGCGAGGGCCGTCGACGTCGGCGTGCGCCGGCATGCAGGGAAGCTCACCGATCTTTATACGCCCACGGGGAAAAAGCAGGTCATGAAAGGCAAGGACCTGACGGCCATCAAGTGGGTTGTCGCCACGGGAGGCGCGCTTACGCGCGTCGAGGGGGCGGCCGATTGCCTCAGGTCCATCTGTCTCGGGCCGGGCAAGCACCTCCTCCCTCCCCCCGAGGCGCGCATACTCATCGACAAGGATTACCGGTTCTCCGCCCTTGGGACGATAGCCCAGGCCTATCCGGCGGATGTCAAGCAGACTTTCGAGGCGTGGGTGAAAGGTGAACTGGGCGCCTGAAGGGCCCAAGGGGCACCGCAGGGGAAGCGAAAGGACCAAGGAGGGACATCATGCGATTCAGGACGCCGAGGCTCGAGATATATCCGGACCGTATCCGCGCGAACGCGAGGTCGGTCATCAAGCTCTGCCGGAGCCATGGGGCGCAGATCGCCTGCGTGACCAAGGTGACCTCGGCCCACCTGGGCGTGACCCGCGCCCTCTACGAGGCCGATCCCGACATGATCGCGGACAGCCGCATCTCCAACCTGCGGTCCATCGGGGAGATGGGCGTCACCTTGCCGAGGCTCCTCCTCCGGCTCCCCGCGCTGTCGGAGATAGCCGATGTCGTGCATGACTGCGAGATCAGCCTCAATTCCGGATTGCCGACCTTGCGGAAACTCTCCGAAGAGGCGCTCGCCCAAGGTGTCAGGCACAAGGTGATCGTGATGGTGGATGTCGGTGACCTCCGCGAGGGGGTCTGGCCTGACCATGCGCCGGAGCTCCTCAAGGAGGCGGCGTCGCTCAAGGGCATCGATGTCATCGGCCTCGGCTGCAACCTCGCCTGCTACGGCGGGGTCATCCCGAGCGAACAGAACATGCGGACCCTGGTCGAGATCCGCGACCACTGCCGCAAGGCCACCGGCCTCGAGCTCGGCCTGTTGTCCGGAGGGAACAGCGCGAACCTGCCCCTCCTCGCCTCCGGCAGGATGCCGCGCGAGATCAACCACTTCAGGATCGGCGAAGCCATCGTCCTCGGCCGCAATGTCATTGACCGGACCCCATGGCCGGGAACAAGGCAGGATACTTTCCGGGTCGTCGCCGAGGTGATCGAGGTGGAGCAAAAGCCCTCCGTGCCCATCGGCGACCGCGGTCAGGACGCTTTCGGCGGATCGACCAACTTCATCGACCGCGGGATCAGGAAGCGGGCCATCTGCATCATCGGCAGGCAGGACGTCGTGGTGGACGGGATCGAGCCCGAGGACAAGGGCATCATCGTCCTTGGCGGCTCATCCGACCATCTCATCCTCGACGTGGAAGAGGCCGCGAGCGAGATCAAGGTCGGGGACGAAGTGGCCTTCAGGCCCGGCTACGGCGCCCTTCTTGCGCTGTCCACCTCTCCCTACGTCTCCAAAGTCGTCGTGGAAGAATAAGGTCGCCGAAAATGCTTTACCAGACACATGCCAGGGTCCACCTGGGCAATATCCGACGGAATCTCGAAGGCATCCGCGCCGCCGTAGGCCCTGGGCGCAAGGTCCTTGTCGCGGTCAAGGCGAATGGCTACGGACACGGGGCCGTCGAGGTCTCGAAAGTGGCCGCCGAGGCGGGAATGGATTGGCTCGGCGTGGCGACCGTGCCCGAAGGGCTCGAACTAAGGCGGGCAGGGATCGGGCTTCCGATACTCAAGCTCAGTCCCGCCTTCCCCGAGGAGATGGACGCCGCGGTCTCGGGCGCGATGGCCCTTGCCGTCTGCGAAAGGGCCAATATCGATGCCGCACAACGCGCCGCTTCAGCGGCCGGAAAGACGGTTCTCGTCCACCTGAAAGTGGACACGGGCATGGGCCGCATCGGAGTCCCGGCCGACGAGGCCACGGACCTGGCCCTCCATATCGAGAGGGCTTGCCCTTCGCTGTGCCTCGAGGGCGTCTTCTCCCACTTGCCCGTCAGCGACGAGAGGGACGGCGCCTACACGCGCTCCCAGGTCGCGCGGTTCAAGGCCGTGGTGGATGCGGTGAATGGAGCCCTCGGTCGCCGGCTCGACCTGGCCCATTGCTCCAATTCAGGCGCCGTCCTCGGCCACGAGGAAGCCTGGATGGACATGGTCAGGCCTGGCATCATGGCCTATGGCCATTATCCGGACGAAGGGACGCCGAGGACCATTCCGCTTTTCCCCGGCATGAGCGTCCTCACCCGGCTCTCCTTCGTCAAGAAGGTCTCCGCAGGCACGAACATCGGCTACGGGCGCACCTGGACCGCCACCCGCGACACGTATATCGGCACCATCCCCGCGGGCTATGCCGACGGTTTCAACCGCCTCTTCTCCAACAGGGGAAGGGCCCTGGTGGACGGGAAATCCTGCCCCATAGTCGGGCGTGTGTGCATGGACCAGAGCATGATCGACCTTGGCCCGGAGACAGGTGCGCGCGTCGGTGATGAAGTCGTCCTCATGGGGCGGTCGGGAAGGGAGGAGATCCCCTGCGAGGAATGGGCGAAGGCCCTTGGCACGATCACCTATGAGGTGACCTGCCAGATCAACGCGAGGGTGGAGCGCATCTACGACCGGGATTGATCCGCCGGTCTACCAAGAGTCACGCTACCGAGGATGAAGTCCTCCCACATGCCCTCCTTGTCACTTGCCGAACGGTAATCGCGTGTCGGGATGGGGCTTGTGGAGGGCAGGCGCACAAGGGTCAGTCCCAAGCCACCCGGCGCACCGTCCTTCCATTCCACGGGCTTTCCCATCGCAAAGGGCCTGGCCCCGAGCGCGGGGCAGAAGTGCTTCCTGAACGACGCCGCGGCCTTGCCCCCATTGAGACCAATTGCCAGGATCGAAGGGTGGGCGCGCAGGAAGCCTGGGATCCCGTTGGGCTCCTCGGCGACAATGGCCTCGTCGAGGCTTCCCTCGCGTTCGCAGGAACCTATCACGTCCCAGAGCGCGATGCCGCCTTCCTCGAGGAGCCGGAGCCGGGAGGCATAGTCGGGAGGGCAGGGCGGGGCAAGCGCCTCGCCCCGGGCACGGGACAGGATCCCGGCGACCATCGGCCAGAAATGGTTGCGGTGGTTCCCGTAGTACTGGCCGCCTGAGAGGGAGAGGGCCGAGGGAAAGGAACCAAGTATGAGGACCTTTGGCTCGGGCGCGCCGACGGGCGGGAATCCCCGGAGACGGGCCAAGGGCTATCCCAGGGTGGCGGAGGGGTCGACGACCCGGCCCATGAAAAGGATGGCTCCCGAGCGGTTGTGCCTGATCAGGAAAATGAAGGGATGATCGGCGCGGAAGCCCTCGAGCATCGCCGTGACTCCGACGGTCACGGCGGTCGCTGCCGCGGCTTCCGTCCCTTCCTCGTCCACGAGCACGAAGGATTTGTGGTACACGTCGCCTATCGAAAGCGGCGGGGAGGCCGCGATGCCCGTGAAGTCCGCGCTGTCAGTGAAGGCATCGGTCATGCCGAGCGACTCGAGTTCGGGTCTCAACGCGAAAGAGGCGGCAAAACCGAAGCGGGGCAAGAGGATCTCGAGTCCATCCACTGCGGACATGGCGGCGACAAGGCGGTCGATGATGCCGCCTTGAAGGTCCGCTTCGAGCGCTGCCAATCCGGCTGGATCCTCAGGAAGGATGAGGAGCATGGATATGTCGCCGGTGGTATACGGCAACTCGAGCGCCTTGGTTCCCCCGCTCGCCCCAAAGCGGAACTGGGCAGACTGGCGCATCATCGGCACTTCTATGCTGTCACCCCTTGCCCGGTTGAAGGGAGCCTGGCTGGTATCCGCGGCGGGAAATGTGCGGGCCCAGCTTCCCTTGAAGTAAAGGGCATTTGCCAGCACGAGCCTCGTGCCTGCGTCGATTGAACCCGGAGGCAGGAGATCGGGTATGCGGGCCTTCGTCTGGGTCGCTGTCCAATCGTTGATCGCGAGTCGGCTTGTCTCGGAGGCTCCCTGGAAATCGGTGGGATGGAGGAGGGCGCCGTATGAGGCAGAGAGGATGCTCGTGAAGGTTTCGAGGAGGGTGAAGCCGGATTGGACCCAAAGGCTGTTGGCCGTACTCAGCTCATAACCTTCCCTGGATCCTGCGTTGCCGATATCCTCGACAAGTGCGCCGAAAGCCTCGTGGAAGCCCTCTTGGTCGGCACCGAAGTGGAGGGCCTTCGCCATCTGGTCCGCGGTGCTGCCCTTCGCTCCGGCCCAGGTCATGGCCAAGGCGCTTTCGATGGAGAAGGGCGCGAAAAAAAGGTTGCCGGAGTCCTTGGCGGCGAGGCGCACATAGAGATCAACCGCGAAGGCGTTGATCCCCGCCACCACGAGATCCTTGGCTGGGGAACCGGAATAGGACAGCGCACGGGAATCGATCTCGTCCAGGGTCGCCGCCTTTCCCGGCAGCTCGCCGCAGGCGGAAACCAGGAGGGCGGTCATCGCGGCCGCGAAAAAGATCCGTGCCGGCGAATTCAATTCTTGTGGCACTCCTTGCAATTCACAAGCTCTTCGGAGTGATGGCAGGAATAGCAGTATTTGACCGTGGCCTTGGGGATGGCCTCTCCCGCCTTGAAGGGAATCGCGTGCCCTGCATGGCATTGGCCGCAATCCACGATGGTCCTGGAGTCATGGGGCACATATAGGTGGGGATTGACGTGCTCGTCCCATTCAGTGACGAAAGCCTTTGTCCTTTCCACTATCTTCTCGAAGGGGCCGTGGCATTTGAGGCAATATGCCGCATCCTTGGCTTCCGAAGCGCCAAGGGTGGCGCCAGAGATGCTCTCTGGTTTTTCGGTTGCCGGTTTTTCCGCGCTGTCCGTGGCCGTGCCGGTCGCCGCGCTCGTGGCGTCCGTCTTTTCCCCTGCGGTCGGCTGTATTGACTGGACGGGGACTTTGGCTGTCCCGCTTCTGGCTTTTGCGGCTGGCATCAGGTTGCCGGCGTTTGTGCTCCATGATATCGGGACGATCCGAAGGTCCCCGACCGCGTTCGGGGCCTGGTTACTCGAACTCCTGGCTTCGGAGGCGGAATTGGAGGTGCAGCCTAGCATGGCGGACAGGACCAGGCAGACTGCGGAAAAGAACCGGGCTTTCGCGGCCCGTGAATGAAGGTGCATCGACGGCTCCAGGTTTTCAGGGTAGGGCGGCGCCGTGAGGCGCCGTCCATTCGGGAAAGCGGGCGGAAAGCCAAGGCACGATGGCTCCTGGCTCCCCGCCTTAGGAAATCACTTCGCCGCTTCCGCGCCCGCGATGTAGCCTTGGGTCAAGCAGCGGGCAAGACCGTGCTGGCTGCAGCCGGCGGCGGACTCTCCGCCGCAATAGAGGCCGGGAATCACCTCGCCCTCGAGCGTCATGACCTGGCACTTCATGTTGATCCGGAGTCCCACATAGGTATCATGCACCGTGATCGTCGCCCAGGCGGCGTAGAAAGGACCAGCCTCGATCTTGAACTGGGGCTTCGGCTTGCCGAAAGCCTCGTCCACTCCCGCTTCCACGGCCTTGTTGTATTCCGCGACCGTCGCTTCCAGGTTGGCTCCGGGCATCTTGACCTTGGAATAGGGGCAGGCCGCGATCTTGGCCGCGAGTTCGGCGAGGGTCGGAGCGCTGAAGAAATAGTCGGGATGGGTGGTGGTTCCGTCGATGACCCACTTCTCCCGCTTCACGGCCTCTGAATCGAAGATGGCCCACTGGGGACCGGAGCCGAAATCGGGAGCGGTTGAACCCTCGTTCATGGCCAAGGCGGCGTCCGGATAGTTCATGGGGGCGAACTTGACGTTCTGGGCGTTGCGCCAGTTGCCATGCACGTACGGCTTGATCGAGCCTTCGGTCGTGCCGTTCGGGTAGCCGTCCTCCATCTCGTTGTAGAAGCGCTTGCCCATCTGGTTGACGATGATGGCGTCCTGCCAGGTGCGGATGTTGATGCCGGAGGCCTTGACCTTCGGGAAGAGCGGGGAATCCTTGGTCCAGCCCACATAGTTGGTACGGGTGCCGATGATGGGGCGCTTGCGCAGGGAGCCGTTGCGGTCCATCGTCTGGTTGGCGGAACCCCAGAGGGTGGCGCCGATCGCCATTGCGGCCAACTCTCCACTCGCGTCCTGCGGCGAATACTCGTCGCCTGCCAACGGCATTTCCTCGGTGAGGCGGCCATCGCTCATCCTCCGGAAGTTGACGTTCCCCGTGCTTCCGCCGGTGCCTATGATGATGGATTTCTTGGCGCGGACTGTCACGGTCGGGCTGGCCATGGCAAGGTTGCCGTCGGAGCGGAAGCTCTTCAAGGGTACCGTGGTTCCCGGGAGGATGGTCGGGGTGTAATGGGCCTTGACTCCGAGCACACGGCCGGCATCCGGCTTCTCGCGGTAGATGGCATCCATGTGGTAGTTGAGGAGGAACTTCACGCCGGCTTTCCTGGCGCTGTCCTCGAGGGCGCGCATGAGGCTCGTGCCGCCGGCGCCGGCGGGGCTTTCGAGGCTCTGGCCCTTGGTCCAGACGGTGTGGTGCTCGCGCTTGGCGGAGACGCCGACGGCGTGGCCACCAGAATTGTCGGGGGCCTTGTCCACGAAGGGAACGCCGTGGGCCAGGAGGAATTCGAAGGTCTGGGCCTCGTTGTCCGCGAGGGCGCGCTGGACCCCACGGTCATTGTAGCGGTATTCAGGCATGCCGCTCACCTCGACGACCGACCAGTCGGTGAGGTCGCGGAAGAGGGTTTCGGCCGAGTCCTCGATGCCGTATTTCTTCTGGTAGCTTGTTCCGCCGCCCAAGGGAACGTTTCCGCCGGAAATGATGGCGTGCCCGCCGATGTCATAGTTGGTGTCCATCACGAGGACCGAAGCGCCACCTTCCGCCGCCCTGATGGCGGCGGCCAGCCCAACGGCTCCAGCCCCCAGGACGACGACGTCGGCGGTGACGTCCCAAGTCGTCGGGATCGGTCCGGCCTTGGCCGACGCGGCTGTCGCTGTCGAGGAAGGAGTCTGGGCGGCAAGCTGGGGGGCGAGGGCGGTGCCAGCCACCGCCGCAGCTCCGGCTCCCATCAGCTTTATAAAGGTCTGTCGGCTCATCTCCGGTTTCTTTTTTTCGGCCATGCTTCGCTCCTGGACTTGGATATCCACGGGACATGAATCCCTTGGGCACGCTTTTCAGCCTCACTGGCATCGTTTGCGTCACGTAAAAGCTAGCCTCTGGTTTCGATCGTGTCAATGTTTATCTATAAAATCGCTATGATAATAATTATTAACATAATGGTCGGCTGCCTTCGGTATAGGCGCCCGCGAATTCCATGGCGAAGACAGTCCTGTAGCCTGGATGCTCTCCTGCCGCGATGCCCACTGCGAGGAAGTCCGCGTTGAAGATGTTCTTCCGGTGCCCCCTTGAGGCGGCACCGTCATCCACGATGAGCCGGAAAACGAATTCCTCGTCGGTCTCCCCTCCGTAGGCGATGTTCTCGCCCATCGTACCCTGCCATTTGCCGTAGCGGGCAAGGCGGTCCGCGGGACTCGAGCCGTCGCTGCCCGTATGCCTGGTCGCCCCGCTCCTCCCGTTTATCTGGGACCGATATGCCTTCAGTTTGGCGATGTAGGCGCCAGGGTCTTGCCTCGCGAGATTGAACTCCGCCAGGACCTGGCGCTCAATCGATGAAAGAACAGGATTCGATGCGAGGGCATTCCCGCCTGCGGCAGCTGCGGTTCCGACGGCACTTCCATCGCAGGTTGGACCTTGCAGGGGAGCCAGCGCAGCCCGGATCCCGGCAAGGGACTTCCCATCAAGGCTTCCGATCCTGGCCGCATGGAGCCTGCCGCCAGGAAGCACGATTATCCATGTCGGCGGCGAAAAAATGCCGAGCGCGCGTCGGCTTGGGCATCCGTCGAGATGACCATGAAGCCCATTCCTTCCGGGATGTCGGTGAGGGCGGAAAGCGACTCGGGCGGCCTGCCCGAGCACAGGAAGACAAGCGCGGTTTTTTTTCGAACCAGGCTTCGGAAACCATGTTCCCCGCCAGGCTCATCAGGGTGAAACTCGCAATGGGCGTATCGCCGAGCCTCGCGAATCCGCCTTCCTCGAGGATTTTCTCGAGGCTCGATTCCGCCATCGCCAGCTGCGCGAGGGCGGCAAAAAACAAGGGCAAGGGCGGACCACAACCTGGGGCGATGGTGGTCAAACATGGCATCCCCTTTTGGCGCTTTCATGAAGATGGCCGTTTTGAGCGATCAAGGAACCGGTGCCAGAGGGCAATGGTCAGGGCAAGGAATTGAGCGCGTTTTCCACGATGGCCTGGGTAAGGATTTCCGGAAGGACCCGGGCAGGTTTGCCGGCTTGCCCATAAAGGAGGTAGAAAGGGACGCCTGCCCTGCCGTTTTCGGCCAGGAACTTCTCGATATCGGGGTTCGGGGCTGTCCAGTCGGCCAGGAGCCGGACAACTCCCGCTTTTCGGAAGCTCGCTTTCACGCCTTCCCTGTCCAGGACGGCGCTTTCATTGACCTTGCAGCTAAGGCACCACTCGGCCGTAAAGGCGATGAAGACCGGTTTTCCTTCGGCCCTGAGCTGGGCGAATCGAGCCGGTGTCCATGCTTCCCAGTCATCGGCGGCCTTTGCAAGGCTGCCCTCTTGCTCCTTGGATGATCCTCCGTTCCCGGCTCCGGCAAGTTCTGCCTTTTCGCCTCCTCCGCCCCGCGGCGGAATTGCCCCGAAGGCAGCTCCACCCAGGATGAATGCCCCGGCCGCGATGACCGCGAGGCCTCGCCATTTCCGGGGAGCGGCGATATGTCCCCAGCGCCCGAGTATCCAGGCGCCGATGGCGCAGGCCAGAAGTCCGGCATAGAGGCGCGACACGGCATCCCCGCCCGAGAGTCGACCAAGGATGTGGGCGAGCCAAAGCGCGGTCGCCGCCATGGGGAAGCCCATCGCGATGCGCAGGGATTCCATCCAGCGTCCGGGCGGAGGCAGTCGCGTGAAAAGGGCTGGCTTGGCCGAGAGGAGGACAAAGGGAAGGGCCATGCCAAGGCCGAGGGACGCGAAGACCGCGAGGGTCACCGGCGCAGATTGGGCAAGCGCCCAGCCAAGGGCGGCTCCCATGAAAGGTGCCGTGCAAGGAGTGGCGGCGAAGGTCGCCAGGAAGCCTTCGGCGAAGGAAGCAAGGCGGCCGCCCCCCTTGGAGCCCTTTGCCGAAGCGCTGCCGGCCAAGCCTGCTATCCTGAAACCGACATCGAAAAGGCCGAATAGATTGAGCGCTACCATGAAGAACAGCGCGGCGGTCAGTGCGATGACGGACGGATTGCGGAATTGGAAGCCCCAGCCGACGGACTGCCCTCCGGCCTTCATGATGATGATGACGATGGCCAAGCCTTCGAACGCGCCAATGATGCCGGCGCCGTAGGCAAGGCCTTGGGCGAGCCCTTCTTTCCCGCTCTCTCCTGCCCTCCGCATGAGGCCAGTGATCTTGAGCGAGAGGACTGGGAGCACGCAGGGCATGAGATTGAGGATGATGCCCCCGAGGAAAGCCAGGAAAAGCGCGAGGACAAGGCCCTTGCCCGAAGAAGGGCTGGCCGTATCCATTGTCTCCGGGATGCCTGCCGCTGCGCGGGCCGCAGGGAAAAGGCCTTTGTCGCCGGCATTCGCGGACAGGCCAGTTTGCCTCTCCCCGGCTCCCTTGCCATCGTAGGCTAGGAGCGACAGCTCGAGCTTCGCCTTGCCAGGTATGCAGCTTTCCTTGCAGGCGAGCCAGGTTGCGCCAGCATGGAGGGTGAACCTGGGATCGTGCCCAAGGCTTTTAGGGGGGCGGATCCGGGTAAGGATGACAACCTGCCCTTCCATGCCGAAACTCACGATGCCGTCGCTTTCATAGCGTTTGGTTGCAGGGAAAACAGGGGCCTCGGCCTCGAATCCGGACGGGAGTTCCCATTCGAGTTGTGTGGGAAGCCCCGTATCCCCCGGTTCCCTTCCATAAATATGCCAGCCTGGCTCCACGTCGAGGACGAGGGCGATCCAGAAAGGCTCGGCCGCTTTGATCGTGTCGCTTTCGGCGACGAGCCTGGCTCCGACCGGCGCGGCAAGCGCGGATGCGGCTATCGCGGTCGCGACCGTGAGGAAGGACAGGGCGGCGAGACGCTTGAGTCCCGGTTTCCAGGCCATCAAAAGACAATCCATGGCTATGAGCCTACCCTGTCCGGTGGAATCGGTCTATAATCAAAACACCTAGGATGGAAGTACAGGCTTGCTGCTGGAGATGATGATGAAGGTTCGGCGGTTCCTCTTTGCCTTGCTGAGCCTTGCCAGCCTCGGAGGCTTTCCGGCCGCGGCCGCGGACGGCTTGGGCCAATGGGCTGTCGATTTCGAGGCCAGCACCATCGATGGGAAAGCGACGATCGACTTGAGCGCGTCCTTCAAGGGCAAGCTTATCCTGATGGACTTCTGGGCCACGTGGTGCGCGCCCTGCATGGAGGAGGTACCCGGCCTTGTCGCGGCCTGGAAGAAATACGGATCAGGCAAGCTGGCCTTCCTCGGCATTACCCTCGATACCCCGACCGACCTGAAGACCGCGCTGGAAACCATGAAAAAGCAGGGCATGACCTGGCCCCAGGTCTTCGATGACGACTCCGATGTCGACGGCAAGGGAACCACCATTTCCGCCGCCTACAAGGTGGAAGGCATCCCTTTCCCCTTCCTAATCGACGGCGATACCGGAAAGATCGTCGCCCGTGACAGCGAGCTCCGCGGAGCCCAGCTCGCCAAGACCCTCGAAGCCGCGCTCAAGGCGAAAAAATAAGGCGCCGACGCGGACAAGCGCCCAGGGTTCAAGGCCACTCGCTTTCCGCGTAGAGGTAATCGCCCTCGTCCATGGCGTCGGTGACATAAAGTTCGAGATAGACGGGCGTTCCCGACTCGACCTCCTCGAAATCGATCTCTATGGATTCCCAGTCCCGGGCGTCAAAGCCCCAATCCTCGGTCATGACCTGTTCGATGTCGCCGTCGGCGGTTTCGATGTCGATGAGGGGCACGAGCTTGGAGCCCTTTACAGGCTTGAGCTCCGCCATCAGGTCATCGTCTGTTTCCTTATACAGCGTGGAGCTGACAATGTCGTCATTCCCGTCCACCACAAGGTCCAGCCAGGCATATTCCATGGAGTCTTCGTCAATCGCGCCGCTCTTGAAATAGGCGAAGGGGATCGAGTAGAGGGAATTCCCCTCCTCGGTTTCGGACAGGCTTAGGTAGCCCCAGGTCTCCTTGTTTCCCTGGCTCAGGCGGAGGACGAGGCCATCCCAGGCGCCGGTGACCTCTCCCGTCTCGTCGTCGAAACTGGCCTCGTCGTCCCCGAGGAGCATGATCTGGTCACCTTCGACAATGCCGTAATAGAAGGTGGCGTCCACGACTCCCGCGGAGCTGCCGTCCACCAAATTTCCGGAGAGATACATCCAGCCTTCCTCGAACCAGGCCTCTCCTTCGTTGTCGACCGCGTCGAACCGCGGCGCGGTCAAGCTGGCTTGGCTTTCCGCCGCGCTCGAGAAATAGGCATCCAGGAAATCGACCCAGTCCCCCTGTCCCTTGCTCCGGCAATCCTTGTTGTAGAGCCTTGAGCGGTTGGGGAAATAGACCGAGATGCCCGTCGATTCCTTCAGTATCGAGCCTTTCCTGAGGACGGGGATGGCGGCCTTCAGGGCCTTGAGGAGGGTATCGCGGCGCGGCGCGAGGCTGGGGCATTCCTTGGCCGCGGCAATGGCGAAGGACCCGAGGTCCACGAGGTGGGAATCCTGTTCCGGGTTGCCCGCCTTCCCGAAGGCGAGGGCAAGGCCGACGCCCCTGCCAAGGCCCGGAGCGAAGGAGGAGATGTCCTTCTTTGCGGCGGCGGCGAATTCACCGACCGCTTTTTCCAGAGCGCCGAATTTCTCCAGGTCGACAAGGGCAAGCATGATCCTGTCCCCGTTTTTCTCGGCAGCCGCCTGTTTCATGTAGCCGTCGATCAAGGCGGTGCCAAGCTCGAGGGCGCTCGACTCGGGCTTCGACTTCAGCGTCCCCAGGCTTCTGTAATCCCAGCCATGGCCAGGTTCCAGTTCTTCGGAGGCGAGGTAGAAGCTTGCCAAGGAATCAAGCCGCGAGATGGTGTCGAAATTCCCCATGAGGCAGGCATCGAAGCCGAGGAGGTCGAGTTTTGCGCGGCCTGCCTTTCCAAGGCCGGCCTTGATGCCCTCCTCGATCTGCCCGATGTGGAGCCGCGAACCCGCCGATTCGTCTATGCCAAAGCCTGTCCATGCGCCGCCATGGTCCCAGAAAAGCAGGGCATAGCGCTGCGCGGGATTGTTCACGATCCTGTCCGCGACAAACCTTGCCAGGGTCTCGGGTTTTCCCAGGTCGGTATTTCCCCAATCGGCCAGTTCTTTCATGTGGCCACCGGATGCGACAAGGAGTTTCGCGCCCGACCAGGCGGGGAGGCCGCCTGCCGGAGCGGAGGTATAAAGGGATCCCCTATCGGCAAGGATGACAAGGTTGCAGGAATCACCGATATTCGAGGCAGCCATCTCGTCGAGATCGGCGACGGCGGATTCCTCGAGGTCGTTGTCGGCCATCATGTAGACCATGACGGTCCAGGCCTTCCCTGCCACCGCAAAGGAAGCCGTGGCGGCCGCCAGGAAGGCAAATGCCGAGGCGATGACAAGGAAGGATCGTAAGGGACGGCGCATGCTTTTCCTCCTCCGTCGGCCGAAGCGGATTATCGCGCGAAGCGGGACATCCCGCAATGCTCGTGCCTTCAAGCCTTGCGGCCAAGCTTGCCTCGGGACCGTCGTCGATCTAATATCGTTGAATCCACCTTCACGGAGGACCGCATGTGAAGACGCATCGCCGTTGCGATATTCGCCATTGCCCTGCTGTACGCGGGTGCGAACGCCTTTGCGGCGACCTTTTATGCCTACATCTTCGCCAATACCGAGGATGAGGGCATTGGCTGCATCTATGATGTCGTGAACATGGGTGCTTTCCTCCGCGATGCCCAGAAGGAAACCGGCCTGGGCCTCAAGGTCAAGGTTTTCCTCGATGTAGCCTCCGCGGACGCGGAAAAGCTCGCCGTTATCAGGAAATGGGCCGAAGTGGTGGATGGTTGGTCCAAGCCCCTCCTGGAAAAGGAGTTCAAGGCCCTCGCCGTCGCCAAGGATGACATTGTCCTTTTCTATTACAGCGGCCACGGCGGAAGGATGTCGAGCAAGAAGGACCGCTAGCCTGATATGGCCCTTCAGAACCATGACCTCGTGGACCTCGCCTATCCCATGGACCTCCTTGCGAAAAAAGCGGTCCAACCCCGCCTTGCCATGGCTTTGGGGGATTGCTGCAACAGCTTCATGGACCGCTCCGTGTCTCCCGCCACGCGCTCGGCCAAGGACCCTTGAACTCGTGAATGCGTCCATCGAGGACGATGACGGGGATCTGGTCGTGACGCTGGGCCTCAAGTCGATGCAGAAGACCTTTGTCTTCAACTCGGCCGAGGTCCCGAAAGACGAACTCGAATACGACTGGTCCGCCAATTTCGACATCGACGGCGATGGCAATGACGACTATTCCGTGAGCCTGTCGCATTTCAAGATGGGCGGCGGCAAGAAGGAGGAGACGACCCTCCTCAAGGCTTGCCAGGCCTCATTGTGGGCGCTCACTGAGGATGGGGGGGAAGTCCTAGACCTGGACGTCGAGGCCCGGGTGGACAAGGACTCGATAATCCTCAGGGTCCCGGGCTATGCCGAGGCCTTCGAATTCGAGAAGGACTCGACCGTCAACTTCGCGGCCATTTATTACCTCGGGGGTGAGTCCTACATACCTTGAGAGGCGGACTGCGCCCATGGGAAAACGAAGGCCTTGCCGGGTCAGCAGGTCAGCAGGATTCGATAAAGAGCTTTGTTCCGTCGAACTTGAGGATGGCATTGCGGGGCTTGCCGAATTTCTCATAGAGCTTGGGCGGCAGTTCGATGCATTCCTTCGGGCACTCGTTGCGCAGCCTTACGCGGCCAGGCCCGTCGCCGTCGATCTCGACATCGTATGCGGTCATCATCATGCCAAGGTCGAAGCCGTCATTCGGATGGATGGAGAGTTCGTTTGCCTTGAGTGTCGGCTGGCACAATGCCTTGAGCGCAGGCGTGCTTTTCATCATTCCTCCACGGTCCCCGGCTTGAAAACGGCTCGTTCCGCGCGTCTTTTCCCGAAAGTATAAGGCTCGCCGCGCTTGGGCGCAAATAATTTGGGGCGACGCCGCCATCAATGCGGTGAAAAGGTTCCGGGTCGAGGAGGGCGGGCGCGAAGCCCTCGAGGCAGGTGCCATGAGCGATCCCAAATCGCGTGGAGCCATGGGAGGCGTCAAAGGGGAATCGAATTGGAAAATATTGAATTCGTGCCGGAGATGTTCGATCATTCCGGCTATATGGGGCGCGAAAAGCTCTTGCTTCCGACTGAAACACAACGCTTTGACGCGATGCGTGCCAGTCCTCACCCGGCCGACCAGGAAGCATTGTTCCCAACCGGCGTATCAGCCCTGGTTCTCCTGGTCTGCCGCCTTCCTGGCAGGCTTGGGCGTGAACGTGTAGCGGGTGGGCATGCCGCTCGGTGCTGCCATCAGCGGGGTAGGGCGCCTCTCTGGCGGTTGCCTGGATCGCGGTTTCTTCGAAAGCCCGATGGCTCGCCACTGCCAGGGATGGTGACCTCCGAAATCGCGGGGCGGCTCCTCCAGCGGGTCGGACCAACGCTCAGCGCGGCAGGGCGAAATGGGAGGGATTGAATTGGAAGCCGAAGGCAGGCATACGCTGGACGACTCGAGGTCCCGCTTTGCCCTCAAGCTGGTTTGCGCCTGCAGCGCGGCGGCGGTAGGCATGGTGCTGGTGGCAGACGCTCCCTCCGGCTACTCGAGGAATTTCCCCGCGACGGTCATCCTCTTCGCCGCCCTGGCCGTCTGCGCGGCCATGAGCTTCATCCCCCGGCTTTACCGCCTGACTTCCGCGATCTTTCCTGCGGTCGTCCTCGTCCTCCTTGTCCTGCTCTTCCTGACCGGAAACGGTATCCATGACCCGGCTTCTCCTGTTTTCATCGTCATCATACTCCTGGCGGCGCTCTTCCTCGGAAAGCGAGGAGCCTTGGCCTATACGGGCCTATCGATGCTCGCTTCGAGCCTCGTGATCTGCCTGGAAATCTCTGGAGCCTTCACGAGCCCTTTCCGCTCGACCTGGGGCACCCTTGTCACCTTCGATGTGGTGACCGGCCTCGGGGGCATCCTCCTTTGGTTCATCCTGGGCGAACTCGAGCGAAGGACCTTGCGCGAAACGAAGGCGACGAAGGAAGTCCGGACCCTCAACCAGGCGCTCGAGCTGCGCCTTGAGGAAAGGAGTTCCTCCTCCGGGAACTCCAGCATCGCATCAAGAACAATCTCCAGCAGCTCGCCTCCCTCATATCGATCAGCGCCGCGGACCCGGAAGAGAGCGCTGAATCGGTCAGGCGCGCGGCCGAACGCCGCATTCAAACCATGGCTGACCTCTACGATCTTTGCTCGAGCGAGGGCCAGGCCTCGGGGGTCACCCTCGGTCCCGATCTCGAGACGGTCTGCCGCTCCGCGATGCCCAGCGCGGCGCCGGCCCCTTGGATGTGGCCATCGATCAGGACGCGAGCGCTCCGATGGACAAGGCCCTCCTCGCCGGCCTCCTCGTGGCGGAACTCGTCGCGAGCGCCTGTCGTCCGGATGATGGGTCGCTGGTCTGCGTGCGCCTCTTGGTGGGTCTAGAAGCCAGCGGGACGCGGGTCGGCATCGAGATCTCCGGCGTGGCAGCCAACAACGAGATCCTTGTCGCGAATTCGGGCCTAGGATTGCTGGGCGTCCTCGAGGATGCGCTTGGGACAGCGCTTTCCATAGACGCCGAGGGAAGGAGAATCACCGCGAGCTTCCTACTTGGCCAGACCGAAGCGAGGACGGCTTGAGGGAATATCCAAGCCGGGCCCTGGATCGCCCCGGGTTCCTGCCTTGCATATTTCCTTTTGTCGTGGAGGATGGATGCTAGAATGGCGCCTGTCCCCGCTGCCTGTCCTCGCTGCCTGGGCGGCGAATGGAGTCGAATCTGGAGGAAAACCCTGCATCCTGCCGCGAGAACGAAAACCTCCCTCCATCTCATTCTTGCCGTGGTCATGGTCCTTCCGCTCTGGGGGGCCGATCCCGTCTCGCTCAAGTATTTTGAGCTTGGCGCTGCCCAGGGTTTCTCCGGCGAGGCGGTCAACTGCATCCTCCAGGACAAGCGCGGTCTCCTTTGGTTCGGCGCCGTAGGTGGGCTTGCCAGCTATGATGGGCACTCCTTCACGAGCTGGCTGCCGGGAGAGGAGGGTGCAGCGCTTCCTTCCTCGATCATCACGGCCCTCCTCGAGGACGATAGGGGAGCAATCTGGGTGGGAAGCGACGGCGGCGGCCTCTCCCGCATTGATCCCACCTCGAATCGAGTCGTCAATTATGGGCGCGACGACGGTTTTTCCGGGGAGGCTGCCCCGATAAAGGTCTTAGCTCTTTGCCAAGACGGCAAGGGGCGGATGATAGCTGGCTCCGGCGATGGTCTTCTCTATCGCTGGGAAAGTGCCCAGCGCAGTTTTGCGCCTTTGCCGAGGGCGGGAACCGGCCGTGAGGCGATCCGCTGTCTCCTCGTCGATTTCCAGGGGAGGATCTGGGCCGGGACGGATGGTGGCGGACTCCTCCTCTACAATGAAGACGGTCTTCCCCTTGCCGAGTACCGTCATGATCCGGAAGAGGCGGAAAGCCTGGGATCAGATCGAGTGCTCTCCCTTTTCGAGGATTCCCTCGGGAGCCTCTGGCTCGGTCTCGGTGATGGCGGCGTGGATTTTGTCGTCGGCAAGCGGTTTCGCCATTCCCGCCCACCAAGGGGATGGGCAGGGCTCGGGGCTGCTGCTGCCTTGGTCGAGGACACCGAAGGCAGGATCTGGGCAGGGTTCGCCGGGGGTGGGATTGGCAGTGTCGATCCTGCCAGCCTCGAGATGAATCCGCCCACGAAAACCGACGTCGGGCGGGGCCACGGCATTTCCGCGCTTTTTCGCGATAGGAGCGGCATGATCTGGGCCGGTCTATCAGGTGGCGGTGTCAGGGCATACAACCTGCGTACGGCCCCTTTTTTCGAGAACGTGATGGCGCCTGGTGGAGGCATGCTTCGCAAGGTCGTGGCCATGGCGGAGGATGCCGGGGGAAAGGTCCTGGTCTCGACCGAGGAAGCCGGGCTCCTCTCCTACGATCCCTCAGGAAAGGCCACCACCCCGTATAGCCCGACGCTTGGTCCCGGATTCGGACGAGTGCTGACCATGCTCCAAGGCAAGGACGGGACCCTGTGGCTGGGAAGCGAGCGATCGGGCCTTCTGGCACGCGGACCCAATGGCTCCCTGGTCGCCTACAGGGCGGACGCCGGGAAGCCTCTCGGCCAAGGGAGCGATTCCATTACCGCCCTTTTCGAGGACGGGGATGGCAGTCTCTGGGTCGGGACAAAGGGAGATGGCCTCTTCCGCCTTGACCCCCTTGCCGGCAGACTCGTCCGGGACGGCGCCTATTCCAAAGGGCGGGGTTTCCGGCCCGGGCTCTCCGTGACCTGTATCACCAGGGATTCCAGGGGAGATCTTTGGGTCGGATTTGCGGACGGGGGCCTCGCCTACCTCGATAAAGATTCGGGGCATTTCCTTAGCTTCGGTGACGGGAAAGGCGGCTTTCCCGATTCCTGTGTCACATCCATCCTTGAGGATTCGGGGGGAGGACTCTGGGTAGGCAGCGGCGGAAGCGGTTTCTTCAGTGTGGACAGGACAGGGGGAAGGGCCCTAAGGCCCGAGGGTGAGGAAGGACTGGTCGGGAGCATGGTCTACGACATGCTTGAGGATCCGGCGGGCATCCTCTGGATCGCGTCCTCGACCGGCCTGACCGCTTTCGATCGCCAGCGGGGTGACTTCTACCTATTCGGCGCCGAGGATGGACTCACCACGGGCAGGCTCGGGAGGGGTTCCGCCCTCCTTGCCCGCGACGGCATGCTCTGGGTGGGAGGGGTGGAGGGGGTGGTCCGCCTCGACCCCCTGCGGGTCCCGCGTTACGCGCCTGCCCCGGAAGTCGTCATCACCGGCATCGAGGTCCTCGGAGGGGGCAAGCCCCTCTCGAGGTCGGCCGACGGCATGGAACTCGTCCTGGACCATGACAACGGTGGGCTCTCCTTCCGGATCGCGATCGGCGACTATAGCGCACCTTCGAGGAACCGCTACGCGATGAAGCTCGAGGGACGGCAAGCCTCCTGGCTTTCGCTCGGGTACAGCAATTCGGGCTACCTAGCCCCCCTCCCCCCTGGACACTACATGCTCAGGGCCAAGGGTTCCAACGGCAACGGAATCTGGAACGATTATGGAGCATCCCTGTCCATTGTCGTCCTTCCTCCCTTCTGGGCCACCTGGCCATTCCGTCTTCTCGTTGTCGCTGTCCTCGCAGCGGCGGCGGCCACCGGCATCGCCGCAAGGTTGGGTGCCTTGAGGCGGCGCAACAGCCTCCTCGTCAAGTTCGCCCGCCACATCGAGGATGCGCGGGAGGAAGAGCGCAAGCTGGCTGCCCGCGATGTCCATGACGAGATTGGACAGCACCTGACCGTCCTCAACTTCCATGCATATTGGCTCATCTCCCATCCCGCGTCGGACGAGGACGAACGATCATCGCGACTCAAGGAGATGCAGGGGGTGATACGCGATGCCATGGCCGCCGTCAAGGTCGTGGCGACGCGGCTCCGGCCGGCCGTCCTGGATGCCCTGGACTTCGCCAGCACCTTGCGTTGGTACGTTCGCAGTTTCGAACGCCTTTCCGGCATGGTCGTCGAGATAAAGGAGGATTGGCAGGGAGCCGCGATAAACCAAGAGCTGACCACGGCCCTTTTCCGCATACTCCAGGAGATGCTTGGAAATGTCCTGCGCCATTCTGCGGCCCACAAGGTCAAGATCCGCCTGGCATGCGAAGGTGGGGAGGTCGTGCTCGAGGTGAGGGATGACGGGGTCGGCATTGATCCGGCCTCGGCCCTGAAGGCGGATTCCTTCGGCATCATCGGGATGAGGGAACGCTGCGCCGCTTTTGGTGGTTCCTTCGGAATAGAGGGCCTTCCCGGCGAGGGGACGCGGGTCGTCGCCAGGCTCAGGAACCCCTCAGCGGAGAAGAAGGGGAGATTGACATGCTGAGCATCCTCATCGCCGACGACCATTTCCTTGTCCGGAGGGGCCTCAGGCAGCTTCTCGAGGAGAACTTGCCCGTCTCCCGCCTCGATGAGGCCTGTGATGGAGCGGGAGTCCTCGAGTTGGCGCACAAGACCAGGTATGACCTCATGATCCTGGACTTCTCCATGCCTGGAAAGGAAGGGCTTGATCTCATCCGCGACCTCAAGGATCTTGACGCCTCCACCCATGTCCTCATCCTTTCCATCCTGCCCGAGGAACAGTACGCGGTCCGGGCTTTCCATCTCGGCGCTTCTGGCTGCATCAACAAGGCCATCGATCCTGGAGACCTTGTCGAGGCCATCAAGACCGTCTTGGCCGGCCACCGCTACCTGAGCGCCAAGGCCCAGGACCTCCTCCTCGCCGAGATGGATGGCGGGGATTCGGCCGCACCCCACAAGCGTCTCTCGGATCGTGAGTTCCAGATCCTGAGGCTCATAGCCTCCGGCAAGAGCGTCGGCGAGATCGCCGTGCTCTTCAGCCTCAGCGTCAAGACCGTATCCACCTATCGTTCCCGCATGCTCGAGAAGATGGCGATGGACAACAATTCGCAGCTAACCAACTATGCGTTCAAGCATGGCCTTGTCGACGGGCAGTCAGGCGTGTAGGACAAAGGACTACATGAACTCTTGAACCGATCCTACATACCGGCCCTCCGCGATGTCCTAGACTCGCTGGCAATGCACGGGAAGGAAAAGAGTCCACCGTGCATCACGGAGGTAGAATCTTGATGCGGAATCGCAGCTCTTCGCCCCTCGCCCTCGCCCGGCTCCTTGCCGTGGCGGCCATCCTCGCCCTCTCTTCCTCGGCTTGGGCGCAGACCACGCTCAAGGTAGGACTTGCCACCGAGCCCGCCTCCCTCGATCCCCAGTTCTCGACGACAGGAGCCACGCAGCAGGCTTCACAGCAGATCTTCGAGACCATCGTGGGAAGGGACAGGTTCCTGCAGCCGGCCCCGGCACTGGCCCTCTCCTGGACCATGGTCGATCCCCTCACCTGGGAGCTCAAGCTTCGCCCCAACGTGAAGTTCCACGACGGCAGCGATTTCTCCGCCGCGGATGTCATCTTCTCCATCAAGCGCATACCGGGTCTGGCGGATTCACCTTCGAGCTACAAGCGCAATGTCGCCGCGATCAAGGATTGCGTCGAGCTTGACCCCCTCACCGTCCGCATCCTCCTCAAGTCCCCCTCTCCCCAGCTTGCCCTTGACCTCTCCTTCATCTATGTCGTCTCGGACAAGACCCCCAGCGACGCCACTACCGATGATTTCAACAAGGGCAAGTATGTCGTCGGCACCGGTCCCTTCAAGTTCGTCGAATGGGTCAGGGGCGATCGACTGGTCGTCGAGAGATTCGCCGCCTATTGGGGCAGGAAATCCTCCTTTGACCGCGTGATCTTCCGTCCCATCACGAGCGATCCTTCCCGTGTCGCTGCCCTCCTTGCCGGAGACGTGGACATGATCGACCAGGTCTCTCCCGTCGACCAGGAAAGGCTCAGGAAGGACACCCGGCTCTCCGTGCTATCCATGCCGGCGGCGACGATGATGTACATCCATATGGACACGAACCGGGACCTGACGCCCTTCGTCAAGGCCAAGGACGGCTCCGCCCTGGACAAGAACCCCCTGAAGGATCCGCGAGTCCGGGAGGCCCTATCCATAGCCATCAACCGAGCCGCCCTCTGCGACCGCATCCTCGGCGGCGCCGCGGTGCCCGCCGGCCAGTTCGTGCCCGAAGGCATGGTCGGCTACGCACCCGATCTCAAGCCGGACAGCTATGACGCCGAGAGGGCCAAGAAGCTCCTCGCCGACGCGGGATATCCCAATGGCTTCGCGATGACGATCCATGGTCCGAATGACCGCTACCTCAATGACGAGCAGGTGACCCAGACGATAGGGCAGTTCTTCGCGCGCATCGGCATCGAAATCAAGGTCCAGGCCCTTCCCTATTCGGTCTTCAGCACCGCGGCGACGAACCTCGAGTACTCGATCTTCCTCATGGGATTCGGGAACACCACGGGCGACTCGGCCCGAGGCATGACGGCAGTGCTCGCCACATTCGACAAGGCGACGGGCAATGGCGCCAACAACCGCGGACGCTACTCCAACGCGGAGTTCGACCGGCTCATCAAGGAGTCCTCGCTGGCTACGGACGCCAAGAAGCGGGACCTCTTCCTCCAGGATGCCGCCAGGGTCGCCATCGGCAAGGACCGGGGCATCATCCCCCTCTATTACCAGACGACCACCTGGGCCTTGCGCAAGGGCTTCGTCTACGAGACCAGGATGGACGAATACACCCTGGCCAATTACGTGACCGTGGCGAAGTAAGCCCGTCCCGGCCGGACAGGCCGTCCTGTCCGGCCTTGTCCGGCCCTTCCAGGATTCCGCGGGAGTGTCCCGCGGAGGGAAACCCAAGCTTTTACCTACAAGGAAGCTCGAAGCCCGTGGCAGTATTCATCCTCAGGCGGCTCTCGCAGAGTGTCGTCCTTGTCCTCGTCATGTCCATGCTGGTCTTCCTCGGCGTCTTCGCGATAGGCGACCCGATAAACACCCTGGTCGCCCCCGACGCGACGGAAGAGGAGAGGCAGGCCATTGTCGTCCACTTCGGCCTCGACAAGCCGCTCTACGAGCAGTATGGCCGTTTCCTCGGTAACGCCCTGCGCGGCGACCTGGGGCGCTCTTTCAAGTTCAACGAGCCTGCCCTGGCCCTGATCGCCCAACGCGTCCCTGCAACGCTCGAGCTGGCCTTCGCCTCCCTCCTCCTCACCGTGGTCCTGGGAATCCCCCTCGGCCTCTACGCGGGCTTCAGGCCCAACGCGAGATCGAGCCGGCTCATCATGGGCGTCTCCGCTTTCGGCTTCTCGGTCCCGGCATTCTGGCTCGGCCTCATGATGGTGATGCTTTTCTCGGTCTTCCTCGGATGGCTTCCCGCCTCCGGCAGGGGCACGACGGTGGCCATCCTTGGCATCCCCGTCAGCTTCCTCACCTGGGACGGCCTCAAGCACATGATCCTTCCCGTGATCAACCTCGCGGCCTTCAAGCTTTCCCTCATCATCAGGCTGACCAGGGCCGGGACCCAAGAGGTCGTCATGAGCGACTACGTGAAATACGCCAAGGCCAAGGGCCTCCGCAACGGCCGCATCGTCCTGGTGCACGTCCTCAAGAACACGCTTATCCCCATAACGACGGTGCTGGGACTCGAGTTCGGGCGGACCATCGCCTTCGCCGTCGTGACCGAGACCATCTTCGCGTGGCCCGGGATGGGAAAGCTCATAATTGACAGCATCTCTGTCCTTGACAGGCCGGTCATCGTCGCCTATCTCATGTTGATCGTCGTCATGTTCATCGTCATAAACCTGGTGGTCGACATCATCTATTCCACCCTCGACCCGAGGATGCGCCTGGAGGACCAGCGATGAGCGATATAGCACTGCGCGTCCCGTTCCGCGACCGGCCCTTGGGCAGGTCCCTCGCCGAGTACCGTGAGAGTCCGGGCGCCGTCGCCGCTTTCGTCGTGACCCTGCTTGTCCTCCTCGCTGCCCTCTTCGCCAGCCAGCTCTCGCCGCAGGATCCCTACGACCTCTCCAAGCTCGACCTCATGGACGGCACGCTCCCCCCGATGTCCAAGAGCCTCGCCGGCGCCACCTACGCCCTCGGCACGGACGAGCAGGGCCGGGACATGCTCTCCGCGATCCTCTATGGCCTCAGGATAAGCCTGACCGTGGGCGTGGTGAGCACGGTCATCGCCTTCGCCCTGGGATCCTCGCTCGGCATCTATGCCGCATACCGCGGGGGACGTTTCGACTCCTTCCTGATGCGCGTGGTCGACCTCCAGCTGTCTTTCCCTGCCCTCCTCATAGCCCTGGTCCTCCTCGTCGTCCTGGGGCAGGGCATGGGCAAGATAACCCTGGCCCTTGTCATCGTGCACTGGGCCTATTTCGCCCGCGCGGCCAGAGGCAGCGCGTTGGCCGAGCGGGGGAAGGAATACATCGAGGCCGCGCGGGCCTTGCGCCTTTCCGACGTGCGCATAGTCTTCCGCCACCTCCTTCCCAACGTCATGCCATCCCTTATCGTCATAGCCACGACGATGGTGGCCCGCGCCATCTCCACCGAGGCGACCCTCTCCTTCCTCGGCATCGGCCTTCCCATAACCGAGCCCTCCCTCGGCCTCCTCATCTCCAACGGCTTCCGTTACCTGCTCTCGGGGAAGTACTGGATCAGCTTCTACCCTGGCATAGCCCTCGTCATCGCCATCATCGCGATCAACATCATGGGCGATCGCCTGCGCGACGTCCTCAATCCGAGGCTGAAGAAATGAGCGCAGGCAGCAACCTCAGCGTCGAAGGGCTCCGGACGCACTTTTTCACCAAGGCCGGTGTCGTCAAGGCCGTGGATGACGTGTCGTTCAGCCTTGCGCCCGGCGAAGTGATGGGCTTGGTCGGAGAGTCGGGATCGGGCAAGAGCGTGACGGGCTTTTCCCTCCTCGGCCTTGTCGACGCGCCCGGAAAGGTCGTGGGCGGCAGGATCCTTTTCAAGGGCCAGGACCTGGCCGCCATGTCCGACGAACAGCGGCGGAGGATGCGCGGTTCCCGGATGGCTGCCATCTTCCAGGATCCGCTCATGACCCTCAACCCCGTCCTTCGCATCGAGACCCAGATGGTCGAGACCATACTCGCCCACCAGGCGCTCCCGCGCGCGGAGGCGAGGAAGAGGTCCATAGCCGCGCTTGAGCGCGTTGGCATCCCCGCGGCCGAGGAGAGGCTCTCCGCATATCCGCACCAGTTCTCGGGCGGGATGAGACAGCGCGTGTGCATCGCCATCGCCCTCCTGAACGACCCCGACCTCATCATCGCGGACGAGCCGACGACTGCCCTGGATGTGACGATACAGGCCCAGATCCTCCACGAGATGCGTGCCCTCTGCGCGGGCTCAGGCACCTCCCTCATCTGGATCACCCATGACCTGTCCGTCGTAGCGGGACTCGCGGACAAGATCTGCGTCATGTATGCGGGCCGGATTGTCGAGCGCGGCGACGTGGACGAGGTCCTCGACCGCCCATTGCACCCCTACACGAGGGGCCTCATCGCCTCCCTCCCTTCCCGGAGCGAGCGGGGCCAGGCCCTCTACCAGATACCGGGAATGACGCCCTCCCTCCTCGGCCTGGGAGAGGGATGCGCCTTCCGGGACCGTTGTCCCCGCGCGGATGCCTCCTGCCTGGACTCGCCGCCCGAGAGGGTGGTGAGCGAGGGCAGGACCTGCCGCTGCTTCCATCCCCACGAAGGAGAACCATCCTAAATGATCCAGGAGCCACAGCTGAAGGTGGGCGAGACCTTGCTCGTCGTGGATCGCCTTTCGAGGCAGTTCGGACGCGACCTGGGCCTTGTCGAGAAAGCCGCCAGGCGCATGGGCGCGAAGGTGGAAGCGCGCAAGGTCAGGGCCGTGGACGACGTGAGCTTCAGCCTGGCCAAAGGCGAGGTCGTCGGTCTTGTCGGCGAGTCGGGCTGCGGCAAGTCCACCCTGGGGAGGATGGTCGCAGGCCTCATCAGGGCGACGGGCGGCAGTGTCGCCTATCGCGGCGCCGACCCTTCCCGCGCCCGCACGAGGGAGGAGAGGCTCCGTGCCCTCAGAATACAGATGATCTTCCAGGATCCCTACGCCTCCCTCAACCCGAGGATGAAGGTCAAGGACATAATCGGAGAGGCGCCCTTGGTCCATGGACTGGTGGACAGGGCTGGCCTGCCCGGACGGGTCGCCCAGGTGATGCAGCGCTGCGGCCTTGATCCCGCATTCATGGAACGCTACCCCCACCAGTTCTCGGGCGGCCAGCGCCAGCGCGTGGGCATTGCCCGTGCCCTCGCCGTGGACCCCGAATTCATCGTCGCCGATGAGGCGGTCGCCTCCCTCGACGTGTCGATCCAGGCCCAGATCCTCAACCTTTTCATGAAGCTCCGCGAGGAGCTCGGTCTCTCCTATCTTTTCGTGAGCCATTCCATCGGCGTCGTGAAGCACATATCCGACCGCGTCATGGTGATGTACCTCGGCCGGCTTGTGGAGGAGGGCAGGGCCGATGAGCTTTTCGCCTCCCCGAACCATCCCTACACGGTGGCCCTCCTCAGGGAAGTCCCGACAATCGACGATCGGCAAGCCGACTACAGCCCGCTCGCCGGCGAGATACCTTCCCCCCTCGATCCACCGACGGGATGCCACTTCCACCCCCGTTGCCCCCACTCGATGCCGCGCTGCTCCATGGAAGCGCCGGTGCTCAAGGAGGTGGCGCCCGGCAGGCGGGCAGCTTGCCACCTCAACGACGTCCTCTAGCGCGGTCAAGACGGAGAAACACGATGGAGAATGAAAGCTTCCCTGGGATGGTCCTCTCGAGCGATATCATGGTCGCCATGAGGGACGGCGTCCGCCTCGCCACCGACCTCTATCTCCCTGCCAGCGCGGGCAAGGTCGCCCCAGGGGCCTTCCCCGTCATTCTCGAGAGGACGCCCTACGACAAGGGGTCTCCATCCCGCTCGGAAAGGTCAATCGTCGACCCGAAACCCCTCTCCCGCGCCGAAGTGGCGCGTTTTTTCGTCTCGCGCGGCTATGCCTTCGTCTACCAGGACTGCAGGGGTACGCACAATTCAGAAGGTCGTTTCGTGAAGTACCTCTCCGATGGCGAGGACGGCTTTGACACGATGGCGTGGATCCTTGGGCAGGACTGGTGCGACGGCAAGATCGGCACGATGGGGCTCTCCTACGCCGCCCATACCCAGGTCGCGGCGGCCTGTCTTGCGCCTGCGGGACTGGCGGCCATGTTCGTGGATTCAGGCGGTTTCTCGGATGCCTACCAGGGCGGCATCCGCCAGGGCGGGGCCTTCGAACTCAAGCAGGCCACCTGGGCCTACCGGCAGGCGCTTGAGAGCCCCGAAGCCAAGGCCGATCCCCTCCTCCGTTCCGCCCTCGAGGCTGAGGACATCGCCGCCTGGTTCACGAGGATGCCTTGGCGGAAAGGGCAATCGCCCCTGCGCTGGGTCCCCGAGTTCGAGGACTACCTTTTCGAGCAGTGGGGCAACGCCGACTACGGGGAGTACTGGAGGAAGGTCGGCATCTGCGCCAAGGCCTTCTGGGATGGTTTCGCGGACGTCCCGATGGTGTTTATGTCGAGTTGGTATGATCCCTATCCGCGCACCGCGGCCGACAACTTCGTCGGGCTGTCGGCGCGCAAGGAATCGCCCGTCTCCCTCATCCTTGGCCCATGGACCCATGGGGACCGCTGCCTCTCCTGGGCCGGGGAGGTGGACTTCGGACCGGCAGCCACCCTGGAGGGCAACCTCGCCCCTGGCTTCCTCGAGCTTCGTCTTGGCTTTTTCGAGCGCTGGCTCAAGGGCAGGGACGGGGATGGTGGGGAGGCCGGCCATGGCCTCGCAGGTCCGGCTGGATCCATCCCACGCGTGAGCTACTTCCGGATGGGTGGCGGCAGCGGGAGGCGGAACGCCGAGGGACGCATGGACCATGGCGGTCGGTGGCAAGAATCCGCGGACTGGCCGCCCCCCGGCACGGTCGAACGCGAATACTACCTCCGCGCAGATGGGCTCCTCTCCGTCGAATCCCCGAAAATGGAAGGTGATCGCCTCGTCTATTCCTACGATCCTCAGAAGCCCGTGCCCTCCATCGGCGGGTGCATCACCTCGGGCGAGCCTGTCATGCGGGGCGGCGCCTGGAACCAGGTCGAGGGCCCGCGCATCTTCGGCTGCACGCCCCCCTTCCTTCCCCTCTCGTCGCGTCCGGATATCCTTGTTTTCGAGACCGATGTCCTTGGGGATGGCCTGGAGGTGACGGGCCCGGTGAGCGCCATCCTTTGGGTCTCATCCGATTGCCCAGACACGGATTTCACGATCAAGCTCATCGACCTGTATCCGCCAAACCCCGACTATCCGCAGGGATTCGCGATGAACCTCTGCGATGGCATTCTCAGGGCGCGTTACAGGGATTCCTGGGAGAAGCCGGTGATGATGGAGGCCGGCAAGGTCTATGAGCTCAGGATTGATGCCTTCCCGACGAGCAATTGGTTCGCCAAGGGACACCGGATCCGCCTCGATGTGTCAAGTTCCAACTTTCCCCATTTCGATCTCAACCCGAACACGGGCGAGGCGGCGGCGGTCGGTCGGCATTCGAGGATAGCCACCAACACGATCTGGATAGATCCCTCAAGGCCGTCCCGCCTCCTCCTGCCCACGCCGGCCGCTACTTGATATAGGACTTGAAAATCGCCGCATAGCTCCCGTTGTCCCTGAGCTTTTTCAGCGCCACGTTGAACTTGTCGCGGATTTCCTTGCTCGCGAATGCGACCTTGTAGGCGGTCGGGGGGAATATCTCGGATACCTGGACTTCGGCGCCCGTGTCGATATCGGTGGTCTTGGAGCGGAAGTACTTGAAGATGTTCACGTCCATGATGATCACGTCGGCCCTGCCCGCAAAGAGGAGCTTAACCTGGGCAAGCTGGTCGGCGACCTCGGAGTACCTTGAATTGGCCTTGGCCATGGCCGCGAATTCGGTCCCGAGGTAATCCGGTGCCTGCTGGAAGGCAACGACGCTATAGGAGGCGAGGTCGGCAGGCTTCGCGATCTTCGCCCCCTTGGACTTGAGGCTGACCGCCACATTCTGGTAGGTGATATGTGAGTCGCTGTAGAATACGCCGGTCAGCCCCGAGCCTTCATTTATCGTGAGGGCAAGGTCCGCCGACTTGTTGGCCATGCTCACCGTGATCCGGGCGAAGGGGACGAAGTCCAGCTTCATCTTGTATCCGGCAAGCTCGAGGGCCTGGCGGACTATGTCAGCCTCGAGCCCCTTGCCGGTCTCCTGGATGATGTAGGGCGGGAGGGCAAGGCCGACCGCCGCCTTCAGCTCTGCCTGCGAAAAAGCGGGGAAAATCGAGAGAATTAGGACGAAAAGGGCCAAGATGGGTTTGCGCATTCAGAGAACCTCCATTCCATAGAATATCCTTTATATTAACCATTTCACTAAGATAGTCAAACTTCCATCACTCTCCTTTTTTCCATTTTCTGACCATCCACATGCCTCGGGGCGATACGCTATCGACCTACTTGGCATTGCAGGCTTGTCGCCGCGGCCTTGGGCGGCCCGCAGCGGCTTGCCTGTTGCGCGGGAGCGCGAACGCTTGCGAGGACATCTCCAAAATCGTGGGGGCTCCGGCGAGATCGGAAGCCCCGTCCGTCCAGGCTACGGAGCCGCGGCTGCAGGTCGACCGGCGATTCCTTGTTGTCTAGGCGGGAAGGCGAAAGTTTAGTCCCATCATATGGACCTCGACTCCTTGGGTTTTCCCGCCGCGCTGGCTTCCCTCTTCCTCGCGCCGTCTACATGCATGGATTGGCATTGATCGCGAGGACGATGCGATCGACACCGTGATGGCGCGGCTTGCCATTGCTGTCGAAGATGCCTTGGGCAGGGCCATGGGCTTTGCCGGCGGGCCGGACTTTCCGATGACGCGCTCTGCCCTGCCCGCCGCCTTGGCTTCGCGCATAGCCGAGCCGGGAAAAGAGCTTGTGATCGTCATCGACTATTTCCATAAGCTCCGCGATCCGGATGGCCGCTCTCTTGTCGCGTGCTTTTGCGACCTCCTTCCGCCCAAGGCCTACCTTCTCCTTACAAGCCGCGAGGGACTTCTCTTTCCGGTCGCCTGCCCCCGCGCACGCGGCGAGCCCGCCCTGGGAGTGTCAGCGCCGATGATAAAATGCCGGAATTCGCCGACGAGAACTTGCCGGTTCCTGTCCAAGAATAAGGGGCTCGACCTCTTGTAGAGTGGTAGTTACGACACTAACCACAACAAGAGGCAAAGCCCCATGGACAAGGA
>JANYKC010000060.1 GCA_025358255.1 Spirochaetaceae bacterium
CTCCTTGTCCATGGGGCTTTGCCTCTTGTTGTGGTTAGTGTCGTAACTACCACTCTACAAGAGGTCGAGCCCCTTATTCTTGGACAGGAACCGGCAAGTTCTCGTCGGCGAATTCCGGCATTTTATCATCGGCGCTGACACGCCATGGCCCATGAAGCCCTGAACGGCGTCCTCGAGAGCGACATCGCCCACGGATGGCCCTTGCCCGCGCTCCGCACCGGTCCCGGGGAAGGCCTCTACCCGGTCCAGGTCGACGCCCACATCCTCATCGCCTGGGAGCTCCGCAGGCTCCGAGGCGACCTGTCCCAGTCCGAGATCGCCGCCCGCCTGGGCCTCAGCTACCAGGCCTACCAGCGCCTCGAGAACCCCGGGAAGGCCAACCCGACGGTGAAAACCCTCGAGAAAGTGGCGAAGGCCTTCGGGAAGGTGCTCGAGATAGGCTTTGTCTGAGCCTGCGGAGCGCATCGCGCAGGGCGGCATTCAGGTCCCGGCGATCCCGGCGCGGTCCGCTTTTTTCCTCTCCTTGTCTTCGTACATGAGGGCGTCGAGGCGCGCGATGAAGGAGGTGGCGTCGGCCGAAAGCCGCGGATCGAAGATTCCTGAGCCGATGCTCAGGGCCAAGGTGTAGGGCCGGCCCGAGCCCTGATTGAAGGTATCGATCTGGCGCTTGAGCCGCTCAACCACCTCGGAAAGCCGTTGCGTGTCGCCGAGCCCGACCACGATCACGAATTCATCACCTCCAAGACGAGCCACCATGTCATCGGACCGGACCACCGCTCCCAGGACCGTGGAGGCGTCCTCGAGCGCCCGGTCGCCCATCTCGTGCCCGAATCTGTCGTTGATGCACTTGAACTCATCCAGGTCGACCAGGATTGCGCCGAAGCGCTGACCGCGTCGCGACGCCGCTATCCTTGCCTCAAGCTCCTCGTCCAGGCTCCGCCGATTGGCCGTGCCCGTGAGGTGGTCAGTGGAAGCCTGCGCCCGTTGGATATTGAAGGAGGCGATGAGGAGGAAGAGCGACATGGCAGGCCAGACCAGGACAAGGCCATAAAAAAGGCCTGGAAACCACCGGCGACCATGACGGGGATAGGGTAGAAAAGGAGGGAGAAGAAGGCCCTTCGGCTGACGAGGTGCCGGTTTGCCACGATGAGGATGACGGAGAGCAAGGCGAGCGCCAAGGCGACTGCCGCAAAGGCCGGGAAGCCAGGACCGCGAACGTAGCGGTTGCCGCCGTCGATCGTGAAAAGGAAGCCGGTGAAGGGCGAAACCAAGGCCGCGACGGCCATGAGCACAAAGGGAATGGCGAGCCAAGGGCGGAGCTTCGCGCTGCGGACGGGATCACGGAAAAGCTGGAAATCGGCGTATTGAAGGAAGAGCAGCAGGGGAAGGGAATGGAAAAAATAATAGGCGCCATTGGCGACGAAGAGGACAATTCGGGCGAGGTTCCCCGGTCTCCCGTCGAACAGCCAAGTCACCGAGTCGAAGACTATCATCGCCGCGGTGGCCAGGATGAGGCCGATGAAAACCGATACGCCGACGCTGTCCCGTTTTCTTCTCCTCTCCCCGTAGGCCACCATGGCCACGATGCAGAGGCACAGCATGTTGATTTCCACGCGAAGGAGCTGTTCCATGATGAAGCAGAGAGCATATCCCTTGCGCTCGGGGAATGAAAGGGCAAAAAACAAGCGTCTTTCGTCGGAAGGGCGGTTCATGGGCGGCTTTTCTGACCCGGCAGCCCAAAAGCGGCGTCTGCCCGTAATTCCGGCCGGGAGCGAGGACCGGAACCAGGGGAGGGCAGCCATTGTCCTGTTGCCGGGTCAGCACTGCCTCAGCGCAGGACCTTGAACCGTCCGTCCAGGGGCAGGAATTCCTTGGGTCCGGCGGCGGCGGTGGACTTGCCGAAGGGCATCTGTCCGGTGAGCTTCCAGCTCTCGGGAAGGCCTGCCTTCGCGCGCGCCCAGGAATCCACGAGGGGATTGTAGTGCTGGAGGCTTGCGCCCAATCCCTCGACCGCCAGGCTCGTCCAGACCATGTTCTGGAGCATGCCGGTCGCGTTGCCCGACCACACGGGGAAGTAGTCCTTGTAGGCGGCGTATTTCGCCATGAGGTCCTGGACAATGGCCTGGTCCTCGAAAAAGAGGACAGTGCCGTAGCCGCCCTTGAAAGCCGCGAGTTTTTGCTCGGTCTGGGGGAAAGCCTCGGCGGGCACCAGGGGGCGGAGGATCTCCAAGGTCGCGTCCCAGAACTGGTCATGGTTCTTCCCCAGGAGGAGCACTATGCGTCCGGCCTGGCTATTGAAAGGCGTAGGGCTGTGCTTAATGGCCTCGCCGAGGATCTCCTCGAGGCGCTTTTCGGAAATGGTCGATTCCTTGCTCAGGCTGTAGATGGTCCTGCGTGATTTGATTGCCTCGTAATAGTCATGTGCCATGATGTTCTCCTTGATTTTAATATAGTAATATTCTAATACAATAGTCAAATGATTATTTGACTATTTGACCAAATACTGGATTCTCGCTATGCTAGTAGTATGGACCTTCCAGAGCGAGCGAGAATTTTTGCGGCCTTGGCCGATCCCCTTCGCCTCCGCATTGTCGACCACCTTCGGGACAAGGAAGAGGCCTGTGGCAAGGAACTGGCCGCGATGCTCGGGGTAAGCGTCGCCCTCGTGAGCCACCACACCAGGCTTCTCGAGGATGCCGGACTCATCACAAGGAGGAGGGAAGGCCAGTTCAGCCGATTTTCCCTTGTCCCAGAAAGGCTGGAAAGCCTCCTGCAAAGTCATGCGGCTCCAGTGGCCGAGGCCGGCGACACAATTATAATGGAAGGATGAACCAGCGAAATCTCCGCGCCTCGTCCTTCCTCGTCGGGATACTGTCCTCGGCTGTCCTGCTGGCGGCCCAAGTACAGATCCAGGGCCCTGCCGCGAACCAAGGGCAGGCAAAGGCCCTGCCCACCCTCGTCATCATCGAGCCCTACTGGGCCGGCATTGAAGGTCAAGCCGCCGGCATCGAAGGTCAAGCCGCCGGCATTGAAGGTCAAGCCGCCGGCATCGAAGGTCAAGCCGCCGGCATCGAGGATCAAGCCGCCGGCATTGAAGGTCAAGCCGCCGGCATTGAAGGTCAAGCCGCCGGCATCGAAGGTCAAGCCGCCGGCATCGAAGGTCAAGCCGCCGGCATCGAAGGTCAAGCCGCCGGCATCGAAGGTCAAGCCGCCGTCGCCGCCCTGAAAAAAGTCTAGCGCGCCAGCCTCGACCTGGTCTCCCAGGATCTTTTGGGACGACAGCGCATTGTCCTCACCGATGTCATGAAGGCAGGGAGCCTGGAAGGTCCGAAGCTGCGCGCATCCTTGAGCGGAAGCGCCGGGACATGGTCGGCAGTCTTCAACCTTGAGGGCGCGAACCCGGCCGTCCAGGGCGGCGCCGCGGCCATGCGCTACCTGTCCTTCCCGGCCATCGAGGACAGCCTCTTCTTCGAATTCGCCAGGGCCATGGAATCAATCGCCCGTCAACTCCTGCCGGCCGCGGCCACCTTCCCTTCGCCCAGCCTCGTGGATTCCTTCTCCCCTGGCGACCTCCTGGGAGCCGACCTGCCGATCCCGGCGTCCAGCCTCTCGCCCTTCGCCTTGGCCGGACGGGCCGAGGGCAGCCTCGTCGTGGCCTGCGGTCCCGCGGTCATCGAGCTGGACCGGCGCTGGCTCGTCTCCGCCATGCCGGGGAAACGGCTCACCGAAGAGAACAACTACAGCTATGCCTACGGTCTGGCCATCACGCCCGCTGGAACCCTCTAGGTGCGCAGCGCCGACGGATCGAGCATCGTCTCCTTCACCGAAGGCTCGAGCGACTACCAGCGTCTACGCGTGGAGGCTCCGCCGGGCAGCGTCTTCGGCGTCATGGGCGATGGTTCGCCCTTTGTGATCTCGTCCCAGCCCAAGCTCGCCAAGGTCTACCGCGGCAGGACCGCGACGGACCTGGCCCTGCCAGCTGACGCTTTGGTCCTTGCCGCCTCCTCTGGCCCGGACGACAGCCTTTGGCTTGCGGACGCCGTACGGGGCAACATCCGCATCGTCACCGCATCGGGACTCCTGCGCGACCTCGTCTACCCCGAGCTGCCCCCAGGACAGCCCATCATGAAGCTCAAGGTCCTTCCCGACGGCTCCTTCCTCGCGGCCACGAATCAGTCGCCCGGGAAATTCGACCGCCTGGGTCGCCTCCTCTGGTCCTGGGACGGCAAGGCCGACGGCCTCGCGATCGCGTTCTCGACCTTCACCGATTTCGTGACGGCGCCAGGAGGGATCCTGTACGTCAGTGATTGGACCGGCAAGCGGATCTTCCGCCTCGCCGAGCCCGGAGCCATTCTCTCCCCCGACCTTGCCCGAGTCGCGACGTCAACCCGCGCCATCGCCGCTTCCAGCGCAGCTGCCGCCGCTAGCGCAGCTGCCGCCGGTAGCGCAGCTGCCCGCCTCGCCCTGGCCGATGCCTACGAAGCGATGGGCGCGACCGAGGCCGCGAGGGCGGCGCTCGCGCGCTACCTCGAGGAAAAGCCCGCGGACGCCCGCGCCGCCGACCGGGAGCTATCGCTGGGATCCGCCCTTCTCAAGACCAGCGCCGCGGCCGCCTCGGATGACGCGAAATCCCTCCTTTCGCGTTTCGGCCCCGAGACCGCACGGGCCGCATACAGCCGCGCGATGCGCTCCCTCGAATCGCTCCGGTCGCACCTTCCCTACGACCGCGACGTCCAGACCCGCATCAGCTCCCTCCGCAAGCTCTTCAGGGACGCCGAAGGCGCCTTCGATGCGGGCGGAGCCTCGGCAGCCCCCGCCCCCCTGGTCCTTCGCACCGAGCTTGCCGCCCTCTTCCCCTCCATGCTCCAGGCTTACAGGAGCAAGCCCGCCGGCGCGGTCTTCGTCAAGAACATCCTGCCGGAGCCCCTCAGGGACCTGCGCGTCGACCTCTTCATCCCGAAGTACATGGACTTCCCCTCGCCAGGACCGGTGCTCCAGCGCCTGGAGGCCGGCGCAGAGGCGAGGCTCGACCTCAACGCATTCCTTTCGGACAAGGTCCTGGACATCGAGGAGGACCTGCCCCTCCAGGCCCTCGTGACACTCCGCTTCACCGACTCGCGCGGGCAGCGCACGGTGGAGTACACGAGGCCGGTCACCCTCTACCGGCGGACAGCCCTGACCTGGGTGGAGACCGGCAGGCTCGCGAGCTTCGTGACGCCCAATGAGGAGACGATCGGCCGCGCGGCCTTCTCGATGCTCCAGGGCCTCGACGCCGAGGCCCTCCTCTCTCCGGCCTTCCAGCGGGCCGCCGCGATATGCGATTCCCTCGGCAGCCTGCCCCTCCGCTACGTGCCCGATCCGCAATCGGCCTTCCAGACTGCCTCCGGCGACGCCACCGTCGTGGACACCGTGCGCTTCCCGCGCACCACCCTGGCCTACCGCGCCGGCGATTGCGACGACTCGACGGCCCTGCTGTGCTCCCTCCTTGAGGCCGCCGGCTTGCCGACGGCCATCCTCACGAGCCCCGGGCACGTCTTCCTGGCGTTTGATTCGGGGGAAAAGCTGGAATCCGCCTGGCTCTTCGCCAGCCCCGGATACGAGACCATCGCCGAAGGGGAAAAGCTCTGGATACCCATCGAATCCACCGCCCTTTCCGGCGGCTTCGCGAAATCCTGGAAGTCGGCCTCGGAGCTCGTGCAACGCTGGCGGGGAGGAAAGGATTTCGAGTTCCTGCCCCTGCAGCGGCTGCGCGCGACCTACCCCGCCCTGCCCCTGCCGCCCTCGACCTTGCCGATAGCCTTGCCCGACAGGGAATCGCGCGATGCCCTCCTCGCCCTGTCGACGGCCGACCTGGGGAAAGGCCTCTACGCGCCGGCGATGGCAAGGCTCGAGACCTCACGAAAGACCGCGACGGGAAAGGACTGGAACCGGGAATCCAATCGCCTTGCCCAGCTCCACGCCCGCTTCGGGCGGAGCGACCTGGCCACGCTGACCTTGAAGGAGATCCTCAAGAAAGATCCGCAGTATGTCGCTGCCTGGCTCAACCTGGCCGCGATGAGCATCCTTGCCGAACAGCGCGACGAAGCGCTCGGCCTCCTCAGGCAGGCGGCCGCCGCCATCCCCGGCTCGACCGTCCTCGGTGACTTCGCCCTGACGGCAGGCCTGGCCGATGCCCTGGCGGCCAGCGGCGTCAAGCTTGCCAGCTCAGGCGGGGCAAGCGGCGGCGCGGCGGCAACAGCCCCTAGCCCTAGTGGCGGAAGCGGCGGCCAGGCCACGGCAGTCGCCGGCGCATCGAGCCCGGCCACTGATTCGACCCGCGCCTCGGGCGGCAAGGAGCTCATCTGGATCGAACCTTGAAAGTGCCTGTTCAAACGCTCACTGCCGCTCGCTGGTGAGCAGGGGAATTTATTGTACATGGCGACTGGAAGTCGCCTGTTCGTCCATAAAGCGGAGGCGGCGGGAGAGGTCGCGGGCGAGGTTCATCATGAGGATGGCGAAGATACGGGCATCCATGTGGAAAATCCCGTGGATGCCGCGGTTGGAGATCGTGACCAGCCGGGCCGGGCTGATGGCACGGATGGTGGCGGCCGAGGGCATGACGTCGAGGATCTCCATCTCGCCGAAGGTCTCGCCTTCGCCGATCTCCAGCAGTCGGACGCCCGATTTCCAGACCTCGAAGCGCCCTTCGAGGACAAAGAATATGCGGTCGTTGGGCTTTCCTTCCTCGATGACGACAGCACCCGCATCGAACTCGATATGGCCCATGAAGGGCGTCACTTTCTCGATCTCCGCCGGCTGAAGGGCTCCGAAAAGCGAGTATTTCTGAAGCGAAGCCGTATCCACCATGCCCAATCCCTCCGGGTCGGCCGAAAAGGCCACAAAGGCCAAATTAGCACAAGGGCAGGCCGGCCTGCAAGTATTTTTCGCCCTTGAGGCGGCGCGCAAAGGTGGGAAGGATTATGATAATGGCCGGAGGTCCATATGCTCGAAGCTTTTGGCATAGAGAACGGCTGCATCCTGCCCATGGCGCCCGACGCCGCGCCGATCCTCGTCTTTTCCTCCCCTGACGCGGTGGAGCGCCGCGCGATCATCGACGAATGGGGCATCGAAACGCATGACCTGGCTTCGGCCCTGGATCCGGATGAGCTTGGTCGCTTCGAGATGAAGGACAAGCACGCCGACATGATCCTCAAACGTCCCCGGAATTTCACGGGGGAGGACCAGCTCCTCTTCACCGTCACGTCGCTGGGCATCTTCAGGTCGAAGGACCGCCTGATCATCGTGACAAGCGACGGCCTGGGCCTTTTCGAGGACCGGGCGGTGCGCAAGGTCAAGGACAGCCACGATGTCGTCCTCAAGATCCTCTACGGCACCATCGCCCACTTCCTCGGGCACCTCAAGGTCATCAACATGCTCTCCGAGTCGCTCGAGAAGCGCATAACGGCCTCCATGGAAAACCGCTACCTCCTGGACATGTTCACCCTCGAGAAGAGCCTGGTCTATTTCGTGAACGGGATCGACTCGAACCAGGCGGTGCTTGAGAAGATGCGCGCCAGCGGCGCCAAGCTGGGCTTCTCGGAGGCGCAACTCGACATCCTCGACGAGATCCTCATCGAGAACCGCCAATGCTCCAAGCAGGCCGAGATCTACTCGAACATCCTCACCGGCCTCATGGACGCGCGTTTCTCCGTGGTCAACAACAACCTTTCGGTCCTGATGAAGCGCCTGACCGTCATCTCCATCATCTTCATGCCGATGAACCTCCTGGCCGGGATCGGCGGCATGTCGGAGTTCTCGACCTGGACGCGGGGTGCGCCATGGTGGCTGGCCTATCCCCTCTTCATCATGGCCCTCGTACCCTTGGGCCTCGTGACCTTCGTGATCCTCGAGAAGACGGGCATGGACAAGGGAGGCCGCAAGCGCCGCGACCTGTGAGCCGGCCCCCGTGGGCCGGGCGCCTTCCTGGGCCAAGGCCCGCCGGCCCAGGCAAGGTTACTTCCAACAGTAACAATTAAACCCTCTTGACGCGGTATGCGCCTCCCCGCTAGGATTTTGGCACGAGAGGGTGCCTAGGGTTCCTCGCCAAGCGAAGCGCGATCCGCGCCATCGCTTCGCGGACGGTCCGAGCGGCGCCAGCGGACAACATGACCCGTTTCGCGGGTCATGTCCGATACACCCACGGGAAAAAAGCCCGAGGAAGGAGTCTCGACAACCCGAGGCTCCTTTTTCGTTTTTAAATCCGTAGGGGTTTTAAATTCGTGCGGCCGTTAAATGCGCAGGAGGGAGCCCGAGGCATAGCCGGAGGCTGCGATGAACGTGATCGAAGCGGAAGGTCTCGAGAAGACCTTCACCACCCGTGTCAAACCCGAAGGACTGAAGGCGTCATTCGCCTCCCTCGTCAAGCCAAGGATGCGCGAGGTCGCGGCCGTGAAAGGCGTGTCCTTCGAGGTCGAGTCCGGCGAGGTCCTCGCCTTCCTTGGCCCCAACGGCGCCGGTAAATCCACGACGATCAAGATGCTCACGGGCATCCTCGCGCCCAGCGCGGGAAAGGCCAGGGTGCTCGGCCTTGACCCTGCGAAGGAGCGGCTGGAGCTCTCCCGCTATATCGGCGCGGTTTTCGGCCAGCGGAGCCAGCTCTGGTTCCACCTCCCCCCAGCGGATTCCTTCCGCCTCATCGGCGCCATCTACGAGATCGACGAAAGCGACCGCATCTGGCGCCAGGCCGAGCTTGTCGAGCGATTCGGCCTCGCCCCCTACATGGACGTCCCCGTGCGCAAGCTATCCCTTGGTGAGCGCATCCGTTGCGAGATCGCGGCCAGCCTCCTCCCCTGTCCTCAGGTCCTCTTCCTGGACGAGCCCACCATCGGCCTGGACGTGATCGCCAAGCGCGAGATCCGCCTCCTCCTGGCCGAGGCCGCGGAGGTCGACGACGTCACGGTCTTCCTCACGAGCCATGACATCGGCGACATCGAGAAGCTCTGCAAGCGCGCCATCATCATCCACCACGGCGAGGTGGTCGTGGACGAGTCGATGAAGGACCTCCGCCATCGAGCGCTCGCGCGCAAGCTCGTCGGGGTCAAGTACGCCGAACCCGTGCGCTTCCAGATCGACGGCCTTTCCCCCGTCAAGGTGAAGGCCGCGGACGTCGCCGGCGCCGCCGGCATCGCCGGCGCCGCCGGCGTCGCCGGCGCCGGCGACGGCGCCTGGACAGCCGCGAGCTTCGAGGTGGACACGAGGTGCCACCAGCTTCCCGACCTCATCCGCGCCCTCGCCGAAAAAGGCGAGATTCTCGACCTCACCGTTGAGGACGAGCCCCTTGAAAACATCATCGCCGGCATCTACGGTGCCCAAAGCGGCGCCGAGGCGGCGGCGGCGGCCCGTCCCCGCACGGCCTCCGCGCCGGCTGCGCCACAGACCACGGCTCCTGCCGGGGAGAAGGCCTTCTCATGACAGCCTCGGCCGCCGTCAGGCGCCTCGGGAAATACCGCGAGGTGGCCCGCATGAGCGCGCGCAACAAGCTCCGCTACCGGGGCAACTTCGCCGGCTCCATGCTCACCTACGGCCTCTTTGTCTACGTCTTCTCAAGGATATGGGCCGCCGCCTACGCGGGAAAGGCGGGCATAGCCGGCTATGACTACTCGATGTCGGTCTGGTACTTCATCATCGCCGAAGTCTCGGTCTTCGGCTTCGGCCGGTTCTTCTGGAACCTTGCGGAGGACCTGAAGAGCGGCCAGGTCGCCTACCTCCTGGCCAAGCCCTATGGCTTCATCGGCTACCACTTCGCCCAGGCGATGGGCCAAGGCCTCCTCGACGCGGGAGTGATCTTCCTCGAAGGCCTGGCCGCCGGCCTCATCCTCGCCGGCCTTCCACCCAATTTCATGCTGTGGCGCCTCGCACTTGTCATGGTCTCCCTTCTCATCGCGGGCTGCCTGCAATTTTTCCTCCAGATGTCCATCGCGATGACAGCCTTCTGGGTCGAGGAGAATGCGGCCTTTTTCTGGATCTTCCAGAAGCTCGCCCTCGTGGTCGGGACCCTCCTTCCCCTTGAGTTCCTGCCCCTCTGGGCGCAGACGGCGGCTGTCTGGACGCCCCTGCCCTCCCTGTCCTATGCGCCTGGCCGCATCGCGGTGGCGGCCTCGCCCGGGGAAAGCCTGGTGCTCATGGGCCTCCAGCTGGCCTGGCTTGCCGCGGCGACACTCCTCTCTCGCCTTGTCTTCATGGCAGGCCACCGGAAAATCAGCATCCAAGGAGGCTGATCATGAATAGGAACACGTGGATATCCGCCTATGCGCGCTTTCTCGGGACGACCTTCTCGGTGAACCTCCAGGCCGTCATGGAGTACCGCGTCAACTTCCTCATCCAGGCCTTCGGCATGATGCTGAACAACGCCGCCTTCGCGCTTTTCTGGGGCGTCCTCATCGAACGGACGGGCGGCATAGGGGGCTACGGCTTTTCGGACATCATGTTCATCTGGGCCCTCGTTTCCAGCTCCTTCGGCCTGGCCCACATCCTCTTCGGGAACATCAGGAGCCTCGGGCGCATCGTGCAGAAAGGCGAGCTCGACCTCTACCTCCTCCAGCCCAAGGACGTCTTCCTGAACCTCCTGGCCTCGAGGACCATCGTGTCCGCCTGGGGCGACTTCATCTACGGCTTCATCGTCCTGTGCTTCCTGCCAGGTCTCAGCCTTGGGCGCCTTGCCATCTTCTCGTCCTTTGTCTGCTCGGGAGGACTCATCTTCGCCGCGACCTTCGCCGCCGCGGAGAGCCTCACCTTCTTCATGGGCAATTCCTCGGCGATATCCTCGGCGATCGCTGAGTTCATGCTTTCCTTCTCCCTCTATCCTGAGACGGTATTCGACCGAGGGATGCGCTGGGTCTTCTACAGCATCCTCCCCTCGGGATTCATCGCCTTCGTGCCCCTGGCAGTCTTCAAGGGACTCAACTGGGCAATGATGCCCCTTGTCTGGATCGTTGCCTTGGCCTATGTCGCGGCAAGCTATTCCCTTTTCCGCCTCGGGCTCAAGCGCTATGAGTCGGGAAACCAGATAGGGGCGCGTCTATAGCCGCGCACGCATGCTTGAGGGGACAGGAATTCGGTCCACGTGGACTTAAATGTGCCCGTGTAGGTGACTGTCTACATCTTTCAGGGAGAAACGCGGCTTGACCTCCATTTGCCTCGGATGGATAGTCAGCACATGAAAGAAAAATCCCTTAACATGTTTCGAAAGGACCGGGTGCCTCGCAAGGGCGCCTTGTCCTATCACTTCCGCCTTGGCAGGAAAAGCCTCAGGGCCAGCGGTTTTGACCGCCTGCCGGATCCCGCCTTCCTCATCAACGCCAAGGGTGCCCTCATGGACGTCAATGCCGAAGGGGCCCACCTCATGGCCAATCTCCCTGCGGAAGGAAACCACGGTTCCGTGGGCCGGCGCGAGCTGGTCGAGCTGTTTTCCCGCGCCGCGGTCCGTGACGTCGCGCCCGCCCCCCTGTGCATCGATACCCTGGAAGGAGCGCATCATTACGAAGCCCGCTTTGCCCCGAAAGGCAAGGACGGTATGAAGGCCATCGTGTTTTCCGACGTGACGATCTGGAAGCGCGCACTCAGCGAAAAGGACGCGATCCTCCACGCCATCAGGACGGGCAACGAGCGCCCCATATCGGTCTGCGCCCGCTGTGGCGCGATCAAGAGCCCCTCCGGCGACTGGACTGCCATCGGGGATGGCGCGAGCTCCGCGGTTCCCCGTGAGCGCATGAGCCACGGCCTTTGCCCCGATTGCCTCACGCGGGAACTCGGCCAGCTCGGCATGTCCACGGCGGAAGCCAGGTCCGCCGCCACCCAGGCCAAGCAAAGCCAATAGCATCTCCTGATTCCCAAGCGCTCACCCACGCAAGCCGTCATGCTCCCCACGGCTTGCGTGGCTTTTTTTCCGATGTCCTCCTCGGCCATGCCGAAGGAAGCGCCTGTCCAGTTTAAAAAGAATCAGGCGCCCCCACCGGAGCGCCTGATTCCGCGAACGATTTTTACCTCCCCGGAAATTTTCGTCCTCTTTTTACCTTCCGGTCTTTGCTGACCCGGCAACATAACATCGGATGCTCTCTTATGATTCTGGTCCGTCGCTACGGGTCGGAATCATGGACCCAAACCAATGTTTGGTTGCCGGGTCAGTAAGCCGGCCTGTTTTTACTTTGCGCGCCCGAAGGCGCTTTTTACATGGAGCGACCTGCGCCGGATCGCGTCACGGCCTGACACAACCCGACAAAACAACCATACCCCTCAGCTTTTGGATACACAAGCGAATAGTCCAAAATGGGACGTAGACAATCATCTACAACACCTGAATTGGCTTTTCAAGACATGGGTTTGTTGGTTTTTATTAGCATATTGCCCTGATTCCAAGGCGTCCTATCATCTACCATGAAATGAGGTTCAACCTTGCGGGCTGCAAGCCTTTCCGATGCGCAGTGGAAGGAACTTCCTTCTTGCCATGCTCTATTTTGCCTTCGAGGGCAGGCTCATGGTCTGCCCCAAGGAACCGAAATCCCAGCCCTCGCTGGGCGCCAAGGGACTATCCCCGGTGCGGAGCAGCGCCTATGTCCTTGCGACCTGCGAGGGCGACAGCCCCAAGGAAATTGCTTCGGCTAGGAGTGAGCGAGTCTACCGTTCGGAAGACCATGGCGAGGGCCTACCACAAGCTCGGCGGTGCTGACCGGTCAGGCCTCCAGACCCTCGCCTCGGAGGACGAGCTGACAGCCTACTGGCCCGGCAACATGGCATCGTGCGCTCTCCGATGATTCTGGCCCGCCGCTACGGGTCAGAATCATGGGCTTGAAGCCAATGCTTGGTTGCCGGGTCAGCAAGCGGCTTTTCCCGAGCCACCGCCCCATGCTATACAGGCCCCACGACGAGGGGGGGGGCACATGGCAGGGAGCGGGACGGCAGGGAGCGGGACGGCAGGGGAGATTGGCGCGCAGGGGCGGGCATTCCAGGCCCTCTATGACATCGTGGTGCGGCTCCGCGCCCCTGACGGCTGCCCTTGGGACCGCGAGCAGACGCCATCGACCATGCGCGGCGCCATCGTGGAAGAGGCCTACGAACTCGTGGAAGCCATCGATGAGGGTGATGCCGGGCACGCAGGCGAGGAAGCGGGGGACCTGGTCCTCAATACCACCATGGTCACCTACATGTTCGAACAGGAAGGCAAGGGCTCAGTGGCCAAGAGCCTGGACGAGACCTGCGAAAAACTCATCAGGCGCCATCCCCATGTCTTCGGCGACTCGAAGGCCGATACCTCGGAAAAGGTCCTTGCCCAGTGGGCCGACATCAAGGAGAACCTGGAAGGAAGGCGGAGGAAGGACTCCCTGCTGGACGGCGTCTCCAAGGCCATGCCCACCCTCGAGCGGGCCTTCAAGCTCCAGAAAAAAGCGGCCAAGGTGGGCTTTGACTGGAAGGAGATGCGCGATGTCTGGGCCAAGGCCCGCGAGGAGCTCGACGAGGCAGAGGAAGCCCTGGCCGAGGGATCGGATGCCCACTTCGAGGAGGAGCTCGGCGACCTCATCTTCTCCGTCGTCAACCTGGCCAGGAGCCACCATGTGGACCCGAGCCTGGCCCTGGCCCGCGCCAACGAGAAGTTCGTCCGGCGCTTCCACCATGTGGAGAAGCGCATGGCCGAGACAGGGCAGGCCATGACGCCTGAGAACCTCGGGATCATGGATGGATTCTGGAACGAAGCCAAGGGCCATTGAGGCCCCGCCAACAATCTTCGACGCACTAGGGTTTCTTCGCGTTCTTTTCCTTGGCCAAGGCGCGGAGGAAGGTGGCGTCATCCCGAAGCCGGGTCTCGTCCTCTTCCCCGATACGCCCCAGGAGGATGAAGCGGCTCATTTTCGGCGCGGTTTCCCCGGCGCGGAAGGCGTCCATCCGGCGGCTCCAGCAAGCGGCTTCCTCCGAGAGGAGGCCGGCACGCCCCAGGCTGTCCGACTTCCTTGCGAGGAGGAGGGCCGTGCGGGCGGTGAGGGATTCCACGGCCAAGGTCGCTTCCTCCGCCTTGCGGCCGGGAATGGGTTCCCAGGCCAGGCGCACGAAGGCATGGTCGAGGTCGGCGAAAAGGGCAGCGGCCGCCTCATAGGCCTCAAGGCAGGTCCCGCGCCCGAAGGAAAGGCAGATGGTTATGCCGCGCTCGCCCGAGCGGTCGCCAAGGCGCCTTAATTCCTCGAGCAGGCTTGCGCGGCCTTCCGCGCTTTCCTTGGCGTAGGGCAGCTGGCCGGCGAAAATCCTCAGTATTGGCGCCTGAAGCATGGCCGCGGTATCAAGGATGGTATCGAAGGCAAGCCCCGACTCGTGGCCAGGGCGGACACGGTAGAGGGCTGCATAGGAAACGATCGAAAGCCTGGCCAGCAAGGTCTCCATCATGAGGGACTGGGCGACAGCCTTGTCGCCCGGACGGAGGTGCGACTCCGCTGCCCACTCGACTCCCTCAAGACCGGCATCCAATGCAAGCTTCATGATCTCTTGAGGGCTCTTCGCGGGAAATGCGGACGAGGCCAAGCCTAGGCGGATCATGGGTACTCCAGATGCGAAGCCGCACATGCTGACGGCGGATTTGAACTTGTATTCTGGAAATCAGTCTAATGGAGGGCAGTGACTTTTCACAAGCGCTTCCGAAATCCTTTTATTGACGGTTATGTCGGGGATGGTTATACTTGACATCCGGTCAGTTTGAGGAGACAAAAATGCCAAAAATTGTCGACTATGAGCTTCGAAGGAAAGAAATTGCGGCCCAGGCCGTCTCGGTCTTCGTGAAGTATGGGCTTGCTGAATCCAATCTCACCAAGGTCGCCGCGCTCTGCGGTTTTGGCCGCACGACCATCTACAAGTACTTCAAGAACAAGGAAGAGATTTTCCTTTTCGCCCTGGAGGAGATCTTTGCCAGGGTCGAAGGTGCGGTCGCGAAGGTCGCGGGCGACAGGGGCCTCAGCGCGGTGGACAAGCTCTCGGGTCTCCTCGAGGTTTTCGTGCGTGCCTCCCTCGAGGACAAGGAACGCATGACCCTGGTCATGGACCTCATCCTGGATCGCCACGCCGAAGGACTTGAAGTGGCCACCAGGGAACGAGTCATGCGCCTCCGCGGCGTCTTCGAGCATATCCTGCGCGAGGGCAGCGCGTCGGGAGACCTCAAGGACGTCAAGTCAGGGCCCATGGCCTTCGCCCTCTTCTCCCTCGTCGAGGCCTATGTCATCCAGAACTCCCTTTTCACGGGGTACTCCTACAGCGACGCGATGGAGGCCACGCGCATCCTCCTCGACGGCCTCCGGGCTCCGAACCGCTAGCGGCAACCGGCTTTGTCCCCAGGCTGACCGGCGGGAGCCGTCGCAGACAACGGCCTTCCTGGGGTATACTGCCGTTCATGGGAACTGGACTTTCGCCCGCGAGGCTCAAGCGCGCCCGCGGTGGCTTTTACCTCTTCAACTGTTTCAACGCCGTCTCCTTCGTTCTCTTGTCGGGGAGCTTCATCACCCTCTTTGCCCTCCGCCTGGGCGCTTCCAACGGCCTCGTGGGACTTCTCAATTCCTTCGGCTATGTCACCTTCTTCTTCCTGCCCCTCGGGAAACGACTTGTGCGGCGCAGGCCCATCGTCGAGGTTTTCGGATGGGGCTGGATGTTCCGCTACTTCTCCATGGTTCCCGTCCTAGCGGCGCCGATCTTCGCCGCCAAGGGCAACATCGGCCTGGCCTTCGGCTGCATCGCGCTGGGCGTGGCCCTCTTCAACATGTTCCGAGGCATCGCCCTCATCGGCAACAACCCCGTCCTGGCCTCCCTCGCCGAGGGCAGGGACCGCGGTGCCTTCCTTGTCAATGTCCAGATCGTGAACAACCTGGCGGGCATGGGCATGAGCCTTGTCGTGGCCCTGGTCCTCGGGAAGGCGGCGGCGACCGGCCTTTACGGCGCCTTCATCGCCCTGGGCATCGCGACAGGCATAGTTGGCTCCATCCTCCTCCTCCGCACGCCGGAGCCCGAGGCCTATCGGCCCACCTCGGGGGTGGGCCTGTGGACGACGACACGCCAGGCCCTGAAGGAAAAGCCCTTCCGCTCGTTCTTCGCCGTCCTCATGTCCATATCCTTCATCGCAGGGATGGCCCGCTCCTTCCTCCCCGTCTACGCCAAGGAAGTCTACGCCCAGGGTGACGACCTCGTGATGGCCTATTCCCTCATCGCAAGCCTCGGCGCCGTGGTCATGGGCCTCCTCACCCGGCTCCTCGTGGACAGGCTCGGCGCCAAGCCCCTGTACTTCATCTTCACGGCCGTCGCGGCCCTTTCCCTCATCCCCGCCATCGTCACCCCTGCCCTCGCCTCCGCCGCCGCTGTGATCGGCTTCCTCGGTGCCTTCAACTTCCTCACCTCCTTCGGCCTGGCGGGCGAGGAGAATGCGGGGCAGACCTACTATTTCGCCCTTGTGCCAAAAGAGCGGAACATGGACCTCTCGGTGGTCTACTACCTGGTGTTCGGCATCGGCGGCGCCGCGGGATCGGGCGCCGCGGGCGTCGTCCTCGAGTTCCTCCATGGGGCCGGCTTCGGGATCGCCATGTCCTGGCGGATATTCTTCGGGGCGCTTTTTGTCGGCCTTGTCCTGGCCCTCCTCGGGATCGGACGCCTCGTGCGCCTCGGCTCCGCGAGCGTGAGGGAATCCCTCGGCGTCATCTTCTCGTTGCGCGACCTGCGGGTCTTCGACCTTCTCCAGCAGCTGGACCGCAGCGCGAGCTCTGACGAGGAGGTGCGCCTCATCCATGCGATCGGCAGCTCCGCCTCGCCGCGGAGCCAGCGCGGGCTCCTGGGCTACCTGGCTTCACCCCGTTTCGAGGTCAGGGTGGAGGCCCTCCTGGCCCTCGAGAACATCGACAGCCTGAAGCCGGAGATCCTGGCGGCCCTGGCGATGGAGGTCGAGCGCAACCCCTTCACGACCGCCTATCTTGCCGCCCGCATCCTTGGGAAGCAGGGCGCGAGCGAATACCTCCCGGTCCTCAGGGCAGCCCTCCCCGCGCAGGACTACATGCTCCAGGGAGCGGCCATGGTCGCGCTGGCGCGCCTCGGGGACAAGTCCGCCCTTCGCGACATCGAGGATATCCTCGTGGATACGAAGATCCCCCGCGTGCGCATCCAGGCGGCCTTCTCCCTCGAGCTCCTCGGGGACAGGGATTCGGTGCCCGCCCTCGTGTCCTGCCTGCGCCGCGAAGACCCGCCGGCCTTTGTCTCCGACGAGCTCGTCCTGGCCGTGGCCGACATCCTCGGTCTCATGGATTCCTTCTATCCCCTCTACGCGGCCTTCCTCAGGAGCGAAACCGAGGGCATAGCGATGCTGGAGGACCTTGCGCTGGCAAGGAAACTAGACGACGGGTACCGCTCTGCCCTCGAGGGCATCCTCGCGGAACCGCCCCAGGGGGCGGAGATGGGGAGACTCGTCATGGCGACGGGTGCCGATCCGGGGGTGGAAATCGTCCTGGCCGAGGCGGCTCTGGACGGAAGCCTTGGCTACCGCGGCTTCCGCTTTTTCATAGCCGCCTACGCGGCCCTGGCCGGCAAGGCCTAGGAGTCTGTCGGACCTTGGATTTTGCCAAGGCGAAGGCGATGCGCGAGGGAGAAACCGGCGAGGATTGAGGGCCATGCTACTCGTATGGCCCGGTTGACGAACCGGTATTGCGCCACGGAGCGCCGAGCCTGGGCAAAAAGCGCGTGCCTTGATTCCACTAAAAACGCTATCTCCGCGCTTTCGTCGGCCTTTCCCGGTGCGCTCCAAGGTTCGACAGACCCTTAGTCTTCCAGGTCGATCCTGCGCTTTTCCGGGCTGTGGCTGCGGCGCCAGAGCACGGCCACGTTCCCTATCACGCGGACAAGGTCGGCGCCAGTGCGCTCGGCCAGCTGGCTCGCCAGTTCGTGGCGCGATTCCTTGAAGTCGACGAAGCGCAGTTTCACGAGTTCGTGGTCGGTGAGGAGCTTGTCGAGCTGGGCTTCGATCCCCTCGCTCGCCCCGCCGCGGCCGAGATGGATCTGCGGTTCAAGATCCTGGGCAAGCCCGGCGAGCTTGCTCCTTTGTCGAGATGAAAGCATTCTGGTCTCCAAAAGCCCGGTTAGAAGGGCAACCTGTCGAGGAGGCCCACGATAAGGCCCACAAGTGATCCGCCGGCCACCCTGACGAGGATGAGCACGACGAAGCCCGTAACGAGGCTCTGCAGGTAATGTACGATCCTATTCCTGTAAAACAGGCGGTTTATCCTGAAAAGAAGGGGATTCAGCATTGAATCCACGAGCATCCAAAGGGGATGGAGGCTGTTCCAATGGGCAGCCGCCACGATGATCCGGACAAGGATGATCACGGCGAAAAAGGAGATTACAAAGCCGATGGCCGACCAGAAGGCCGCCAGAAGCAGGCCGAGGACGAGGCCCAAGGTGATGATGCCGGTGCTGGCCAGGGTCATGAGGGCGGAGTTGAGGACGGTGAGGACGGCGAGGGCCGCTATGGGCGAGAAGTCGAAACCGCCCGACCGGAGAAAGGGAATCCTGGAAAAAAGGCGGAGGTAGGGGTCGGTCGCTTTCCTGAGGACTACACCGGCCCGCCCCAAGTCCGCGGCAGGCAACCAGGTCGAAAGGACCCTGAGGAAGCAGAGGACCATATAGACAGTCGCGACCGCGCCCAGCACGCGCGCTATGTTGGACAGCACCATGGTGGCTCTTTCCCCTTCCTATTTCAGTTTCTGCAGCTCTTCGATGTTCTTGAGCAACTCTTGGGTGCCCGCAAGGGCCTTCAGGCTTTCGATCGCGGGATCGAAACGCGGATCGAGCTTGAGCGCCTGCTGCCAGTCTGCCGCCGCTGCCGCCGAGTCGCCGCGGGCAAAGGCCTCGAGTCCGCTAATATACAGGTTATCGACCTTTCTCGCAAGGTCCGCGCGCCCGAGGTCACCCAAGGAGAAGGAGGCTTCGACGGAAATCCGGTTGAGGACGGAGATCTGGGTGGTGAGGTCGAGGGTGTAGTTCACCGAGAGCCGGATGAGGTCGACCATGAAGGACGTGCCGATGGAAAACCGCGGCTTGCCGCGTTTCAGGAGGAAGCCCGCGTCCAATTTGAAGAAGTTGGTGAGGTTGCCCTCCACGCCGATAGCCCAGGTCAGGGCCTCCGATTGCGCGATGTCCACCAGGTTGACGGGCTGGGAGAGGTCGAAGGAGAAGACGAAGGGCCGGATCGGCGAGTAGGCAAGGCCGGCCGAAATGATGGTCGGGAGGGGCTCATCGATGACCTTGGGGCCAAGGTTCTTGATCGCGAGGCCCACGCTGAAGTTCTTGCTCCGGGAGGAGTAGAATTTGAGGAAATTGAAACGGACGAGGGAGCCTAAGTCCACCATGATCGCGCCTGCGGAGTTGCCCACGGCCAGGGGGCTGCCCACGGAGTCGACGATCCCCGAAGGCATCGAGCGGTAGGCTCCCTTGAGACTTGCGCCGAGGCAAAGACCCGCGAAGTTGTACCCCTGAAAAAAATTATACGATATGTTTACCCCGGCGATCGCTTCGGAGTAGAGGCCGGTGGAAACCTCGTTGCTCATGCTGTCGATCTGCTCGAAGGGGAGACGGAGCCATTTGCCCAGGAGGCCAAAGCCGAAGTTCCCTTTCCTGATCGTATAGACCGTGCCGTCTATCTGGGTGTCGGCTATCCAGTTGTTGTGATAGACGGCCAACTCGGTCTGGTCCAGTATGCTCGAGGCCGCCGGGTTGGACTCGAAATAGGAAGAATCGCGGGAGACGGCCGTGTAGGCCTGTCCCATGCCCTCCGCGAGGCCTCCCATGGGGATGAGGAGGGATCGGAAAGCGGTGAGGCCGGCGTTGGGGTCTAGGTTGGGGGAGAAATACTGGGTCAGGAGGAGGTAGGAGTCGGGCAAGAGCTGCGCATGCCCCCCTGCCGAGGGAAGAAGGGCGAGGATGGCAAGGCAAAGGAGAGGAGCCCGCTTCATAAGCAGATTCATTATACCCTCCTACCCCTCATAATTCTACTCGGCGCGTTCTTCCTTCAATTGAAGGAATTACCGACCGAAAATAAAACGTGGAACTCCGCCCGCTGCAGGCGCTCGGGGTATATTTAGCCCGGAAAGGTGTATTTCCCAGCCTTGATGTATTCGTTCCCACCCAGGCGCGGCCCCGCGCGCCTTTTCCGGAAGGCCCTGCGTGCCTTCGCCCTCCTCGCGCTTTCTGCCACCTTCCTGGTGGCCATGCCCCCGGCATACGCGCAAAGCGGCAAGCAGGACCCCATAAAAGAGGCTGACCGGCTCATCCAGGCCAAGGATTTCAACGGCGCCGTCCTCTTCCTCTCCGACTTCATCAAGAAGTACCCCGATCGCTTCGACGAGGCCCAGAACCGGCTCAAGGTCATCGTGGCGGCGCGCGAGGCCTACAACAAGGTCGCCACCGAGCTCCTCTGGGTCCTCAAGAACGAACCGGAAAACGAGGCAAGGAAACTCGACCTCATCCAGAAACTCGGGGACATCGGCGGAACGCCCAACGCCGAAATGAAGAACTTCATCACCACGGTCAAGACCGCTTCCCAGTTTGTCTACTACGCCAAGCAGCTGAACGACATCTTCGCGGTCGGCCGCGCCTATATCGACCAAGGCAGGTTCGCCGAAGCGGCCACGAACTACGCGACGGGCTTCACCCTCTACCGGCAGGAATTCGACGAAGGTCCCTACAGCGACATCACCAAGAAGTCCGTCGCCACCATGGTCGACCGCATCAATGCAGAAACCGCCTATTTCGCCTCCTCGCAGGCGAGCCTGACCCAGGCCGTGGCCGCCTTCCGCGCCGCGCTAGCCGCAGGAAGCCCGGAGGACACGGTGGCGGCCTGGCCGGCGGCAAAGGCAGCCCTCGAGGACAGGGCCAGGCGCAGGGACGCCGTGGTCCAGGCGGGACGCGCCATGGCCCTCCAGTTCGAGGCCATCAAGCGCCAGGACAAGACATCGACGGACTCCTCCTTCCTCCCCTTCGCCACGCGCTTCACCACGGGAAACAGCTCAGCCACCCTGCCGGAAGGCATTGTCGGCGCCATGGATACCCAGTGGGTCGGCCTCATGGGCGGATTGGAGACGGCCTTCACAAAGCAGCTGGAAGTCCTGTATGCCCAAGCCGAGGCATCCTACGACAAGGGGAACTGGGAAGAGGCGACCCTCAACTTCAGCGACACCCTGGCCTACGCCGAGCCCGGCATGGCCGCCCTGGCGCTGTGGAGCCTTGTCGCCGTCACCGAGATGCTCCCGGCAGTCAGCGCCTATGGCAAGTCAATCCTTCAAGCCAAGCCCCTCCTCTACGAGCGCGCCCGCCAGCTGGCCCTGAGCGCCGGCTCCGAGGCCAACCTGGCCCGCCTGGCGCTGGCCGAAGCGGGAACCCTGGCCTCTGCCAAGGGCCTCGTCGCTTCCCTTACCAGCGCGAGCGACCTTGCCACCACCCTGGCGAACCTCGCAGGATCCCGGAAACAGGTCCAGGACATTGCCGCCTCGATCACGGCGGAAGCCAAGGCCGCGACCGCGGTCGGAGCCGAGCTGGCGCGCTGGAAGGACCAGGGCATGGAGGCCGCGGACGCCGCCCGCACCCAGCAATCCTGGCTGGCCCGCCTTGACCAGGCAGGCGCCAAGACCATGGCGGACGAAGTCGCCATCGTGAACCTCGCCCTGGGTTTCGAATACGGCAGGCTTGAGGCCGAGCAGCGCCTTCGGAGCGCCGAGCTCGACCAGGGCACGCTCCTCCTGGACGGCGTCACCGAGGCCAACGGCTCGGGCACGGTCGCCAAATACCCGAGCAAGGGCATCCCGGCCTTCACCGCGCAAGCCCAGACCCTGTCCGCGTTCAAGCTCCGATTGGGCGACTACCTTGGCCGCATCGGCAGGGAGAGCGCCTTGGTGACGGCCGATACCGGCGTCCAGTCCTGGGCTGCCAAGGTCCGCGACCTCGTCGCAAAGACCGAAGCCCTCGAGACAGAGCGCGTCGCCCTCCTGGCCCGGGCCAGGGAGCAGAAGCGGCAGGCGGACTCGGCCAAGACGGAAGCGGACCTGCGGATGCAGCAAGCCAGGACGGCGCTCACCATAGAGGACTTCGAGACCGCGCAGAGCCGGCTCGACATGGCGAAAAGCAAGTATATCGCCTCGCTCTCCTTCGAGGCGAACGGGGACCTCGAAGCCTCTTCCGACGCAGCGACCGACAAACTTGGCAAGGACATCGTGGCCGCGCTGGACGCCAAAGTCGTCCGGGATGTGCGCGCCCTGGTCACGACGGGCAAGACGGCCTACTTCCAGGGAACCTTCACGAAGGCGGAGGATGCCCTCCTCCAGGCGAAAGCGCGCTGGAAGACGACCCGCGGCAATGATCCGAACCCGGAAGTCGAATACTTCCTCCGCCTGGCCCAGGCGGCACTCTCGGTCAACACCGGCCGAGCCATCGCCCCCACCGCTCCCCTCTACGCCGAGATGAGCCAGCTCCTTTCCCTGGCCCGCAACGACTATGAAAAGGGCCGGCTGAACCTGACCTTGGGGAAGCGGAGCGACGCCACTGCTTCCCTCGCCTCGGCCCGGGAAAGGATCAACCAGGTCAAGGTCATATTCCCCTTGAACCAGGAGGCGGGAGTCCTCTCCCTGCGCATCGACCAGCTCCAGGACCCCGCCGCCTTCAGGCAGCAGTTCGCCTCGAAGTTCGCGGAGGCCAGGGCCGGCCTCAAGTCGGTGACGAACGAGATCTACGCCAACCTCCAGGACCTGTCCAAGATCGATCCCAATTACGCCGGCCTGAAGGACGCCATCTACCAGGCCGAGATCGGCCTCGGGATCAGGCTCCCGCCACCCGACCCGGCCAAGGCCCGGCGCGCGAACGACCTCGTGGCGGCGGCCAGGACGATCGTCGACTCCGGCGACACGGGGCGCTTCTCCATAGCCCTCGACCAGATCAACGAGGCCATCCAGCTGGACCCGAACAACGACCGCGCCGCCGCGATCAAGGACCGCATCCTCACCTTCCAGGGCGGCACCGCCCAGATCGTCCTCTCGAGCGCCTCCGAGGAGCAGTACCGCCTCGCGGTCCAGCAGTTCCAGAACGGCGACTACCTCCAGGCCAACGCCATCGTGGCGCGCCTCCTCCAGGACCCCAAGAACGCGAAGTCCCAGAAGGTCATCGACCTATCCAAGAAAATCAAGGCCAGGCTATGATGGGGGACAACGGGGGCCATGGCGGAACGATGCGAAGGGCTGCGCGATACGCGACACTCATAATTCCCATCATCATCCTCGCCCTTGCGCCATCGCTTCGGGCGGCGGCCCAGGACCTCTACTGGGAGACCTCCCGTTCCCTGGCCGAGGGCCAGGGCCGCTTCCCTTCCCTCCTCCAGCTCAAGTCCGACATCCTGGCCATCTGGCAGGAGTCGGAGACCGTGGGCAGCTCCTCCACCGGCGACACCGGCAACGCATGGCTTTCCTTGGCGCGCTTCTCAGGCGGCCGCTGGGAGATCGGCAGGCGCTTCGCCGGACCCTACAGCTTCCGCGGCGCCGAACCCCTCCTCTTCTCGGCGACGTCCGAAGGCGACGAGGTGGCCATCGCGGCCTCGTCGGGCGACGGGCAGATAGAGGTGCTGGTCTCCAAGGACGGAGGCAGGAAATTCGAGACCGCGGCCCGGCAGGCCCCGGGCGCGGCCGCCGTTGCCCCGCGGATATTCCGCTCCGCCCAGGGCGGCTACCTCCTTTTCGTCACCCAGGGCTCGGCGGAGACCCTTAACCTTTCCTACTCGACGAGCGCGGACGGCCTCCAATGGAAGGCCTTCCTGCCCTTCATTGGCAGCGACGAGCCCCTGAGCCTCAACTTCCTCCCCACCGCCGCGCACCTGGGCGAGGCCCGCCCTGGAGGGAATGCGGTGAAGCGGGACGTGGTCGTCTTCCAGTCCCTCCTTGCCTCGTCCCGCCCAACATTCCAGCTCTACGCGAAGACCTCGGCCGACGGCGGCCTCACCTGGACCAAGGCCCAAAGGATCACTACCTTCCAGGATCCCGTGCAGCGGGACATTGGCTCGGCGGACAATTTCGACAACCAGAGGCCCTGGCTTTCGGCAGCCGCAGGCAAGCTCTGGCTATCCTGGGAACGCCGCCCCCTGGGCAGCCAGGCCCAGATCTATGCCGCGCCGATCTCGTCCTTTGCGCCTGCGGCAGGCGCCGCTGGCGCTGCAGGCGCAACTGGCACCGCAGGCGCAACTGGCACCGCAGGCGCAACTGGCGCCGCCGGCGCAACTGGCACCGCAGGCGCAACTGGCACCGCAGGCGTGGCGATCTCCCCCCTCGATGTGGAAATGGTCTCGTCTGGCTCCGGCCTGTGCAGCGCTCCGCAGGTTTTCGAATCCGGCGGGCTTCCGGCCATCACCTGGTTCGACAACCGCCGGGGTGGAAACCGCGTCTACCTTGCCATCCGCCGTGGGCTGGACTGGGCGGAATCCGACCTCTCAGGCTCCCGCGCCGAGGCTTCCTTCGGCAGGGGCGCCATGGCGGCCGGCAGGGCCTATGCCGTCTGGCAATCGAACCAGGGCGGACGCGACCACATCGTCGTCCTCGAGCCCGATACCACTGTCTCTCCGCCCGTCCTCGCGGCCCTCGACTTCACGCCCGGAAAGCGAAGCCGACAGGACACGGCCACGGTCCGCGTGGACATGCCCTCCGACTCCTCGGGCATCGAGGGCTGGTCCTGGCTGTGGAGCCGCGATCCCGCCGCGCGGCCACCCAAGACCCTCATGGCCCAGCCAAGCCTGCGCAGCCTCCAGCAAAAGGCCGATGCCGACGGCGCCTGGTACCTGGCCGCTTCCACCCTCGATTTTGCGGGCAATTGGTCGGAACCTTCGCGCATCCGCTTCGAGCGCGACCGGACTCCTCCGCCGCCGCCCCTCATCGCCCAGGGAAGCCTCGACGCGGAAGGCTTCCTCCCGGCGAGCAGTTTCAGCATCGACTGGACAGTCCCGGACAACGCCGACGGCAGCCCCGTGGACGATGTGGCGGGCTACACCTGGCAGCTGACCTTCGTGGACGGCCTGCGCAAAGGCAGGCCGGCGCCGGCCATGCCCCCCGTCACGAACCCACCGCCGGCGATCCTCGGCACCGGGCCCTCGGTCTCCTTCCGCAACGTGGACGACGGATACTACGTCTTCACGGTGGCCGCGATCGACTCCACCGGCAATATAGGAAAGCCCACGGCCGTCCTCCTCGGGTCCAACAAGTACATACCCTACACGACCGTCACCTATGCTGATTCCACCCGTGACGACTTTGGCCGCACGAGCGTACGGATCGCCGGACGCGGCTTCACCGCCGAGGGCGAGGTCGAGCGCATCGTCCTGGACCGGAACGGCCGCGAGCCCTACGACCTGGACAGGACAAGGGCCGCTGGGGAATTCCGCATCCTCTCGGACCGGGAAGTGGACGGGCTCGCCTTCGAGGACTTGCCGGCGGGCGATTACCGCATCGGCATATTCCACCCGAAGCGTGGCTGGTACTGGACTGGCCCGAACCTCGCCATCGATGTCTCGGGAACCCTCAAGTTCGGCGGCGTGGCGGAAGCCTACACGCCGTCCTGGACCCTCGCTGCGACAAAACTCCATCGTTATTCGATCTACGACGCCATAGTCCTCTTCGCCGTCCTTTTCGCGGGGCTCGGCCTCGTGCTCGCGGGCAGGCAGGCATTCGCCGCCTTCCGCGACATGGCGGCGATACGTCTCGAAGTCCTCGCCCTCGTCTCAGGAGGTCCCATGCCGGCGGAAGAAAAAGCCAAGAAGGCCCGCAGCCTAAAGCGGCGCGGAATGGGCCTGCGGGCGAAGTTCACCCTCACGATCACGAGCCTGGTCGTCTTCGTGGTCATCCTCGTCTCGGTGCCCCTGGGTGTGTTCATGACAGGGTCCGAGTCCTCCACCCTCGCGAACGGCTTGCGGCAGAGGGCCTATGTCCTCCTCGAAAGCGTGGCCCAGGGCGGACGATCCTACCTGCCCTCGCAGGACCTCCTCCAGCTCGGCTTCCTGCCCCAGCAAGCCCTGGCCATGGACGACGCGGTCTATATCACCGTCACCGGCTACGGCGCGGACTCCACCACCTACGCCGACGTGGTCTGGGCCACCAATGATCCCGACATCCTCAAGAAGATAGACAGCCCCACCCTCCAGCCCGGCATCTCGAGGCTCAAGGACGACCTGGCCGAAAGACTGCCGGCCGCGATGAGCGACATCAATGCCCACGCCACGGTCGATGTCGGGGATGTGGCCAAGGCCCTCGCCGCCCTGAGCCAGGAAGGCCAGACCCTCGCCACTCGGCTCGACGCCGCATCCCAGCGCCGCCTGACCGAGATAGGCTCGACGAGCAGGAGCTACGAGAAGACGATATCCGAGAAGCTCTTCGTCCTGGCCAACGAGTCCATCGGCTCCTTCCCGGCCTTCGACCCCGCCTTGGCCGCGGCCAAGAAGGGGCATTACCTCTTCTACAAGCCCATCCTCTACCGCCGCGGCCAGGATGGCCTTTATTACCGTGGCATGGTGCGCCTCGATGTCAGCACCGAGAAGATCGTGGCGAGCGTCCAGTCCGAGACCGCCAAGCTCGTGCGCACGGCCCTCATCATCGCTGCTGCCGCCCTCGTCCTCGGCTTCGCGGGAGCCCTCCTCCTCTCGTCGATCATCGTCGTCCCGATACGGAAACTCGTGAAGCACATCGAGACCATACGCGACGAGACGGACAAGGAGAAGCTCGAAGACTTCGCCCTCGAGCTCAACTCGCGGGACGAGATCTATACCCTGGCCGACACGGTCAACCAGATGACCTCCGGGCTGGCCAAGGCAGCCAAGGCCAGCAAGGAGCTCCTCGTCGGCAAGGGCATCCAGAAGATGTTCATCCCCCTCGATGCCGTCCCAGGCGCCGGCGCGAACGCCAAGCTCTCCACGGGGCACAAGGACGAGAAGGACTTCGAGTTCTTCGGCTACTACGAAGGCGCGGACGAGGTCTCCGGCGACTACTGGGACTTCCATTCCATCAATGAGCGCTACCATTACTTCATAAAGTGCGACGTCTCCGGACACGGCGTCTCGGCGGCCCTCATCATGGTCCAGGTGGCGACCATGGTGATCAACTACTTCAACGGCTGGAAGATCGTCATGCCCAAGAAGATCGATCTCACGGACCTCGCCTACAAGATCAACGACTTCCTCTACGACAGGCAGTTCAAGGGAAGGTTCGCGGCCTTCACCCTCGGGATATGGGACTCGGTGCAGGGCCTCGCCTATCTCACCCATGCCGGCGACAAGACCCTCCACGTCTGGATCGAGAGGGATGGAAGGCTGGTGGAGGAGACGCTGAACGAATCCCCGGCGGCCGGCCCCCTGGACAGTTTCATGATCCAGATGAAGAAAGAGGCCGCCTTCAGCCAGGTGACGCGGCAGCTCGATAAAGGCGACATCCTCTTCCTCTACACGGACGGCATCGACGAGGCGAACCACCATTTCCACGACGCGGAGGGCAACACCATCGGCGGGGACTCGGACAGGGAGGATTTCGGCTATCCAAGGATCTGCGCCATCCTCGAGGCCCTCCATGAGAAGAAGGTTTTCCACCTTGACAGGGTGCAGATCCCCGACGAGTCCCTGACCTTCGACTTCAGCCATGCCGAGGACAGCCTCGAGGAAAAGATCCTGGCCCTCGTGGCCGTGGAGAAGGTCTTCCGCATGTACCGCGCCTCCACGGCGACAAAGAGCGACTTCATCGTGGTGGACGGGAAGGTGGACGAGTTCCTGCGGAAGAAGAAGTACTTCGACCAGGTCAGGCTTTTCCTCGGCGCGGACGACGCGGAGGGCAACAACCCCAATGTGGAACCGGAGGACAGCGCCCAGAATCCGGGCTACGTCATCTACAAGGGAATCCGCGAGGATCCCCAGGATGACGACCTCACCTTCCTCGGCATCAGGCGGAAGTAGGACCGGCTAGAGATGATGGGGCTCCAGCTTGCCGTCCGGCCCCAGGTCGCTCGCCTTGCACAGTGAGTAGCCCTCCTCGCACATGGACATGACGAGGACGCTCGACCAGGCTGGGCGGTTGGCCGTCAGGAGCCGCTCGACCCGGGCCATAACCGAGGGATCGGCGCGGTCGGGGACGAGGAGCTCGACGTAGCCTTCGTCGTAGCAGGTCACTGAGATCCATCTCTTCCCAAGGACGACCTCACAGACATTGGCCGCGCCATCCAGGAGGCCTGCGTGCTCGCGGATCCAATCCTCATGGAAGCCCGGAACCGCCCAGACGGTCCCGTCCTCGGTGAGCCAGCTGGCGCCATGGATGAGGCTCCACGGGCGGATATCGGTGGCGGTCATGGCGCCTCCGGGTCTGGCGCGTCGGGAAAGGCGGCGAAGAAGGCCAGGAAATGCCCGGGCGTGGGAGCGGTCACCACGGTGCCGTCGGGGAGGACAAGGCGCCTGGCATGGAGGAGGAGGCGCTTGAGGCCGAAGGCCTTTTTCACCGCTCGGTTCAGGGCGAAATCGCCGTGGCGGTCGTCCCCCAGGATGGGCATGCCTGCCCCCGCAAGGTGGAGGCGGATCTGGTGGGTCCTCCCTGTGCCGAGCTCCAGCTCGAAGTAGGAAAAACCGCCCTCCTTGCCGGCGACCTGCGCGCCGACCCCGCCGAAGCGGCACAGGAGGCGCCATCTCGTCTCCGCGGAGAAAGCCCCGCCGCGCATTTTTATCGGCTCCGTGAAACTCCCCGAGGAGCCGGTTGCCGCGTCGGCCCTTCCGGAGGCTCCGCCGTCGGCAAGGATGGAAGCAGGTCCCGCGGCGCAGACCGCACGATAGTACTTGCCGACCTCCCGCGAGCCGATGGCCGCCGTCCATTTCGCGGCGCTCCGCGAATCCCTGGCGACAATGATGAGGCCGCTCGTTTCCTTGTCGAGGCGATGGACGAGGAAGGGCCTGAAACCGAAATCCCGTTCCACGGCGTCCACAAGGGAAATGCGGACACCTTCGCCCGGTTGAGCGGCCAGGCCGGCCGGCTTGTCCAGGACAAGGATTTCCCCGTCCTCATAAAGGCTCTGGATCATCGGGACGAACTATAGTGGAGCCGCCGACCGGCATGCAAGCGTGCAAAAGAGGTCCAGGGCCCTGAGTTAGGCCCATCTAGCTTTTTCCCGCCCTTCGTTGAGGCTTCCGGTGGCCTTGTGCTAAGGTTTCCCGCATACCGTTTCCGGAGGGACTCGTGGAAAACCGTTCTGCCCTGCTGCGCCAGGCCTCGATCATCGCCCTCGTGGGCAACGCCGTCCTGGCTGTGAGCAAGCTCGTCATCGGTTCCATCGCGGGAAGCCTCGCGGTCGTCTCCGACGGAGTCGATTCCTCGACGGATGTCGCCATAGCGATCATGACCCTGGTCATCGCGGCCGTCGTCGACAAGCCAGGGGACAAGGAACATCCCTACGGCCACGCGAGGGCGGAGACCATGGCCACGACAGCCCTCGCCTTCATCGTCTTCTTCGCCGGCGCCCAGCTCCTCCTCCGGGCGGCGGGCGCCCTCATCGAAGGCGAGACACCCGCCATGCCGGGCATGCTCGCCATCTGGGTGACGGTCGCCTCCGTGATCGGAAAGCTCCTCCTAGCCTGGTCCCAGTTCGCCTTCGGCAAGCGCACGGGCTCGGCGATGCTCATAGCGAACGGAAAGAACATGCGCGGGGACGTGGTCACCTCGGTATCGGTCCTTGTGGGCCTCGCCATCACCTTCATCCTTGGCATCCCTGTCCTGGACAGGATACTTGCCCTCCTTGTCTCCCTCTGGATCATCAAGAACGCCTTGGGGATCTTCATGGAAGCCAACACGGAGCTCATGGACGGGACTTCCGACCGGGGGCCCTACGCCGCCGTCTTCACGGCTGTCGCCTCGATCGAGGGCGCGGGAAACCCGCATCGCACCCGGATCCGCAAGCTCGGCGCGCGTTTCATGATCGACCTGGACATCGAGGTGGATCCGGACATGAAGGTCAGCGAAGCCCACGAGATCGCCCGAGGGGTCGAGTCCGCCATCAAGACCAACCTCCTCGAGGTCTACGACGTGATAGTCCACGTGGAACCCAGGGGCAACGACGAGGCCGAGGAGCGCTACGGCCTCAAGCCGGGGGACCACGAGGAGAAGGCCTAGGAGTCTGTCGGACTTTGGACCGCAAAGGGAAAAAAGCTGTTGATCGGGCGAAATCGGGCATAAATGGAGCTAAATAGGCGCTTTTCGCCTGTTCTCGGCCCGCCGCGGCCATCCGCGGCCGCCGCCGCGGCCAGAGCCGCGGCCAGAGCCGCGGCGGCGGCGGCTCCTACCGCAGGTCCCTCCCGAAGGCCTTTTCCATCGCCTCGATCAAGGGCAGCTTCTTGCCCGCGAGGAAGCGCACCATGGCCCCGCCTCCCGTGCAGACGTAGTCATACTTGGCAAGATCCGTGAACTTGGCCGCCGCGCTGATGGTGTCTCCACCACCCACGACCGTGTATCCCGGGGCATCCGCAATGGCCCTCCAGATCTCGCGGGTGCCCAGTTCCCAACGGGGATCCTCGTACATCCCCGCGGGGCCGTTCACGAAGACCGACCCTGCCTTCCCGATGCTCGCCTTGAAGCGGGCTATCGTCTTGGTGCCCACGTCCGGAAACAGGCAATCCCCTGCGATGGCCGTCCCGGCCACGGCCGCTCCGGCCACGGCCGCTCCGGACATCCCGGGCAGGTCCAGTTCGGCGCGCCGGCCGCCATCGTCCCATGCAAGGTCGAGCGGGAGGACGAACTTCGATCCCCAGGAATCAAGCAAGGCCTTGGCCTCGGGGATGAATCCCTCGAGCCCTCTGTCCTTGAGGAATTTCCTCGTGGAGGCGCCCAACTCCACACCGCGGGCCAGGTGCATCACGAGGCCTGTGACGCCCGCCGTCAGGATCTCGTCAGCGGCCCCGTCCTCAAGGACCTTGCGCATCATGTCAAAGGCGTCCGAGATCTTGGCGCCGCCCAGGACATAGACGCAGGGCCGCTTGGGGTTGTCCATCACGGTCTTGAGGGCTGTGTACTCTTCCATGAGCTGGAAGCCGCCGGCCGTGGGCAGTACTTCCTGGAAGGCGACCATGGACGGCGCGTTGCGGTGCGCCGCGGCGAAGGCGTCGTTCACATAGAGGTCGAAGAGGGGCGCCAGGCTCCGCACGAGCCAGGTGCCGAGCATCTCTCCGGGCTTGAGCTTGACCGCGCCCTCGAAGCAGGAAATCTCCTCGGCAAGGTAGCGGAGGTTGCCAAGAATGACCGCCTCGCCCTCCTTCAGCGCCTTGACCGCCGCCTGTGCCGCTGGGCCGCAGACATCGTCGATGTAGGCCACCTTGCGGCCACAGAGCGTGGCCAGCCTTTCGGCGTGCTCGGCCAGGGGGATGAGGTTCTGGTAGTCGAGGGTATCGCCCTGGTGGGCGATGATGGCCACCTTGGCCCCGCCATCGAGGAGCCTCAGCAGGGTCGGTATGGTCTTCTCGATCCTGTTGGTGTTGACGATCCTCTTCGTCGCCGGGTCGATCGGGGAGTTGATGTCCGGCCGGAAGAGCACGGTCCTTCCGGTCAGGGCGAACTCGGCGATCGGCCGCATCCTTAGGACTGGGCCTTCCATTTCCCTATCCCCAGATACCCGTTGGTCGCGCCCGTGCCCTTGATGCGGTCTTCCTGCATCCTCATGGAGGCCCGGATGGCATCCATCGTCTCAGGGATCGTCACCGATTCCTGGGGGATGTTGATCGCGAACATCACGTCCTTCCCGCTCATCACGATGGAGTCCTCCCATGCCGCGATCTCGTACATGTCCCCGCGCGGGTTGCCCAGGTCGCGGGCGTAGCGGAAGAGGCTCGCGTTGCCGAGGAAGCCTTCCTCGATGGACACCATCCTGATGCGTGGGTGGTCGCCGAGGAATTCGCGCACGTTCTCGGGCGTGATGCCCTTTTTCGGCGTGGCCAGGACGGTGATGATGTGCCCATGCGTGACGGGCGTGTGCACGAGGATGCCGGTCGCCTCCACATGGGGCATGATGGTCATGAGGTCGAGTGCCTGGTGGCTGGGGGCGTGGTCGATCTGGAGGGCGTTCGTCAGTCCCCGGTGGTAATCGCCCGGGTCGGCGACGCGCCGGATGATCGTAATTGCAACTTTCTCGACCCCGACGGCCCTGTCCAGGCAATCGACCGCCCTGATGAGGCCCGTCGTGTTGCAGCTGGTGAGCTTGAGGAACTGCGCTCCCAGGCCCTTCTCGTAGTTCGCGTAGCCATGGAAGAAGACATCGGCGACCGAGTTCTTCTCGCCGCCCTGGAAGATGCCCTTCTTGCCGTACTTGGCGTAGAGCTCCTTGTTCTTGGCTCCCACCCCGGCGTTGGTCGCGTCGAGCATGACGTCCACCTGCTGCACGAGGTCCTCGAGGCTGCCCGAGACCGGGATGCCGGCCTTGTCCAGGTCCGCGCGCTTTTCGGCGGCGGCGCAGTAGAGCTTGTAGGGCATGCCCTTCTCCTTGAGCGCCCGCACCGACAGGGTCGGCGCGACGTCGGCCACGCCCACAAGCTCCATATCCTTCTGCAACGCCACGCCGTCGGCAAGCCGCTGCCCTATCACGCCGTATCCGGCCACTCCCACCCGTACCTTTGCCATGATCGATTCTCCTTTACGCTTTTTCGGTCACAAGCCAGCCAAGGCCCAGTTCTCGGTATTTCGTGTCGGTCGGGTTTCCGCTCGCCGGATCCCAGCCCGAAAGTCGGTAATACTCCTCGCGCATCCTCATGAAGTTCGCGCGGTCCACCTTGCGCCCCTTGCCCCTGCCCTCGTTCACGAGGGCGTCCTCGAAGAGCCTTTCGGGCAGGATGTCGTCCTTTGAATCGAAGCCCTCGCGCGCGTTGAAGGCCTTCATCATGTTGATCCTCCGTTCGCCGAGGAGCATGAACTCGTAGAGGGAGTAGTTCCAGCCGGTGGCCGCGTTCACCGCGTCCAGGAGCTCCTCGAAGCTGTAGATGGTCCAGGTGTGGAAGGTGAACTGGCAGACCGACATCGTATCGATGCCGCTCACGAAGCGCTGCGAATAGCACATGAGCTTCGTCTTCTCGTAGTCGAGGGTCTCGGGCAAGGGGACGGAATCGTAGAAGCCGAAATTCTTGAGGGCCTCCGAAGGCGCCACGAGGCAGCCGTCGTGCTCGGTGGACACGTGGTCGGGGCCGAAGGGGTTGACCGCGTAGGCAAGGGCCATGATGCCCTTGGAGGTGGGCATGTGGGCGGGGAATTCCTTGTCCTTCACGGTGACGCAGATCCGCAGGGCGGCAGGGCCCAGGCTCCGCGCGAGGCGGGCCGTGCCTTCGGCCATCGCGTCGCCGAAGCCTGTCCGCGTGACCGTCATCTCTGCCAGCCTCACAAGGGCATCCCCCGAGCCGAAGCGCGCCTCGACGCCCCCGAGGTCCTCCGTCGTGATTATCCCCTTCTCCCAGCATTCCATCACGAATCCGATGACGCCGCCCAGGGCTATGGTGTCGACGCAATGCTTGCTCGCCAGCTCGTTGGCCTTGGCTATCGCGTTCATGTCGTCGACCATGCAGTTCGGCCCCAGCATGCCCAGGCTCTCGTACTCGGGCCCGCCGTAACGTGCTTCGATCCTCCAGGGGACCTCGATGCCCGGCTTGATGTCGCGCTTGCAGGACTGCGCGCAGGCCCAGCAGGTCCCTGGCTTATCCTCCATCATCGTCTCGTTGTAGACCTCGGCCGTCAGCTTGTCCACGCCGTCGAACTGGCCCATGGTCCAGTTGCGGGTCGGGAGGCCCCCGATCATCGAGTTCCAGGCCACGTTGAGGTTGGTGCCGTATCTCCTCCAGGCGGCGGCGCCTTCGTTCTCGAGGACCCTCTTGGCCCCCAGCTTGCCCAGCTCGGCGATGCGGCCGGGGTCGACGAAGTCAGGCTTGCCGGTGCCGCGCACCGCGATGGCCTTCAGGTTCTTCGAGCCCATCACGGCGCCCACGCCCGAGCGGCCGTTGAAGTGCTTGAGCTCGTTGACGATGCCGGCGTAGCGAACGAGCTTTTCCCCGGCAGGCCCGATGAGGGCCACGCGGATGCGGTCGTCCTTGAGCTCCGCCCGGATCGCGTCCTGGGCCTCGCCTGTCACCTTGCCCCAGATCGCCGCGGCGTCGCGCAACTCGTACTTTCCGTCCTTGATCCAGAGGTAGACGGGCTTGGCGGCCTTCCCCGTGATCACGATGCCGTCAAAGCCCGCGAAGCGCAGCTCGGGGGCCCAGAAGCCGCCGGACTCCCCCGTGGCGAAGCCGCCGGTCTGGGGCGACTTGGTCGTCACGCAGTGGCGCGCGCTTCCGCTGACCGCGGCGCCGGTGATGGGGCCGAGGGTGAACACGAGCATGTTCCCGGGCGAGAGGGCGTCCACCCCGGGTCTCATGCCCTTGAGGAGGTACCAGGCGCCCATGCAACCGCCGCCGACATACTTCCGGTAGAAGTCCTCGCCGGGCCTCTCCTCCTCGAACTTCCCCGACGTCAGGTCGACGTGGAGCATGACACCTGAATATCCTTTCATCATCGAACCTCCTCGAGACCCGGGAACGCCTGGCGCATCGGGCTCATCGTGCTTTCCTATGGGAGAGGAAATCTATGGATACGGCAAGAAGGAGGACGAGGCCGGTGACCAGGGACTGCCAATAGGGACCCACGTCAAGGAGGTTGAGCGAAGTCTGGATCAAGGCGAGGAGGGCGATGCCGAGGACGGCCCCGAAGATCGTCCCTTCCCCGCCGTTGAGGCTGGCGCCCCCGATGACTGCCGCCGATATCGCGTCCATGTTGACGGTCTCCGCCAAGGTGTTCGTAGCCGAGTTGAAGCGCGCGATCGAGAGTATCCCCGCGAAGGCAGCCAGGACGCCGACGAGCATGTAGACGCCCATGCGCACCTTGTTCACATCGATGCCGGAGAAGCGGGCCGCTTTTTCGTTTGAGCCGACATAGTAGATCTTCCGGATGATCGTCGACCTCCGCGAAAGGAAATCGAAAGCCACTGCCACCACGAGGAAGAGGACGATGACGAATGGGATGCCCGTGGACCCGATGATGCCCCGGCCGATGAACTTGAACTCCACTGGCATGCTCTGCAGGGGCAATGGCATGCCCTGGGAGACGACGTTGGCGATGCCGCGCGCCACCTGCATCATCCCGAGTGTCGTGATGAAGGGGGACAAGCCTATCTTCGTGATGAAGAGGCCGTTGATGGTGCCGATGACGAGGCCCAGGAGGAGCCCGACAAGGGATGCCAGCCAGATGTTCATGTGGAAGTTCAGGAAGAGGGTGCCGACCACGACACCCACGAGGGCCATGACGGAACCGACGCCCAGGTCTATGCCTCCGGAGATGAGGGCAAGGGTCATCGCTATGACAACCATCCCGTTTATCGCGAAGCTCATGAACATGGTCCGGAAGTTGGCCGAAGTGAGGAAGTAGGGAGACAGGATGCCCATCATGATGCTCAGCCCGATGATGACAAGGATCGTCGTCCCTTCCCTGAAACTGCCCGGTTTCCGGAAAACCCTCTTAATCGCCGGCGATTGCGGATCGGCGATGCTTTCGACGTCCGCGGCTTTTCCCTTACGCATCACGCAACTCCTCTTCCATGGTTTTCCTGCTCTTCCGAGCTCAGGCAGGCCATCTGGACGATCGACCTCTCGTTGACCCCTCCGCCTTCCAGGACACCGCAGACGCTCCCCTCGTACATGACCGCGACCCGGTCGCAGACCCCGATGACCTCGGGCAGTTCCGACGAGATCATGATCACGCCGATCCCCTCGGACGCGAGCCTCCGGAGGAGGTGGTAGATCTGGGCCTTTGCCCCGATGTCGATGCCCCGCGTCGGCTCATCCATGATGATTACCTTGGGCGCGACCGACAGGAGCTTGGATATGAGGACCTTCTGCTGGTTGCCGCCGGAAAGGCTGTTGACCTTCTGGCCCACGCTCGCGATCTTGATGAGCATCTCTCCCACGTAGCGTTGTGCGAGCCCGTTCTCGGCCTTCGCCTGGATGAGGGAGAGTTTTGCGACCTTGCCCAAGTCCATCACCGAGATGTTTTTCGAGATGCTCAGGTCCAGGAAAAGGCCTTCCAGGGCCCTGTTTTCCGTCAGGTACACGATGCCTTCCCGTATCGCGTCCCGGTAGTCGCGGATATGCAGTTCCTTTCCGCCCAGGCTCACCGTCCCTCCAGTCCTGCGCATGAGGCCGCAGATCGTCCTTGCGGTCTCGGTCCTTCCCGAGCCCACAAGGCCGGCGAAACCGAGGATCTCCCCCTGCTTGAGCGTGAAGGAGACATCCTTGAAGACACCCTTGCAGGCTAGCCCCTTCACCGTGAGGATGGCATCGCCGATCGTGCCCGGCGCGGCCTTGGCGGGATATATGTCCGTCAGGTCCCTGCCGACCATGCGGTTCACGAGGGCAACCTGGTCGAGGGCGGAGACCGCGTTGGTTTCTATGAGGTTGCCGTCACGGAGGATGGTGACCGTGTCGGCGATGCGGTAGATCTCGGCAAGGCGGTGGCTGATATAGAGGATGCCGATCCCTTTCGCCTTGAGGGTTCCAATGATGCGGAACAGGACTTCGGTCTCGGACTCCGTCAGGGCCGCGGTCGGCTCGTCGAAAATGATGACCTTGCAGTTCACGGAAAGGGCCTTCACGATCTCTATGACCTGCTGCTGCGAGACGCCAAGCTCCCTTACTTTCTGCCGTGGATCGATATGGGCATGCCCCTCGAAATCGGCCAGGAGGCGCTTTGTCTCCTTGTAGATGTCCTGGAAATCCACGAAGCCGGGCCGGTTCAGGGCGGGCATGAATATGTTCTCCGCCACGCTGATGTGCTGGCAGAGGGCGATCTCCTGGTGGACAAAGCCGATGCCCCTGCCCAAGGCGTCGCTGGGCGAGCGAAAGCTGACCTTCGTGCCCTCGAGGATGATGTCGCCCTCGTCGGGCTCGTATACGCCGCCGATCACGTTCATCAGGGTGGACTTGCCCGCCCCGTTCTCGCCGACCACCGCATGGACAGAACCGGGCGCCAAGGAGATGGTCACTCCATCGAGGGCCTGGGTCGCGAAAAACCTCTTGCGGATGCCCCGCACTTCCAGAATCGGTTGCGCCATGATTGCCTCCCGGCGAGAAAAAAAGGCAGGGCCACGATCGACCCTGCCTTCCCTTTCGCCATTCTAGTTCGGGCCTGCCCGCATTACCAGCCGACGAAGGCCTTGGACGAGCGGCGCTTGAGCCAGTCGTTCGTGTTGAAGTACTTGGTGCTTCCCTTGGTGATCAGGTCGAGGCCGTTGTCCACGTAGGGAAGGGAGAGGAGATAGTCGCCCTTCGCGGCCGCGGCGTTGAGGGGATCGACCATCTGGTTCTTGGTGAGGTAGAGGATCATGAAGGAGAGGTAGCCCTGCATGTAGGCGTTCGGCTGGATGGCGCCGAGCATCTGGTCCTTCTCGATCATCTCAAGGATGGCAGCGTCGAAGTCGCAGCAGATCACCTTGATCTTCCCGCCGAGCTCGGTCGCGGCCTGGGCCGCGGCTCGGCCAGAGGGGCCTTCGGGGCTGAAGATGCCGGCGAGGTCGGGGTTCTTCTGGGCTATGGCCATGATGCCGGCATAGGTCTTGTTGGAGTCCTGCTGGGAGAGGAGCTCGGCGACCACCGTGATGTTCGGGAACTCTTCCTTGATGACCTTGATGAAGGTGTTGACACGGATCTGGTGGTTGGTCTGGGTGTTGCGGGTTACCATGACCTTGCCCTTGCCGCCGATCGCCTTGGCGAGGGAACGGGCGGCGAAGGCGCCTTCCTTCTCGTTCGAGGAGGTCACGAAGCCGACCTTGGCCGTGCTGGTGTCGCTGGCGAAGGTGACGACGGGAATCTTCTTGCCCATGGCGGCGTTGACCGGTTCGATGAAGACCGCGTCATCGATGGGGCTCAAGGCTATGCCGGCCGGGTTCTTGGCCATGATCTGCTCGAAGGCCGTGACCTGTTTGGGACCGTCGTATTCGGTCGTGCCCTGGTAGACGGCCTTCACGCCCATCTGCTTGGCGGCGTCCTTGAAGCCCTCGAATGCGGCGACCCAGTACTCGACTCCCGACACGAAAGTGCACATGTAATAGGTCTGGTCGGCAGGTCCTGAGAACTTCTTGTTCTGGACCTGGGCTGCAAGGGTCCCCGCAGCGAGTAGGCAGAGCACGAGAAGGATCGAAATGATCTTCGTTCGCTTGAGCACAATAGGCCTCCTGAAGATTACCGGCGCACTATCGGCGTCAGTTCTTGGATGCAGTGTGCAACAGCTATCAGGATCTGTCAATGTTTATTTTACATATAGATATTGATTTTGATATAACGAATGCTAGATTGACTCTTTGACCAAACGTGGTATCATTTCCCGGGGTTATGGCGAGATCTGGCGACATTTTCGGGAAAAAAGGCGCAGAATATGCTGCCAATGGTATATAGCTACTTTTTATGGAGGCGATCATGAACGGAAAAGAACGGATCAGGCTCGCTCTGGCTCACAAGGAAGCCGACCGGGTTCCGGTGGATTTTGGCGGCTGCGCCCAGACGACGATCCAGGTCGGCGTAATTGCCGCACTTAGGGACCATTTTGGCCTGGAAAAACGAAAGGTCATCGTCGAAGAACCCTACACCATGATGGGAAGGATGGACGAAGACCTCAAACAGGCCATGGGATGCGATGTCGATGCCCTCAACCTCCTCCACACCTTCTTTGGCAACAGCCGGAAGGACTGGAAGGAATTCCGCATGGAGGATGGCCTGGAAGTCCTCGTCCCCGGCGATTTCAATGTCACCCGGGATGAAAGAGGTGACATCCTCACCTATCCCGTGGGCGACACCACCTGCCCGCCGAGCGCCAGGATGCCCAAGGGCGGCTATTACTTCGATGCCATACTCCGCCAGCACCCCATCGATGACGAGAAACTGAGGGCGGAAGACAACCTGGAGGAGTTCGGGGCCTTGAGTGGGCCGGAACTGGATTTCCTGGTCGAAGGCCTCAAGGAGCAGGCTAAAACCGGGCGTGCCGCCTTCGGCGTCGTCCCCGGAGCCGGCCTCGGCGACATTGCCTGTGTCCCGGCACCATGGATGAAGGACCCCAAGGGCATCCGCGACATCGAGGAATGGTACGTCTCGACCGCCATCAGGAGGCCCCTCCTCCACGAGATATTCGATCGCCAGACCGATATCGCGATCCTGAACCTGGAAAGAATCAACCAGGCTGTGGGCAAGGACATGGATATCGCGTGGATCTGCGGAACGGACTTCGGGACCCAGACCTCAACCTTCTGCTCCCTGGCCACCTACAAGGAGCTTTACGAGCCCTATTATAGGAAGGTCAACGGCTGGATCCACCAGAACACCTCCTGGAAAACCTTCAAGCATTGCTGCGGGGCCGTAGAGACTTTTATGGAAGCCTTCATCGAGTCGGGTTTCGACATCATCAATCCCGTCCAGTGGACCGCGAGCGGCATGGACCCCTTGCTCCTGAAAAAGCGTTACGGGGACGCCTTGGTGTTCTGGGGCGGCGGCGTGGATACCCAAAAAACCCTCCCCTTCGGCAGCCCCGCGGAAGTCCGGGCGGAAGTCTTGCGGATCTGCGAAATTTTCGCCCCAGGCGGTGGCTTTGTATTCAATACGGTCCACAACATCCAGGCAAATACGCCTGTGGCCAACATCGTCGCCATGCTGGAAGCCCTGGATGAATTCAATGGCCGAACCTGAGAACCACTCTCCTCTTGACCTCAGCGAAGACGATGGAGTAGCCTTATTTCCATACTCCATAAAGAACCAACCTGAGGAGCCCAACCTGGCAAAGAATGACACATCCAAGAAGGAACAGCGGGAATACTCGGCTCCGGCCGTGGATAGGACCCTGGACATCTTCGAATTCATGGCCAGGAACCCCCGCCCCTACGGGGCCACCGAGCTGTCCCGGGCGCTCAATGTGCCGCTGAACTCCATCTTTCGCATCCTCAAGCGCCTCACGGAGCGGGAGTACACGGTCCAGGATCCCGCATCCGGCGGATACCAGCTCTCCACGCGGGTCTTCACCCTCGGGATGAGCCTATATACCCGCTATGAGCTGCGGCAACGCGCCCGCCCCCACCTTGAATGGCTTTGCCGAGAGACGGAGGAGACCTGCCAGATCCAAGTGGCAAGGGGCGAAAAGCTCCTTGTCCTGGACACGATCAGCCCCGAAGTGGAGTTCTATCTCCGGGTCGTGCCCGGAAGCCTTGTCTACTATCATCCGAGCGCCTTCGGCAAGGCCATCCTCGCTTTTGAGGATGAGGATCGGGTCAAGGAAATGCTGCCGCCCCGCCTCCCCGTGCTCACCCCGAAAACCATCCAGCTCAGGGCCGAGTTCATCGAGAGCCTTGCGGCGACTCGGGCTACCGGCCTTGCCTATGACGACGAGGAATACACGACCGGCATCCTCTGCATTGGAGCACCGGTCTTTGACGTGACCGGCAAGGTGGTCGCCGGGATCGGCATAACCGGCCTCATCGGCACCTACGGCAATGGAAAGAAGCCTATTTTCGAGCGGCTCGTCCTGGAATGCGCAATGCGGCTTTCCAAGGACATCGGGTATCCAGGGGACTTCTTCAACGACAAGCTCAGCTCGACCATGGAAAGCCTCCCCAGAAAGCCTTCCTGAACGAGGACCACCTCGGAAATTCAAACCCCTCCTCACGGAGGGTTTTTTATTTATAAAATAAGTGTTCCACCTATAGAACAATATGATTGACATTCTACATATCACATGTTAATACTACCTGTAAAATAGCTGCTGATACAGTTTGCATGGAGCAGTGAGCGACCTCGATGACGCGGCGTCGCCGTTTTCCTCGAGGGAGAAAGCGACCCGACATGGGTCCATGACTACAGGAGGGCGCATAATGATCAGGGACTTCAGCTTCTTTATTCCCGTAAAACTCGTTTTCGGCGAAGGCAAGCTTGCGGCCGCCGGCGAAGAGGTCAGGGTCCTGGGGAAAAAGGCCCTCATCGTCACGACCGGCGACCTTTTCAAGAAAACCGGCCTTGTGGACCGCCTCGTCGCCAACCTCACCGCGAGCGGCGTCCAATCCGCCTATTTCTCCGACCTCTCCCCCAATCCCCTCCACACCGAGATCGACGCCGCCGCGGCCTTCGGCAAGAAGAACGGCTGCGACGTCATGATAGGCCTCGGCGGCGGCAGCGCGATCGACGCGGCCAAAGGCGCGGCCATCGCTATCGGCCATGACCGGCCCATCTGGGATTTCTGCATGGGACCTGACCAGGCTGCCATCACCGCCAAGACCCTCCCCGTCGTCGCGATAACCACGACCGCAGGCACCGGGAGCGAAGGGACCCAATGGGCAGTGATCACCAACAAGGCGACCCTGGAAAAACCCGGCATCGGTTCGGACTATACCTTCGCCCGGGTAGCCATCGTCGATCCCGAGCTCATGGCCTCCATGCCGCAGAAGATCACGGCCTCCACGGGCTTTGACGCCCTGGCCCATTCCATTGAAGCCTACACATCAACCCTCGCCACGCCCATCACCGACATGTACTGCGAAAAGGCCATCCGCCTCATCGGCAAATACCTGCGCAGGGCGGTCAAGGACGGCAACGACAAGGAAGCTCGCAACGGCATGGCCCTGGCGAACACCTTGGGCGGCTTCTCCATCGCGGTGGCCATCGTCACCGTCTGCCACGGCCTGGCCCATTCGGTGGGAGGCGTAGCGAACACGACCCACGGCGAGAGCCTGGCGGCCATGACGCCCCAGACGATGCGTTTCTCCATGCGGGGAAACCCCGACAAGTTCAAGAACATCGGGATGTTCCTCCGGGACGAAGTCGTCAATGTCGGACAGGATCGCCTCGAGGATTCCGTGCGCGAAGTCGAGCGACTCATCGCGGACGTCGGGCTAGCCAACGGCCTTGCCAAGCAGGGCGTCAAGGTGACCGACATCGAGAGGATAGCCGAGGGTGTCATACGCTACATGGGTGGATCGATCACCATAGACCCGATGAACCCGGGACGTGACGACCTCATCGGGATCCTCAAAAAATCCATGTGACGGCCATGAACGACGCCTGGGCATTCGAGCATGTGCTTTCGGCGGGGAACCAGATCGGCGAGGCGCCGATCTGGGTTCCCGAGGAAGCCCGGCTGTATTGGGTGGATACCGAGGCTTCCGCGGCCTACTCCTTCCGGCCCCGCGACCGGGAATCCAGGAGCTGGCCGTTGTCGATGCCGGCGACCGCCATGTTGCGGCGTCGAGGCGGAGGCTGGGTCCTGGTCACCAAGAAGGGCCTTGCCTTCTGGGACCAGGTTTCCGGCGCCTGCGAATTCATCGTCGATCCCGTGGCGGAGAATCCCGACCTCTGTTTCAACGATGGCGCCGTGGACCGCCGTGGCGCGATCGTCGCGGGCACCATGAACTTCAGGGAACACAGGAGGCCCGACGGCCAGGTCTTCCGCCTGGGGACTGGGCTCGGCCTTTCCTGCCTGGCGGGCGGACTCTCGGTGGCCAATGGCATCGGTTTCAGCCTGGACGGCAGGACCATCTACGTCTCCGAGCAATTCGCGGGCCGGATCCTCGCCTGGGACTATGACCAGGAGGATGGCAGCCTCGGGAACAAGCGAGTCTTCGCGACGGTCCCCGACGACGAAGGCCTGCCTGACGGCATCATCGTCGACGCCGAGGGCTTTGTCTGGAACGGCCGCTGGGGCGGAGGCCGCATCGTCCGCTATGCGCCTGACGGCAGCGTCGACCAGGGCTGGCGCCTTCCGGTCGATACGGGGACCTCCATGGCTTTCGGCGGCGAGGACCTGGGCGACCTCTATGTCACCACCGCGTGGTACGGCCTGGACGAGGCGGGCAGGAAGTCCAGACCCCAATCCGGCGACCTTTTCAGGTTGAGGCCGGGCGTCAAGGGAACCGTGGAACCCAGGTTCGCGGGCTAAAGAGGCAGGAGCAAAGCATGAAGGGAAAAAGCGACCTGACTTTCGACTTCAGCGGCAGGACCGCCATTGTCACCGGGGCCACGAAGGGCATCGGGAGGGACATAGCCCTCGCCCTTGCCGCGGCAGGCGCGACCGTAGCCGCCACGGGGAGGAACGCGGAGGAACTGGCCTCCCTCGCGCGGGAGATACAGGCCTCGGGCGGAGCGTGCATCGTGTACCCGGCTGACCTGGCGAAGGCCGGGGACGCCGTGGCGATGGCCGAGCACTTTTGCGCCGCCCTGGGCAGGGTGGACATACTGGTCAACAACGCAGGCATCAGTTTCCCTGAACTCCTCGTCGACCTCGACATCGACCATTGGGACACGACCCTGAACGTAAACCTCCGCGCGCCGGCCCTCGTCACCAAGGTGGTCGCCCGGGGCATGATCTCGGCAATGAAAGGCATAATTATCAATATTTCAAGCAACGCCTGCATGGCAGGCATCGACGCCCACGCCGCCTATTGCGCGAGCAAGTTCGGCCTCGATGGCCTGACCAAGGTCATGGCCTGCGAGCTTGGGCCGCACGGCATCCGGGTGAACGCGGTCGCGCCCACCGTCGTGCTGACGCCGATGGGCACCCAGGTCTGGGGCGACCCGGCCAAGGCCGCCCCCGTCAAGGCGCGCATCCCCCTCGGGCGCTTCGCCTTGCCCTCCGAGATCACGGGCGCCGTGCTTTTCCTGGCTTCCGACGCCGCATCGATGATACACGGCGAAACACTGCTCATAGATGGGGGAGTCAATGCCAAGCTCTACTGAAAAAAAGACCGCCCTGGTCACCGGCGCCGCCGGGACCCTGGGCCTGACCGTCACCAAGGCCCTCCTTGGCAAAGGCCACCGCGTGGTGATGGCCGACATCGACCAGGCAAGGCTGGACGAGCTGGCTGCGGGCCTCGGACCCGACGCCTTCCCCATCGCCTTCAACCTGGGCGACGCGGCAGACGTGGCGCGGGCCTGGAAGACCATCGAGGATAAGTTCGGCGGAGTCGACATACTCGTGAACAACGCCGGCATCCTCACGAACAACAAGGTCGAGTCGACGAGCCCGGAGGAATGGCAGCGGGTGATGAACATCAACGTCAACGGCGTGTTCTACCTGACCCAGCTGGCCGTTCCGGGGATGAAACGCAAGAGATGGGGGAGAATCGTCAACACGTCATCGCTGGCGGCCAAGTCCGGCGGCATCACGGCGGGGACCGCCTATTCCACATCCAAGGGCGCCATCATCTCCTTCACCTTCTCCCTCGCCGCGGAGCTGGCCGCCTTCGGGATCACCGCCAACGGGATAGCGCCCGCATATGTCCGGACACCCATGGTGACCGCCCAGCTCAATGACCAGCAACGCGCCGACGTGATCGCCAAGATCCCCGTGGGGCGCTTTTGCGAACCGGAGGAATTCGCCCATGTCGTGCTTTTCCTCGTGGATGAGCTTGCGGGATTCATCACCGGAGAGATAATCGACCAGAATGGCGGCCTGCATTTCGACTGATGACGGGGAGAATGAGACACATGAAAGCGGAAAGAATAGCCGAGCTTGAGAGGATCGCGAAGGAAATCCGGAAACTGACCATCGACGAGATCGGCTACCTCGGAGTGGGCCACATCGGGGGCGCCATGTCAGTCGTGGAAGTCCTGACCCTCCTCTACCACGAGACCATGCGCGTGGATCCAGGCTATCCCCGGGATCCAGACAGGGACTGGCTTGTCCTCTCCAAGGGACACGCGGGACCGACCCTCTATGCCACCCTGGCACTCAAGGGCTTCTTTCCCAAGGACTGGCTCCACAGCCTCAACAAGGGCGGAACCAAGCTCCCGAGCCATTGTGACCGCAACCTGACCCCGGGCATCGACATGACCACGGGTTCCCTCGGCCAGGGCTTCTCCGCGGCCATGGGCATAGCCTTGGGCCTGTCGATGGAAGGCCGGAAATCCACGGTCTACGCCATCATCGGGGACGGCGAATCGGATGAGGGACAGGTCTGGGAGGCGGCGATGTTCGCCGCGCACCGCAAGCTCTCCAACCTCATCGCCTTCACCGACTTCAACAAGCAGCAGCTGGACGGCACCACCAAGGACATCCTCGACCTTGAATCGCTGGACGACAAATGGCGCGCCTTTGGCTGGTTCACCCAGCGCGTCGACGGCCACGACATGGCCGCCCTGGACAAGGCCATCCAGGCAGCCAAGGCCCAGGCGGGGCGCCCTTCGATGATCGTCATGGACACCATCAAGGGAAAGGGCTGCAACTTCGCGGAAGCCCTCCTGTCCAACCACAACATGAGCTTCGGCATGGACGAGGCAAGGGCGGCCATCGCCGCCCTCGGCGGCGCCGCCCTCGGCGGCGATGCCCTCGGCGGCGATGCCCTCGGCGGCGATGCCCTCGGCGGCGATGCCCTCGGCGATTGAAGGAAGGGAAAACATGGAAAGCAAGGAAATGCGAGCCGCGTACGCGGATACCCTCATCGAGCTGGCCACCACCAACCGCGACATCGTCGTCCTCGAGGCCGACCTGATGCGCGCCACCGGAACGGGATCCTTCCAGAAGCTCTTCCCGGACCGCCTCGTCAATGTCGGCGTCGCCGAGGCCAACATGGTCGGCGTTGCCTCCGGATTGTCGGCCACGGGCAAGATACCCTTCGCCTCGACCTTCGCCTGCTTCGCGTCCCGCCGCGTCTTCGACCAGTTCTTCCTATCGGCGAATTACGCGCGCCTCAACGTGAAGCTTGTGGGCACGGATCCCGGCGTCACGGCCGCCTACAACGGCGGCACCCACATGCCCTTCGAGGACCTTGGACTCATGCGCACGATCCCGGGCCTCACCATCGTGGAGCCCTCCGACCCCGCCTCATGCGCGGCCTTTGTCCGCCTCGCCGCGGCGATGTACGGCTGCGTCTACCTTCGCCTGCCCAGGAAGGCCGCGGCCTTCCTCTACCCCGCCGGCGAGAAGTTCGAGTTCGGCCGCGCCAAGCGCCTCAAGGAGGGGAAGGACCTTGTGTTCGCCGCCCTCGGCTCCCTCATGGTCGGGGAATGCCTCAAGGCGGCGCAGGTCCTCGCCGGCGAGGGCGTGGAGGCAGGTGTGGTCGATGTCCTGTGCCTCAAGCCCCTGGACGAAGTGACGATACTCACCGCGGCCAAGGCCACCGGCAGGATCATCAGCGCCGAGAACCACCAGGTGATGGGCGGACTCGGCAGCGCCATCGCGGAACTCCTCGCGGAGCATCGCTTCGGTGGCGGCTTCAAGCGCATCGGCATACGGGACGAGTTCGGCGAGGTCGGCACCCAGGACTACCTCGTGAAGCGATTCGGCCTCGGCGCCCCGGACCTCGCCGATGCGGCAAGGAAGCTCATGAAGGAAAGCTGAGCCCGGCTCAGGCGCGCAGGAAGGGCATCACGAAGAACAGCAGGTTCATCCCGAGGAGGACGGCTGCCGTCGTCCACCCTATGATGTTCTCGGATCTCCGGTTGACGTGCTCTCCCATCACTTCCTTCTTGTTCACGATGAGGAGCATCGAGATGAGGACGACGGGGAGGAGGATGCCGTTGATGACCTGGGACCAGATCGTGATCTTGATGAGGGGCGCATCCGGCAGGAGGATGATCCCGACCGACACGGCCAGGATTATCGTGAACAAGGTGTAGAACTGCGGCGCTTCCTTCCACTTCTTGTCTATCCCCGCCTCGAAGCCGAAGGCCTCGCAGACATAGAAGGCCGTGGCTAGCGGCAGGATGGTCGCCGAGAAGACCGAGGCCACGAAGAGGCCGGCGGCGAAGATGATCGAGGCGGCGCTGCCCGCAAGCGGCCGCAGCGCGACGGCGGCGTCCTTGGCCTCCTCTATCCTGATGCCGTTCACGTGCAGGGTCGCCGCGCAGGCAACGATGATGAAGAAGGCGACCACGACCGTGATGCAGGCGCCGATGACGACATCCCACAGGGTATAGCGGTAATCCTTCATCTGCAGCCCTTTCTCGATGACGGCCGACTGCATGTAGAACTGCATCCATGGCGCGATCGTCGTGCCGACTATGCCTATCACCATCGTGAGGTAGGGGAAGTCGAACCTCACGTCGGGATGGACCATCGCGTGGCCTATCTGGCTCCAGTCGGGCTTCCCGAGGATGGCCGAGACGACATAGGAGAGGAGGAAGAAGGAGAAGACGAGGAAGATCCTCTCCGAGGACTTGTAGGTGCCCTTCACGACGAGGAGCCATACCGCGACGGCCGAGATCGGCACGGCGATGTACTTGCTCACCCCGAGCGCCTGCATGGAACCGGCGACGCCGGCGAACTCCGTGGTTGTGTTGCCGATGTCCGCGAGGATGAGGCCGATGAAGATGAAGAAGGTCACCTTGACGCCCGCGTTCTCCCGGATGAGGTCCGCGAGGCCCTTGCCCGTCACGATGCCCATGCGGGCGTTCATCTCCTGGATGACGATGAGGACGACGAGGGCGGGGACAAGGGTCCACAGGATGTGGTAGCCGTAGGTGGCGCCCGCGACCGAGTAGGTCGTGATGCCCCCCGCGTCATTGTCGACGGAGCCCGTCACGATACCCGGACCGAGGACGGCCAGGAAGACGGCCACGTTCCTGAACCAGGCTGATTCCCTGAGCTTCTTGAGCATTGTGTACACCTGCGCCTTAGCGCTTCTTCATGACATGCCCGAGCACATCCTCTATGACGATGGTCCCGACCATGCGGGCCTCGTCGTTGACGACGGGGACGGCGTGGAGCTTGTACTTGAGGAGGAGGTCGGCGATCGAGTAGATGTCCTCCCGGTCCTTGAGGGGGGCCACTCCGGAGTTCATGATCTCCCCGAGCCTCGTGCCGAGGTCTGAGACGACGATGTCCCGCAGCGACACGGTGGCGACATAGCGCCCCCTCCCGTCGAGCACGTAGACATAGTAGATCGTCTCCGCCTCGGGCTTGAGCTTCCTGAGCTCGAGGAGGGCGTCGCCCACCGTCATGGACTGGTTGAAGAAGATGTAGTCGGTGGACATGAGGGAACCGACCGCCGTGTCCGGATAGAGCATGAGGTTGCGGACCTCGGCGGAGGAGGTGGTCTCCATCTCGGCCAGGAGGCGCTCGGCCTTTTCGCGCTTGAGCTCGTCGAGGATGTCGGCGACCTCGTCCGCGGGCATCTTCTCGAGGACGTCCGCCGCCTTCTCCTCGGAGAGGCCCTCGAGGAGGCCGACCTGGGCCTCGGGCTCGAGCTCCTCCATGACGTCGGCCTGGCGCTCCTCGTCGAGGGAGCTGAAGAGGGCGATCTGCGAATTGCGGTCCAGGTCCTCCAGGATGTCCGCGAGCTCCGAGGGGTGGAAGGTCGCGAGCCTCGAATAGGCGCGGGAGAGCTTGATCTGGGAGCGGGAGAAGTCAACGGCCTCGACCTCGTTCCAGAGGATGAGCTTGGAAGGCAGGCCTTTCCCGAAAAGCGACAGGACCGCGGCGAAGAAGCCCGCGACGTCCAGGCGGCGGAGGAGGCCCTCCGTGCCTACATCGACCGCCACGAGGAAGGCGCCTCTGGAGGCCACATCGATCACGAGGTCATTGACCCGGACGAGCTTTCGCCCGTCCACGTCGACGATCTGGCGGTCCAGGAGATTGCGCCTGAGGGAGAGGTGGTTCTCCATCGGGATGGCGATATCGGCGGCCTCAGGGACGAAGAGCACCTCCTTCCGTCCCATGCGCGAGAGCCGGCAGGAATGGAAATCTATGGTGCGCTGCCGCTTGCCCTTGCCGACAATGGCCGCGACGATGCGGGGGTTCATCATGCCCACGTCGGCGACGAGGTCCTGGACCCTGCCGATGGACGACCCGCCCTCCTCGAACACGCGCGCTCCGAGGAGATCGCTGAAATACAATGCCTTCTTGCCGTTCATGGCTCCCTCCACATGGCGAGGGAAGCGGCAGCCAGGGGCACCATGGCTCAGCGGCCCTTCCTGGCCGAGGGAAGGACCATGGCGCTCGCCGCGCTCCGCGCGAGCGGGAGACGGCCCGAGACCCTGCCCCGTATCAGCAAGGCGCCGATGAGGCTGGCCGTGAGGGAAATGCCGACGATGGCCCAGAAGGCGTTGCGCATGCCCGAAAGCGGGGAATCGACGTTCATGCTGAAGGCGCTCACGATGAGGTTGGAGAGCATGAGTATCACCGAGATGCTCGTCAGGCGCTTCATCTGGATGTTGAGGTTGTTCGAGATGACCGAGGCGAAGGCGTCCATCATGCCGGAGAGGATGTCCGAGTAGATGTTGGACATCTCGATGGCCTGCTTGTTGTCCGTGAGGACATCCTCGAGGAGCTCCTCCTCGTCCTCCTTGATGCGGAAGGACTTGGTGACCTTGAATTTCTCGAGGACGATCTCGTTGGACTTGAGGCTCGTCGTGAAGAAGACGAGGGACTTCTCGAGGGAGAGCAGCTGGGTGAGCTCGTGGTTCTTGATCGACCGCTGGAGGTCATGCTCGATGGTCGCCGTCCGGCGGTTGATGTCCTTCAGGTTGCGCAGGTAGGCGATGGCGGCGCGCCCGAGAAGGTGGAGGACGAAGGCGCTCTTGTTGGCCAGGTCGAGCTGCTTGACCCGGCCGTTGCGGAGCTCCTCGAGGACCTCGCAGTCCTTCTGGCAGATCGTGATGATGCGGTCGGAAAAGAGGAGTATGCCGCAGGGAAGGGTGTAATAGGGTATTTCGCTGGTGGGGTCGAATACAGGGAGCCGGGCGATGACGAGGGTATACTCGTCCTCTTTCTCGATGCGCGCCTGCTCGTCGATGTCCATTATGTCGGCCAGGTGCTCGGGGTTGATCCCGTAGTCCTTCTCGAGGCTGTCGAGCTCGGAGCGGGTCGGATCGACGACATCCACCCAGGAGCGGCGTTCCGCCCTGGCGATGGTGGCCATCGAATGGTCGGTCTTGATGCGAAAGGTGATCATGCGCGTCCTCCTTTTCTTGCCTCGCAAGGCGGACGGACGGCGCAGACGGGCGCTAGTGGCCCGAGGCGTCGAAGGTAAGTCCGCGGCGAGGCATACGTATAAATGGGGAGAGCGGTTCCTGACTATGACTGTCGGGATCCGGCATGGATGCCTCCAACTGCTGGACCTTCCCTTCCAAAAGGGAGGGAGACGAGAGAGAGCGCGGAACGCTCGACTCGTCCCTGATAATATACCTTTTATTGAAAATTGTTGCAAGCGAAGGAAAAGGACAGATTTCAGCGCACCGGAAGGCTGGGCTTGAGGGCCGGGGGCAAGAAGCCGATCCTGTAAGGAAGGAGTCCCAATGCCCCGACGAAGTCCCTCCGCCCTCGTCGCCTTCTTTCTCAGCCTCGCGGCCTTCGCGCTGGCGCCGGCCTTGGTCCACGCCGAGGTCCTGTGGTCGGACGCGGGTTTCTACCTCGATCTTCCCGAAGGCTTCGAGTATGTCGACGGAGACAAGAAGACGCGCTTCGCCTTCCTTTCACCCGACAAGGGCATGGAAGTCAATCTCTTCTCCTACGGCAAGGAGCGCTATCCGACCGCCGACGCATGCTCCGCCGATGTCCTCAAGAAACTGGCCTCCAAGGGAGAGGCCGAGGCCTTCCGCTACCAGGGCCGCGACTGCGTCTTCGCCGAGCTGTCCTTCAGTGTCGGCGGCGCGGCCAAAAAAGGCTACGCCTTCTTTTCCGCCCCCGCAGCGCCGCGCGCCGCCCCTCCTTCCGGCGGCGTACCCGGCGGGACCGCCCCTGGCACGCTTCCCGGCGGCTCGGAGCGGACCATCGCCCTCCTTGCCTACACCGATGCCCGCAACCTGGTCGCCTACGCCGACTTCATCTTCTCCACCCTCGATTCCTTTTCCGCGGACCGCGCCGCCCTCCGCGCGCCCGGGCCCGTGAGCCAATACCTCCTTGCCTGGCCCCCGATACGGGGCGAGACAAAGCGCGTGAAATTCGGCGGTTCCGAGTTCGACCTTCCCTGGAGCGCCGAGGAGGCGAGCCATGAAGAGGAGATCGCCGCCCGCGAATTCAGGGTGCTCCAGGCCTATGGCGACACCCAGGACCTCTGGAAGACGGCCTGGGCACGGAGCTATCGCATGATCTACCGGGAATCGGCGGCAAGGCTCGACCGCCTTTCCATCGAACTGGACCGCCTCCTCCCCGACGATCCCACCGAAGTCGCCCGCCGCCTCCTGGCGTGGACCCAAGGCTTCGTCTACGAGCGGAACCTGGAGGGCGCGGACTTCGTGGATCCCCTCTCGGCGGCCTGCGAAGCCAGGGGCGACTGCGATTCCCGCGCCATGGTCGCGGCCATCATCCTCGAGAGGCGGGGCATAGACGCGATCCTCATGGTCTCCGACGCCTATTCCCACGCCCTCCTTGGCGTGGACGTGCCGGGAGGAGGCCAGCGCTTCCCCTTCGACGGCAAGAATTGGCTCGTGGGGGAAACCACCGCGAACGTGGGCTTGGGGATGATAGCGGCCGACCAGAAAGACTGGAGCAAGTGGCTCGGGATCAAGCTCGCGCAGTGATATCAAGCCGATGTTGACTCGCTGGATGCCCCGCAGATACACTCCGGCCCATGCACTTCCAAGTCAGGCTTTTATTATCCATCGGATGCCTTGCCCTGGCCCTCGGCGCCAAGGCAGCGGCGGCTCCCGACCTTGGCCAGGCGGCGATCCCCCTCGCCTCGAGCGGATCGATCCCACCCACGCCCTTGGCGCCCTCCCTCATCCTCCCCTTTCCGCATCCGCAGGGCACCGACATTCCTGGTCCCCCGCAGCCCCTTCCCCCCGCCGATGCCGCGACTGTGGTCATCCTCGACTACCATACCTTCCTTGGCAGCAAGAACTCGGGCATAGATTTTTCCCTGTCCGAGTTCGCCGCCCAGCTCGACGCGATCGCGGCCATGGGATACCGCTTTGTCAACCTGGATGAGGCCCTCTCGGGAAGGTTGACGGGCAACGCCAATATCCTCATCACGATCGACGACGGCAACCATTCGATCTGGCAGGCCTATTTCGAGGTCATGAAACCCAGAGGCATCAAGCCCGTCTTCTTCGTCTACCCCGCGATCATCCTCGGGGGCATCTCCTATGCGATCACGCCGGATCGCCTCGTGGAGCTCGCGAAGGAAGGCTGCCCCATCGGCGCCCACGGCTACCACCACAATCCCGTCACCGACAAGGCTTGGTCGAAGGACCCCAAGGACTTCATGATGGAGATCAAGAAGCCTGGCAAGGCCTTGGCCAGGATCCTTGGCGTGGCGCCGACCTGGTTCGGCTATCCCTTCGGCGTCTATTCCATCCGGGCCGAGGAAGGGCTAAAGGCCGAGGGCTATGCCTGGGCCTTCGCCGCGGACGAGAAGGTCATTCCGGTCGATTTCACGGATCCGCGGCTGGACCACTACGCCGTGCCCCGGACCATCATGTACCGCTGGAACAGCAAGCTTGTCCTCGGGTCATTGGCCAATATCCTCAAGCGCCCTTAGGGGCCCCCTTGGGGACGGGGACGCTGGTCGCGAGCCAGACTCCCGCCACTGCCGCGGCGCCTCCCAGGAGCTGGAGGGCGCCGAGCCTTTCGCCAAGGACGAGGAAGGCCGCGATCACCGAGACCACGGGGATAAGGTTGATGTAGGTGCTCGTGGCTGAGGCGCCCAAGACGTCCAGGCAGGTCGTGTAGAACCAGTAGCCGACCGCCGAGCAGAGGATGCCGAGGTAGAGGAGATTGAGGACCACCGGCATGGACATCGTTGACAGGGTCGGATGCTCGGCGACCGCGAAGGGTATGAAGCCAACAAGCCCCCAAAAGCTCTGCCAGAAGGTCACAGTGATCCGCCCGTACCGTCCGGATACCCGCCTTGTCGCGAAGGAATAGACGACCCAGGCAAGGGCGGCTCCGCCCATGTAGACAAAGCCCAGGGGCGATGACGCCGCGCCCGGCGAACGCGCCGCGATGAGGCCCACACCGGCGAAGGAAATGACTGCCCCTATCCAGGAACGGATGCCGAGCTTCGTGCCGAGGAAGGCGCGGTCGGCGAGCATGGTCGCCACGGGGATGACGCCGATCACGAGGGAGGATTCCGAAGCCGAAAGGAGCTTCACGCCGTTGTTCTCGCCGAGGAAATACAGGGTCACGCCAAGGAAGCCGCCAACGGCCAGGAGGGGAAGGTCCCGCGCCTTGACCCGCAGCCTTTCGCCCATGGCCAAGGCGATGAAGGGGAGGATGGCCACCGCGATGACAAAGCGCGCAAGGCCAAGCGACATGGGCGGAAGGACTTCAAGGGTCACTTTTATCGACAGGAAGGAAAATCCCCAGAGGATGGCCACGGCGAAACCCATGGCCCTCGCGACACCGCGTTCTCGTTTCATGCGGCCACTTTAGACTTTTCGCTCTGCCGTAGTCCAGCAGGCATGCTACTATGTCCTACATGCCGCGCAAAGAACTCGAGGGCATCCTCGACTACATCATGAACCGCGCCGACGAGGCCGAGTTCGAGGTCATCGTCAAGGCCTGCCAGCGCCGCGCGAAGGACAGGAACTCCTTCGGCAAGATCAACGGCAAGGGTCCGGGCGCTACATCCAGGATGGTGGCGGAGGGGATCCAGGAGCAGATGGGGTTTTCGATGAACGGCATCCGTTCCACCGTCAGGGGCTTGGTCGAGGACATCATCCGCAAGAACGCCCCCGAGGTGAGCGAGGAGGAGCTGGCCGACCTCATGGAAGCCTACGTCCCCGACCCGGCGGCCGCGAAAGACAAGCCGGCCCCTGCCTCCAAGCTCCCCCCCGAGGCGCTCCTGAGCATGGTCCGGCAGTTCGTCGAGTTCTCTGAGCAAAGGATGCCCCCGAGCCGCCAGCGGGAGCTCTGGGAGCAGATGCCCCGCTGGCAGGACGAGTACTGGGCGATCTTCCCTGCCGAAGTCAAGGCCTTGATCAAGGCCTATCTTGATGGAAAACTGAATGGGGACACTTTCGCGACAGGCATCCTTTCGATTCTCGGACTCTAGCCGAACAGCAGCCAGCCACCAACAATCTCGGTAGCACTGTATTCGGACTTACTGGGGAAGGGAAACCGTGCTAGAATCGAAATGCCATTTCAACCGGCAGAAAAGGCGGATTCATGGATACAGTAATTCTCGATGGCCACTCCCTCACCCTCAAAAAAGTGGTGATGGCAGCCCGTTTCAACGCCCAGGCCTTGCTCGCCCCCGAGGCCGAGCGGCGCATGGCAGCCTCCCGCGCCGTCGTCGATGCCTGCGTGGAGAACAACCTCGTCCGCTACGGCATCACGACGGGCTTCGGCAAGTTCTGCGACGTCGTGATCTCGAAGGACGAGAACACCGTCCTCCAGCGCAACCTCATCATGAGCCATGCCTGCGGCGTCGGGGATCCCCTTCCCGCCGAGGCGGTGCGCGCCATGGCGCTCCTGCGGGCCAACGCCCTCACCGTCGGCAACTCTGGGATACGGCCGGCCACCGTGGTCTCCCTCATCACCATGCTCAACGCCGGGGTCGTCCCCGTCGTGCCGGAAAAGGGCTCCCTCGGCTCCTCGGGCGACCTGGCTCCGCTTTCGCACCTGGCCCTCGTCCTTTGCGGCATGGGGGAGGCCTTCTATCACGGCCGCAGGATGGGCGGCGCCGAGGCCCTTGCCCTCGCGGGCATCGAGCCCGTGGTCCTCACCGCGAAGGAGGGACTCGCCCTCATCAACGGCACCCAGGCCATGACGGCGGTCGGAGCCCTCGCGGCCTACGATGCGCGCAAGCTCGCCCGCCTCGCCGACCTTGCCGCGAGCATCACCCACCAGGCCCTCCGCGGCATCACCGACGCCTTCGATCCCCGCATCCACGCCCTCCGTGGCCAGGTCGGCCAGATCACGGTCGCCGCGAACCTGCTTCGCCTCCTCGACGGCTCCCGCTTCACCACGCGCCAGGGCGAGCTTCGCGTGCAGGATGCCTACGCCCTCCGCTGCGTGCCCCAGGTCCATGGAGCCAGCCGCGACGCCATCGACTACGTCTGCGCCGTCGTGGAACGGGAGCTCAACGCGGTCACCGACAATCCCCTCATCTTCGCGGACCCGCAGAGGCCCGGCGAGGGAGACATCCTCTCCGGCGGCAACTTCCACGGACAGCCGGTCGCCATCGCCATGGACTTCCTCGGCATCGCGGTCGCCGAGCTCGCGGACATCTCCGAACGGCGCATCGAGCGCCTCGTGAACCCCGCCCTTTCGAACGACTTGCCTGCCTTCCTCACCCGCTCAGGCGGCCTCAACTCCGGCTTCATGATCACCCAGTACGCGGCCGCCTCCCTGGTCTCGGAGAACAAGGTCCTCGCCCACCCGGCCAGCGTGGATTCCATCCCCTCGAGCGCCAACCAGGAAGACCACGTCTCCATGGGCACGATCGCCGCCAGGAAGGCCAGGTCCATCGTCGAGAACGCGCGCGCCGTGGTAGCCATCGAGTTCCTCGCCGCCTGCCAGGCCGTGGACCTGCGGGCGGAGGCCATGTGCGGCAAGGCCGAGGACTTCCTTTCCAGGCCCACCTGTGCCGCCTATCGCCTCATCCGCTCGGTGGTGCCCACGCTCGGCGATGACCGCATCATGTATCCCGACATCGAGGCAATGAAGGCCCTCGTGGCCGACGCCTCGATCCTGAAGGCCGTCGATTCCGAACTCGGCGGGGGAAAGGACAAGCCATGACCAACAGCGCCATCGCCAAGGCAATGACCATCAGGCTCGATCTGGACGAGCTTCCGCCCGCTCCGGTCTTCGACGAGGGACACAGGCGCGCGCCCAAGCGCGACTCGGGCCTCACCCCCGGCCAGGAGGCGCTGGCCCTGCGCAACGCCTTGCGCTACATCCCCGAGCGCTGGCACGAGAAGATGGCTCCCGAGTTCCTCGAGGAGCTGCGCACGCGGGGCCGCATCTACGGCTACCGCTTCAGGCCCGCGGGGGCCTTGCGTGGCCTCCCCATCGATTCCTACAAGGGGAAATGCGTCGAGGGCCGCGCGATGCAGGTCATGATCGACAACAACCTGGATTTCGCCGTCGCCCTCTATCCCTATGAATTGGTAACGTATGGGGAGACCGGCCAGGTCTGCCAGAACTGGATGCAGTACCGCCTCATCAAGACCTACCTCGAGCTCGTCGACGAGGGCACGACCCTCGTGGTCGAGTCCGGCCACCCCCTGGGGCTCTTCAAGAGCCATCCCTACGCGCCCCGCGCCATCGTCACGAACGGCCTCATGATCGGGATGTTCGACAACCAGAAGGACTTCAACGTGGCCGCCGCCCTGGGCGTGGCCAATTACGGCCAGATGACGGCGGGCGGCTGGATGTACATCGGTCCCCAGGGCATCGTCCACGGCACCTACAACACCATCCTCAACGCCGGGCGCCTCAAGCTGGGCGTGGCTTCGGATGGTGACCTCTCAGGGAAGCTGTTCGTCACCTCGGGCCTCGGCGGGATGTCGGGAGCCCAGGGCAAGGCCGCCAACATAGCGAACGCCGCCTCCATCATAGCCGAGGTCGACCCCTCGCGCGTGGAGACGCGCAGGAGCCAGGGCTGGGTGGACGTCGTCGCCGATAGCCCCGGCCACGCCTTCCAGCTCGCGCGCGCGGCCGCCGACGACGGCAAGCCATTGGCGGTCGCCTTCCTCGGAAACGTGGTCGAGCTCCTCGAATGGGCCGATGTCCATGGCGCCAGGATAGACCTCCTCTCCGACCAGAGCTCCTGCCACGCCGCCTACGAAGGCGGCTACTGCCCCGCTGGCCTCTCCTTCGAGGAGCGCACCCGCCTCCTGAAGGAAGACCGCGAGGCCTTCGCCAAGCTCGTGGACAGGAGCCTCGCGCGCCACTTCGAGGTCATCAAGCGGCTCTCGGCCAAGGGCACCTACTTCTTCGACTACGGAAATTCCTTCCTCAAGGCCGTCTATGACGCGGGGGTCCGCGAGGTCTCGAAGAACGGCATCGACGAGAAGGACGGCTTTGTCTTCCCGAGCTACGTGGAGGACATCCTGGGGCCTGAGCTTTTCGACTACGGCTACGGCCCCTTCCGCTGGGTCTGCCTTTCCGGCGATCCGGGGGACCTGCGCAAGACGGACGCCGCGGCCATGGCAGCCATCGATCCCACGCGCCGCGGCCAGGATCGTGACAATTGGATCTGGATACGCGACGCCGAGAAGAACCGCCTCGTGGTGGGGACCCAGGCGCGCATCCTCTACCAGGACGCCCTCGGGCGGCGCGACATAGCGCTCAAGTTCAACGACATGGTGCGCAGGGGCGAGGTCGGGCCCATCATGCTCGGCCGCGACCACCACGACTGCGGCGGCACGGACAGCCCCTTCCGCGAGACGAGCAACATCAAGGACGGCTCCAACGTGATGGCCGAGATGGCCACCCAGATCTTCGCCGGCAACGCCGCCCGCGGCATGAGCCTCATCGCCCTCCACAACGGCGGCGGCGTGGGCATCGGCAAGTCCATCAACGGAGGCTTCGGCCTCGTCCTGGACGGCTCCGCCAAGACGGACGCGGTGATCCACATGGCCATGCCTTGGGACGTGATGGGCGGCGTGGCCCGCCGGGCCTGGGCCCGCAACGAGCACGCGGTGGAGACCTGCGCCGAGTACAACACCGAGCACGCTGACCTGGGGCAGATAACGCTGCCGTATACCGTGGATGAAGGGCTTTTGGCGGAATCGCTCAAGCGCGGTTGATTGGACATCCCCGAGGGGTCCGGACCCCTCGGGCAACTTCATGCTGCGTTTTCGCCTTCATTGGCATCGGCGATCCCATCGCCATAGTGATGCGGCGAAATCCTGGGCTCAGTACCCGACCGCGAACCACATGAAAGCTGACGCGTTGTTCTGAGTACTCCAATTCGCCCGCAGGAATGTAACTGATGTCAGCGAAGACGCGGTGATCGACCAATCATTGACCGTGTTGTTGCCATTGCTGGCAGTCGCGGCGGCAAAAAGAAGGCCGTGCGCGAAGGCTTTGGGAAAGGTGATCACCTTAGAGCCTTGCGTAGCGACGTCGGTGGCATCCCCCCATTGGAGCACCAGGCCCCCGTGAAGGTTGAGGTAGCCCGCTGGGGAGGTCACCGAGGCGTCGATCGCCGAGGTTGATTGGAGGGCGGTGATCAAGGCCTCGTCGGCGGCCAGCTTGGTTTGAAGGGCTACGACCGCCGCGCTCAAGGCGGCGAAGTTGGCGTTGACATCGGCGGAACTGATTGCCGTCCCCGCACTGAAGGATTTCAGGCTGGGAGCCTGGGCGGCCAAGGTACCAGTCATAATAAATAGGATAAAAACAATCGTCGCTATCTTGGGCATCTCCACTTCTCCTTATCGGTCGATCGTCATTCTCATAGCCCCGGCTGGCTTCTATCTTCGCGCGCCGCGCCTGCGGCTGGACGTTCGCGTCCTTCCATTCACCGATGTGGACATCCCCGCGGGGTCGATTTTGCAGTCCATACTGCGAACCCGCGAAGACTCACTTGACCTTGATATACCAGTAGACGGCCACGTTGGTGGGACGGGTCTCGGATGAAAAGTTGCCGACACCACCTACATCGCCGTAGCCATATTGAGATACCAAACTAATCGCGAACGCTGTAGCTATGCCGGCAATCGCGCTGCCTCCCGGGACGGACGTGAGAATCTGGTTGTGCTTATGTTGCTGTAGCGCATCGTCCTCGAGCGATCCGGCCTTGTTGGAGTCGCCACCAGTTCGGGAAGCCGAGTCAGGATCCTGATAGCCATCGGCGCGGGTCATGTTGACTCCGCGGATGAACTGCCCCCGCAAGTCCGGAAATAAACCCGCATACGAGGTGGCGTCCGCCGGCTTGCTGCCATCGGCGAGAGCCCAGATAGTGCTGCCGGTCATGTAGTTGCCGCTCGCGTCGGGAGCGGTGAAGGACGCGATGACCGTCCCCACCGGGATGCCTGCGTCGACCTGGGCCTGCAAGGCATTGATCGCGGTCACCAAGCTGCCAAGGTAGGCATTCATGCTCGAGGCGCTGATGGCTGTCCCGGCACTGAAGGTCGGTGCGGCCACCTGGGCACCCAGCCCGAAGGAAATCCCTATCATCACAAATACGACTGCAATTGAACGCTTCACGGCTCTTCTCCTATCTTGGATTCTGGAAGTTCCCAGAACAGCTGCTGTTTCACCCATCAGGGCTGCCATTTCTGAATATCCCAGTAACTTGCCTTCCCCGTTGCCCCACCAATATCGTAATACGCGGCGTCCAGGGACCAGACCGCGTATAGGGTCGTGCTCGCCGCGCCCATCGTGTAGCTCACCCCATCGGCAAACGAAACGGCACCGGTCGAGCTGGTCGCCCAACCCGTGAAGGTATAGCCGGACTTGACGTAGGCATTGCCCGTAAGGGCAGCAGCCGCTCCGACTGCGATGCCTTGAGCCGCCATCGTCCCCGTCCCAGGAGCAACAGCCGGCAGGGGATCGTTCAGGTCGAAGGTCACGGTGGGGATGATGGTGGTGGCATGGACCTGGACGGAAGCGGGAGAGAAACCGGATGCGTTGACTGACTTCACCACGTAATACCAGGTGACTCCCTGCCCCAGGCCGCTGTGCGTGAACGTGGTAGCGGTGGTGGTGCTACCCAGCTTGTTGGCCTCACTCGCGGTGAAATCGGCGCTGGTCGAGCCATAGACCTCGTAGCCGCTGATTGTCTCGTTTAAGGGAGCTGTCCAGTCTATCGTCAGTTGCTTTTCGCCCGTGGTGGCATTGGCCCAGGTCGGGGCGTCGGGATTGGCCAGGATGCTTTTCACGTTGGAGACGACCGATTCACCGCCCGAGTTCAGTGCCGTCACGAGGTAGTAATTGACAACTCCTGCGCTCGGCGAGGCATGGACATAGGTCAAATCGGTGATATTCGTGTACTTGTTGGCGCCGCTGGTCTTGGAGATCCCGGCGTCGGTGGATGTGTAGACATTGTAGCTATCTGTCGTGCCGACCGAGGGCAGTTCCCATGCCAAGGCGACCTTGCCGATGCTCGGGGTCAGCGTAGTCAGGGTTGGCCAGCCAGGCGGACCTTGGGGCGTGACGCCAATCTGGGAAGATGCCGCCGATTCGACACCGCCGGTGACGCAGGTCACGACATAGTAATAGGTAGTACCATTATTGCCGCTAAAGGTGTAGGTCGTGGAAGTGAGGCCGGCGATCGCCATGCCGCTCGTCTTGCTGCCGGGGACCGTAGACCAGTAGATATTGTAGCTTGCCGCGCCGCTCACCTCATTCCAGGAAAGCACCACCTTGGCCGGGTTCGCCACGCCGGAGAGCCCGGTCGGGGCTCCGGGGGCCGGCGCTTCCGGGAAGGCGCTTGTCTTGCCGGAGGCCATCGACTCGCCACCGGAATTGACTGCCGTGACAATGTAATAATAGGTACTTCCGTTCGCAAGCCCCGCATGCGTGAAACTCAGGCCGCTTATCCCGGCGGCCTTGGTGGCGCTGGCGGTCGAGACCGAACTGGAAGTGGACCAATACACGGTGTAAGTCGCGGCTGTGGGCGCGGCTTCCCAGGTGACGGTCGCCGTGCCGTCTCCAGCCGAGGCGGAGACGCCGGTGGGCGCGTTGGGCGCCGCACCAAGGACCGTGGCGGAAGCCTCGGCAGAAGTCGCCGATTCGCCGTCGGCGTTGACCGCGGTCACCACATAGGCATAGGTCGAACCGATGGTCAGGTTGAGATGGGCATAGGGGTTGACCACGTTGATGATCTTGTTGTTGGCCGTCGTGATGCCCGTATACGTCGCCCAATACAGGTTGTAGCTCGTCGCGCCGGGCACCGTGGCCCAGGTCAGGGTGGTCTGGCTGATGCCGGCCACCGCGGTGAGTCCCGTCGGCGCGATAGGCGCGGAAGTGACCGTGGTCTGGCAGGTCAGGCTGAAGGTCGGGACGGCGAAGTCGTTGCTGGTGATGCTCAGCGTGGCGGTCTTCGCGCCAATGGCCAGCGCCGACGCGCTCACGGTCATAGTGCTGGACCCGCCGGCAGCGATGCTGGCGCCAGGCTGCTGGGCGATGCTGAATATGGAGGCTTCGGTTCCGCTGCCAGCGACAATGGACACGGCGCCTGGGGCGATCGTCAGCGCGCTTTTGCCGGTGTTGGCGATGGTAAGCACCAGGCTCCTTGCGTCGCCTATTCCGAGGGTGCCGAAATCGAGGCTTCCCCCAGTCGTCTTCGCTGTGCCATCGGCGATGCTCAGCACCAGTTTCGGCGAGGCCTTCTCGGTCTGGATGATCTTGGCTTCCTCCGCAAGAGGGTTCTTGCAGGCAGAAAAGGCCGCTGCCATGGCAAGGAGGAAAGCCAGCGCCCCGAGGAGGGTCGCGGGTCGAAGGCGCTTGGTCGGTTCGGTCATTCGCATGATCTATCCTTTTCCGCGGCAAGCTGCCTGCCGCTCGTTTATGTCAGAACCAGATGACCGTCGCGTCGTCTACCTCTGCCGCACGGGTCGTGCCCGGGCCTGCCTGGATGAGCCCCGCGTACCTTTCGGCAGCAAGGGGATCGAGCTTCTTGAGGCTCTCGAGGGCAGCGGCTGCAACGTCGTTCTTGCCGAGGGCGGCCGCCGAGCGCGCGAGGTTCGTGTAAAGCCCCGCGTCCCCGGTCATCTTCTTCGCCGCCTGCTGGTAGTAGCCAAGGGCCGTGGCAGGGTCGGACTTGAGCATCGCCACGTTCCCCAGGTTCACGAGGGCCGGCAGCGAGCCTTCCTTCACCGCGGCCTTGAAGCTCTTTTCCGCGTCGGTGAATAGCCCGAACTTTCCGTAGAGGACCCCGCGGTCGTTATAGCCCTTGGCGGCAGGTTCGCCCTTGGCGGCCAGGGGCGCCAGGGCGGCAAGCCTCGCGCCAAGCTCCGCATCGACCGCCTTGGCCAGCTCCCCGGCGAAGGCCTTGGCCACCTTGTCGCCCGCGGGAAGGGCGACGCTCGTGCCGTCGGCCGGGAGGCCCACGGGGGCGTAGGTCTTCCAGGCCTCGTGCAGGGGGTAGAGGGCCGCGACGTTGTGGGCCGAGGCCTCGCGCCACTGGGCCGCCGCCTTCTTCCAGACCTCGAGGAAGCCCGAGTCGCGCATCGTGGTCTCGATCGGGAGCCAGACCTTGCCGGCCACCACCACGAGGTCGGCGGGGTTGATCGCCCTCGCCTTGGCCTGCTCGAGCGTCATGCCCAGGTCGATCGCCATGAAGATGTGGCCCGGCACCGTGATGAAGGCCGTCTCGATGCCCGCCGCCTCGAAGCAGGACGCGTAGAGGACCGAGAGGTCGGCGCAGTCGCCGGCGCGGAAGCCCAGGGTCTGCCTCGGGAACTTGAGGGTGTCGACGATCTCGGGGTCGACCACCTCCTTCGCGAAGGGCCGGTTGGGGCTCAGCACGTAGCTGATGCCGTAGGCCCGCAGGCCCTCGTGGAAGGCGACGGCCGTCTGGAGGTTCCGGTTGAGCTCGGGGTTGCGCTGGCTTTTCACCGCCGCGAGGATGTTGCCCGTCAGGTCCATCACCCAGGGGTCCTTGCTGGAGACGAAGGCCGCCGCCTTGCGGTCGTCGCTCCAGGTCAGGGCGTTCCGGTCATAGACCAGGACCGTCGCGGAGCGGCTCGCCGCGCCGTCGACGCCGTACTCCACGAAGACCTCGGCGGAGACCTTGGTGGCCTCCGTCACGTCGAGGATCCGGTCGTTGAACAGGCCGTACAGGGGCACCTCGATGGAGTTGCCCGGCTCGAGCCGGGCGATGGTCGCGCATTCCTTGGGGGCGTCCATGTACTGCTTGATGATGAAGCTCACCCGCAGGTCGGTCGCCGTGGCCTTGCCCGTGTTGGCTATCTTCGCCGTGCCGACGGGGTTCTGGTCGTAGTAGGAGCGGAAGATCGGGAAGATGTTCTTGACGTCGATCGAGACCAGGTTGAGGAGGCGGAGCTTGGCGGGGAGGCCGGCAGGGGCGGCCTCGGGCAGGCGATAGCCAAGGCCGAGGGTGGCCCCGATCCCGCCGTAGAGGCCGAACTTGTAGACCGCAGAGGCGTCAAGGCGCGCGGTGAGGCTCCCCGACAGCTTCAGGTCGAGGCCAAGGCCGAGGGCCGCGGCACCATAGGCAGCGCTGACGCCTGGCAGGCTTCCCCTCGCGGGCAGGCTTCCGTAGGCTAGCCCCGCATCGAGGAAGCCGCGGAGGGCGAGGCCCGGGGCCAGCGCTTTCGAGATGCCAAGGCCTGCGGAGAGCTCGCCCTCGTTCAGGCTGCCCTCGACCGCCACTCCACCGGAGGGCAAGAGGCCACCCATCGAATAGCCCGCGCCCAGGCGGAGCGAGAGGGGGAAGGCCAGGGGAAGGGCATATTCAGCGCTAAGGTTCCCGCCCCATGCGGCGGAGAAGGCGGTGTTGGCAGAACCGTCGCCCGCCATGAGGGGAAGGGCGAAGCTGGGGGATACCAGCAGGGACCAGGGGGAGGCCGGCCTCGTTTGGGCACTCACGGCGCCGAGGGCCATAGCTGCGGCGAAAAGTACCAATAGGATGCGCTTCATCTTTCCTCCGGTCGCCCTGCCTATCTAAGTAGGCAGGTCATCGCCTGTATTCGCGGAAGGCAGTGTAGCATAATTTCCCCGACAATATAGGCCATATTCGCCGCGAGCCCCATGCTTCGAGGTATTTTCGCCGCCTATTAGTGGATTCTATCGGAGCGTTTATACGAAAAAGACGTCTTGAAACCCAAATTTTTCGTGAATCAAGACACTGGCCGGCTTGGAAACGCCGCCACCACTGGAACAAGGCCTCGGTCATGGATATGCTTGACATATCGCAATATCCCAGCGGAGGTTTACATGCCCGTGAAGCGCGACTTCGGTCTTCATATCGACCGCCTCGATCCGGCTGTCCGCGGCCGCCTCATCGCCTACATCAATATCAAACTTGCTGGCCTTGGCTTGCCCATCTATAGCCGCGAAGGGACCACCTTCGTGGAGCTCGCGAGCGACATGCTCGAGAACATGCGCGAGAAGAACCGCCTTCTTGCGGACTACCTGCCTCCCTCCGACCGCCGCATCCAAGCCTTCATCGACTCCTACCTTGCCGGCGCCGGCCTTGCCCGCTTTCCCCGCATCCCTTCCAACACCCTTGTCCTTGACCGCTACGGCATGGCCAGGGAGCTTTCCCTCCCGCCGGACGCCCACAAGCACGTCTCCCCCACCATCACCTCCTATCGGGTGCGCAACGGCGTCCTCCACAACCCCTCCAACGACCGCCGCACCACGGAAGGCGTCTTCCACGTGGCCGAGGGCGGGCTTCCCGTGCCGCCGGACAAGCGCGCCGTCCCCGCCGCCGTCTTCGGCAGGCTCCTCGACGCCGCCTTCAATCCCCCGAGCGACCTCCTTGAGCTGCCCTTCACCTCGAAAGAAGAGGAGAAGGCCCGTGGCTTCATCTCCCTCCTCCTCCGCCCCGTCGTGCGCCCCGAGGTGAGCGGCTACTGCGAGGAGCGCTCCACCGAGATCCGCTTCTTCGCCCCCGGGTCGCTGGCGGCAAGCCTCGACTTCATCGAGTCCATCTTCGGCAATTCCGGAGATCCCTACATCGCCGAGAACGACGCGGCCCTCGATCCCCTCCACTGGAGCGGCACCACCGGCTGCATCGTCCTTGCCACCCACCTCACAAGGATGAAGAAGAAGGAACTTGGCCTTCCCTCCTGGGACAAGGCCACCGACCGGCAGAAACGCGACGGCATGGCCTACAAGGACGAGGGCGAGCCCTACAACGGCGGCAAGCCCTTCAAGCTCTGCGCCCGGGACGACCGCGGCATCATGATCTCCATCATCGCGGACAACTACTTCGGCTACTCCAAGAAGGAAGTCAAGGCGCACATCTCCTACGCCGCCAACGTGGTGGGGCTCGCCGAGGAGGAGCACTCGGGCGGCGCCCTGGTCTTCCCCTCCTACAACCTCGGCCAGCGCTTCGTGCCGGACACGAACCTGAAGAGCCACGGGCACAGCCTGGACGGCGTGGTGGAGATCATGGGACCCCGCGTCGAGCTCAAGCCGGAAGGTTATGCGATCGACCTCACCTTCCCCCAGGTCATCTACCTCCCCGAGGATGCCGTGATCTCCCTCGAGGACCAGTGCGCCCGCTGGCGCTGGGAAGGAGAGGAAAGGTCGCTCCGGGTCCTCCCCGGCGAACACTACGTCCACCCGACGGGCTACACCGTCCGCATGGACCGCCACCTCGGCTCCGGCGCCTGGCGCCTCGTGGGCACGGCCGCCGAGGGCCTCCTCTGCCACAAGCCCTGCACGGTCTCCGGCGGCGGCAAGTCGGAGATCGCCAAGTCCATCTCCGACGCCATCGTCTTCTCGCCCCTCATCATCGGCGATTACGAGGCGGACATGGCCGCGGTCAAGGCGATCATCGAGCGCAACTACGGTGACCGCTTCAAGGACCCGGCGGAGAACCACGGCGACGCCTCGCGGAAGATCCTCTCGCCCGGCCGCTCGCTGGGATCGGTGATCAAGCTCCTCTCGGTCTCCCCCCTCAACACGGACGAATTCAACGCCTGGCTCCTCTCCCAGCCTGAGCGAATAAAGGCCCTGGTCTTCCTCGTCAAGCGCTTCTACCGGCCCGAGTGGGGCGACGACTGGAGCAGGATGTACACGGTGGACAAGGTCAACGGCACGACGGGCAACATCCTCAAGTTCGACGGACGGCCCATCCTCGGCTCCTACCTCCGCGTGGGCCGGGATCCCTCGGGCATGAACCGCACCTTCAAGCTCCGACAGGACTTCCTCCCGGCGGACAAGCTCCAGTGGGAGGACGACATCACTGCGAGCACGGTCGTTCCGGCCTCCCGCCTGGCCGACCTTCCCAATTGGGTCGATCCCGCGATGAGCCTCAAGTTCTGCCGCAACGTGGAGGCCCGCTTCTTCCAGCGCCCCGACGACGCCGTCATCCGCGGCTACGACGAGCAGGCGGAGAAGGACCTTTCCCGCCGCGACAACTTCATCTCCAACTTCGAGCCCCTGCCCAAGTCCAAGGCCGCGGAGATGGTCGAGAAGACGGTCCGCTTCTCCGAATACACGCCCCACATGCGGGCCTTCATCGAGTCCGTCGAGGCCGACGCGGCCTGCGAGTGGTTCGTCGCCTCCGACCGCTTGCGCATCGTGGACGGCTCGCCCACCAAGAACCCGCGCTACCTCCAGCTCGACCCCAACTACACCCGACCCGTGGAGCGCTACCTGGCCGACCTGGGTCCCCGCCTCTATCGCCGCGTCAAGGCCGACCGGCCCATCCTCCATCCGGTGGGCGCCACCCTGCCCGGACGGCGCAACAACCCGGCCGATTATGATGCCGGCATCCGCCCGCTGGCCATCTACGGACCCATCCATTTCCAGGACCTGCCCGAACTCTTCATGGACTTCATCTGCTCGCTCACCGGCAAGAGCCCCTCGACCACGGGAGCCGGCAGCGAGGGCGCCCTCACGAAGGGCCCCTTCAACGCCCTCGTCCCCACGACCGACCTCAACAACGCCCTCCTGTCCTTCATCCTCACGGGCTATCCGGGCTTCACGACGGCGGCGGGCTACATCGGAAGGAAGTACAAGGTCGACCACGACGTCTCCCTCCTCGTGCCCGAGCTCTGGTCCCGCCTCCTGCCCGAGGAGCGCGACCCCGAGTTCATGAAGGCCCGCGGCTACCTTGAGAGGATCGAGGACTTCGAGTTCGAGGGGAAGCGGATCCCCGCTAGCCGCCTTGGGTGGCGCATAACCTCCCTGTTTGCCGCCACCTACCTGGGGCGCATCTTCGACAACCCGACCAGCGTCTTCTCGGACGACATCCTCCGCCCGGAGCTCCAGTCGTTGCCCGAATTCGCCGACGGCGTCCTCAACATCGCCGAGGCCCAGGCCAAGGTGGCCAAGGACTACCTTGCCGACGGCTCGGTAGCCGCAGCCATCCCGCCCCTCGCGGCCATCCTCCACATCATGGCCGAGGGCAACTGGGAGGGGAAGACAGCCGCCGATCCCGAGGTCCGGAAGCTCTTCGAGCGTGAGTACGTGCTTTCCTCGGACTGGTACCGCGAGCGGCTCGAGCTCTTCCAGGCCCATGAGATGGCCTACCTGGACGCCTCCGCCGCCTACCTCCGCGCCTTCCTGGTTGAGCGCTCCGAGGCGGGCAGCCTCCTGATCCGGCGGGCCCAGGCCGAGCTCGGCAGGGTCGAGGACAAGAAGTCGGCGATGAAGCAGAAGGCCTACGCGGAGAGCCTTGTCGGGACCATAGGCCTCGATCCGCTGTTCAGGGGATGAGGGAGGCAAGGTCATGAGCGCCGATCTTCTTGTCGTAAACATAGGCGAGCTGGCAACGCCACGGGGCTTCGTCCCTCCTCGCGGGAAGGAGGCGATGGGCCGGGTCAGCGTCTGGAAGGACGCGGCGATCCTCGTTTCGGATGGGCGCATCGCCTATGCCGGCCCGGCGGCCGACCTTCCCGCCCAGCGGGTCATGGAGTCCAAGGAACTCTTCCGCCTCGATGCGGAGGGCCGCGCCGTGGTTCCCGGCTTCGTCGACTCGCACACGCATTTCGTCTTCGCAGGCTACCGCGAGGACGAATTCCTCTGGCGCGCTGAAGGCCTCCCCTACATGGAGATCCACAAGCGCGGCGGTGGCATAGCGCGCAGCGTCGCCTCGACGCGGGCCGCAGGCATAGAGGAGCTCGTCGCCCTTGGAAGGGAGCGCCTCTCCACGATGCTCGCCCTGGGCGTGACCACGGTTGAGGGGAAGTCAGGATATGGCCTCGACCTCGCCACCGAACTGCGGCAACTCGAGGCGATGCACGCCCTATCCCGATCACAGAGTGTCGAGATAGTCGCCACCTACCTCGGCCCCCATTCCATCCCCGCCGAGTACGCAGGCAAGGGCGATGCCTACATCGATTTCGTGATCCGGGAGGTCCTCCCCGCCGTCAAGGCGCAAGGGATCGCCCGCTACTGCGACATCTTCTGCGAAAAAGGCATCTTCGAGATCGCCGCCTCGCGCCGCTACCTCGAGAAAGCCGCCTCAATGGGCTTCGGCCTCAAGCTGCATGCCGACGAGATCGAGCGCATCGGGGGAGCGGGACTCGCCGCCGAGCTCGGCGCGACGAGCGCCGACCACCTCCTCAAGGCCTCGCGCGAGGACATAGAAAAGATGGCCGCCGCGGGCGTGGTCGCCGGCTGCCTGCCCCTGACCGCCTTCACCCTCCGCGAGCCCTATGCCGACGCGCGCGCGATGATCGACTCCGGCTGCGCCCTCGCCATAGCCTCCGACCTCAACCCCGGTTCGTGCTACAGCCAGTCCATCCCCCTGGCCTTCGCCCTTGCTGTCCTCTACCTTCGCCTTTCCGCGGAGGAAGCCCTCACGGCCCTGACCCTTGGCGGGGCGGCTTCCCTCGGCCTAGCCGCGACGAAGGGAAGCATCGAGGCAGGCAAGGATGCGGATTTCCTCGTGCTGGACGCGCCCAGCTACCGCTTCCTTCCCTACAATGCCGGCATGAACCTCGTCAGGCGGGTAGTCAAGGCGGGAGAGGTGGTCCTTTGAAACCAGCCTTGCGGAGCCGCATCGAAACCGCTTTCGCATCCCAGGATTAGGCGACGCAGAGGAAGGCCTCGGTCGTCGCGTGGTCAACCTCGTCCTGGGCGGCATCGTCCTCCTCCATGGCGGCCTCCGGCCTCGCCGAGATCCTTCATGCCCGCGTCACCGACCTCGGCGCCAACTTCGACACCATCCTCGTGGAAGCCAAGGGCATCAGGCAGCTCGGCGAGGAGAACGGCAAGAACCTCACGGCCCTCGGCAACGAGGTCCGCCGAGCCACCCAAGAATAGAAAAAAAGCCGCGACCCAAGGTGGATCGCGGCTTTCCTTAAAGCGAGGTTCAGGGCTTGCGCCCGTTTCCCCCCGAGGCGGTTTACTTTACGCCCGCTTCCTTCAGCATGGAACGCGCAAGGTCAAGGTCCTCGCCGGCGAGGCTTCCTGAGTTGATGGCCGCCTGGAGGACCATGACGGCCTCTTCGGTGGCTCCGCTCTCCAGGTCAAGGCGCGCAAGGAGGACGGCGCGGGGGCCGGACCAGGTTCCTACGGCGGGCATGCCGCGCAGGATCTTGATGGCTTTGAGCGTCGAGCCTGAAGCCGCCAGCGCGAAGGACTGGCCATAGCTGGCCTGGTCCCGGACATCTCCTTCACCCGCTTCCACGGCCTTGGCAAAGGTCGCGGCCGCTTCGTCGTATTTCTTTTCAGTTATGAGCGCCTTGGCGCTTTCGATGATGGCGGTGACATCTTCATCCTCGCCCGCCCAGCTCATCTTTTCGACGCCCGCGCCGATGAGGTCTCCGCGCACGCCTGCTGCCGTCGTCTGCGTGCTCACCTGCGACGATACGAGCTTGGCCAGCTTATCGACCGTCCCCGACCTCTTGGCCGTCTGCTCGGCGCCCGCCTTGGCCAGGGAATCCAGCGAGAAGGTGCCCGCGGCGGAAAGGACGATCTTGCGCTTCCCGTCGCTGAACTCCACCATTGAAGCCTTGGCAAGACGCACCATGTCGGTCGCCTCGACCGTATCGCCCTCCTTGAGGACAATCCATGCGGTGGCCTTCTGCTTCTCAACCTTGCCTTCGATATAGGTCACGGAAAGGGGAAGGGCCCAGCAAGAAAAGCCCAGCACAAAAGCGAAAACGACGGATAAGACTTTCTTCATTCAATCCTCCGAAAAACTCACAGTCGCAATATATCCCTCCGGCCCCACCTTAACAGGGGGCCGAAGGCTTTTTCAAATCCGCTGACGCAAGACAGATGCGATCCTCAGCAAGACCGCAATCATTCGACAACGACCTCCTCGTCTTCTTCCTTCCAGGTCGAAGGCGCGAGAGCGGGAACGAAGCCTGGGGCCTGACGGCTGTTTTGGGGCTTCGGAGCCTGGTCGTTCGAGACGGGCGAGGAAGAGGCCGGGATGGAAAGGGAGGCCTTGACGGCCATGGACGCGGCCAGGGACGCGGGCTCGGATCCCGAACCCTTGGCAGCCTCGGCCTGGTCCTGGGTCAGGCTGTCCGCTTGCGAGCCGAGGGACTTGGCCGGCCCTGCCGGGTAAGCCACGCTGGCGCTTGCGTCAACAGGCGCTTCGGGGAGCGAAGCCTCCGAAGGACGCGAAGCTTCCGAAGGACGCGAAGCTTCCGAAGGACGCGAAGCTTCCGAAGGACGCGAAGCTTCCGAAGGACGCGAAGCTTCCGAAGGACGCGAAGCTTCCGAAGGACGCGAAGCCTCCGAAGGACGCGAAGCTTCCGAAGGCTGCT
>JANYKC010000098.1 GCA_025358255.1 Spirochaetaceae bacterium
TCGAGCCAGGGAATCATGCTCGAGCCTCACGGTGACCTTTGACTCCTCCATCCGGAGATCCACATCGCTGACCTTCCACGGGGCTTTCAGCCCGAGCAGCTTCTCGTAAAGTTCCTTGTCCTGCATCCCTGCAGGATTTCACATTTCCCGGTTTCGATCACCCTACCCACACAGAAGTCCGAAGCCCCAAAAAAAGGAGAGCCCCCTTTCGGGCGCTCTCCTTCGATGAACCTGGGAAACGGTAGCGGCTTAGTAGTCCATGCCTTCGCCAATCGCTGGCGCGATTGGCGGCGCCGAAGCCGCCCTCGCGAGCATGGCTCGCGGCGCGTCTTCGGCACGGCTTACCAGCGGAATGGGCCTCATCTGCCATTAAAAAAACCGCGCCTTTCGGCGCGGCTTTTATATGCTGGAAGTGCTGCTCTTTAGTAGTCCATTCCGCCCATTCCGCCCATGCCGCCCATCCCGCCGCCGCCGCCGCCCATGGGGGCCTTGGGCTCGGGAAGGTCGGTGATGGCGCACTCGGTGGTCAGGAGGAGGGCCGCGACGGAGGCGGCGTTCTGGAGGGCGCTGCGCGTGACCTTGGCCGGGTCGATGATGCCGGCCTTGACCATGTCCACCCACTCCATCTTCGCGGCGTCGAAGCCGATGCCCTTCTTCTCGCCCTTGGCGCGGTCGGCGATGATGGAACCGTCCACGCCGGCGTTCTCGGCGATCTGGCGGATCGGCTCCTCGAGGGCGCGCTTGGTGATCTTGAAGCCGACCTTCTCGTCGTCGGTCATCTTGCTCATGTCGGCCTTCTCGAGGGCGATGGCAGCCTGGATTAGGGCGAGTCCGCCGCCGCTTACGATGCCTTCCTCGATGGCGGCGCGGGTGGCGGAGAGGGCGTCCTCGACCCGGTGCTTCTTCTCCTTCATCTCGACCTCGGTGGCCGCGCCCACGTTGATGACGGCGACGCCGCCGGCGAGCTTGGCAAGGCGCTCCTGGAGCTTCTCCTTGTCGTAGTCGCTGGTGGTCTCCTCGATCTGGGACTTGATCTGGCCAATGCGGTCGGTGATGTCCTTCTGCTTGCCGGCGCCGTTGATGATGGTGGTGTTGTCCTTGTCCACCTTCACGGTCTTGGCGGTTCCCAGCTGGTCAATCGTGGTGTTCTCGAGCTTGAGGCCAAGCTCCTCGGCGATCACTTCGCCGCCTGTGAGGATGGCGATGTCCTCGAGCATGGCCTTGCGGCGGTCACCGAAGCCCGGGGCCTTGACGGCGCAGACGGTGATGGTGCCACGGATGTGGTTCACGACGAGGGTGGCCAGGGCCTCCCCGTCGATGTCCTCGGCGATGATGAGGAGGGGCTTGCCCTGTCCGGCGACCTTCTCGAGCACGGGGAGGAGGTCCTTCATGTTGCTGATCTTCTTGTCGTGGATGAGGATCATCGGGTTTTCGAGGACGGCGGTCTGGGTGTCGCGGTTGGTGGCGAAGTAGGCGCTCGTGTAGCCGCGGTCGAACTGCATGCCCTCGACGAAGTCGATCGTGGTCTCCATGGTCTTGGACTCTTCCACGGTGATGACGCCGTCTTTCCCGACCTTCTCCATGGCGTCGGCGATCTGCTTGCCGATCTCGACATCGTTGTTGGCGGAGACGGCGGCGACGTTGGCGATCTCCTCCTTCTCCTTGATGTCCTTGGAGTTCTTCTTGATCTCCTCGACGGCGATCTCGACGGCCTTGTCTATGCCGCGCTTGAGGCCCATGGGGTCCATGCCGGCGGCGACGGACTTGAGGCCTTCCTTGACGATGGAGTAGGCGAGGACGGTAGCGGTCGTGGTGCCGTCGCCGGCCACGTCGTTCGTCTTGGTGGCGACTTCCTTGAGGAGCTGGGCGCCCATGTTCTCGAAGGGGTCCTCGAGCTCGACTTCCTTGGCGACGGAGACCCCGTCCTTGGTCACGGTGGGGGCGCCGAATTTCTTGTCGAGGAGGACATTGCGTCCCTTGGGACCGAGGGTCACCTTGACCGCCCGCGAAATGGTCTCGACACCGACGAGGAGCTTGCGCCTCGCCTCTTCACCAAAAAGGATCTGTTTGGCCATGGTTGAATCTCCCTTGCTTGGAAACTTTTTCCCGGCGCCGCTCGGATTCCGATACATGGACCGGGACCCTGAGGCTGTCGGGTTGTGTGCCGCGTTCTGGATATGTGTCCCTTGCGGACAGGAGTAAAGATACAAATAAGCACGGGTGATGGGCAAGGGCTTTGGGGCACTTGTCGCAAAAATTCGAGATGGTTAGAATGCTAACCATTATGGATGAAATTGCCCTTATGGGTTCGGTCTGGCGGGCCCGTTCCCGGGCCGAATCCGCCCGCCTCCGGAGTTTTGGCATCAGCCTTTCCCAGTTCGAGCTCATAGGCCTGGCCAGGCGCAAGGGCGGACTTTCGCCTTCCGAGGCCGCGGACCTCCTCGACTGGGACAGGCCGACCTGCACCATCGTGGCCCAGCGCTGCGTCAAGGAAGGCTGGCTCCAACGCCGTCCTGCGGACAATGACAGGCGTTCGACCAGGCTCGAGCTGTCCGGGCGCGGCGAGGAACTGCTGGACAGGATCGAGGGGAGGCGGCAGCTGGAGACCAGGGGCTACCCGCCTGATCCCTTGGACATCCTGGACTCGAGCGAGCGGGCCACCCTCAGGACATGGCTTGAAAAAGTAAGGCGGCGGGCCACCGACCTCTATGGCCCCGGAGCCTGGCCCATTTCGGCCGCGGAGTGATCCCCGGGCTTGAAGTCCTTCATGATCTTGATGAAAGCCGCTTCATCAAAAGGCTTGATCATGTAAGCCAGCGGCCTGACGATGTCGGCCCTTTCCCGGAAATCGGCGATCTCGTATCCGGTGATGAAAATGACCGGCACATCCGAACCGGCCTTGATGGCGATGGCCGCTTCGATGCCATCTATCCTTCCGGCCAGCTGGATATCCATGAGGATGATGTCCGGCGGGTTCTCCCGTGCACTCGTGACCGCCTCCTCGCCCGTGGCGACGTGCCGTGAGATGGCGTATCCGGCCTTCGTCAATTGCCGCACCATGAGCATGGCCAGTATGACTTCGTCTTCCACCAGGAGGATCCGTATCTGCCTTCCCATCTCAAACCCTGGCCTTGTATTGGGTCTTGGGGAATTCGATGACGCATCGGACTCCGCCATGGCTTTCCATGTCCACCTTCCCGCGCAGCTGCATTTCCCCGATGGAGTAGACCAGGCGGAGTCCCAACGTGGCCTGGCTGCGGAAGTCGAAGTCCGGGGCCACGCCGATGCCATGGTCGGAATAGTCGAAAACGATGTTCCCTGAGGCGTTCGTGTGCAGTCGGAGGGCAATCCTGGCTTTCCCGCCACCGGGAAAGGCATATTTGAGCGAATTGGTCATGAGCTCGTTGAAGACCAGGCCGAGGGGGATCGCCGTATCGATCAGGAACAACTGGTCCTCGAGCTCGAGGTTGAGCTCGACATGGCGGCTGTCGTCGGCGAAGCCCTTGAGGATGAGGCCTGACAATGACCCGAGGTACTCCTTGATCGAGACGTTCGAGAGGTCGCTCTTGGAGTAGAGCATCTGGTGGACCAGCGAGATGGCTTTGATCCGGTCCTCTGTGGTCTTGACCAATTGCTGCACATCGTCGTTGTCCGGATACTCGTCCGCCTGCATGACGAGTAGGCCGATGATGACCTGCATGGTGTTCTTGGTCCGGTGGTACAGCTCCTTGATCAGGTTTCCCTTCTCCTCGAGGGCATTCCTGATCTGGTTCTCGGCGGATTTCCTGTGGGTGATGTCTTGCATGAAGGCGACAAAAAGGCTTCCTTCCTTCTCCTGATGCTGGACGCTGACCTCGACGTCATAGCTTGTGCCGTCCTTGCGCACATGCGTCGACTCGTACCGGCCTTCGCCCAGTCGTATGAATGACCGCATGCGCGCCAATATCTGTTCCGGACTTTCCGATCCATCAAGGTCGGCGATGTTCATGGCCAGCAATTCGTCTTCTGAATAGCCGCTCATCCGGCAATAGGTCGTGTTGACTTCCACGAGCCGGCCCTGGAGGTCCATGACCAGGAAACCGTCCATGGCCGACTTGAGGATGGCTTGGTGACGGTCCTCCTTCTGGCGCAGCTCGGCATTGGCCTTCTGGAGTTCGGCGGTCCGCTGGATCACGCGCTTTTCCAGCTCCTCCGCCAGGCGCTCCTTCTGCAGATGGGCCATGGCATTCTTGAGTGCCATGCCTATCAGGGCCTGGAGGGGTTCCAAAGTCTGCCTGACCTCGCCGATGCGTTCATTTTCGGGCAGGTTCAGGAGGATGAGCCTGCCCACCGAATCACCTGCGGCCATGAGGGAAACGCAGACAAGGGAGTCTACCTTGGCTTTTCGCAGGGTTTCCTTGAGCTTGTCCTTGGCGGGCAATTCGGAGCAGCGATACGGCCAGGCATCCGGATTCTCGATCTGGCACAGGTCTTGCAGCGCATCGGGGGAGAGGAGGCCTGAGCGGCGCGCTGGGCAGGCATACACCAAGAAATCCCGGTCAGGCGGATCCGGGTTCACGGCCAGGAGGACAGTCTGGGCACCGGTAAGCTCGTGTATCTGCTCGATCAGCGTTGTCGGCAATTGGGCTGAACTGGTCGATTTGAGGAGGTCGGACAGCACCTCGAGCGCCATGATCTTGGCGGCCAGGATGACCCTGTCCCCAGAAGCGCCGGGAGGCATCATGATAGGTACCCACCTTCGACGGTTTCGGCTGCCGTCTCGGCCTCGAGGAGGCAGCCCTGGAGCCGATCGAGGCCCACGGCCTCGACCTTGAGCGGCAAGCCGGTATACTCCGCGCAGTCGTCCAGGGTGGAGCGCGGGATCGGGACCAGTCCGGTATCGAGGTAGACCAGGCTTCCCCGGTTATCCCGCATGAGGTCACGCGCCACTTCCCTGCCAAGGCCCAGCTCGATATGGAAGATCTCCTTCCAGCGCGCCGCCCATTCAGGCAGGAGGAAGAATGCCTCCTCCCGCATCAGTTCCCGATACCTGTCCTTCCCCAGGAGAAGTTGGGCGCAATTGGTGGCATCGACCCGGCCCACGTGGAAGGTCCTCGCGATGTCCAGCATCCGGGGGCAGCAGTCGCCGTAGACCAGGACGACCCGCCCGCCTTTGCCTTGTGGCCGTCTTTCAAGGGCTGAGGACAGGACCTTCTCCAGATGCGGGGGAACCATGTGCAGCTTGGAATCAAGGACAAGGAGGTCTCCCCGGATTTCGCCCCTTCGCAGCAGCTCCGAAAGCTCGGCTTCCAACACTCCGCAGGTCAGCCAGGTCGTTGTCCCGGTCATCGAGCCGGTCCGTCGCCGCGGGCGTATCCGGCGCTGGCCTCGATCATCGCCAGGAGATTGGCGGGCGGCGTGGCCAGCGGGATGTCCGCGGCGGAATGGGAGAGGATGAAATGCCCGCCCTGGGCGGCGATCCGCAGGCACTGGAGGCTTCCCTCCCTGATTTGGCCGGCGGTGGCCGTAGGGAAGCCCAGGTTGTCAAGGTTGCCCGCCAGGAGGAGGTCAGGTCCGATGAGCCGCCGGGCTTCGGTCAGGTCATCCTTCGAACCGACGACCACGCCAAGGAGTCCGTGGAGGCCCGGGAGGAGGTCGGCGATGTGGTTGATGCTGCCACCACTATGGTGGAATATCATCGGCCCATCGACGAGCTCGAACATGGCACGGATGTGGGGGAGAAAGAACTCGGCGAAAATGCTCCGGGGAAGGACATTCTCGGTCGCCATTCCCTCGGCAACGACAAGGCCGGTTATACCTGTCCCAAGCAGGGCCTTGGCCCAGGAAACGAAGAAGCGACCGGAACGCTCCAGCACGCGGAGGGCGGTCTCTTGGTCGAAAAGGACGGCATCCATCCAGGCCTCGAGTCCCATCATCATGGTCGGCAGGATCCCAGGGCCCGGAATGACCGCGAAGACCGGGACTTCGCCGCCGTAGATCTCCACGAGATGGCGCAGGGCCGCAAGGATGGTGGGCAGGCGCTTGGTCGTTCGTGGATCGGGCAAGGCCAGGCGAAGCGCGGACAGGGCATCCTGGGCGGCTGGACGTTTCATGGTGGGACACTGGTCGGCGTGCCAGGCCACTTCGCCTCCAAACGCCTCGGCCAAGGCGCTGAAATCGAAGGTGCCGATCACGGCGTCGAAGCCGAAGGCATCCTGGACGGCCACCTGACCCGCCACATAGGCGTCGGCGTCGCTGAAGAGGGCATGAAGGTCGCAATTGGTCAGTTTTGCGCCATAGGCGCAGAGGACGGCGAAGACGGGCACGCGATCGACCGGCAGGCCCTTGATGCTGTTCATGACGCGTTCCAGGGAGTTCATGGGCTTTTCCCTTCCCCTGCCTGGAACAGCAACCGGGACAGGAGTGCGTCGACCGCCCCGGCATTGCCCGCCGTGCCGTCTCCCCCGACTTCCGCCACGAGTTCGGGCCGCCAGTTGAAGACGGCCCCGCCAACGGCCAGCTTGAGCCGCCTAGCAAGTCCGCGGCCGTCGATGAGGTCCCGCAGCTTCCGGATGTTCAGCGCAGTGGTCTGCATCATGGCGGAGGCCGCTACGATCGAGGCGCCGACCTGGAGGGCCTTGTCCACGAAGGTTTCCGCCGTCACGTCGTTGCCCAGGTCATGCACCTCCCAGTTGGAAGCCTGCAGGAAAGGGATGATCATCCTCCGTCCGAGGCTGTGGAAATCATCCTCGATGTTCCCTATGACCACGATGCCCTTGCGCAGGGCCGTTGGCGGGACCTCGCCTTTGGGCAGGCAGCGCAGGAGGACGTCTTCGGCGATTTTCGCGCCCACGAATGCCTGCGCAAGGGAAACCTTCTGTTCACCCCACGATTTTCCTACGGCCAGGAGGGCCGGATCGAGCACGTCCGACATGAACAGCTCGGGGCTCATCCCTTCCGCCAGGGCGTGATCCATGAGGACCGACGCGCCAGCCCTGTCGACCTCCATCATCGCTTTGATCAGCTTGCCGATACAATCCGGGACATCCATGGCTGTACCCGTCCTGCTTCTCCGTGTTCCCTTGAACTTCGCACACGGGATCTGCATTGCCAATCGTTGGGGGTCTGTCCCGTATGCCGTGCGGCCTCCGCGCCCTTTCCCTTGAGTAATTCCTTTTTAGGCTGTATGATAGGTCATGGATTCCGCCTTTCCCATTCTCTACCGCGATGAAGACCTTGTCGCCGTCGACAAGCCCTCAGGCTATCTGGCCGTGCCCGACCGCTATGATCCCGACGCCCCGGTCGTGGTCCGTGAGCTGGAAAAAAGCGAAGGGACCCTCTTCATCGTCCATCGCCTGGACAAGGACACCTCGGGCGTCATCCTCTTCGCGCGCAACGCCGAGGCCCACCGCTCACTCTCCGAGGCCTTCGAGACCCGCGCCATCGCCAAGACCTACCGGGCCATCGTCAGGGGCTCGCCCGTCTGGGACGAGGAAAGCTGCGACCTCCCCTTGAAACCCGACGGCGACCGGCGCCACCGCACCATCATCGACGGAGGGGAAGGCAAGACCTCGTTCACCCGATTCAAGGTCCTGGAGCGGTTCAGGGGTTCTGGCTTCAGCGCCGCCCTCATCGAAGCCCACCCCGAGACGGGGCGCACCCACCAGATCAGGGTGCACCTGGCGGGCATGGGATATCCCGTCCTCTGCGACCCCCTCTACGGCTCCCCCGAGCCCCTCCTCCTGTCCAAGGTCAAGGGCAAATGGAAGGGCGATCCCTTCGGCGAGCGTCCCCTCATTTCCCGGACTGCCCTCCATGCCGCCCTCATCGAGTTCAAGCACCCCCGTACGGGGCTGCCGCTCAGGATCGAGGCCCCCGAACCCAAGGACCTCAGGGCCTCGCTGGCCCAGTTGCGAAAACTCTAGGGAATTTGCGTCGCCCCCCCCAAACGCCAGTCTTTGTCCTTGGCTCGTGAAACCGGGCCAAAAGCGGAGGCTTTAATGGCGTTCAGGCTTTCCCTCAGGATGCGCATAGCCAGGGACATCAGTCTTTTTGTCGTCGCCCTTCTCGGCTTGACCATCCTGGTCCTGGGCGTCAGGTTGCGGAGCTTCGTCGGGGAACTGGTCCTCGAGGACAACCTCCAGATCGTCGCCGCGAGGTAGGCCCAGCTTTCGGAGCTCGTCGACAAGCTCGAATGGCAGCTCGTGATGGTCTCGCTGCGCGAGGACATCAAGGGCGCCAGCCGCGCCGCGGTCGAGAAGGCGGTCCGCGGCTTCGAGGGCAAGGTCTCGCCCGAGCTGGTCGGGACCTTCTTCGCCTGGCCGAACGGGGACTACTTCACCTCCGGCGGCCCTGTCGGCAGCATCGCGGGCCGGGAATACTTCAAGACCATCATGGCCGGCGGCGCCGGCCTCGTGATCGCCCACAAGGCAGCGGAAGCGATCATGAAGCTCAACGTGACGAACGCCGACAAGGACGGCTACAAGGGCATCGATGCCCTTGTAGCCGTCCTCATCGTCATCCTCGTCGTGGGCGTGGGCCTCGCGATCATCCTTTCCCTCTTCATCGCCCGCGCCATCGTCGAGCCCATCGCACTGGTCACCCGCGGTGCGGGCTGCCTCGCCGAGGGCGACCTCTCGGGCTCGAGGCTGGACATGGCCAGGGTCAACAAGGTGGCCTTTCGCGGGGACGAGGTCGGGGGGCTCACGCGCTCCCTCCTGGGGCTTTCCGGGCGCCTCGGCCAGGTCATCGGCGGCGTCAACGAGTCCTCATCCCCGACATCCGCAAGACCGCTGACCTCATCCAGGAGATCGCCGCCGCCTCCGGCGAGCAGTCCTCCGGGGCCAGCCAGATAGCCAAGGGCGTTGCCCAGATGGACAAGGTGGTCCAGCAGAACGCCTCGGTGTCGGGAAAGGTCGCGGGCACGGCCAAGGAGCTCGCCTCCCAGTCCCAGAGGCTCAGGGAAGCCGTGGCCTTTTTCAAGGGCAGCGATGCGGCTTCGTCACGGGCGGGCCAGCCGGCTTCGCCGGTGGCCAGGCCCGCGGCCAGGCCTGCCTCCAAGCCTTCCGCCCCGGCGGACCAGAGGCCAAGGGACAAGACCGCGCCCAAGCCGACAGAGCGTCCGACCGGCCCGATGGCCGCCAAGGCGCGGGGCGCCCCGGCGAAGGAAGTCGCCAAGTCCAGGGCCATCGCGGTGAAGGACCAGGCCGCAGACAGGACGGACGAGGAGTTCGAGGAATTCTAGTCGGCCAGCCGCAGGGCGGCGCTGGATGCCTCGCCGCTCAGGCCCGCCTCGCCACCATGATGAGGTAGTCGTCGACCTGCGCGTCAAAGGCCTTGCCCGTCCAGCCCGAAAAGGCCTTCGCTTCGACAAAGCCGGCCTGGCCAAGGGCTTGCCAGATGGTCTGCGGCCCAAGGGGCAGGAGGACTCCCCGGTCGCGCGCGGGCCCGTGCGGGGCCAGGCTTCCTGGTCCCTCCGCCTGGCGCGGCGCCGTGCCGCAGGGCTCGAGTTCGGTCAGGAAATCGAGCCTTCCGTCGCCTCGCGGGCGATAAGAACGGGACAAGCGCAGGCCCGCGGCCTTGAGGACGGGGAAGCTGTAATCGCCCTCGGCCATCCTGAGCGCCACCCGGTCATAGTTGAGGAGCTGGAGGACAAGCCTTCCTCCGGGCGCCAGCAGCCTGTCCATGTCCTCGAGGAATCGCGCAAGCTCGTCCATGCCGGCGAGGTGGGGGAGGGTGTTGCCGATGCACAGGACAAGGTCGAGGCTTGCCGGGGCGAAGCCTGCGCCGGCGTCGAGCATTCCGCCTTCCTCGAAGGCCACCGTGAGTCGACGCTCCTGCGCTTTTCGCCTGGCCAGCTCGAGCATCGGCCGGCAGGGCTCGTAGCCGCTCGCCTCCATGCCCGCCAGGGCAAGCTCAAGGATCTGGGAGCCCGTCGCGCAGCCGAGGTCGAGGACAGCGGCGCCGCTGGCGGCGCCATGGACAGGGGGGCCGGGCTGGAGCCCGAGGAGGAAGGCCGTGGCCATAGGATTCTGGGGAAAAAAGTCGTCGTAGACCGGAGCAAGCTGTTCATAGATCGACATCCTCCCACTATACTGCCTTTCGAAGATGAACGTGGAGGGAGGAGGAATGGGTTTCGATTTTGACGAGATGGTGGACAGGAAGGGCACGAACAGCATCAAGTGGGAGCACATGGACCTCCTGGACAAGGACGCGCCACCGGACACACTGCCTTTCTGGGTCGCCGACATGGACTTCGCCTGCGCGCCGCCCATCCTCGAGGCCTTGCGGCGCCGGACCGAGCGGCGCATCTTCGGCTATTCCAGCCTCGACGAGGAAGCCTACAAGGCGGCCGTGATCCAGTGGTACGCAAGCCGCCATGGCTGGGGGGTCGACCCGGCCGACCTCTTCTACAGCCCCGGGGTCGTTCCCGCCATCGCCTTCCTCCTCGGACTCCTCACGGGAAAGGGCGACGGTGTCATCATCCAGCGTCCCGTCTATTATCCCTTCAGCCTCATGATCGAGCGCCACGGCCGGCGCATCGTCAACAATCCGCTGCGCAACCAAGGCGGGCGTTGGGAGATGGATTTCGAGGACCTCGAGGCCAAGGCCAAGGACCCGGGCACCAAGCTCCTCATCCTCTGCAGTCCCCATAACCCCGTGGGCAGGGTCTGGACGGAGGCAGAGCTCCGCCGCCTGGGCACCATATGCCTGGAAAACGGCCTGACAATCGTCGCTGACGAGATCCACGGCGACCTTGTCCGCGCCGGGCAGAGGCATCTTCCCTTGGCCGGGCTTTTCCCGGAGGCGAAGGGCCGCATCATAACGACCACCTCGCCCAGCAAGACCTTCAACATGGCCGGCCTGCAGCTTTCGAACATCGTCATCAGTGCGCCGGAGCTTAGGGCCCAGTGGAGCCGCTATGTCGCGGATGAGCTTGGCCTAGGCATCCCGAACAGCTTCTCGATCCCCGCCACCATCGCCGCCTACACCGAAGGCGGGCCCTGGCTCGATGCCCTCCTCGCTTACCTGGACGGCAACTTCGCCCTCATGGAGGAGTTCCACCGCGCCCGCTTCCCCTTCGCGCCTTTCCGCGCTCCCGAGGGGACCTATTTGGCCTGGAGCGATTTCCGCGCCGCCGGACTGAAGGAGGCCGGCCTCGTGTCCGCCTTCTGCCACGGGGGCAAGGTCCTGGTCGAGGGCGGCTCGATGTTCGGACCCGAAGGGGAGGGCTTTGTGCGGATGAACGCCGCCTGCCCGCGCTCCCAGCTGGCCGAAGGCCTTGAGCGGATGGCGGCGGTCCTAAAGCGGTGAAGAGGCCGCCTGTCGGCGATGTCCTTCGGGCATGCCTGACGGGATGAGATCGGCAGCCTGGGGAGGGCCTTGAACGGCATGACGGCGCGGCTGCGCAACCCGATCACGGAGCTGCAAGCGGAGCTTGCGGAGCGAAGGAAGACGGAGGAAGAGCTGCGGGGAAGCGAGGAGCGGAACAGGAGCATCCCGCAGAATGCGATGGACGGATTCTGGGGGGTCGGCCTGGAGGGGCATGTGCTGGAGGGCAACCAGGCGTATTGCCGGATGAGCGGCTATGCCGAAGCGGAACTGCTTGCCAAAAGCGTTTCGGACCTCGAGGCCATCGAGGACCTGACCGAAGTGCTCGGCCTTGTGCAGAAGGTCCAGCCGGTCGGCACCGATTGCTTCGAGTCCCGTCATATCCGCAAGGGCGGGCCGACGAGATCCGCATCGAGCCGCGCAGGCTGGCGAGCGGCGGGGTCGCCTTTCGGTTTATTTTCCCGGGCAATCTTTATATCCCTAGAGCAGAGCTGCTTTGGGAAAGCCAACAATCTTGGTCGCACTCCTTGTGCTCTTGACAATTCCTCATGAATACATTAAATAGGATATATGACTCAAATATAGCAATACTCGTCAAAAGGATCATGCATGGATCGATGGCTGGCAATATCAGATGGCGCCACCGCTGCCCTTCACGCCCTGGCCTACGCAGCCTCCCGGGGCGGCCTTGTCTCGGCCAAGACCGTCGCCAAGGAGATCGGGGTCTCGCCGAGCTACCTTGCCAAGCTTCTCCAGTCGCTCACCAAGGCGGGTTTCATCGAGGCAAGCCGAGGCGCGGCAGGAGGCTTTTCTGTGAGGGGCGAAGCGCAGTCGATCAGCTCCCTCGAGGTCATCATAGCGATCGACGGAAAGCTTCCCGAGAGGGCCTGTCTCTTCCGCGAGGCCAGTTGCACCACCGGGACCTGCGTGTTCAAGGTCCTCTGCGCCGAGGTGGGCGCACGCGCCCAGTCTGTCCTGCAGTCCACGAGCATCAAGGATCTTTCGAAAAGCTACTCTGCGACCCGATGACCGGATCGTTTTCCGCTGCGGGCACGAAGCCCGCGATAATAGGGAGGAACCATGTTCTGCCACCAGTGCCAAGAGACGATGAAAAACGCAGGCTGCAATGCCGCCAAGGGTATGTGCGGGAAGACCGCCGAGGTCTCTGACCTCCAGGACCTCCTCATCTATGCCTGCGAGGGCATAGGCTTCTGGGGGACCAAGGCCCTCGGGAAAGGAGTCTATGACGAGGAGACGGCGTTCTTCGTCGACCGCATGCTCTTCGCGACCATCACGAACGCCAACTTCTCCGCGAGGGAGTTCACTGCCTGGACCTTCGAGGCCCTGCGCCGCCGCGATGCCCTCAAGGCCGCCTACCTCAAGGCCGGCGGCGTGGCGAGCGGTCCCTTGCCCGGCGCCGCCACATGGACGGCCTCCACGGAGGAAGCGCTGAAGGCGGCGGCCGCTACAGGGCTCGGTGGTTGGCTTGCCGAGGCGGACGAAGACCGGCGAAGCCTCGAATCCCTCGTCCTCTATGGGCTCAAGGGCATGTCCGCCTACATCGAGCATGCCTACGCCATCGGCAAGTCCTCGAAAGACCTGTTTGTGTTCATCATGCGGGCCTTGGCGGCCATCTCGGACCGCGGCACCACCAAGGAAGCCCTCCTGGCCCTGGTGGTCGAGACCGGCAAGGAAGGCGTGAACGCGATGGCCCTCCTGGACGGCGCGAACACGGGGCGCTATGGCAACCCGAGGATCACGACCGTCAAGACCGGCGTGCGCGGCCGCCCCGGCATCCTCGTCTCCGGCCATGACCTGCGCGACCTCCACGACCTCCTCGAGCAGACCAAGGGCAGCGGTGTCGACGTCTACACCCACGGCGAGATGCTGAGCGCCCATTACTATCCCTACTTCGGGAAGTACGACAACCTGTACGGCAACTACGGCGGTTCCTGGTGGACGCAAGGGACCGACATCGCGAAGTTCCGCGGTCCCGTCCTCTTCACCTCCAACTGCCTCGTGCCGCCCAAGGAAGGGCAGAAGGCGCGCATCTTCACGACCGGGGTCGTGGGATTTGACGGATGTCCCCACATCGCCGACCGCGCGGGGGAAGGCATGAAGGACTTCTCCGCCATCGTCGCCCTGGCTAAGACGAGCCTCCCCCCCGAGGAGCTGGAGAACGGCACGATCGTCGGAGGCTTCGCCCACGACCAGGTCTTCGCCCTCGCTGACAAGGTGGTGGCCGCGGTGAAGTCCGGGGCCATCAAGCGCTTCGTCGTTATGGCCGGCTGCGACGCCCGCCAGACCTCGCGCGAGTACTACACGGGAGTCGCCGCCGCCCTCCCGAAGGACACCGTCATCCTCACCGCGGGCTGCGCGAAGTACCGCTACAACAAGCTCGCGTTGGGCGACATCGGTGGCATTCCCCGCGTCCTTGACGCCGGACAGTGCAACGACTCCTACTCCCTGGCCCTCGTGGCGCTCAAGCTCAAGGAGGTCTTCGGGCTTGCCGACGTGAACGACCTGCCCTTGTCCTTCGACATCGCCTGGTACGAGCAGAAGGCCGTCCTCGTCCTCCTCTCCCTCCTGTCCCTCGGCTTCAAGAACATCAGGCTCGGGCCGACCCTGCCAGGATTCCTCTCCCCCGGAGTGGCCAAGACCCTCGTGGAGGCCTTCGGGATCAAGTGCATAGGCACCGTGGAGGGCGACGTGGCGGCGATGGTGGCGGGGAGCTAGTCCGACCAAAGCCATGGGCCACGCGGCGCAAGGCGCCTTCAAGCGACGAACATCCGGGTCCCGCATCGGCCCCTGAGGCAGGAAATGCGCCTCAGGGGCCGCTTTTTCCGATGCGGCCTGCATTTTGCATTCAGCGCGATGGCTGACAGTTCCCCGCCCTGTCATGCTATGTAGTGGCTGGAATCAACGAGGCAGTTCCGCTGCGTGCAGGCAGGCCCCTTGTGCATTCCATCTACGGAATCCTGTTCATGCGCGAAATAGCGGCCCTGCAGGCCGCCTTGGGATTCAGGTTGGTCCTTTTTGTGCTCGCCCCGTTCTTTTCGTTCTTGCTGGCCAAATCGCCGATCGAAACCCTGCTGACGGAGGCTTCTTGCCTCTTCGTGATCGGCAGCGTCGCGATCAAGCCTGTTTTTATTGGCATTGTCACGGTCGGCGGAGGCCGTGCGCGCCTCTCCGCCGGAGCGGGGCCTCCTCGCCGGCCAGCGGCCCGCCGGTCATTGGGGGCGTGACCCGTCAGCCCGCGTGGGCACAAGGGGTCGGCTCCACTTTATCCACCGGCTTGGCTGCACCGATCCACGGGAGGAGGGCCAAGGCGGTCCGGCGCGGCGGGCCACCGCCTGACTGGCCGCAGGCCGCCTCGATGCCGAAGGCGCCTATCGCCTTGGCCGCGGGCCTCCTCCTCACGGTGGGCTTCGCGAGGGCGGCAGGGAACAAGGCCATCGATAGATGGTGCACCTTCGGTTTTCCCTTGCGGCGGGACAGCGATATCCTCGGGCTGCCGCGCCTCGTGGCTCCTTTCCCAGGGCTTGAAGATCCACGCATCCCGAAAGGCCTCGACCTCGTCCTTTCCAGGCAACGCGGCGCCAGGCCACGGATGACGGCGCAGGGCGAAGGATCAGGCGCAGGTCCCCCTGGCATTCACGATGCCGACTTGATCCTCCCGAGGAGCCGCAACAGCCCATCCAGGATGGTGAGCGGATGGGGCGGGCAGCCAGGCACGTAGAGGCAGACGGGCAGCATGTCGCCGACTCCGCCGCAGGCCTCGTCATGTCCGATGAAAGGCCCGCCTGAGATCGCGCAACTTCCCACGACGATGACGATCTTCGGCGAGGCCACCGCGTCCCAGGTCTTCATGAGGGCGAGCTCCATGTTCCTCGTGACGGGACCCGTGACGAGGAGGCCGTCCGCATGGCGGGGGGAGGCCACCATCTGGATGCCGAAACGCCCGAGGTCCCAGCCGATCGTCCCGAGGACGTTGACGTCGGCCTCGCAGGCGTTGCAGCCGCCGGCGCTCACCTGGCGGAGCTTGAGGGAGCGGCCGAAGAGGCGCATCATCTCCTTCGGGAGGGCGGCGGCGAGGCGCAGGGCGTCGGATTCCGGCGAGGTCCCCGAGGCCGCGCTTCCGCCCTCCATGCCCACCATGAAGTCTCCGCGGCGGCTGACCGAGAGGCGCCAGTCCGGCGAATGCGAGATCGCGCCCTGGGGACAGGCCCTGGCGCAGTCGGTGCAGAAAAGGCATTTGCCGAGGTCCACCTCGTGTCGCCCCGCGCCGCGCCCTTGGATCGCACCGCGCCCTTGGATCGCACCGCGATCCGTGATCGCGACGCGATCCGTGATCGCGACGGTGGGGCAGGCCTGTGCGCAGGCGAGGCAGCCCTGGACGCACTTCGCGCCCTCGATGGTGGGCCGGCCGCGGAAACGGTCGGAGAGCGCGGGGGGGGCGCCCGCCGGATACCGCATCGTGCGGTGCCCCTGCTTCGCGCGGGCGATGATCGACTTGAACATGCTTGCTCCCTTACAGGTCGTGGCCGCAGTACGAGAGGTTGAAGCTCTTGTTGCACAGCGGGAAATCGGATATCTCCTGGTCGCGCATCGCGACGGCCAGGGCATACCAGTTGTGGAAGGATGGATCGACGATCTTGTAGCGCGAGAACGAACCGCCTGGGCCGGTCATCGCCACGTGGCAGATCTCGCCCCGCCAGCCCTCGTTGAGGGACACGGCAAGGCTGTCCGGAGGGAGGGGGCCAATCCCGGGCGCGGGAGAGGGTGGGGTGAGGCTGCGCAGCCTCTCCTTGATGAAGGTGACCGACTGCTGGATCTCGAGCCATCGAATGTAGGCGCGGGCGAAGACGTCGCCGGTGTCGTAGGTGGAGACCGGTATCTGGACGTAGCGGTAGATGCCCGTGGGATGGTTGTAGCGCACATCGCGTTCAAGGCCTGAGGCCCGGGCCGCCACGCCCACGACGCCGAGTTCCCTGGCTGTCTCCAGCGGGAGGGGGCCCGTGTCCTCGAACCTGGCCATGACCGACTGGTCGTCCCAGAGGAGGTTCACCGCCTGGGCGACCTCCCTCTCCGCGGTCTCGACCCTCGCCAGGAGCTCCCCGGCGCGGGGGGCATCCAGCTCGAAGCCGATGCCGCCAGGGACCATGAGGCCGCGGCCGAAGCGGTTGCCGCACAGGAGGGCCGTCATGTTGAGGAAGTCGCCGCGGATCCTACCGCAGAAGCTGGCCGTGGGCAGGTAGCCTACGTCGCCGGAGAGCGCTCCCAGGTCGCCGACATGGTTGGCCATGCGCTCGAGCTCGAGGGCGATGCCGCGCACGATGTGGGAGTGGACCGTCGTCCGGTAGCCGGAGAGCGCCTCGACGACCTGGCAGTAGGTCGTGGCATGCCCCGCCGTCGTGTCGCCCGCGACGGTCTCGGCGTAGTGGATGGACCTCCTGTCGGGGCCGCCGGCCAAGGCCTCCTCGATGCCGCGGTGCTGGTAGCCAAGGGCGATCTCGAGGTGGAAGACCTTTTCGCCATGGCACTGGAAACGGAAATGGCCCGGCTCTATGACGCCGGCGTGGACGGGGCCCACCGCGACCTCGTGGACCTCGTCGCCCTCGACCCGGAAGAAGTCGCCGACCCCCGGAAGGATGGCCGCGCCGCGGTCACGGTCCCACGCGTCGCGGTCAGTCCACGAGCGCTGGTATCGCAGGGGCTTGAGCCAGGGGTGGCCTACGGGCTTCAGGCCGTATTGCTCGGCGATCTCCCGTTCGAAAAGGTGGACCTGGGGGCAGGCAGGCGTGATCGATTCGAAGGCGGGTCCGCTGACCGAGCAGCAGCCCACGGCCAGGCTGTCCTCGTCGTCGTTGGCGATGACGACCTGGAGCCGAGTGGACCCGGAGGCTTTCCCGGCCGAGGCGAAGAAGGCACAGACGCGCTGGCCGGCGGCCGTCCTTGAGACTATCGCGTCGGCGAACCGGTCGAAGGGCAGCTCGGGTATCTCGGCGAGGCGGATGGACCTGCAGTTGCCCAATGGCGCGAAATTGTCGTTCCTGTCGCTCATCATCTGTTCTCCAGGAATTCGGCTGCGTCCCTGACCATGTCGCCTAGGGGCACGGGGATGACCAGGCCGAGGGTGAGGACGATCAACATCAGGACGACCACGGGGGCCGTCGTGAGGAAGCCGTCACGGTAGGGAAGCGCCGTCGCCAGGGCCGCGGCTTCGTTGGGTGCCCTCCCCTGGACGACCTTGAGCACCGTCCTTCCCATGCCCATGAAGACAAGGAGGAGGAAAAAGAGGAAAAGGCCCGCGACGGCATAGCGCCCCGCGGTGAAGGCGCCTGAGAGGATCGAGAATTCGCTGATGAAGGGACCGAAGGGAGGCGAGCCGGTGATCGCGAAGAAGCCGGCAAGGAAGAGGGCGCTGGAGAGCGGCAGCCGCCGCATGGCTCCCCGCACCTGGTCGGTGTTCTTGCTCGCGAAGGCACGGTGGATGTTGCCCGCGGACAGGAAGAGGACAGCCTTGGTCATGCCGTTCGTCACGAGGTGGAGCATGGTCCCGAAGAGGGCCGGTCCGCCGATGCCCAGTCCCAGGACCAGGATGCCCATGTGCTCGACGCTGGAATAGGCGAGCATGCGCTTGAAATCCCGCTGTCCGATCATGAAAAGGCCCGCTATCGCCATGGAGAAAAGGCCCATGAAAAGGAGGAGGCGGGAGGTGAATGCCGCCTCGCCCGCGGCGTCGCAGATCTGGTAGACGCGGGTGAAGGCGAGGAAGGCGCAGCTCGTGACGCCGCCCGCGAAGACCGCGCCGACGACGCCCGGGGCTTCGCCGTAGGCGTCGGGCTTCCAGGTATGCATCGGCGCAAGGCCCATCTTGGTCCCGTAGCCCACGAGGAGGAGGATGAAGGCCGCCCGCAGCCATGGCTTGGAAAGCGAGGTGGCGTCGCGCAGGAGGTCCTCGAACTGGAGGGTCGCCCCCAGCCCTTGCTGAAGCGAGGAATATGCGAGGAAGAAGGTCCCCAGGAGCGCCAAGGCGATGCCGACGGAACCGACGAGGAGGAACTTCCAGGTGGCTTCGATGCTGCGCTTGTTGTTGTTGAAATAGATGAGGGGGGCCGTCACGAGGGTCGTTCCCTCGATTGCCACCCACATGAGGCCCAGGTGGTGGGACCATGCGACGAGGCTCATGATGCCGAGGAACCCGAGGAGGCAGGCGACGAATACCCGGTTGGAGCGTTCCCGCCGGTGCTTGAGGTAGCCGATGGCGTAGAAGGAGCAGAAGAAAAAGAGGGCGCTCACGACAAGGAGGACGAGCCGCGCCGGCGGATCGAGGACCAGCCAGGCCGAGGTTGTCCACAGGTCCGGTCGGGCGAGGACGAAGACCGTCATGCAGAGGTGGGCGACCGCCGCGACGGGAAGGATCCAGGGGCGCATCCGGTTGGAGGGCAGCGCCGCGGCAAGGCCTGCGAGGAGAAGCGGCACCAGGATCATGAAGAAGGCCATGCGCTACTCCTTGAGCGAGACGAGGCGGTCCGTGTCCGTTGACGAGAAGGCACGGTTGATATGCTTGACGATGATGGCGATCACGAAGATGCCCACGAAGAGGTCGAGGAGGACCCCCATCTCCACGACGAGGGGCATGGCGTCCACGAGGAGGAGCCCGAAGATGAATATGCCGTTCTCCAGCACGAGGTAGCCCACGGCCTGGGAGATCGCCTTCACCCTGGTCGTGAGGATGATGAAGCCGACCAGTATGGTGGCGAAGGCGGCGGGCACGATCAGGGTGCCTCCCTGGGAGGGGGCCATGGCCAGGCTGTTGGAAAAGAGGAGGGCCAGGGTGGTGGCCAAGGCCCCGAGGATTATGGAGGGAAGGAGGCCGATGAGGGGCGTGACTTCCTTCTTGATCTGGGCATCGCGCAAGGCCCTCGTCATGACGCCGGGGATGACGATGCCCTTGAGGACGATGGCCACCGCGGCCGCGACGAGCTCAGGGAAGCCGGGACGCTCTCGGAGTAGGAGGGGGATGATGCCCAGGAGGACGCCCTGGGCCGCGACGATGCGGATGACGGAGAGGATCCGGCTTGTCCCGAGGGAGAAGAGGTTCATGACAAGTATGATGACGAGGAGGGCGTTGAGCAGGTCCATCATCGTTTTCACCTCACGAGAAGAATGAATGCGGAGCCGCACAGGAGGATGGCGCTCACGAGGAGGTAGGGCACGCGCCTCATCCGCAGCCTGGCCGTGATCGACTCTACCACGCCGATGACGACGCAGAGGGCCAGCATCTCCGCCGCGAAGAGCGGCCAGTCGATGAGGGGATTGCCCGTGCTGTAAGGCGCGACAAGGTGGAGGAAGAAGGCGCCGAGGAGGAAGAGCTTGAGCGCCGCGGAGTAAAGTATGACGCCGAAGAGCGGGCCGCAATGGTCAAGGACCATCACCTCGTGGATCATCGTGAGCTCGAGATGGGTGGCCGGATCATCCACGGGGATGCGGCAGGTCTCGGCGAGGAGGACTACGAAAAATCCCAGCGCGATGAGGACGAGGGGCGCCGTGGTGCCCACCGCCAGGCCGAGGGCCGGCACGCGGAGCATCGAGTCCAGGGAGAGGGAGCTCGATATGCGCGCGAGCACGAGGAAGGCGAAGAACAGCGCGGGCTCGCTGAGCACCGAGAAGGTCACCTCCCTCGCGGCGCCCATCCCCTCGAAGGACGAACCCGTGTCGAGGGCCGCGCTCGTCGTGAAGAAGCGGGCGAGGGCGAAGAGGTAGGCGAAGAGGAGGAAGTCGCCCTTGAAGGCGAGGATCGCTGGAAAAGCGCCGATCGGGATGAGGAGGCCGGCCCCGGCGATGGCCGAGAGGGTGACGAGTGGGCCGGCGACGAATATCCAGGTCGTCGTGGAGCTCAGCACCATACCTTTCCTGAGGAGCTTCGCGATGTCCAGGTAGGACTGGAGCACCGGTGGCCCGACCCGGCCCGCGAAGACCGCCTTGGTCTTGTTGATCACCCCAAGGAGAAGGGGCGGGAAGAGGGCCAGGAGGAGGATGTGGATGGCTGTTTCGATCATCGGGAGACTCCTCTGCCGCCGGAAAGAAGGAGGACAATGGCGATCCCCAGGATGTAGAGTATGTATAATTGGGTCTGTCCCTGCTGGAGGGACCTGATCCCGCCTGAGCGGATGCGGCCCAGCCTGAAGAGGGGACGCAAGGCCCGGTCCAGGATCGGGTCGGGCAGTTCGCTGCGGAACTTCGCCGCGGCGGGGAAGCTCCCCTTGATCTTCGGCCCATGCCGTGTCGGCCACAGGATGAAGGAAAGCAGCCCGACCAGCGATTGCCCGAAGGAAGAGGCCGTGTACTCCATCCTGGCTGTCGGGCGGGCATAGCCGCAGTCCCAGGTCCCGTGGCCAGCTTCGCCTACCTGCCCATTGCGGCGGGAAAGCCGGGTGGCGGTGTAGAGGATGATGGCGAGCAGGGCGATGCCGCCCCCGAGCCAGCCGACCCAGGCCAAGGGCGCCAGGTCCGCGATGTGCGGCATCGCCGCAGGCAGGAAGGTGGCCTCGGGGCCTGAGGGCATGACCCACGCCAGGGCCACCGATTCGAGGAAGGGCGCGGCCATCGCGGGAAAAAGCCCGATGGCAAGGCAGGCAAGGCCGAGCAAGCCCATCGGCAGCTTCATGGCCAGGCCGGGATCGTGGGCATGGCCGCCCGCTGCGCTGCGGGGCGAGCCCTGGAAGACGCCTCCTTGCAGCCGCACGAAACAGGCGACGGCCAAGGCACCGATCGCCGCGAGCGCTACCGCGGCCACGGCCATGGCTTCGAAACCGCGAGGGGCGGACGGATCGAGCGCCATGAAAAAGCCCTGGTAGACCAGCCATTCACCGGCGAATCCGTTGAGGGGCGGGAGCCCCGCTATGGCGACGGCACCCAACGTGAAGGCAAGCGCCGTGAAGGGCATTTTTTCCGCGAGCCCTCCCAGGAGGTCCACGTCGCGCGTGCCGGTCGCATGGATGATGGCGCCGGAGTTGAGGAATAGGAGCGACTTGAACAGCCCATGGTTCCAGACATGGAGGAGGGCTCCGGCCAAGCCCAACAGCGCCCAGTCGGCACGGCCGCAGGCGCGGCCCGTGAGGGCAAGGCCGAGGGCCATCCCGATGATGCCGATGTTCTCGATGCTGCTGTAGGCCAAGGCGCGCTTCAGGTCACGTTGGCCGATCGCGAAGCTGATGCCCGCGATGCCGGTCACGGCGCCGGCGGCCAGGAGGGCGGTTCCCATCCATGGGGCGATCGCCGAAAGTAGCCCCGTCATCCTGATGATCCCATATATGCCCATCTTGAGCATGACGCCGGACATGACGGCCGAGACATGGCTGGGCGCGTTCGCGTGCGCGCCGGGAAGCCAGACGTGGAGGGGCATGAAGCCTGCCTTGAAGCCGAATCCGACAAGCGCCAGGACAAAGACCGCTCCGGCGGCGCCGGATGTCAGCATGGCACCGCGGGGCTCGAGGGCGAAGGAGCCGGTCTGCGCGTTCCACAGCGCGAACATGGCGAAGAGGACCAGGGTGCCCACATGGGTGGCGATGAGGTAGATCCAGCCGGCCCTGCGGACCTCCGGCTTGTCGTTTTCCGCAGTGGCGGCGAACCAGGCGGATAGCGCCATCACTTCCCAGGATATGAGGAAGAGCAGTGCGTCACGGGAGATGAGGACCATGGCCATGGAGGCCGCCAGCAGGCCATACGACAGCCCCAGCCTTTGGCCATTCGGCTCGTGCTCCATCTGCTTCCAGTAGCCGAGGCCGTACACCGAGCCGAGGGCGGGGATGACAAAGACGAGGCAGAGGAAGAAGGCGGAGAGGGGATCGACCGCCACGGAAAAGCTTCCCCAGGGAAGAAGCCATCCGAGCTTGAGCGAGGTCGCCGAGGAAGGGCCGAAGGAGAGGGCCACAGCCGCGGTCCCGAGGATGCCTCCGATGGTCATGGCGAGGGCCGCCAGCCTCTGGCCGCCAGCCGAGCGCCGCGGAAGGAGGCATGCGGGCAGGCCGCTCGCGGCGAGGATGAGGATGGCGGAGAGGGTCAGTCCGATGCTCGACATGGTCAGGTCCTTGGCAGGGTATGCATGCTAGCGCGCGAAAATCCGCGCGAGGATGTCCTTTACCGGAAGCAGCGTGGAAAGGAGGAGGAAGACCGTGATGAATATGAAGAGTATGTAGTCCTGGGCAAGGCCTTGCTGGAAGCGGCGGAACCACGAGGAAAGCCCTTCGAGCCGGCGGAATGCCGGGATGAGGATGCCGTCGAGGACAGCGTCGTCCACATGGCTTTGCATGGAGGCGGCGCGGGGGAAGCTCTCCTTGATCGGCATGCGCTTCACGCGCTGGCGGAGCGCCCAGGAGAAAAGGCCAACGATGGACTGCGCGAAGGAGGAGGCGGTGTATTGCATGCGGGGCGTCGGCTGCGCATAGCCGCAGTCCCAGCTTCCCTTGACGGCCCTCGATCGGTCCTTGCCCGCGAAGACGAGGAAAAGGAAGGCGCACAGGACGGCCAGGAGAAGCGCGAAGCCGCCGAGCGCGTCCAGCGGCACGAGGCTTGCCAAGGAAGGGAGGCGAGCGCCTCCGGCGACCTTCCAGGGCGCGATGGCTTCGTCCAGGGGCAGGACCGTGAGGCCGGGCGCGACTCCAATGAGGACGCAGGCGAGGGCCAGGATAACCATCGGGAAGCGCATCGACAGGGTGGCTTCCTCGGCCTGCCTCGCGGCGGGGGAACGCGGAAGCCCGAGGAACACGGCGCCGTAGACCTTGACAAAGCAGGCCAAGGCCAGGGCTCCCGTCACGGCGAGTAGGGGGGCGGCCACCGGCACGATGGAAACCCCGGCACCGCCCCGAGTGAGGCCGCCGAAGAGACCGAAATAGATGAACAGCTCGCTCACGAAGCCGTTGAGGGGGGGGAGTCCGCAGATCGCCACGGCGCCCACGAGGAAGGTGGCGGCCGTCCAGGGCATGGCCTTGGCAAGCCCGCCGAGCCGGTCGGTCTCCCGGGTATGGGCCGCATGGAGGACGGAGCCTGCCCCGAAGAAGAGGAGGGACTTGAACAGGCTGTGGTTCCAGACATGGAGGAGGCATCCCGCCAGGCCGAGCACGATGAGGGCGGGGTCGCCGCTCGATCGCCCCATGAGGGCCAGGCCCATGCCCATGAAGATGATCCCGATATTCTCCACGCTGTGATAGGCCAGGAGCCGTTTCATGTCGTGCTGCCCGAGGGCGAAGACGACGCCCAGGACGCAGCTGGCCGCGCCCAGCGCGAGGATGAGGACGCCCCAGATCGCGGGAGGGTCCTCGATGAGGCTGAGGAAGCGGAGGAGGCCGTAGACGCCCATCTTGAGGACGACTCCGGAGAGCATCGCCGAGACATGGCTGGGGGCGCTGGCATGGGCGCCGGGAAGCCAGAAATGGAGGGGCATGAGACCCGCCTTGATCCCGAAGCCCACGAGGGCAAGGAGGAAGAGGGCGCCCATCGTGCCTAGGGCGATGGTCTCCCCTGCGATCGGCATGAGGGAGTACGAACCGGTGGCTTTTCGCCAGAGCACGAAGAAGGCGAAGAGGACGAGGATCCCGATATGGGTCCCGATGATGTAGATGAACCCGGCCCTTCGGCTCTCGTGCCTGAAATCCTCGGTGATGACGAGGAAGAAGGCGGAGAGCGCCATCACCTCCCAGCCAAGGAGGAAGGCCATGGCGTGGCGCGCGATCACGAGGAGGCAGAGGCCGGCCACAAGAAGGCCCCAGAAGACCTCGAGAGGGCGCGCGCTCCGAGGATGTCGCTCCCGCCTCCAATAGCCCATGCCGTAGACGGAACCCAGGCCGCCGATAAGGAAGATCGGCACAAGGAAGAAGGCCGAAAGCGCGTCAAGGCCGATGGCCGAACCACCGGCCGCCTGCCACGGAAAGCCGCAGAGGGAGTCCGCGTGGCCAAAAAGGCGCATCATTGCGCCGGCGAGGCCGCTGATCATGGAGCTGACCATCAGGATGGCGGAGAAGCCCTGGGCTTTCGAGGAAGCGCGGGGAAGGACCAGCGCAGCGGCTGCGCTCGATATCGCGAGGGCCATGGCCGCGAGAACCAGCTCTAGGGACATGGAGCCCTTACCTGTCCTCGGGCGCGGTGGCTTCCGCAGGGCCCGTGGGAAGGGCGGCCTCGGCCCGCGCGAGGATCTCCAGGAGCTCATCCCGCGATGCCTGGGCCTTGAGGGCAGCCTTGAACTCCGCATTGCGCAGGACAAAGCCGAGGCGAGAAAGGAGGTGGAGATGGGCACGCACGGAGGGGCTGATCAGGGTGAAGAGGATATTGACGGGCTGTCCATCCAGGGACTGGAAATCGATGGGGTCCTCGAGGAAGCAGAGGGTGACGGTGGGCCTGGAAACGTGCAATACCACGGGATTGCGGACATGGGGAATGGCTATGCCGTCGCCTATTCCCGTGGATCCCAGGGTTTCCCGGGCCAGGAGGACCTGATAGAGGAACTCCCGGTCCACCTCCTCTGGCAGCTTGAGTGTGTCCACGACCGACCTGAGCACGGAGCCCTGGTCCTTGCCCCCGACCCTGTAGGCGATGCCGCCGGCCTTGAGCGCCTCAAGGAAGCTCGGAAGGGGGATCGTGCTTTCCTCTCGCTCCCTGAAGATATCGGGGGAGACCTGGATCCTCCGAGAGGTGGCCCACTCGAGGAGCTCCACCCTGTTGAACCTGAACTGCTCGTTGATCTTGTAGAAGGGGATGACCGCGTCCTTGATCCAGCGGTAGATGGTCTTTTCGGAGACATTGAGGATCGAGGCCGCATCCTTGACCGATAGTTGCATTGCTTCCCACCCGGTGGAGTTTCATGCTTGTGAATGGATATTCGCAGATACTACGGCCGCATGTCCGCAAATGTCAAGAACACGTTAAAATCGGCGATCCTGCCCTTGCGCCAGGAGGGGAAGATGGCTACCTTTTCGCCGGACCCGAAGGAGACAGGATGAAATACTTCCCGAAAATCAAGGGCAAGCTGGTCTATCTCTCGCCCATCAGCCTTGATGATGCCGACCTTTATGCGCAGTGGCTCAACGACCTGGAGACAACCCGCTACCTTACCCTCGCCGGTTTCCAGATCACCTCCCATGGAGAGCGCGATCTCCTGGCCGGGCTCTCAAAAGAGCACAATTACGCCATCGTCGAGAAGTCCACGGACGAGCTCGTCGGCAATTGCGGCCTCATGGATATAAGCTCGGTGCACCGCAGCGCCGAGATCGGCATCTTCATCGGCCCTGCCGACCGGCGCGGCAAAGGCTACGGCTCCGAGGCCATGACCCTCCTGTGCGACTTCGCCTTCAATGTCCTCAATCTCAGGAGCCTCTCCCTCAGGACCTACGCCTACAATGCCCGGGCCATCGCCAGCTATCGGAAGTGCGGTTTCCGCGAGGTCGGACGCCTGCGCCAGGCCCATTTTTATGGCGGTTCCTGGCACGATATTGTTCTCATGGACCTTCTTGCCGAAGAGCTCGGCCAGAGTGTCCTTCCTCCCCCCGAAGCGTGAGATTCTACGCATAGAAACATTTACGCACCAACACAGCACCCCTCTTCCCCGAAATAGCCCATAACCCGGCCCGAGCGCTTGACACCTTTCGCCTCCCTCGGGTATAAAAGCATCGTTCCGCGCGGCGATGGTGGAACTGGTAGACACGCCAGCTTGAGGTGCTGGTGCCGAGAGGTATGGAGGTTCAAGTCCTCTTCGCCGCAACAAACAACAGTGACCGCCCCGCGAAGGGCGGTCACTGCATTTTAAATAAGGCTCGAAGAGGACTTGAATCGGAGCGCGCGCCGAGCGATAGCGAGGATGAGCGCCCATGGATGGGCGCGGAAGCGCGCGGAGCCGGCCGGAGCCCCGAGGCAGGACGCCGAGGGGCGAAGGCCAAGTCCTCTTCGCCCAGAGATATGATCGATTCTTGTGGACGGAATAGAAAACGGACGTTCTTTCTCGGTAAGGTTTTGTCGCCAAACAAGCCTGCCGGGGAGGAGAACGTCCGTGAGCAAGACTATCACCGAGACTCGAATCGAGGCAACGCCC
>JANYKC010000099.1 GCA_025358255.1 Spirochaetaceae bacterium
ACGATAAGGTTTTTCGACAGGAGAGCGGGAGGTAGTCACACCTTTGTTCCCGCTCTCCTTATCTTTTCCCCCTGCTTCTTGCTACTCAAGAAATCGGGAGAAAAACCTCATCCCTGAGAAAAAATCGCGCTACCCGACAACTCGGGCCGGCTCTTAGCCCAGGTGTTCGCGGATCTGTCGCATCATGTCGCCGCCCATGATCCGGTACATGATGGCCAGCATCTCGGCTTGGGATCCCTTTGGCCGCGTATGGAAATAGTAGCGCATGATGCCGATCATTCCCGAAAGGACGTACTCCAGCATCAAATCCAGCTCCACGGCCTCGATCGCGGCCGGCAAGCGCGCCGTGTCGACGATGGCCGCCTTGATGCTGTCAATCAGCTTGCGCTGGAATGAAGGGTCCCCCCGGTCACCCAACAGGACATCGTAATAGTTGAATTTCTCCTGGTAGAGCTTGATGAATGACTCGATGAAAAGCGGCGTGGGCGCCTGGCCATCCGGCAGGGGCGGCAGCTCGTCGAAGCGGGGCAAGGACATCCTCTCGATGTGCTCAAGGCATTGGCTCGTGTCGGTGAAATACTCGTAAAAGGTGCCGCGGTTGTACCCGGCCTTGGCGGTGATCTCCTTCACGGTGATCTGGTCGATCCGCTTTTCGGCAAAGAGGGCCCAAAAAGCCGTGAGCAAGTTGGCCTTCGTCTGCTCGGTTATCTCGGGCTGTTTATTCATGACATCCTCCATCCGACAAAAGGCCGGTCGTTGTTGGTTGATCCCGCCACCTTGCCGGGATAGGATAATCATACAACACGTTGTCGGATGATAATAGTCGGAGGAAATGATGATCACCATACTTTGTTCAGGGAGCCGGGGCGATGTCCAACCCTACATCGCGCTGGCCCAGGAGCTCAAGAAACTGGGCCTCTCGTCCCGCGTCGCGACCAGCCGGAGCTTCGAGGGTTTTGTCCGCGGCTATGGAATCGATTTTTTCTCGATCGATGTCGACCATGAGTCGGCCGGCGTGGACCCGCAGATGATCAAGGAAGCTCAAAAGGCCGACAACATCCTGAAGATGGCGAGAAGCTTCCGCAAGCTGCGCGAATACGGCATCCACATGGTGGAAAACTACCACGATGCCTGTATGGGCAGCGATGCCATTGTCTTTCATCCGGGCCTGACCATCGGGTATTTCATGGCCGAAAAACTGGGCATTCCCGCCATCTTGGCCAGCCCCTTCCCCATGCACCGCACCGGCTCGCGGCCGTCAGTGGTCCTCTACGGGAAGGTGATCCCGAACGCCTTCATCAACCGCCTGAGTTACCGGATTCTCCAGGGCATGTTGTGGATGGCCTCGGAATCGTCCCTCAAGCCATTCTGGGAAAGCAGGTACGGCCGGCTGCCAGAGCCCTTCGGAATGCCTTTCGAGCGCCACACTGATGCGCGTCACCCGGCCCTCGTCTCCTGCAGCAACCATGTCTTCGAACGGCCGGGCGATTGGAATCCCCACATACACCAAGAGGGATACTGGGTCGTTGAAGAACCGACGACCTACCAGCCCAGCCCTGAATTGGCCGCTTTCCTTGAAAAGGGCGAAAAGCCGGTCTATGTGGGCTTTGGATCGATGTTTGACCGGGCCGATACCGAAAAAACCGGCCGTACGGTCATCCAAGCCCTCACCCTGGCCGGCACGCGCGGGATCCTGTCTGGCATGAGCGGACTCACCGACCTTCCGGACAGCATTCTCACGTTAGAGAATGTGCCCCATACCTGGCTTTTCCCCCGCATGGCGGCGGTCTGCCACCATGGAGGCGCAGGGACCAGCGCCGCCGGATTCCGGGCCGGCGTGCCAAGCATCATCCTTCCCTTCGCCCTGGATCAGTTCGCGTGGGCCCAACGTTCCTTCGAGCTGGGCATCGGGTCAAGGCCCTTGCCTTTCAAGAAACTGAAAGCCAAAAGCCTGGCGGATGCGATCCGCTTTGCCACCCAGCCTGGGATCAGTGCCAAGGCACGTGCCCTCGGAGCGCAGCTCGCCGCCGAGAATGGCGCCAGGGATTGCGCCCAGGTGATAGCCCGCGCCATGGAGGCCAGCGTCGATGGAAGGAACTGATCGCTGGCGCACGCCATTTTTCACCCTCTACATCGGCCAGGCTTTTTCCCTGCTGTCATCAAGCGCGGTCCAGTTCGCCATCATCTGGTGGATCACGATCAAGACCGGTTCGGCCCTCTCCCTCAGCATCGCCAGTGTCGCGGGACTCCTGCCCCAGGTGCTCATCAGCCCTTTTGCCGGTGTCATCATTGACCGCCATAGACGCAAGACCGTGATGATCCTGGCCGACCTCGGCGTGGCCGCATCGAGCCTGGCCCTGGGGATTTCCTTCCTCTTTGGCGAACCATCCATGGCCCTCATCTACATAGTCCTTTTCCTGCGGGCCTTGGGTGAAACCTTCCACAAACCGGCGCTGCAGGCAGCCATCCCCCAACTGGTTCCCGAGGGGGAACTCTCCCGGGCGGGAGGACTTGGCCAACTGGTTTCCGCCCTGTGCTCAATGGCCGGTCCGATGCTCGGGGCACTGCTCATTAGCGCGATTCCGCTGCGATACATCATGCTGGTGGACATTGGCGGGGCGATCCTGGCGGTGCTCTCCCTTTCCGCGGCAAGGCTGCCCGACCATGCCGGCCAGACTGCCACACGCCGGGGCATCCTCAAGGAGATGAAGGAAGGCTTCCTGACCATCAAGGGCAACCAGGCCCTCGTCCGGGCGACCGTTCCGGTCTTCCTCACCAGCATGGTTTTCATGCCCCTGGGTTCCCTCCTGCCCTTGATGGTCAGGCACTATTTCCGGGGCGGCGCCGTGCAGGGAGGCATGGTCCAGACGCTCTTCTCCATCGGCATGTTGCTGGCGGCCGTGGTCATCGGCGTCGGTGGCGGATCACATCGACCCTTTGCCATGATCTCCTTTTCCTCCTTCCTGTTGGGCCTTTGCTCCCTGGCAGGTGGCCTGCTTCCGCCGAGCGCTTTCTGGGCCTTCTGCATCGTCGTATTCGTGATCGGCAGCACCGGCATGATGGGCAACATCCCCTACATGGCCTACATCCAAAAAAGCGTGGCGGCCGAAAGCCATGGCAAGGTGATCTCCACCATCACCAGCATCATCAGCCTGGGCATCCCCCTGGGCATGTTCGTGGCCGGTCCGATCGCCGAGCGGGTGGGCGTGAACACATGGATGATCGGCGTTGGCATCATCCTGTCCTTGATCGGCATCCTGAGTTATCTGGGCACCAGGCGATTTGACCACAACGAGCAAATTGCTGAACCAGCCTGATGGATGATCGGCCGCCCATGCGGGCGGTTCATCTCAGACAAGAAAAACGGCGGGACTTGTCGGCCTTGCTCCCTTCACTCCAGGTTCGCGAAGAGGGCCGAAGGGTCGACTGAAAAGCCATTGAGGACCCGCGACTCAATGGGCGATGCGTCATAAAGAAGGTCTCGGAGCTCGCCCTCCCCATAGCGCCCGTCAGCCCCAGGTTGCCAGACATGGATGGCCCTGTTGCCGGGATCGACAACCCAGTACTCGCGGACGCCATGCTTTTCGTAGAGGCGGAATTTCTCATTGAGGTCCTTCCGGGAAGTCGAGGGCGAGAGCACTTCGATGGCGAGGTCAGGAGCGCCCCTGGCGCCTCGTTCGTGCAGCTTGGACCTGTCGCAATAGACGACAATGTCGGGCTGGACCACGGAGGCGACCTCGTCGTCGGACTCGTCCCCTGCGGGCAAGAGGACGTCAAAAGGCGCAATAAAGGCCTCGCAGGGTTTTCCTTCGAGAAAACTTGAGATGCGGTTGAAGAGCTTGCCGGCAATCCTCTGGTGCCGGACGAAGGGCGCTGCGCTCATGTTCCAGGCATGCCCTTCTATGAGCTCCCATCGTTCGGAATCGGGCCAGGTCCGGTACTGGCGATAGGTGAAGCGTTCCTCAGGCTCGAGTTCCGGGTTTCCCATTCGTTCCATGCCTCCAAGTATAACCTCAACGCGCAAGGATGGGGCAGGCGATTGAGGAGGAAGAGGAGAGTCCAAGTCATTCCCATAGGATTTTGGACAAATGGGAGATTTAGGCACTATGCTTGCTTTCTGTATAGAAATAGAGCGGTTCAGAGATCCAGGAAAGCTCGGGTGAGATATGATCGATTCTTGTGGACGGAATAGAAAACGGACGTTCATTCACGGTAGGGTTTTGTTACCACACAAATCTGCCGGGAAGGGGAACGTCCGTGAGGAAAGCTATCACCGAGACTCGTATCGAGGCAACGCCC
>JANYKC010000008.1 GCA_025358255.1 Spirochaetaceae bacterium
AGATGGCACCTCTCATGGGCCTCGTCCTCCAGCTTCCTGTAGGAGCGGAGGCGGGCCATCATGCCATCCCAGTCCACGAGGTGGCCGTCGAACTCGGGGCCGTCCACGCAGACGAACTTGGTCTCGCCGCCCACGGCCACACGGCAGCCGCCGCACATGCCCGTGCCATCGATCATGATGGTGTTGAGGGAGACGAGGGTCTTCACGGCGAAGGGCCGCGTGGTCGCGGCGCAGAAGCGCATCATGATGGGGGGACCTATGGCCACGACAAGGTCGGGCATGGGGTCTTTCTGGCAGAGTTCCTTGAGGGGCTCGGTGACGAGGGCCTTGCGTCCCACGGAACCGTCGTCGGTGACCACGATGTGCTCGTCGGCGAGGGCGGCCATCTCCTCCTGCATGATGAGGAGGTCGGCGGTGCGCGCCCCGGAGATGACCGTGACGCGGTTGCCGGCGGCCTTGAGGGCCGCGACGATGGGATGGAGGGGCGCAAGGCCGATGCCGCCTCCCACGCAGACTGCCCAGCCGAATTCCTCGATATGGGTGGGGTTCCCGAGGGGGCCGAGGAGGACGATGCCGTCGCCGGGCTCCTTCAGGGCGAGCTTATGGGTGCTGGCCCCGACGGTCTGGAAGATGAGGCTCACCGTGCCGGCCGCCGGATCGGCGTCAGCTATCGTGAGCGGTATGCGCTCGCCGTAGTCGGCATCCACCTGCACGATGACGAATTGCCCCGCCTTGCGCTCGCGGGCCACAAGGGGCGCCTCGACCTCGATACGGTAGACTTCCCCGGAAAGCTTGCGCCGCGCGACGATCTTGTTCATGGATCCCTCCGTTCCCGCGATGGATGGTATCCGAGGCTGCGGCGACTATGCAAGCTCCCGATTATTTTATATCGATAACGCCCCAATCCACCGCGACGGGCTTTCTCCGGAAGCTTCCATGCGCTAGCATGGCGGTACTGGGGGCAACCATGGGTGTTCCACTCGATGCGCGCAAATACGGAGCAGAGGCTTTCTTCACCCCGAGCGACTTCATAGGCTACATACGGGGCCTTGGCAGGCTCGGCCCGCGGCCCGCGCCGGAAGCCGTCATCCTCTCCTACCAGCGCAGCCTCCTCGACTATGTCGAGTCCTCCCGGAGCGTCTCCAGGGCCGAAGGCTACTTTGGCCACCAGGTCTCCTTCCTCGAGGAGACGGACTGCCGGGTGGCCATCGTCGGCCATTTCGGCGTCGGCTCCCCCGCCGCGGCCGTCATGATGGAGGAGCTCATCGCCTGGGGCGTCAAGCGCTTTGTCTCCGTCGGCACGGCCGGAAGCCTGTTATCAGACCTCCCTCCAGGCTCCCTCCTCCTGTGCGACGGCGCCCTCCGCGACGAAGGCACGTCCTACCACTACCTTCCGGAAGGGCAAAAGGCCAGCCCCTCGCCCGAACTCACGGAGCGCCTGGGCTCGGCCCTGGCCAAGCGCGGGCTCGCCCACACCCGCGGCTCGACCTGGACAACCGACGCGATCTACCGGGAGACCGTGGGAGAGGTGGTGCGCTTCCGCGACGAAGGGGCCAAGGTCGTGGAAATGGAAGCCGCCGCGCTCTTCGCCGTCGCCGCCTTCCGGGGAGTCCAGATAGCCGCATGTTTCAGCGTGAGCGATACCCTCGCCGAGCTGGTCTGGCGCCCGGAGTTCCACGCGGAGACCACCGAGGAAGGCCTGGTGAGGATTTTCGAATCCGCGCTGGAGACCTTGAATCCCGGGCCGGCACGATAGCCGGACCCCATGACCGCAGCCAAGATCAAGGCTCCGCCGCCTCACGCCGCCTATCCCTCGCTCGCGAGGAGCCTCTTCGGCCGTGCCCTCTTCCTCTATGTCGCGCTTTCGGCCGTCAGCCTCGCCGCATTCTTCTTCATCACGACCGAAGCCGAGCTGGCAAGGCTCCGCAACACCGCGGACAAGACCGCGGACCTCATCATGAACACCGTCGCCTATCCGCTCTGGAACTTCGACGACGAGCTGGTGCGGCGGATCGCCTCGGCTTTCGATAGCTCGCAATCCTTCGCCTCGCTGCGGGTCACCTACGCGGACGACAGGGTCGCCGCGAGCTTTGGGGAGGATACCCTTCCCGGCGAATCGCGGCGCCGCGATGTCGTCTACCGCGACAAGCTGATCGGCAGGGTCGAGATCATCCTGTCCCGTTCCCCGATCGAGCGCGTCGCGACCGAGCGCCTTCTTGCCTTCTCCGCCCTTGTCGCGCTCGGCATCATCGTCTTTTTCGCGGCCGGCCGGCGCGTCCTGGGCCGTTTCCTCCAGATCTCCCTGCGCGAGCTCACGGTCGCCTCGGCGGCCTTCGCCAACGGAAGCTTCGGCTCCGAGCCCGCGCCGCCGGTCTACGAGGAATTCCGTCCCCTCGTGGAAGCCATCGGAAGCCTCGGCATTGTCATCCGCGGCCAGATAGCCGAGCTCCAGGACCAGGCCGCGGCGCAGGAGGCGAACATCGGGAAGCTCGCCAAGGCGCTTACCGAACGCGAAGCCCTGCTCAAGGAAGTCCACCACCGCGTGAAAAACAACCTCCAGATACTCGGGGCCTTCGTGGGGGAAGGGAAACGGGAAGCCGGCACGGAAGAGGTCAAGTCCGTCCTTTCCGTGATGGAAAGGCGGATCCAGACCATGGCCGCGATCTACGACCTCTGCGTGGACGTGGCCGACCTCCGGCGCGTGCCCCTCGCCGGCATCCTGGAAAGCGTGGGCCGCGATTCCGCGATGGAGGCGGCGCCGGGAGTCCATGTCGAGTTTGACCTTGCAAGCGGGATAGCCGTGCCGCTCGAGGAGGCCCTCATCGCGGGCATCCTCGTCTCGGACCTTGTCGCGCACATCGCGTCGGCCTGGCCGGGACCAAGGTCCCCGATGGGCAGCCGGCCGCTCAGGCTGAGCCTCACCGCCTCGGGAGGCAAGACGGACATTTCCATCGATTGTCCCTGGAGCGAAGGCATCGATCGCGCGGTCCGGTCGGAGCTCCTCGAAGTGGCCGCGCGCGACATCGGCTTCGTGCTCGACGAGGGCGAATCGACATCCTGGATCCGCATCGGCCTCCCCAGGATCAGCGCGGCGGACGGGCACGAACGCGGCGACAGGCCCTAGCCGCTGACCCACCGGCAGGATGCCTGCGCGCCCAGGGAATGCCGCGTCACCGGGCTATTGAAGGACCGTCAGCCCCCTCTCCATGGTGCCGGTCGGATCACCGTAGTTCGGTTCCCCGCTTTCATCCGCCGTCCGGAAGAATCCCACCTCGCGTTCAAGGGAAAGCGCCTCCTTGGAAAGCGCGGCGACAAGGTCCCTGACCTGGCCTGAAAGAAGGGCGTTCTGCTGGACGATGAGGTCGAGGGCCTCGACCGCCTTGGCGATCTGGTCCGTCCCCGCCCTTTGCTCGGCGCTCGAGGCGCTGATCTCGCGGACCAGGTCCGCAGTCCGCCTGATGTCCGGCACCATGACGGCCAGGAGGGATCCGGCGCGTTCGGCGACCGTGACGCTAGAGGCGGCCAGCGCGGAGATCTCGGTGGCGGACTTCTGGCTGCGCTCGGCCAGCTTGCGCACCTCGCTGGCGACGACCGCGAAACCCTTGCCGCTTTCGCCGGCGCGGGCGGCTTCGATGGCCGCATTGAGGGCCAGCAGGTTGGTTTGCCGCGCGATCTCCTCGATGATGAGGATCTTTCCCGATATGTCCTTCATGGCCAAGAGGGTGGAACCCACCGCTTCCCCGCCTCGGGACGCGTCCTCCGCGGCCTTGGATGCGATGCCTTCAGTGGCCTTGGCATTGTCCGCGCTCTGGCTGACATTGGAGCTCATCTCCTCCACGGATGAGGAAATCTGCTCGGTTGACGCCGACTGCGTGGAGGCTCCATCGGCCAGCCGGACCGCGGTCTGCGAAAGCTTCTCGCCCTCGACGGAAAGCGAACGCGCGGAGCCCTTCACCCCGGCGACGATGCGCTCGAGCCGGCTGACCATGGCAAGGAAGGCCTCCGCGAGCGTTCGCGTCTCACCCGTGCCGAAGTCCGCGACGTTGCAGCCGGTGGCCGAGCCAAGGTCTCCGGTATCGACCTTCTCGACCAGGATGGTCAGCGACGCCAAGGGCCTGATGATGAGGAGGGAAAGGAGGAGGTAGACGGCCAGGACGACCATGATATCCACGACCGTTATCTGGATGAGGGTATAGACCAAGGCTGTCCTCACCGCGGCGTCCGCAGGCCCGTAGCCGTAGCGAAGCTCCACTGAGCCGAAGCTTCTGCCCTCGTGCTGGACGGCTGCATTCTTGGCCTTGGGGGAAGGAGCGGCCTTTTCCCCCGACTCCAGTGCGATGGCCTTGCCTCCATCCCGCCGCGCGCCCGCGAAAATGGCTCCATCCTCGCCGGTGACGGTGATCGACGAAATGGCCGCGTTCTGGACCTCGGCCTTCAGGGCCTCGAGGACGGCCCCCTTGTCGAATTGCCAGAGCGGCCCCGCTATGGACACCGCCAGGCGCTGGACGGCTTCGGTCGTCGATGTCTCGATTTCCCGGAAAGCACCGTTTCGGCTCATGACCAGCTGTACGGCCCCAAGGGCAGCGAGGATGAGCGTCACGATGACGACGGTGATGGAAATAAAAACGACCCTGATGCTTCGTCGCGCGCCAGACATGCAACCCCCTGACTCGCTATGCCGCGGTATGCCCTCAGAGCGGCCTGACAGTCCAGTGACCGCGATAGCGAAAAAACTCCAATCTCTCTCCAGTATACTCCAGTCCCGAAGCCTTGCAAGGATTCATGGATGCCACCCAAATACCCGGCAGGTGGAGGTCGCCGGTGGCTTGCCTTTTCGTCGCGAGTCCAGATATAAGGATAGAAGCCGAAAAAAAGCCGGGCGCGCCTCACAGCCGACAAGGAGCCCTCCCATGATCAGCGATTTCCTGAACAGCAGCTACAAGGAAAATGCCGTCAGCACCTGGCTCATGGCCCTGGCCATCGTCATCGCCTCCATCATCCTGGCCCGCCTCTTCTATTTCCTCTCAAGCAAGGGCGTCAAGCGGAAAGCCGGCAAGTCCAAGGGCCGCCTTGGCATCATCATCGTGGACATGCTCGAGGAGCCCATCGCCATCATCCTCGTGATCGGCGGCCTTTATTGGTCCGAGCGGAGCCTCGTCCTCCCCGCGGCCACCGACGCCCTCTTCTCCAGGATCCTGGGCCTCGCCGTGATCCTCGACATCACCTGGGCTTGCGCCCGGCTCCTTGACAGCCTCATCACGGAGTACCTCGTGCCCGCGGTCAATAGGAGCGAATCCAAGCTCGACGACCAACTCCTCCCAATTATGCGCAAGAGCGCCAAAGTCATCATCTGGCTCGTCGGCATCATCGCGGCCATCGACGGCGCGGGGTACAACGTCGGCACGATCATAGCGGGCCTCGGCATCGGCGGGCTCGCCTTCGCCTTCGCCGCCCAGGAGACGATAGCCAACCTCTTCGGGGGCATCACGATCTTCATAGACGCCCCCTTCCGCATCAACGACCGCATCAAGGTCTCCGGCTTCGATGGCTGGGTCAGGGAGATCGGCCTGCGCACCTCCAAGCTCGAGACCCTGGACGGGCGCCGCCTCACGATCCCGAACTCCTTCTTCTCCAAGAGCGTCATCGAGAACGTGAGCTCCGAGCCCGCGACCAAGGTCGTAGAGTCCGTGGCCCTGGCGCGGTCCAACGGAGCCGACAAGGTGGAGAAGGCCCTTGCCATCCTCATGGCCATCGTCCAGGAGGACGCGGAGCTCGAGGAGAACTCAAGCGCTTTCTTCGGCGACTTCTCCGACTCGGGCCTGGTCATCACCTTCATCATGTGGATATCCAAAGGCGCGGACCTTGGCCTGGTGCGTTCGCGCGTGAACCTGGCTGTCCTGCGCGGATTCGCGGAAGCCGGCGTGGAGCTGGCCCTGCCCACCCGGGTGATGGTGGGGGAACGCGGCATCCGCAAATAGGCGGGAAGCGCGGCGCTGGTCGGAATATATAATTGAACATTTTCAATGCGGGCACCGAGGGTTCCTGGCGGCGCTAATCTGCTCTATGGCATGGCGCTCGTTCAACCAACGCAAACGTTTCCATCAAAGCCGATGCCGCGCTTCCCGCACGGGTTTTGGGAGCGGTTCCCCCTCGCTCCGAAGCCTTGGCCGCTTGGCGCGCCCAAGGGCTTCTCCGCTACCCCCATTCGGCAATTGACAAGGGGGGACCTGGAGGGACAAGGATGGAAAAACCTCCGGTGATCCGTCGGTACGCGCTGGTCGCCTTCGCGGTCGCCATGATGCTTCCCTGCCAAGCCGACGGGAAGACGATCCTCATGATCCCGAGGGAGGGATCGGAAAACTTGGAGATAGCGCCGGGCCATGAGTCAGGGGTCATGCTGGACCTGCTCAAAGCCGGGACACAGTAGTGGGGGGAAACGGAGGGGAAACGGAGGGGAAGCGGTGCTTCGAAAGGCGCCCGCGGACCGGGGCGTGTTCACGGGCGCAATGGGATCCCGAACTCCAGGACAAACCTTGTCCCCTTTCCCCGTTCGATCCTGATCTCCCCCTGCAGCTGCGCGGCCAGGGTCCGGACTAGGATGAGGCCGAAGCTTGACGAGTTAGCGATGTCGATCGATTCGGGGAGGCCGATTCCATCGTCCTCCACCGTCAGGGTCACCTTGGCGTCCTGTGCCGCCTCGCCATGCTGGCGAGTGGCGATGATCCGCAATACCCCTTTTTCGCGGCCGACGAAGGCATATTTCATCGCATTGCTGATGAGCTCGTTCAGGAGGATCCCCAAGGGGGATACAGGATCCCCAAGGGGGATACCTTGTCGATGCCCAGGACAAAGTCGTCGATCCGAGCCTCCACCTCCACCACAGGAGCGTTCGGGAAGCCGGCCACGATTTCCTGCGCGAGGGTGGACAGGTAGTCGCGCGCGGAGATCTCCAGCAGGTTGTCTGACTGGTAGAGCTTGTCATACAGCACACCCATGCTCCGAAGGCGGTTCTCCGCGTCCCGAAGGATGGCGGAGAAGCCCGGATCGGAGACGGCGGATGACTGCATCGAAAGAAGGCTCATCATGGAGCCCATGTTGTTCTTGATCCGGTGGTTCACTTCCTTGAGGACCAGCTCCTTCTCCTCGAGGAGTCTCCGGATCTTCTCCTCGCCCCGTTTCCGCCCGGTGATGTCGCGGCAGAGATAGATGAAATGCGGCTCGGAAGGGGAACCCGCCACGGGTGAAGCCGATATCTCGAACCAACGCCTCCCGGCGGGGACATCCAGCTGGTAATGCCGACCGAAGGAAAAACCCTTTTCCGCCGCTTCCTGCAGGGCAGAATGGACAATTTCCGACACTTCAGGGGGGAGGACGTCGAAAAGGGTCTTCCCTGTCCTAGCCTCCGCGGTCTTGTAGAGGAATCCGGTATTTGGGGCATGGATGTCGTAATAGCGGCCATCCAGCCCGACTTCAAAAAGGAGGTCGGGAATGGCACCCAAGGTAGCATTCAGCTTGTTGTTCGCGGCCTTTGTCTTGCGGTTGGCGTCAAAAAGCTTGAAAGCCATCTTGATCGAGGCGTCCAGGACGGTGATGGTCGAGCTTTTTACCACATAGCCGTATGAGCTGATCCTTTCGGTCTTCTCGACGATTTCCGGTTCTGTATGGCTCGAAAGGAATACGACGGGAATATCGTGGTCCTTCAGGATCAGCTCGGCCGCCTCGGTGCCATCCATCCCCCTGCCCAGGTTGATATCCATGAGGATCAGGTCGATGTCAGCCCCAGCGGCCAGCGCGGCGACGGCTTTTTCCCCGGAATCCGCCGTGGTCACCCTGTATCCATATTCCTCGAGGGAGCGCTTCTCATCCAGGGTGATGATGAATTCGTCGTCGACAAGGAGGATGGATTTGGCTTTTTCACCAATCATGGCTGGGTGCTCCTAAGAATCGGCTTAAACGTGGAATCCCCGACGCCATCTGTCAAGGCAAAACCGCGGCGATGGCCAAATTGCGCTGCCAGCCGTCAGGTTTCCCGCCATCCTGAGGTGATCGTCGGAGCTTTCCGACCCGGCAACCAAACATTGGCTTTACGCCCATGATTCTGACCCGCAGCGACGGGCCAGAATCATGGGAGAGCACCTGAAGGTATGCTGTCGGGTCAGTTATTGCGCTTTTTTCGTCAGATTGGCCATCCAAGGCCGCATATTGAATAAAATCCTGCACTTCTCTACTATTAGCTCGGCTCGGAAATATTGCCTCGGCGTGCCGGGGCAATAAGGGCCTTCAATCCCCACCTTCATTCTCACCGAGGAATAATATGTCCGAAACGAAGAACATGGTGATGATCGATGGAAACACGGCCGCGGCCCACGTGGCCCACGCCGTCAGCGAAGTCATCGCGATCTACCCGATCACCCCCTCCTCCCCGATGGGTGAGCTCTCCGATGAATTCTCCGCCCAGGGCCGAAAGAACATCTGGGGCACCATCCCCCAGGTCGTCGAGATGCAGTCCGAGGCAGGCGCCGCCGGCGCCGTCCATGGAGCCTTGACCGCCGGTTCCCTCACCACGACCTTCACGGCCAGCCAGGGCCTCCTCCTCATGATCCCGAACATGTACAAGATCGCCGGCGAGTGCACCCCGGCCGTCTTCCACATCGCCGCCCGCGCCATAGCCGCCCACGCCCTTTCCATCTACGGCGACCACCAGGACGTCATGGCCGCCCGCATGACGGGATGGGCGATGCTCGCCTCGAACAACGTCCAGGAGGTCATGGACACCGCCCTCATCGCCCATGCCGCGACCCTCGAGGCCCGCGTGCCCTTCCTCCACTTCTTTGACGGCTTCCGCACCTCCCACGAGGTCTCCAAGGTCGAGGAGCTCTCCTACACGGTCATGCGCCAGATGATCAGCGACGAGCTCGTGCGCGCCAACCGCGCCCGCGGCCTCTCCCCCGAGCACCCGATGATCCGCGGCACCAGCCAGAACCCCGACGTCTACTTCACCGAACGCGAGGCCTCCAACAAGCTCTACACCGACGTCCCCGCCATCGTCGAGAAGGCGATGAACCAGTTCGCCAAGCTCTCCGGCCGCCAGTACAGGCTCTTCGACTACGTGGGCGCCCCGGACGCGGAGCGGATCGTGATCGTGATGGGCTCGGGCGCCGACGTCTGCGAGGAGACCTGCAAGTTCCTCACCAAGCGAGGCGAGAAGGTCGGCGTCCTCAAGGTCCGCCTCTTCCGCCCCTTCTCCGTCGAGCACTTCATCAAGGCCATACCCGCCAGCGTGAAGACCATAGCCGTCCTCGACCGCACCAAGGAGCCGGGATCCATCGGCGAGCCCATGTACGAGGATGTCCGCACCGCCATCGGCGAGGCCATGGGCGCCGGCCAGGGACCCTTCAAGTCCTGGCCCACCGTCATCGGCGGCCGCTACGGCCTCGGCTCCGCGGAGTTCACCCCCACCATGGCCAAGGCCGTCTTCGACGAGCTTGCGAAGCCCGCGCCCAAGGGCGAGTTCACCGTCGGCATCTTCGACGACCTGACCAAGATGTCCCTCGACTTCGATCCCGCATTCGACGTGGACGACGACGGCACAGTCGAGTGCCTCTTCTACGGCCTCGGATCCGACGGCACGGTCGGCGCGAACAAGAACTCCATCAAGATCATCGGCGACGACACCCCCAACTCCGCCCAGGGCTATTTCTTTTACGACTCCAAGAAGGCCGGCACCTACACCATCTCCCACCTCCGCTTCGGCCCGAGGAAGATCGACAAGCCCTACCTCATCAGCAAGGCCAACTTCGTGGCCTGCCACAAGTTCTCCTTCCTCGAGAAGCTCGACATGGTCAAGAACGCCAAGCCCGGCGGCGTCTTCCTCCTCAACTCCCCCTACGCGGCCGACAAGGTCTGGGACGAGGTCCCCGTCGAAGTCCAGAAGCAGATCATCGACAAGAAGCTCAAGTTCTACGTGATCGACGGCATGGCCATCGCCGAGAAGGCTGGCATGGGCAGCCGCGTCAACACGATCATGCAGACGGCCTTCTTCAAGATCTCCGGCGTCCTGCCCGAGGCCGAGGCCGTGAAGCTCGTCAAGAAGTACACGGAGAAGACCTACGCCAGGAAGGGCGCCGACATCGTCACCAAGAACCTCGCCGCCATCGACCTGGCCCTCACCGAGATCCACGAGGTGAAGTACCCCGCCACCGCCAACGGCAAGACCCACATGAAGAGCGCCGTCCCCGCCGACGCGCCCAAGTTCGTGAAGGAAGTCCTTGGCGAGATGATCGCCGCCCGCGGCGAGTACCTCAAGGTGAGCCAGCTCCCCCTGGACGGCACCTTCCCCACCGGCACCACGAAGTACGAAAAGCGCAACATCGCCGAGAAGATCCCCGTGTGGAACAGCGAGCTCTGCATCCAGTGCGGCAACTGCACCATGGTCTGCCCCCATGCCGTCATCCGCCTCAAGGCCTACGAGCCCAAGTTCGCGGAAGGCGCCCCCGCCACCTTCAAGTCCGTGGATGCCCGCGGCAAGGAACTGGCCGGGCTCAAGGCCACCCTACAGGTCGCCCCCGAGGACTGCACCGGCTGCGGCGCCTGCGTGAACATCTGCCCCGCCCTCGACAAGGTCAACGCCGGCCGCAAGGCGATCAACCTCGAGTACCAGATCCCCCTGCGCGAGACCGAAGCTGACAATTGGAAGTTCTTCCTCAAGATCCCGAACACCGACAAGAAGTACCTGAACCTGGCCACCGCCAAGGGCATCTCGATGCGCGAGCCCCTCTTCGAGTTCTCCGGCGCCTGCGCCGGCTGCGGAGAGACCCCCTACATAAAGATGATGACCCAGCTCTACGGCGACCGCGCCATCATCGCGAACGCCACGGGCTGCACCTCCATCTACGGCGGCAACCTCCCCACCACGCCCTACACCACCCGCGCCGACGGCCGGGGGCCGGCCTGGTCCAACAGCCTCTTCGAGGACGCCGCCGAGTTCGGCTTCGGCATGAGGCTCTCCGCGGACAAGAAGGCCGAGTACGCCCGCGAGCTCCTCACGGCCAAAAAAGGAAAGGGCGTGGACGCCGCCCTGGCCGACAGGCTCCTCGCCAACCCCCAGGCCGGGGACGAGGACTTCGACACGATGCGCGCCGACGTCGCCGCCCTCAAGAAGGCCCTCGCCTCCAGCAAGGAAGCCTGGGCAGTCGAGCTCTCCGACATGGCGGAGGACCTCATCCGCCGCTCCGTCTGGACCTTCGGCGGCGACGGCTGGGCCTACGACATCGGCTACGGCGGACTCGACCACGTCCTGGCCATGGGCCGGGACATGAACATCCTGGTCCTGGACACGGAAGTCTACTCGAACACCGGCGGACAGATGTCCAAGGCCACCCCCATCGGCGCCGTCGCGAAGTTCGCGGCCGCCGGCAAGAACATCGGCAAGAAGGACCTGGGCATGATGGCGGTGGCCTACGGCTACGTCTACGTGGCCCAGATCAACATGGGCGCCAACATGGCCCAGACCATCAAGGCCTTCCGCGAGGCCGAGTCCTACAAGGGCCCGTCCATCATCATTGCCTACAGCCACTGCATCAACCAGGGCATCGACATGCAGAAGGGCATGAACCAAGGCAAGCTCGCGGTGGAGTCCGGCGTCTGGCCCCTCTACCGCTACGACCCCAGGCTCAAGGAGGAGGGCAAGAACCCCTTCCAGCTCGACTCGAAAGAGCCCGACCTGACCAAGATCGAGACCTACGTGTACAACGAGACCCGCTTCAAGACCCTGCGCGACGCCGATCCCGAGCGCGCCGGCGAGCTCCTGGCGAAGAGCAAGGCCAGCGTGGAGAGGAAGTACAAGGAGTACCGCTACTTGGCCGATAGGCCCTTCTAGTCAGCAAGCAACTTCCATCCAAAAGGGGCGGCCGCAAGGTCGCCTCTTTTTTTTGAAAAGGGGGAGCACTCGCAGGACGTGGCGCTTCGCGCACTCCGCATGAAGCGGCTCCCCCTCGCTGCGGCGTCCTCGCGGCGCGCGAAACGCGCCGCTGCGGTCGCCTCCGCTACCCCCACTCGGCCAGGACTTGCTGGTTGGGGACAGCTTCCCCACCTGATTTCCCGGCCCTTTGTAGCTAGGATTCGTATAAATCGCTTCATGGCATGACAATAAGTGTTGACAGCCTCTCGCGAACTAGCTACAAATATAGCTAGCAACAGGGGGGCGTCGATGTCGTGCCGCGTCAGCCACGTGAACAAGAAGACCGGAGTTACCTACGTCTACGAGTCAGTCTCACGCTGGGACAAGGCCAAGCAACAGTCTCGCAGCAAACAAGTCTGCATTGGAAAGATCGATCCCGCCACCGGCGCGCTGATTCCTTCAAAGCGTCTTCAATTGGAAGATCCCGCGGGGGCTCGGGATTCGGGGCCATCGACCGCGAAGGTCGCCGTCGTGGGGCCATCGCTCATCCTGGACGGCCCTGTCAAAGCGCCTCGGCCTCGCCAAGATCCTGAAATCGACCTTCCCCAAGTTCCATGGGCAGATCCTGACCATGGCGTACTACCTCGCCGCCGACGGCGGCCCCTTGAGCCAGTGCGTCACCTGGACCAGGACGCACGAGCACCCGTCGGGGAAGCCGCTGGAGAGCCAGCGCATCAGCGAGATCCTCGGTAAGATTTCGACCGACG
>JANYKC010000068.1 GCA_025358255.1 Spirochaetaceae bacterium
GAAGGCCGGGGCGAGGATTCCCGAACTCAAGGAGAGTGCGGCAAGGTCGGCGCTCGAGCTTATCCCGTGCACGCCGATCACGTAGCTTTTCGTCCCGCCGTTTTCCGCCGTCACCTTGACCTCGAGGCTGTTGTCGCCCACATAGAGGCCGAGGGCGGCCGAGGCTGTTCCCGAAGTTAGCGTTTGCCAGCCGCTGCCGTTCATGCGCGCCTGGATGACGGCATGGGATTCCGCGGCTGTCGGCGTTACGCTCACTGAATTGACCCCGTTGGCAACGGTGACGGAATAGCCTGTCGTCGCCGCTGCGAACGCGGGAGAGAGGCTTCCCTGGCTGATCGCGAGGGAGGAAAGGTCAGCGTTGTCGCTCTGCCGCCAGGCGGAGATGCTGTAGGTCTTCGTCGCCACGCCGTCCTCCGCGGTCACGAGGACCTCGACCGTGTTGGCGCCAGCGGACAACGCGAGGGGGGAGGAATAGCTCCCCGAGTCCACTACGACCCAGGCTCCGCCATTGGCCTTTGCCTTGATGCCCGCATGGGAATCCGCAGCGGTGGGCTTCAGGGACAGGGTGGAGGTCCCGACCGTGAGCGCATAGGCCTGGATGTTAGGGCTGAAGCCTGGCACCAAGGTGCCGTTATTAGGTACCAATGCTGACAATGATGCGTCAGTGCTCGTCCTGTGGACGGTGATCGTGTAAGTGTCCGTCGTCTGCCTGTCCTCGGCCGTCACCTTCACCTTGACGGCGTTGTCCCCGACGTCCAGCGCGAGGGACGGGGAGGCGCTCCCCGACGACGCAACTTGCCAGGCTTCGCCGTTGGCCTGCACCTGGAGGGTCGCGCCAGAGTGCGCCACGGTGGCGGTGACCGTGACCGAGGTCGTGGAGTTGGCCACGACCGCCCAGTAGACCGCGGAATTTGCGTCAAATGCGGGGTCCAATGCCCCTGCGCTTGTCTCGAGCGAGGCCAGCAGGGCGGCCGCGCTCAGGCGGTAGACGCTGATCGAATAGGTCTTGGTGGTCTTCGCGTCCTCGGCGGTCACCCGCAGTTCGATGAGGTTGGTGCCGACCGTAAGCGCGAGCGCGGACGAGGCGCTTCCGGAAGGCAGCTCGCCCCAGCCGCCGTTGTTCAGCCGAGCCTCTATCTTCGCGCCTGTGGCTGACTTCGTGGCCGTCACCGTGACGCTTTCCACCCCGCTTCCCGCCGTGACGGAATAGGAGAGGGCATCCGACGCAAAGACGGGAGAGAGGGTTCCGCCACTGGCGGTGAGGTCGGCAAGGTCGGCGTTTTTCTTCTGCGCCACGTCCTGCTGGATGGGATTGGTGATTGGGGTGCAGGCCATGAGGAAAGCGAGCAGCATGAAGGTGGGTCCACCGACAGCGAATACGGTTCCGGGTTTTGTCCTGTTCATGCCCCCCCCATCTAGTCTCCCCATACCCTCGCGATATTGCCACGTGCTGTGCCATTGAAGGAGGTGAATACGCCGCTGATCACGATCTTCCCATCGCTCTGGACATAGATCGAGCGTATTGCGCCATTCGCGCCCGAGCCGGTCGCGAGGAAGGTGGCATCCAGGCTACCGTCGCTGTTGAGGCGGGCAATGCCACCCCTTGCGATTCCGTTGTAGGAGGTGAAGCTGCCGGCGATGATGATTTTACCGTCTGCCTGTACGGCAATGGCGTCGACCTCGCCACTGATTAGTCCCGTCCCGGTCGTGTTGAAGGTCGTGTCGAGGCTTCCGTCGCTGTTCAGTCGTAGTATTCGCCGATAGTTCGTGTCGCCGTTGTAGCTGAAGATCGATCCGCCAACCAGGATTTTCCCGCCGCCCAAAGGCTTGATGGCCAAAGCGTAGCCATCGAGCCCCACCCCGGTCGTCGCGAAGCTCGTATCAAGGTTGCTTGCGTTCGCGTAGCCATAGGCTGTTGGCACGAGCCGCAGGATATAGCGTCGGGAAGCCAAGGCATAGTTGAGGAAATATCCGCCTGCGAGTATGTTCCCTGCGCCATCGAGGCTGATCGTCGCGACGCCATTGTCGAAACCATTGACCGCGAACAAGGTGTCATCGGCGCTCCCGTTGGCATTGAGGCGCGCGAGGCAGACCCGGTAGGCGACGCCGTTATAGGCGCTGAAAGTGCCTCCGATCAGGATTTTTCCATCGCCTTCGATCACGATCGAGCTCACCTGCGCGTCCGCGCCAGTGCCGACAGAAAAAGTGGAATCGATATTGCCGGTGCTGGTCAGCCGGATTATGCGGGGCGAGCTGTTGTTGGTGCCATTGTAGAAGCTCCCGAAATTCCCGCCAGCAAGGATTTTCCCGTCGCCTTGGACCGCCACTGCCCAGACATCTCCCCCTCCGTTCGAGAAACCCCAGAAAGGACTTGCCCCATAATAGAAGGACGTGTCAAGACAACCATCGGCATTGAGCCTAGTCAAGTAGTTCCTGTTTGTCGTGCCATCGACAGCCGTGAAATGGCCTCCAATCACGATCTTGCCGTCACCCTGGACAGCCATGGCATAGATCGATGAATTGGCTCCAGTGCCAGAGGCAAAACCGTAGTCAAGGCCGCCGATATCCCGGCGGATCAGGCTAATTGCATAGGTTTTCGTGAAACTGGTCTCTTCGGCGGTAACCTTGATTTCCACGGTGTTAGCGCCATGGTTCAAGGCCAGTGCCGCGGTCGGGCTTCCCGATACGGCGCTTCCCCAGCCCCCGCCATTCACTTGTACCTCGATTATGGAAGTCGAGGCTTCCGCCACGGGGGTCAATGTCACCGTGGTGGTCGCTTCAGCGACCTTGTCCGAATAACTGGTCGTCAAAGAGCTGAAGCCGGGACTCAAGTTTCCCGCGCTGATCGCCAGGCCCGAAAGGTTGGCATCACCGCTCAGCCGGTGGACAGTGACAAGGTAAAAAGCCTGCGGGCTTCCGTCCTCCGCGGTCACGCGCAGCGTAACCGCATTGTCCCCCATGTCGAGCGACAGCGCCGGGGAGAGGCTCCCCGATGCGCAGGCCAGCCATTCTCCCGTGCCCATCTTCACCTGCAGGACGGCCATGGAGCTGGCCGCGGTGGCGGTGAAAGCGACCGAACCCACGGCGCTGCCGACCGTCGCTGAATAGGCGGTGGTCCCGGCGGCGAAGGCCGGGCTCAAGGAGCCCGCGCTCGGCGTCAAGGCGCCCAAGGTGGCGTCGGCGCTCTTCCGGTGGACCGTGACCGTATAGGTTCCATCGGTGACCCCGTCCTCGGCTTCCGCCTTCACGTGGATCGTGTTGTCCCCCACGTTCAAGGCCAAGGCTGTGGAAGCCTGGCCGGAGGGGATGGATTGCCAGCTGCCACCGTTCGTGTTGGCCTGGATGGTCGCGTGCGATTCGGCCGCCGTCGGCGTCAGGGAGAGCGAGGTGACGGCGTTGGATACGCTCGCCGTGTAGGACATGGTGGTCCCGCTGAACGCTGGAGCGAGGCTGACCACGCCGAGGCTAAGGGAGGCAAGGCGGGCATCGTTACTCTTCCGATACACGGTGAGGGTGTAGCTGCTCTTGGTGATGCCGTCCTCGGCCGTCACCTCCACCACTATGGCATTGTTCCCCGCGTCCAAGGCCAAGGCAGTCGTGTTGGAGCCGGAAACCACGGTCTGCCAGCCTCCGCTGTTCACTTTGGCCCTGATGGTCGCCCTGCTGTCGGAGGCGGTCGGGAGGACGGCGATCGAATTGACAATGACGTTGAGGGAGTAGGACAAAGTCCCCGTGATGAAGGAAGGCGAGAGGCTGCCGGCGCTCGGCGCGAGGCCGACGAGGCTGGCGTTCGCGCTGATGCGGTGCACCATCACCGAATATACCTTGGTCACGAGGCCGTTCTCCGAGACGACCTTGACCTCGAGGCTGTTGTCCCCGACATCCAAGGCGAGCCCGAGGGAAGCGCTCCCCGGGACAATCGTCCGCCAGGCGCCTCCGTTCACGCGGACCTGGATATTCGATACCGCCGTAGCCGCCGATGGCGTGAGCAAGACGCTGCCAACCTCGTTCCCGACGCTGGTGCCATAAGTCAAAGTCGCGCTGCTGAAG
>JANYKC010000078.1 GCA_025358255.1 Spirochaetaceae bacterium
TCTCTCTCTAACCCATCCCTATTAACCATGTGAAGGAACACTGTCCGCGGTAGCAGTTTTCATGCCAACCGTTGAAGACTTTGTAGCACTTCCGTGCTTTCTCTGTCAAGCGCAACGCACTTTTAGTTTTCGCTTTTTTCAAAGCGACATCCGATCAGCAGCCCAGCCTACCCGACAGACACAATCTTGTCCGGAACGGTTAATCCCGGTTCACATCGCAGCCCGCGTTTATGCTGTGCCGATTTTTCGTAAGGACGCTTTGTCAGGTTAGTGCAAACACACTTTCACTGTCAAGCACCAAACCCAACCCTGCACTTTTAGTTTTTGACATTCCACGCTTCGATTGGTCATCTCGGCGCGGGATGAATATTTACCGGAATAGGCTTTTTATGTCAAGCGACATTGCGGAAAAAGGTCGACAATCGCGCGTTTTTCCGCTTTATCTCCCATCTTGCCAATAATAGTCTCCGTCTCCGTAGCGTCGGTGCTGGATTGCCTCGAGAAGGCAGTCCTCGCTGATGTTCTCCCCGTCATCCAAATCGGCGATGGTCCTCGCGATGCGCATGATCGAATGGCAAGCCCTCGAAGAAAGCGACAGCTTTCCGACTGCATGCTCAAAGGCGGAGGAAGCCTCCGAGTCCAGTATGCAATAGCGCTCGATGAGGCCAGGCGGGATCTTGGAATTGCGGTCGAAACCCATGGAGGCAAAGCGCGCACCTTGTCTTGCCATCGCCAATTCGACCCGGGACCTGATCGCCGCCGAGGTCTCACCGGCCGGACCGATGAGCTCGCGGGCATCGACTGGGCGCAAAGGAACCCGGATATCGATGCGGTCAAGCAAGGGCCCGCCGATCTTCCGCCAGTAGCGCTGGATATCCGGCAAGGAGCAGGTACAGACCTTCCCCTCCCTGCCGAGGTTTCCGCAAGGACAGGGATTTGCCGCGATGACAAGCTGCACATCAGCGGGGAAACGTACGGACCTGCCCGCCCTAGCCAAGGAAACACGCCGTTCCTCAAGTGGCTCCCGCAGGGACTGAAGGGCGTCGCGATGGAATTCAGGCGCTTCATCCATGAATAAGAGGCCTTTATGCGCCAGGCTCACCTCTCCGGGCCGCAAGCCGCGACCACCCCCGACAAGGCCTTCCCTTGAAGCGGAATGGTGCGGAGCCCGAAATGGCGGTGACCGCAGCAGTCCGGCCTCATCCGTCAGGAGACCAGCGAGCGAATAGATCATGGTCACGTCGACCGCGTCTTTTTCCGGAAGATCGGGCAGTAGGGAAGGCATCCTACGAGCGATCATGGTCTTGCCCGATCCGGGAGGTCCGAAAAGGAGGATGTTATGCCCTCCCGCCGCGGCCACCTCCGCCGCTCGACGCGCGCGGAAGAGGCCGCGTATCTCGGAAAAGTCCCCTTCCACGCGGGACTGGGCAATAAGGCGAGGAGCCTCGGCCAAGGCAATCGCATCAAGGGGCGCTTCCCCGTGGCGTATTCTCCTGAGGATACCGACAGCATCGGACAGGCATTCGATGCCATGGACCTGGCCTTGGGAGAGGGCCCGGGCTTCGGCGATGTTCGCGACAGGCACGATGAAACGCTGGATTCCGTGCCGCAGGCCTGAAGCGACTGCTGCCAGGATGCCGCGCACAGGCCGAACGCGGCCATCAAGGCCAAGCTCCCCGAGCGCCATGACCGCGCAACCTGCGTCGGGCACGAGTCCCCCCGCCACAAGGAGTGCCAAGGCAATGGGAAGATCGTAGCCGGGGCCTTCCTTGGGGATGGACGCAGGGGACAAGCTGACCAGGATCCGATCGAGGGGCAGCTCGAATCCCGAGTTCCTGGCCGCTGCACGGACCCTTTCCCGCGCTTCCTTCACCGCCCCTTCAGCCAGCCCGACAAGGTCCATCTGGGGGATGCCCCGCCTCACATCCACTTCCACAAGCACAAGAAGCCCGTCAAAGCCGAGGGGTTCATGGGCAGCAACGACCATCCGCGGCCTCCTTCCTGGGCCAAACGCGCGTGGTCGGGCAATGCGCTTGAAGGGAGACGGGGCCAGCCGGAAGCGAAACCTGAAGGACGGTCCTTTTTAGCGGATCCGCTTGCGGAAAATCATGACGAGGAAGGCGGCGGAGAGGAAGATGTAGGGAAGGTTGGAAAAAACGATGCGCCCAAGAGGGATGCCAAGGGGCGAGAATGCCGCCTCGTCCAGGAGCCCGAAGCGGACAAGGAGGTCAAAAAGGATATCGGCATAGCTGGCGATCGACCCGATCACGATGAACATCCAGGCGACGTCCCTTGTACGGGACCAGAGGATGATCGCCAGGAATGCGGCGGTCGCGCCAACGAGGAGGCGCGAGACAAGGTAAACGATTAGTCCGCTGCTCATGATCATTACTTATTTTATCGGCGGGCGCGCATCGTTCTTGACATGAGGAGCGGGGGGGCCTACCCTTTTCTTTCACTATCCCGAGGAGGTCCTCATGGATCTGTGGTACAGCCATCCTGAAAGCGGAGGCGCGGATTTCCGGATCAAGATACGAAGGGCCCTCTTTTCCGCGGAAAGCCAGGAAAAGCGCATCGACATCTTCGAAACGGAGCTCTTCGGGCGCATCCTCGTGCTGGACGGCAGGATAGCCCTCTCGGAGCTTGAAGGAGAATCCTACCGCGAGATGGCCGTCCATGTGCCGCTCAACGTGCATCGTGGAGCCGCCGCGGCCCTCGTCATCGGCGGCGGGGACGGCGGCGTCATCTCCGAGCTCATACGGCACCGACAGCTTGAGCGCATAACCGTGGTCGAGCCCAACAGCGGCGTGATCGAGGCGTCCCGGCGTTGGTTTCCCGCCCAAGCGGCCTCTTTCGCCGATGCCCGTGTCAGGATCATCGGGGAGGACGCCGGGGATTATGTCAGGGATGCAAAAGACAGGTACGACGTCATCGTTGTCGATGATTCGAGCGGGAAGGCCGCAAAAGAAGGGGCCAACCTCCAGGCTTTTTATTGCGATTGCTTCAGGATCCTTTCAGGCGATGGCATTTTGGTTAACCGGGCCGGCTCGGCCGACTATTCGCATGCCCGCCGCGACCTTGTGACTAGGGCCGGAAAGATCAAGCGGTTGTTCCCGATATATCGGCTTTATCGGGCAAGGCCTCCGGCGGGTGAACCGGGGGAATTGCTACTGGGCTTCGCCTCCAAGCGCCTTGATCCCCTCGCCGACTATGACGATTCGCTCTGGGAAGGCCAGGGCATCGCCACACGCTGCTACACGCCGGCGGTCCATCGCGCGGCCTTCGCCCTGCCACTCCATGTCGAGGAGCTCCTGGCCGGAGTGTAGCGCCGGATTCATGCCACCGGGACTTGGCCGATCGTGGAAGCGTCGCTCCGATAGAGGAAGCGGCGGATCTTCCCCGTGCTGGTCTTTTCGAACTCCTCCTGCCTGAACCGAAGCTCCACGATCTTCATATAGCCAGGCAGTGTCTTGTTGATGCGGCTCATCTCCCCACGGACGAGCTCCTCGACAAAGGCCTTGTCATCGGCCCTTTCCCCGTGCGCCACCCTGATGGCGTCGAAGTCGGGGACGACAATGGCGACGACGTCTTCGCCCTGGACCCCCGGACGCGCAGGCCGTCCGAGGACCAAGGATTCCTTGACCCACTGCGAGGAATCCAGGTGCCCTTCGATCTCCTCCGGGTACACGTTCTTTCCACCCTCGGTGATGATGAGGTTCTTGCGCCGGCCGGTGATATAGACAAAGCCGCGGCGATCCACCCGCCCCAAATCCCCCGTGCGGAGCCATCCATCGGCGGTGAACGCCTCCGCGGTCGCGTCGGGGGCTTCCAGATAGCCGAGCATGAGGGAGGGGCTTTTCACCTCTATCTCGCCGATGCCGTCCGCATCGGGATCGTCGATCCGGACCTGGGTATTCTTGACGGGAAAGCCCACCGATCGGTTGTCCTTGTACTCTGGAAGGTTGACCGAGATGAGGGGGCCATTTTCGCTCATGCCGTAGCCCTGGACGAGGTTGATGCCCAATGCATCGAAGAAGTCCGCTGTGGCCGATGAAAGAGGGCCGCCACCGGAGACGGCGAGACGTACGGTGGCCAGGCCTGCCTTGCGGCGCAGGAAGCCAAAAAGCGGCTTGCCCAATGGGATGCCAAGGGTCACTTCGGAAAATGCGGCAAGCGCAAGGCCCGCGCCCAATGCGCCGCGGACAGGCGATTTCTGGCGGGCGAGTTCGGATTCGATGCCCGAACGGAGCTTGTCGAAAAGGAGGGGCACGCCGATCACAAAGCTGACTTTGCAATCCTTTATGGCGCGGAGCACCGCCGTAGGGGCGATCCTGTCCACCACAGCGATGGTACAGCCAGCCTCGATGCCGGAGAGGAAGGAGCAGGTCGTGGCATAGGTATGGTGGAGCGGGAGCAGCGCGATGAATACGTCGTTCTCATCGACGAGGAGGGACATGCGGGAGGCGTTGACGTTCTCGATCACGGCCCGGTGATTGAGCACGATTCCCTTCGCGAAGCCTGTGGTTCCCGACGTGAAAAACACGACTGCCTCCGCATCGCCACCGATCTCCCCCGCTTTCGGAAGCAAGGGCGAAGGCGCCATTGAGGCCGCGTCCTGCCATGAACCCTTGCCCTCCCCGTCAAAATCAAGGACCAATGAGAGGCCAAGGTCTTTCTGTTGTCGGCTGTCCACCAAGGAAGGATGGCGCTTCAGCTGCTTTTCCGAGGTGCATAAGGCCCGGCATCGTGCCGACTTGAGGTTGTTGAAGATGCCTGAATCGTCGAGGGAGATATCCAGGGGAACGACGACATAACCGGCCGCTACGATGGCCAGGTAGCTCACGCACCATTCAGGCCTGTTCTCGGCCAGGATGGCGATGCGCTCGCCCCGGGCAAGGCCCTCCTTCGCGAAGCTCGAGCCTAATCCATCGGCAAGCCGGCCGAGTTCCGCGAAGCTCGTCCGGCGCTCCGCGTCATCGTTGCCCGGTCGCCATCGGAAAGCCGCTTTCTCGCCTCCGCGGGAAGAGACGGCATCGAGAAAAGAGCGGAAATCCTCATAACGGCGATCCGGAATCCGTGAGTAGAAGCGCCGGTAATCCACCTGTGGCTCCTGGCCCTATGCGAGCAGTGCTTCGAGATCCAGCTCTGCGCCTGCGCAAGGAGTGGTGATGCCCCAGGCTTCGAGCACCCGGGGATGGAACTCGCCATAAATGCCGATCCGACCGCCCTTGTACAGCAACACGGCCTGGCGGCCGGGGATGAACCTGGGATCCTCGACAGAAGGTTCGGTTACCTGGAATTCGCGGCCAAGATAGTAGAGGAGGGTCGCGACATGCGCGGCAGCCTCGTTGAAGTCTGCCCCGGCATGGGCGGAGAGGAAGGCCAGGTACTGCCGCGTGGCCACGCCATAATTCTCGGAAGGACGCTTGAGGGCCACCTTGCCCACTTCAAGGAGGCGGTGCGGGTAGGCGGCCTTGCTGGAAATGGACTCGGAATAAAGCATCGAAGGCAAGGGCGAATTCCTGACAAATTCGAAGTTCTCGGACATGGGATTCGAGATCCGCAGAAGCTCCGCTGGATCGAGGGACATCCTCTCCGCGAAATCCTTGCCGCTGCCGAGGTAGTTGTAGATCATCTCCTGGTAGCCGAGGCCGACCATGACGCCCTTGGCCTTGCGCGAGAACAGCTCGATCGCCGATAGCCGGCCGATCGTGAAATCGCGGGGGCGTTCGGGCTTGAAGGCATCCATGCCGTAGCCGATCATGACATCCTCGACCACATCCACGGGATGGAGGAAGTCATTGCGGTACTCGGCGGGGAAGGCAGTCACATATTGGCCGTGGCTGTTCGTCTCCGAGCCGAGGCGGGCGACGGCAGCGGCGACCTCATCCACTGAAAAAGGCCTTCCAAGGAGGCGGGCGACGCGCGCAGCCTCCACGCTGACCGGCTTCTGGAAATACCAAGGACAGACCAAGCGCTTTCCCATCGGGGTTTCCCAGGAATACTCGATGGCGACAGGCTCAACGGAAAAACCCATGTCCGAAAGGTCGCAGGCTATGATGTTTCCCGCCAGGAGCACCGAAGGCAGGTCAGTACCGGTGAGCTCTACGAAAAGCTCGGAATCACCGACCTGCACGGCGCCGAGGTCATTGGAGTTTATGATCGGCGGATAGGAAAGCACGGCGTTCGTCGAGTCGACAAGGAGGGGATGGAGGGCCTCCTGCCCGTTGATGAATCCGTATTCCTTGCCCTTCGGATGCTGGACAAGGATCTCCGAAAGGGTGAGAGGCCGGTCCCATTGAAGGGGGATGAAGCTCACTGAGTCGGGGGCGACGGCCTTGTAGCTTACCGGCCATTGTATCGATGCGCTCCGGTAGATGCCCATTGAAACCGACCGCCGCTTGCGGCCGAAATTCCAGCACACCTTCTCCTGGGTCTGGATGATGTCTCGGAGCATGGGGTCGGTGACGGCCTTGCCCTTCACGATGAAGCCTGCCAGATAGGGGCGCACCCCCTTTACGGTCTGCTCGACGAGCACCCTGCGGGAAGCCGGGCGCTCGTCACCCTTGCGAGAAAAGAAGGGGTAGGATGGGTGCTGACCGCCGGCATGGAGCTTGAGCTGCCGCGCAAGGCCTGCCGTGGACCAGAGGTCCGGACGGTTCGTGTCATTGAGCTCGATCTTGATGGTCCGGTCCTCGCTTGCGAGCCCGTCCTGGGCATTCCACTCATCGAGCTCCGCCTTGGCAGCGGGCAATATCGCCTCAAGTTCGGCGGCATTGAGCCGCTTCCCCAGGAGGGAGAAAAAAAGGTTCTCGTTGACTTCGATCTTTGGCATGCTGTTCTTCCTTCCGGCCGCGTTTAGCTGAGCTTGGCGCGACGAAGGCGCACGCTCTCGATATCGGGACTGAAAAGCTCGCGGAGGTCATTGAGGCCCAAGGCCATGAGGGCCATGCGATCGATGCCGATGCCCCAGGCCAGGACAGGCACATGGACACCAAGGGGCTCGGTGACCTCCGGCCTGAAGATGCCGGACCCGCCAAGCTCGAACCAGCCGAGGACGGGGTGCTTGATGTGGACCTCCACGGACGGCTCGGTGAAGGGAAAATATCCGGGGACGTATTTGACCTCGGTGGCCCCGGCCACCTCGACGGCGAACATCTCGAGGAAACCGAGGAGAGTCCGAAGGTTGACATCCTCACCGAGGACAATCCCCTCCGTCTGGTAGAAATCCGAGAGATGGGTCGCGTCCACGCGGTCATAGCGGAAGCAGCGTGCGACGCCGAAATACCTGCCAGGGACCTTGGCCGTGGGCAGTTGGCGGGCCGAAAGCACCGTGCCCTGGCTGCGGAGGATGAGGCGCTTGGTGAACTCTCGATCGAAACCGTAATTCCAGCCCCGGCTTTCCGTGGAACCGCCGTTTTCATGCGTAGCGGCCACAGCCGAGAGGTAGGGTTCCTCTATGGTCTTGGCCTTGGTGGGATCGGCCACATAGTAGACATCGTGTATGTCCCTGGCTGAGTGGAACTGGGGCATGAAAAGGGCGTCGCCATTCCAGAACTCTGTCTCGACCAGGCCACCGTCGAATTCCTCAAAACCGAGGCCGGCCAACTTGTCCTTCACGCTTTCGAGGAATTCCACATAGGGGTTGCGCCGGCCGGGTATGAGGCGGGCAGTGGGGCTGTTGATGTTGTAGGGGCGGAAAGTGACGTTTTTCCACAGGCCTTTTTCAAGGACCTCGGCGGTGACGGAACCCAGCTCATCCCCCGTTACGCCCATCGCCCGAAGCTCAGCGGCGAGGGCCGGGCTTTCCGCCGCCAGGCGGTAGCGGACAACTTCCCGCTCCGCGGCGCGAAAAGCCGCGTCCCCGGCGCCGCGCTTGCGGGCAATGCCTGTCATGGCCACAAGTTCCGCGGGCGAAAGCGCGGGCTCGGAGACCAGGCCTCCCGTAGCCGCAAGCGCCTTCTCCAGCAGCGCGCGTATGGTCGCGATGCGCGGACTGGCCGCCATTCCAGGGCATAGGGTCGCGCGTTTTTCGGCATCCATCGCGCACAGCCCCTCTTTCGCAAGGATGCCGAAGGCCGAACCGATGTCCTTTTGCTCAAGGCCAAGACCGGCCGCGATCTCCGGGAGGCGCAAAGCGCCCTTCTCCGCAAGGAGCGAAAGGAAGCGCTCTTCCGGCGTGCCGCGCTCCACAAGCTCGCGCCCGAGGGGGGTCAACTCGTACACCGTTGTCGCGGTGCGGGATGCCTCGGAGGCGAGGCCCTTGGCCGATAGCCAGGAGAAGGCCTGGTTGGCCTGGCCTTCCTTATATCCAAGCTCGGCCTGGAGACGGGTGGCATCGAGTTCATCGGCAGGGCCATAGCGAAGGAGAAGCTTCACCTCAAGAGGGTGGAGACTTTTCACGAGGGATCGTGCGTCCATTGAGGTACTCCGAAACGTCAATTCGCGGCCAAGGTCCCGAAGGCTGACCGCGCGGGATGAAGCATTGTGGCGAAAAGCCCGGCGGCCGTCAATTGTGAGTGTGTCGCGCGCACAAGAGGCCTGCCTATTCGGGCATTATTACTCGAATACATATATATCTATTCGTATATATCGATTTATTTTTCTATATACGCACTAGCATAAATTGAAAAAGTAAATATATAATGCTATGAATTTGCGAATTATCGCACCCGGGCCCGTAAGCCGCCCGCCATTTTTTTTCTGGAGGTTCATATGAACCGCAAGATCGTCCTCGTCTCCGTCCTTTTCCTTCTCGCGGCCGCCGTAGGCGCCTTTGCCGCGGATCTCACTATCGATGTTCAGGTCAACACGGTCGCCAAGGATTATGCAGGCAACTACCTCACCTTCACCGGTGGGGCCGTAAAGATCGTCAAGGACCAGTTCGTCGTCGGCGCCGATGCCGTCTCCGGCGCGTCCAAGCTCGAGTCCACCGCCATGTTCAACGTCTACCGCTTTGACATCTTCGGTGGCAAGCTCCTCCCCGGTGCCCTCCGCTCCTTCTTCCTGTACCCCGTGGCCGACGATGGCACCCGCACCGGCGATGCCCTCACGGTCCTCAAGAACGCCGACGGCTCCATCACGGTTCGCTACGTCCACCGCGGCACGGCCAATGAGTTCACCACCGACACCAAGGGTGTCCTCACCTTCCCGGTGACCACCGCTAGGACCCGGACGATCGGAACGACCGACAACAAGATCATCTCCGCTGACTTCTCCTCCAATGGCACCGTCACCGGCGTGGACTGGAAGAAGGTATGGGACGCTTCCATCGTCGATGGCAAGCAGCTCGGCACCACCACCGCCAAGACCGGCAAGATCACGGCGGACGTCGCGAACTCCAAGGTCTATATCTGGGCCGGCGCCCTCCAGTTCGCCTTTGACGGCAAGATCCTCAAGGTCACCGGCGAGCTCAACGCAAGCAAGTAGCACTTGGGAAAGGAACCCTTTTATTTCAAACAATGGGTTCCTTCCCCAAACTCCATCTTCCTGAAGGCGCGACCCTGGGGCACCAACCAAGTTGGGATAGCTCTTGGATCCCGCCTTTTTTCATACAAGTCATCAATTTGCGCGCGGCTGCGGTCGAGGCGTCGATATGTGAGGGGACGAGGGGATTCCTTTATTCCTCGCAGGTGCTTTCGCAATTGTCCGGCGGGTTTGAAGGACCTTCGACGAGGACAGCGCGTTTTCGGATCACCGCCCGCGATTGTCGGCCGTCCATCAGGATTTCGAGGGGCTCGGGCAAGTGCGTCCATGAGCAATGGGCGCTGCGACGCTCGGGCTCGAAGGAAGAGAGCCAAGCCCAGTCGATGAGGCTTGGGCCGCTGTTGGCGGGAACGGTGAGGTAGCCGATGTTCATGCTGGTCACATTGTGGAAGAAGTGCGAGCCGAGGGAGGAATCGACCCGGAAACCGGGAAGGTCCGCCTCGACGATCACGCGGGCTCGCGAGATCTGCGAAAAAACCACCGGCACGCCAAGCCAGGGATCGCGGGTTCCCCATCGGCCCGGACCAACAAGTACGTAACGGCGACCGAGGCGGCCAAGCTCCCGATCCAGCGACTCGATCTCGAGGGCGATGTCGCGCGTCAGGGAACGGTCAAAACGTTCGGGATCGACCCAGATGATGTCGGAGATGCCAGCCTCGCGGCCATTGCCCATGCTGCGCTCGGAGATGATGAAGCATTCGCGGCTCTCAAGGCTCTCCAAGGAGACCTCGACCTTCGCCTCTCCCCGGATAAGGGGCTTGAGCTGGAGGAGATAGAGGGCCGGAATGCCGGATTCCTCGTCGAGGTTGAGGGCGTACTCGATTTCCACCGGTGTGCCCATCGAACGCGATCCAAGATCCAGGACCATGTCTATGGCGTGAGCGAAGGGAAGGGCATCGTTCTTGAGTATGTTGGCGAGATCCACGAAACGGGGACCGCGCGCGCCGAGGCCTGGAACGACACGGTCATTTTCGATATCGAACGTGGAGGCCACGAGGCTGAAGAGGGGGTCGGTCTCGGCTTCGGAGATGTCGAGCTCCACGAGGGCCGCCCCCTCGCCCTGGACCAGGTCGGGCTCGAGCAGTTCCATGTCCACTGCCCTGAAGGCGCGCTGGGAGGACTCGCGCGCGCGATCGGGGGCGATGACATCGAGCTTTGGCCACTTGGGGCAGAATTGGTGGGCGCTTCCCCCTTCGACGACGTAGGACCCCAGGCCCAGGGCGGAGACGCAGAGGCCATCCTCGGGTTTCACGTAGGAAACAGGGTAGTAGTTGAATGACTGGGCGGTGCCGGAGATATGGGGATAGAACCATCTGCCCCGCCGCGCACCGACAAGCTCCTGGACGACCACGGCCATGCGCTCTTCCTCGATCTTGTAGCTCGCCGCATCGAAATAGTCGCGCGCCTTCGAGGAAAAAAGGCTCGCATAGATGAGCTTGATGGCGCTGCACAGCTGGGCAAGGCGGATCCCCAGGTCGGGATGCGCATTGGGTATGACATAGGTGTCGTAGATCCCGGAGAAGGGCACCATGAGCATGTCCTCGAAGAGGCCAGAGGAGCGAACAGCCAAGGGCTTGGAGGTCACGGTGAGGAAGCGCCGCAGGCGCTCCACGAGTGGCTCGGGAAGGGGCACCTCGAGGAAGCGCGACCTCACGGCGGCCGGCGGGGCATTGTAGAAGGCGAAGGACCAGAGGTTGTTCTGCTCGAGGAAGCGCTCGAATTCGTCGATGCCGACAAAGGCGGTGAGGGGGATCTTGACCTGGATTCCCTGGATGTACTGCGAAAAATTGAGGTTCTCCAGGAGGCTCCTGATGAAGACGAGGCCCCTCCCCTTTCCCCCCACCGAGCCATCGCCCAGGCGCATCATGCAATTCTCGTCATGGCAGAGGGATTCGTCAAAACTCGGGACCATGCCCCGGGACTTGTCCCGCCTGGCCACGGTGAGGACGCGTTCGAGGAAATCGCGGAGTTCCTGAACAGAGCCGAAATCGTCGATCCGGTAGCTCTTGAGGAGCTTGGCGAATTGGATCTCGCCGCGGGCCAGGAGCCATGCGGAGAAATGGTTGCGACCCGCGTGCATGAGGAGGCTCTCGGGGGGAATGCGGTCCAGGCATTCCATGAATTCCTTCATGTTGTGCGCTTCGGCGATGATATAACCCTCCGCATCCCGGAAGCGGAATGGACCGAAGCCGAGGTTCTCCTGGAGGAAAAGGGCGAGTTCGTGCTCGAGTGACTCGGATTCCTTGTCCGCGAAGGCAGCGCCGAGCGCGTAGGCCTGCTCGCGCACCCCTTCCTCGCTCGACTGGATCATGACGGGAAGGTCGGCGATGCGAGATTTGGCCAAGGCGAGGAACTCGAAACCCGCCTGGGCCTCGAGCTTGCCGCTGCGGGGAAAGCGAAGGTCGGAGATGACGGCCAGTATGTAGGGCTCGTAGCGGGAAAAAAGCTCGACCGCCTCCTCGTAGCTCGAGGCCAAGAGGACCTTGGGCCGCGCGCTGATGCGGAGGAGCTTGTAGGTCTCCACCGAGTCCTCCTCCTCGATGAGCCCCTGGGTCTGCTTGAGCACCACCTTGTAGAGGACGGGGAGGTATCGCGAATAGTACCGCACGGAATCCTCGATGAGGAGGATGACGCGGACAAGGCCGGTCCGGGTATCGACGTCCACGTTGTGGAAATCCTCGACGTACTTGATCATGCCGACAAAAAGCTTCGAATAGCCATTCCAGACGAAGATGCGGTCGAAGACAGCGACCTCGGGCCGTTGGGGGCCGAGGGCGGCCAGGCCGGAATTGTTCGTGACAAGGAGGAGGACGGGGATATCGGGCCACTGGCCCTTCATGGATTGGGCAAGCTTGATGGGATGGTCGAAGTCGAGGCCGGCCATGATGATGACGAGGTCGAACTTCCCCGGAAAGAACATCTCGAGGGCCGACTCGTCATCATAGGCGCAGGTGACGCGGGGTACGGTGTTGAGGTTGAGCTTGAAATACTCCCCGTAGATCTGCTCGGTGAGGACGCCATCGGCCTCGACAACAAAGGAGTCATAGAGGCTTCCAACAAGGAGGACCTCCCGGACCCTGTAGCGCATCAGGTCATGGAAAATGTTGCGTTCGCGCCTGACCTGGTCGTAGGCCGCCACAAGTTCATTGAAATACATGGGTCCCCCCTTGCCCTGGATGATAACGGCGACGGGACAGGGGGGGAAGTGGGCAATCCATGGACGCCGTTTGACATACGCCGGGGCCTCAGCCATACTCCACGCACGCAGGCGAAAGGCCGCGTAGGGGGAATACATGCTCAGGAAAAAGCGGCTCGACGGCACTCCCATCAAGGACCTTCCCGCCTTCACGAAGATCATGCCCTACCTCATGCCGGACAAGACGGGTTCGGTCATTTTCTACCAGGAAGACTACGACGTGACCGAAGCCGTCGTCTACATCAAGGGCCACAACAGGCGCTTCATGCGCCAGGAAGGGGTGATCCTCACCTTGTTCGAGGTCATCCTCTGCGCCGGGGCGCGCGTGGTCAGCATGCGCCCGAGGCTCAACCGCTTCATCGTCGGAAAAAAATACTACCAGCGTAACCAGATCATCCTGAGCTTCGTGGCCAAGAAAAAACTCTCAGACGACGGCAAGGAGGTCAACATCAAGATGGCCTTCGAGCCCGATGAGACCTTGACGTCCGCGGCGAAAAAGATCGGCGAACGCATCAAGAAAGGCATCTCCGAGGACGGCCACGAGAACGAGAAGGTCGTGGATTCCATGATGAAGCTTCCATCCTTCCTCCTGATATTCGTCAATTTCATGTACAATTGGCTGGACAACCACAATCTCCTGCCCTATTCGGTGACCGAAAGCGACCCCATGTGGTCCACGGTATTCCTCGCCAATGTCGGGTCTTTCGGCCTCAATCCGCCATTCCACCACCTCTTCGAGCGCGGTACCTGCCCCATTTTCGCGGCGGTCGGCAAGGTCCGGTCCGAAAACAGGCTCACCGCTGGCGCAGACGGCAGCCCCAGGGTGGAAGAGCGCAAGATACTCCGGGTGAATTATTCCTTTGACGACCGCATCGCCGATGGCATCTACATGGGCAAGGCCCTCGAGCTGTTCAGGCGGTTCATAGAGAACCCGAGCCTCCTCGAGACGACCCAGGAACTCTCCCCCGAGACGCTCGCCGAACTTGGCTTGAGGCAGGCGGACAAGGGCTAGGGGGCGTCTCAGGAAAAAATGGTCTTCTGGACCCCGAAGTCGTCCGCGCCGGGTGAGGAACCGTCAAATACATAGGGATCCCTGCCGCCCAGTTTCCGGTATTTTTCGGCGACTTCCCTGAACGCACTTTCGGCCTTTGGAGTGTTGAAGCCCAGGACGGCGACCGTGCCCCCGGCGCCCCCTCCGGTTACCTTTGCGCCCAGGAGTCCTTTCCCTTCCTCGGCCCTCACTAGGTTCACGAGGAGGTCCGTGGCATCGGAAGCCAGGCCGGAATCTGTGTATCCCACATGAGCCTGGTACATCAGTTCCCCCAGCAAGCGGCCGACCCTGTCATCGACGGGTCCCCCGCCCGTAGTGATCAGCTTGCAGAAAAGGTTCACCCGCCAGTTCTCCTCCACCGCATAGCGGGTGGCGCCGAGGACAGGGTATTCGACTCCGGGCCTGACCTGGGTATGTGGATCGAGGTGGAGGCGATGCTTCGCGCTGAAGGCCTCGCCCGAGATGCTCGCCGGGAGGCGCACCTCGTACTTCTCCCGGAACAAGGCCGGGGACACATTGGCCAGGTAGCCGTTCCATAGGGGATCGACATAGCGGGAAACGATTCCCGACTCATCGAGCCGCGGATCGAGTCTTTCCATCTCGCACATATAGCGATAGCCCATGAAGGCGGCTGCTCGCGCCGCCTCATACTCGATGCCGCTGACTGCATGACGCACTCCGCTGTCGATGCCCCACACGCGGAGGTTGGGAGGAAGGGTTGCCTGCTCGTAAGGGATGCAGGCCTGGCAGAGCATGGGGATAAAACGATCCTTGCCCCCCATCACGACCGCAAGCTGGTCCATGACCCCGCAGGCCGCCCCCGTCAAGGTGATCTCGACCCACTGGGTCCAAAGGGCCAGGTCCACGCCCGCCACCTCGATGCCATACAAGGCGGCCATCGCCTTCATCGGCGCCACCTCGATGGCCGCGGAGGATGACACTCCCTTGCCCAAAGGGATATCGGATTCGAGGTACAGGTTGAAACCCTTCCTGACCCTGTCGGGATATTCCTTGAGCAGGTAGTAGAGGTCCCCCAAAATATAGGCGCACCAGGACCGTCGCTTGTCCTCTTCGCACCAGGCGCGTATCCAGGAAGCGGCCTTGACCTTGCCGTCCTCCATGAGATCGGCGATCGAGAACTCGATGCTCTCTTCCCATCCCAGTCCCGCGACCTCAGGATTGTAGAAGACCACCTTGTCATCAAGGCGAGGCTGGACCGCGACCCTGACCGCTTCCCGGATTGTCGCCTCAAAAACCAGGCCGCCGGTATAGTCATCGTTTCCGCCCATCAGGTCCAGGCGGCCCGGCGAACGCGCGATGAGGATTTCCATCCCTTTCTGGAAAAACAGCCCATTGGCCTTCCCATCCGCGGCCTTCAAGCGCTTGAGACCGCCGATGAAGCTGACCATATCGGGAAGGTCCATGGCTTCCTGGACCGATTTTCCGTTCATGTTGTGCCCCCTGCCTTTTCCTAAAATAGGTCTTTTACCCGGGTGTACAATTCCTGGTACCGGGCATATCCGGATTCGTACAATGCGAAGTTTTCCCTGTTGGGCATGAAGGAATCCAGGATCTTGTTCGAGGCCGTGGCGGCGATCGCCACCGAGGGGAAGACCCCGAGGGCCACCGCGACGAGGATGGCCGCGCCAAGTGAAGCGCATTCGGATTCCTCCATCGTGCTGATTTCACGGCCCGTGGCGTCTGCCTTGATCTGCGACCATACCCGGCTCTTCGCCCCGCCTCCGAGTGAGAGGACTCCCGTCAACTTGAGTCCGGTAATGGATTCGACCAACTCCATGTTTTCCCTGAGCATGAAGGCGACGGATTCAAAAATGGCCCGGAGGAAATGCCGGCGCTTTGTATCAAGCCCGACACCCAGGAAAACGCCTTTCGCCCGCGGGTTGTTGTCCGGCTGTGTCACCCCGGCTAGATAGGGAAGCAACACGAGGCCATTGGCGCCTATGGACGTCGATTCGACAAGCTTGCCGATGAGGTCGTAGACAGACTCGCCTTTGGCCCGGGCCTCCGAGACGAGGTCCGGACAGAATTCATCCTTGAACCACTTGAGCACCATGCCCGCGGTCATGCAGATCGGTATGTAGAGGTACTTCCCCTTGGTGACATGGCGGTAGATAGTCAGCCTTCCCGGATGCGAAAAATCGGGATTCTCGCAGGTCACGGCGATGCTGAGCGCGGTGCCCGTGGTTTCGGAAGCCAGCCCCGGGATGATGTTCGCGGCGCCCAAGGCGCCTGCTGTCTGGTCCATCGCCCCGGTCACGACCTGGATGTCGCCTTCAAGGCCCAGCTCCACGGCGATGGCGGGAAGGATCCGGGAGACCACGCTCCCGCACTCGAGGGCTTCAGGAATTTTCGCCGCGTCCACGCCGATGCCGGACAGCATCTCATCCCAGAGACAGTCGTTGACGATGTCGAAATAGCCCGTGGTCGAAAGCAGCGACTTCTCGGTCACGAAACGGCCCGTGAGCCTCATTATCATGTAGTCCTCGAGCAAGAGGAACTTGTAGGTCGCGTCGTAGAGCCGCCGGTCGTTGTCCTTGATCCAGAGGAGCTTGCTCACGGGGCAAAGCCCGTTGCAGTCTGGGATTCCTGTCTTGGCGTAAAAAGCCCTTTCATCGAACATGGAGCGGATGGTCGCGCTTTGCTTGGCCGCACGCCCATCCAGCCAGACAATGGCGTTGCACAGGGCCATTCCAGAGCGGTCCACCGGTATGAGGGTCTCTCCCTGCGTGGTGATTCCGATTCCGCGGATCTTTTTTTTCGCATCAGGCGACTTTAAGAGGATCCCTCCAAGGCCGCTCTTCAGCCCCCGCCAGTAGGTTTCGGCCTCGAGTTCGACATGGAGGGCTTTCTCGGCGATCAATTCGTATTCGACAGTCTCGCTTCGCAACAAGGCCAGGTCTTCGCCGAAAAGGCAGGCTTTTACGGCGGTTGTCCCGATATCAAAAATGAGGAACATGCTTTCTCCAATTCCTGCTAGAGGGTCTTGAGATAATTCTTCTCGGCCTCTTCAGGGCTCACGCCGTTCTTCACCACGTCGAGGAGGCTATCGAGATAGGTCACGGGGTTTTTCGCGCACAGGACATTGCGTCCGTAGACGACGCCTTTCGCCCCTTTTTCCAGCGCTTTCCGGGCTACGGCGAAGGCCTGGGAAGGCCTGTCGAAAGTCCCGCCGCCGAGGGCCAAGGTCGGGATGACCGAGGTCCTCGTGATTTTCTCGAAGTCGTCCACGAAGACCGTCTTGATCAGATCGGCCCCGAACTCCGCGCAGGCGCGCGTCCCCAAGGCCAGGTCCCCAAGGTCGCCCTTGTAGCGATCGATGCCACCGAAGGGAATGTACTCGCCGATCACGGGGATGCCGTAGGAATCCGCCTCCGCCACAAATTCACCGAACTGGGTGATATTTCGGGTATTCGCGACCTCGTCGGTGCCCAGGAGAAGGGATGAGATGACGATGTCCGCGCCAAGGGAAATGGCGTATTTCACGTCGCAGAGCTTCTCGTTGCAGCCCTTTTCGTAGTAGGAAGCCTTTTCGAAACGCGAAAACTCCCGGAGGTGGGGCTTGCAGTAGTGCGCGGCCCAGTTCAACCTAATGATGCACAGGGGCGAGTCCTTCCTGCAAAAGAAGGCCTGGCACTGCTTGGCCATCCCGGGCATGACCAGGAATGCGTCCGCCTTCCTGAAGGACATGATCTCGTTTTTCAGGTCCTCGATGCCGGGGAAGGGTCCCATATAGCTTCCGTGGTCCGCGGCGATGATCACCGGCGCCCCATTCGAGAACAGCTTACCAAGGCGAATTTCCTTGCCACCCATGCAGTGCTCCTTCTCCATCGTAATTATTAGGACCGGTACCCGCAATCAACCCACTATCTGCACCCTGACGGTGCGCTCCCGCGCGCGCACCTGGTCGAAGTCCGCGAAATAGATCCTTCCGAATTCTCCCAATTGCATCTTCCCTTCGATGATGGGGATGCTGACCGAGCGGCCCAGGAGGACGGACCTGAGGTGCGCGTCCGTATTCAGGCTCCAGGACGGCTCCTCATGGCGTTCCCGTCTCGCGATCTCGATATGCAAGGGGCCGGGATGCAGGTATTGGCCTTCCGTCCTGCAGGTGGGGATGAGCTTTTCCAGCACATTGACCATGTCCTGGAGGATGAACTGCTCGCCCCAGTAATTGACATCGTCGGACCGCTCCTGGATGAGGACGCTGCAGGTCGTATGCTGGGAAAAGACAAGCGCTATGCCGTTCCCGATGCCGGAAGCCCCGAGGGATTCCGCTACCCTGTCCGTGACATCATGGAACGTGGGTCTCCTGTCGGATTGGATCCTGAACTCGTCGTGGAAGCTGGCCATGCGTCCATCTCCTTTTTATGGCTATGCCGCTGGGGAGGAACCGTGGATCCTGTCCCAGGTCCCGCGAAGAGCCTGGATCATCTCCCTCATGCTTTGCACCGGGTCTGCCGCCCTCACGATGCCGCTCGTGCAGCCCGTCGCCTCCGCGCCCAGGAGGAGGATGCCTTCCACATCCTTGGCGGAATGGATTCCCGCGCCGTGGAGGATCCTGATCGCCGGGTTTATCCTCGCGATCGCCGCGTTTATTTCCTTGACGTAACCCCGGCTTTCGACCGCTGCGCCCATGGTCCCGATGAGTTCTGGCGGTTCCGCCAGGATGATGTTGGGTTCGAAGCACGCGATGGCAATGGCCTCCGCGAGGGTGTCCGCGCAGACCAGGGTGGCCAGTCCCACCGCATCGGCACGGGAGATCGCCAGCCGCAGGTCGCTCAAGGTCATCTTCCTCTCGCAATGGTTCAGGAGGACACCCTGGGCCCCTGCGGCTTTCACGGCCTCAGGCAGCACCGAGCCGATGCCATTGCCAATGGGCAGTGGATCCATATGCTGCGCGAAGACAAGAAGGCGTTTCGTGGCCCCGGCTACCATCCTGATATCCACGCTTTGCGGCGTATAGATGATGTCGACATCGTATTGCTCGCAAAGCCTGTCGGCTTCGAGTGCGAGGTCGAGGGAAGCCTGGCCGAAGAGATAGGCCTTGGGACCTATCTCGAAAAAGGGAGCCCGAATCCTGAAATCGTGACGCAAGGATCTATACCTCTACGTACTCTGCGCCCCACATGGTGCAGAGCATCTTCCAGCGGGCGGTCACATCTCCAAGGTTAATCACCTCGTGGTGGGTTCCGCCTTGGGCGACCCATGCCTCCACGCATTTCTCGATTCCCGACCGGGGCTTGAAAAAGATGTACGGCATCTCGCAATTCTTCATGTCGGCCTTCTCGAGGATCTCGCCCCTGGCGACAACCAGCCTGAATTTCCCGCCGGTGACCGAGACCATGGAGGCCAAGGTGGCCTCCCCGTATTGCGGAGTGAAGAGGGGCGTAGGTGGATTGGCGAGTCCGCCCTCACCCAGGAAGCGATCGATCAGCCTGGGCTTCTGGTCCTTCCGGCAGGTCGCCCAATTGCCCTCGCCCGCATGGCAGAAGATGATGGCTCCGAGCGTGAAGTCCATGGTGTACATCTCGGTGAAGTTGCCGCCGCCATCGCCAAGATGATGGGCAGCGTACACCATGGAGGCGCAGACCGCGTCGCCTTCGGCCGCATAGCCGTAGCCTTCGGTCATGAGGTGCGATGCTCCCATAAGGGGCAATTGCTTGAAGCGGCCGTCCGCGCCAAAGTTGTCGAAATGGGCCGAAAATGCCTTGAAGCCGTTCGCCTCCAGGTGCCGCTTGAAGCCGAGGTAGATCCGGGTGGCTTCCTTATGACTTTCCACGGGCATGTTTGGATCGATCTCGAAATTCCGCCGATCCGTCTCCATGCTTGCCTCAAGCTCGGGATCGGAGAGACCCGACATGGCCGTGACCACGGAGCCAAGATCCTGGTGCACGAACTCGGGGCCGATAGTCGAGAAAAAGGCCATGTCGTCGGTGAGGATATCGCCCATCCCGCCCATGCGCCCGAAGATGGCTATCCGAAGCTCGCGCATCCTCCGGTAAACAAGTCCGGCCCTCCCGAAATCCTCGACAAAGCGCTTGAATCGAGGCTCGTGACGGTTCCCCGCGAAATACTGGCAGGGGAAGCCTTCCTTCATGATCATGTTGGCGTTGTCCTGCGCGCCGTGTATGCCTTGGTTGACTGTCAGGTCGAGCTCGAACCAGTCCGTCCCGACTTCCTGGTCAGGCTGCACGATCGCGAGGGCTATCGGGAGGCGATTGTCCTGAAGGGCGCGCAAAAGCCACGCGCCTTGGGAATATGCCAACAGCACAATCAGGATGCCGTCCAGCTTCTGGGCATTGAAAGATTCGACTGTCGATTCGATCTCCTTCCTGTTCTTGGCTGCCCCGGGAAATCGCAGATCCACTACATCCTTGCAGAACTCGACGATTTCGCGCGCGTACTTTTCCTGCCGTGCGGTTATTCCGGGAAAGACAGGCTCGTAGCCATCGGTCATCAGTCCAAGAAAGCCGATTCTTGGCTTTTGTGCCTTTTCCATTTTTCCACCCCTTTCGACCTGACTTGTCCTAATTTTGACTAAGAATTGCATGCATTGGTCGATGCGTCAACCAATAATGCACTTTTTTGTTACATTGTGAATACTTCGGTCATTTATGCTGTTTTTCTGTCCATGGCATCGCTACAGATCGTACAAGGATAGTTTTAACTTTTGGCTCTGGCTCGCGAATGGTCCTAGCGTGCGAAGATTCCCACGTCCTTCCTCCAAGGCCCTTCCGCGCAGCGTCGAGGTCCCCGGCTCTATGCCCATCACGTATTCACCCGAACGCATTGACTTCCATTGGGTCAAAACGGGCAAGGCTGAACCGTCGTAGCTCAGGGCCACCCCGAATCCAAGCTTCGCATTCTCAAGCTTGATCGTGACCAGGCCGTCTTCGCCGCTTTCGGGGTGGTGGAAGAATACCTCCTCAGGGCTCCCATCCAATGGCTCGCTTAGGGCATCCCACGACGCGAGGCCTGGTCTCGCGCTCTCTGTCCTGGCTTCGATCCGTGATTTCTCCTTTGGAAAGACAAGCCTGGTTCCCTCGCCCAAGAACGGAAACCCGAAGTTGAAGTGGTAGAGCATCATGTATCGGGCTTCGGTCGCTTCATTGTTGACAATGGTATCCTCTATGACCAGGTCCTTGGATTCAAAGGCGCTGCTGATCCGCCGATGCAGGCCGAGGTTTTCCTGCCCCATCATGCTTTCGCGCATCTGTGCGCTCGCTTCGAGGATGTAGGAATCTCCCTCCCAATACGCGCGGGCAGCGGATTGTTCCGCAGGAACCATGCCTATCCTTCCATGAAGAGGATGATACCTGCCGGTCTTCTCCTTGCAGTCGGTCCCTATGTTCATAAGTCCGCAGGTGCAAAGCATTCCCGCAGACCAGTAGACGTCGAACTCGTTTTCCAAGGGATAGCCGTAGGCAGCTGACACGAGCCCGTTTTTTGCCAGAAATGAAACATTGAATCCTTTGTACCGTAGATCGAATATATCGAGACACTTGTCGGGCAGAAGGCAAAACTCGAGCCCCGAGCCGGTCTTGACCTCATAGGAGGCAACACCTTTCGCCTTGCCTTTGGAAAAGGTTTTTTCCGTGATCCCGGCGAGTTGGGCCATGTTTCCGGCATACTTGAGCGCTTCTGTCCTTTTCATTGCCCCTCCTGATTATGCGAGAATTGCACATTATATTCATTATGTCAATTGTTTTGTGAACCTATGAGGCTATATTAGCATGCTTTTGACGTTTCTGGTCATTTTATAATTGACAACATGCATTTCAAGGGCATTTACTATTCCATGCGGCGATAAGCCCTATTCCAAGGGGCCAACCCCGCCATAGCCGTTGTGTGGCGACTGCATATCTTTAGAGGAGGTTCGTAATGGCGATGAAAAGGTTTGTTCTTTTGTTGTCGATCCTGATGATCATCACTTCGGTTTCGGCTATCGCCCAGGCAAAGCCGGTCACGCTGACCTTCTGGTGCGGAAGCGCCTATTACAACTCGGACGAGGCCAAAAAGCCGCAGAGCGAATGGGCGATCACCAAGATCGTCAAGCAATTCGAGGCCCTGAACCCTGGTGTCACGGTCGACGTAACGCCGATCGAGGTGAGCTCGGAGACGATCGCGAAATTCAAGGCGGCGGCGATCGCGAAGAACGGCCCCGATGTCATCGAGCTGTGGACTGGGAGCTATCTATTCCCGCTCAAGGATATCCTGGTCCCCCTGAACAAATACATATCCGCGGAGGACAGGAAAAACATCTCCGGCTGGGATGCGGTGACCTATAACTTCGAGAAGAACGGTGACATCCTGGCCTATCCGATCGGCAACAACTATGCGGGCTTGGTCTACAACAAGGCCCTCATCAAAGCAGCCGGAATGGATTGGGACAAGAACCCGCCCAAGACCAGCGAGGATTTCCGGACCGCCCTCAAGAAAATCAAGGAGACCGGCGTCGTTCCCTTCGGCTTCGACGGCTCGAAGGGCCGCATCCTCCATTATGCCACCATCTATTGGTGGGTCGAGGAATCCGGCTACGAAAGGCTCGTGACGAACGCGAACGGCACGACAAAATACGAGGACGACAAAGGCTTCATCAACCTGATGACCTACATGCGTTCGCTCTACGAGGATGGACTGACCAACGCCGATGCTGCGACCTCGGTCGACTATGATTCGAAGTTCTCAACGGGAAAATACGCCGTGACCGTCGGCGGAGTCAACAACGCCAAGGCCTTCGAAGCAGCCCTCGGACCCGAAAACTTCGGGTTCCTTCCTTTCCCGAGCATGAGCGCGAGGCCCAAGGTAAAGGCATCGATCATCGGCGGAGCCGGCAACTGCGTGGCGATCGGGAACTACAGCAAGAACCGCGACCTGGCGGTCAAGTTCGTGTCCTTCCTCAGCTCGAAGGCGAGCTTCATCGCGCTTACCAAGTCGGTGACGACCTTCCCCGCCAGGACCGATGTCACCCTCGATGACCTCGGATGGACCAACGATCCCTTCCGCCAGAAGATATTCGAACTCTCGAAGAACTTCGCCTTCTGGGTGGACAACTCGATTCCCGCCTACCAGTACGACGAAATGAAGCGCTTCTTCCCGAACATCCTGACCGGCAGGCTGAGCCCGCAGGACTTCGCCAAGCAGATGGACAAACTGGTGCAAGACAAGAAATAAGCTCCCTGGAAAAGGCGCGAGTCCCCATGGGACTATGGCGCCTTTTCCAGGATCGAAGGTGGCCTTGATGACTGACAGGAAACGCAAGGAACTGACGATCTCGCTGCTTGGCATAGCACCTGCGGTCCTCGTGCTCCTGGTCTTCCGGGCCTATCCGATCGGATCCGTGATCTGGAACAGCCTTACCAATTGGGACGGACTTTTCAAGCACGATTTCATCGGGCTCAGGAACTACCTCCGCATATTCAGGACCGATTACTTCTGGAAGACCCTTGCCAATTGCTTCATCATGTTCATCAATGTCCCGATACAGATCGTCATCGGCCTGGTCGTGTCCATGCTCCTCTACGAGAAAACGCCGGGCTGGCGCTTTTTCAGGTCGCTGTACTACCTGCCGCAGATCGTGTCGGCCGTCATCGTGGGTTACCTCTTCGCCATTTTCTTCTCCTATGACGGCCCGGTCAACGAATTGCTCAGGTTCGCAGGCGCACCGAAACTGGCCATCGAATGGCTGGGCCGGCGTCCGACCGCCATCGGCGTCGTCATCACCGCCCTGATCTGGATAAACATAGGTTGGCAAGGGGTCCTGATGCTGGGCGGCCTGTCGTCGATCAACCCGTCCGTCTTCGAATCAGCCAAGATGGACGGCGCGAACTTCTTCCAGCGGACCTTCTATATCCTGCTTCCGATGATCGGACGCGTGATCGAGTACTCCTTCATATACTCCGTTGCCTGGACCTTCACCGGCCTCTTCCCCTTCATCTATTCGATCACCAACGGCGGGCCGGGCTACGATACTACAACCCTCGATTTCCTTGTCTACCAGAAGGCCTTCAGGGAGGATTCGGCGCTGGGAGAGGCCTGTGCGCTGGCCGTGATCCTCCTGGCCATCGTCAGCGTGCTGACGCTCTTCCAGCGCAGGCTCTCCGACCGCGCCAACAGCTGGAGCGAGTGAGTCCCATGCCTGGACGAAAACCCCTGAAGCCTGGCCCCGTCCTGGTCTTCCTGGCTTTCCTGGTGCTGGGAGCAAGCTTCGTCTTCCCCTTCCTGTACATGTTCCTCAACGCCTTCAAGTCGACTCCCGAATACTACAAGAGCACCTTCAAGCTCCCGGAACACTACAATTGGGCCAATTTCGCGACCATGGTCAGCCAATTCCGCATCCAGGTCAACATGCTCAATTCCCTGTTCATCTCGATGTCGGCCGTCCTCCTGACCACGGCCGTGGGAATGCTCGCCGCGTACGTGTTCGCGAAACGGCCTTTCAGGAAAAGCCATGCCGTATACCTGGTGATCATTTTCAGCATGTTCATGCCCAACCAGGTGACCCTCATCCCCCTCTATTTCCTGTATTCAAAACTGGGCCTCATCAACACGCCATTCGCCGTGATCATCTGTTCGCTTGCCGCGGGGATACCCGCCTGCATCATGCTCCTCACCGCCTATTTCAAGGGCATCCCCGACGAGATATGCGAGGCCGCGATCCTCGACGGTTGCGGTTTTTTCGGGATAATCCGCAATGTCATCTTCCCCCTGGGAAAGCCGGCCATCGCCGTGAACGCGACCTTCGTCTTCCTGCGGACTTGGAATGATTTCCTCACGCCCCTAGTGCTGCTCACGAAGAGGGAGACGCAAACCGTGGTGGTGGCATTGAGCGCCCTCGTCAGCCGCTATCAGAGCGATCCGCCTTACCAGATGGCCGGATTGACGATCGCCACGATCCCCGCGATCGTCATGTACCTTTTCCTCCAAAAATACCTGGTGGAGGGCGTGAATGCGGGTTCGATAAAATAGGGATTTGCGCTACATTCCTTGGGATCTTGGAAGGAGGAAGCCATGGGGAAGGTATCTTCAAGGGAAAATGAAATCCTGGAGGTCCTGAAGGAGCGACACAGGCTGGACATGGCCGAAATCGTCCAGCTTTTCGGAATATCGGATTCGACCGCCCGGCGCCTCTGCGTCGGGCTGGAGAAGAAGGGAAGGATCATCAGGGGATTCGGAGGGATCCACCAGGTTCCGGATAGCCCTGCGGTAAAGACCGAATACCAGTACGACGTCGTGGCTGAGGAAAACGCGGCGGAGAAAAGCCTGATCGGCGCCTATGCGAGCACGCTGGTGGAGGACGACGACATCATTTTCATCTCCGGCGGGACGACCGTGGCCCAGTTCTCGAGGCAACTCGCCGAGAGGATCAGGGCGGGCTTGATCAGCGGGGTGCTCATCACCACCAACTCCCTGATAAATGCCGAAGCGCTGGCTCCGTTCACGAAGGTCCTGTTGATCGGCGGGGAATACCGCCCGCACCGCCGGGACGTCGCGGGCTTCATAAGCGAAAAGATGGTGGCCAGCGCGCATTTCAACAAGTGCTTCCTGGGAATTGACGCCATCGATGTCAATGCGGGCCTCATGGTCTTCGACGTGGAAACCGGCAATCTTGACGAGCTGGTGAGCGCCCACTCCGACAAGAAATTCATCCTTGCCGATTCGCAGAAATTCAAGCGGAAATCCTTCATCACCTATTCGAGCATCACGCCGAACCACGTGATCATCACCGACGGCAAGGTGGATCCTGGCATAGTCAGGCAGGGAACGGAGAAGGACATCAAGATTCTTGTCGTGTAGGGGCAAGCAGCCTCGGACGGAGGAGTTTTCCACGCGGAGACGTCGCCAAGCCATTACTGACCCGGCAACCAAACATTGGCTTCAGCCCATGATTCTGACCCGTAGCGACGGGCCAGAATCATGGGAGAGTACCCGATGTTAAGTTGCCGGGTCAGTAAGGACAGTCGCAGTCCGCCGCGTGAACCCTGTCCTCATAAACAAGGAGCCGCCCTTCCGGGCGGCTCCTGCGATCATCGGGGTCTGCGGATCAGCCGATCACACGAGGCCTTGGGCGATCATGGCGTCGGCGACTTTCTTGAATCCGGCGATGTTGGCGCCAATGATATAGTTGCCTTCGAAGCCGTACTGCTTGGCCGTCCCGTAGGCGACCTTGTGGATGTTGATCATGATGTCATGGAGGCGGGTATCGACTTCCTCGGCGCTCCAGGCAAGGCGCATGGAGTTCTGGCTCATCTCGAGGCCGGAAGTGGCGACACCGCCGGCGTTCGCTGCCTTGCCTGGGGCAAAGGGGATCTTCTTCTCGATGAAGAGCTTCCAGGCTTCGGGCGTGCAACCCATGTTGGAGACCTCGACGACGATCTTGACGCCGTTCGCGATCAGTGTCTTCCCATCTTCGCCGTTGAGCTCGTTCTGGATGGCACAGGGCATTGCGATGTCGACCTTCTGCTCCCAAGGCTTGCGTCCGGGAAAGAACTTGGCGTTGGGGAACTTCTTGGCGTAGGTCTCGACCTTGTTCCGGTCGATCACGAGCATCTGCTCGAGGTAGTCCCACTTTTCCTTCGTTCCGATGCCGTCCATGTCCCAGATATAGCCATCCGGGCCGGAGATCGTGATGACCTTTGCGCCAAGCTGGCTGGCCTTGATGCAGACGCCCCAGGCCACGTTGCCGAAGCCGGAGACGGAGATCGTCTTGCCCTTGAGGCTGTCGCCCTTGAGCTTGAGCATTTCCTCGGCGAAATAGGTGGCTCCGAAGCCGGTCGCCTCGGGGCGGACCAAGGAACCGCCGAAGGAAAGGCCCTTGCCGGTGAGCACGCCGCTCCACTCGTTGCGGATGCGCTTGTACTGGCCGAACATGTAGCCGATCTCGCGTATCTACCATCGCGCTGCGATCGCGTACAGGATGGCCGCGAGACCAGCCGCGAGTGCGGCAACCGCGGCGCGGCCGATGTGGAGTCGAAAACCGTCGAGTCGAACCTCGAACCCATGTCATTTCCCCCGACGGGGGTATGACATCGAGCGAACGTTCGAGGCATGGCGATGCGCAGCCTCCCGGTAGTCCATTTGTCGCCAATCGGCAGAAGCAATTGTCGCTGATCAGCGCGGCAGCTCCATTGTCCAGACGTCGATCGTGTCCCCGCGCGGCAGCCCCACCGCCAGGCGCCGCGGGTCGGCGGGGAAAGGCGCGAAGCGGTTGGGCTCTTCCCTCGGCCCGGCCACGCGCGCGGACCAGCCTGCGGCGAGCTCGTGCACGAAGGCGGACCCGTCCGCCGAGACCACGAGGCGTGTCGGCGACAGGAAGGACGGCATGGGCTCCTTCGCGTGCGGGCCGGAGACGAGGCGCGTCCGGCGCTCGGCGAAGGTCGCGACCATCACGCGGTAGCCGTCGGAGGCGCGCGTGACGTAGGCGAGCCGCTCGCCGCTCGGGTCGATGGCCAGGTCGCGCGTCCGGGCGTCCGGCGCCACCTGCTCCTCGGCGTCGTCGGCGAGGCGCGCGCAGGCGATGGCGA
>JANYKC010000020.1 GCA_025358255.1 Spirochaetaceae bacterium
GGGACCGACCTCTGGTAGGATGGTGGTAACCACACACACCACAACCAGAGGTAAGCCCCATGGACAAGGAGCATCGTATGCTCGAAGCCCGAATCCTTCAAGGACAAGGGAAGAAACAGGCCGAGATTGCACGGATCCTCGGCGTTAGCGAACGGACCGTGAGATCGCATCTCAAAGGTATGCCTCGCGGCCGGAAGAATCCCGTTCGTGGCAGTAAGGTCGATCCGTACAAGGCCAAGATCGACGAGATCCTTGAAGCGGATACCTACTTCAACAGCGAGATCATCTACGAACGGATCGTTGTGATCGGCTACGAAGGCAAGATCTCGGTCATGAAGGACTACGTCGCGGACGTAAGACGGAAGCTCGAGACCCAAGCGGTTCTGCGCTTCGAGACCGAGCCAGGCCAGCAGGCACAGGTCGACTGGAAGGAGTTCGGCAAACAGATGGTCGACGGCAAGGTGGTCAAGCTCTCCGCCTTCGTCATGGTGCTCGGCTACTCCCGGAAGGCCTTCGTCCAGTTCACGACGAGCATGGATTCCGCGACGGTGCTGGCCTGCCATGCGCTGGCCTTTGCGTACTTCGGCGGCGTACCACGCACGATCCTCTACGACAACATGCGGACTGCTTTCCAGCCCGATGCTGAAGGAGTCTGGCGTCCGGCGAAAAGACTCATGGCGCTCGCCGTGCACTATGGATTCGCCCCGAAGCGCTGCCGAGTGCGCCGGCCGGAGACGAAGGGCAAGGTCGAGCGCATGGTCGGCTACCTCGACAACAACTTCTGGCCCCGGATGGAAGGGGAGATCCTGAGCCTCGCAGGCCTGAATGACAAGGTCCGCGGCTGGCTCGCCACGATCGACGGGAAGAAGCTCTCGGACTTTAACGAGGGCCGCGCTGACCGCTTCGCTCGTGAGCTCCCGGTGCTCCAGCAAGTAAGTACTCTGCCCTTCGACACTCGGAGGGAGACCGCCGTCCACGTCAACCGCGAGTCCCTGATCCGGTATGGCATGAACAGCTACTCGGTGCCGCCAGAGCATATCGGAAAGACGCTCACACTAATGGTCCCACCCTTGGGCGGCGACGCCGAGGTCATCGGCCCTGCCGGCTCCATCCGCAGCTTCCCGCTCGCCGTCGAAGGTGCGCGGATCAAGCACTTCTTCCCCGAAGATCGTGAGGCCCTGCAGAAGCGCTGGAATGCCGATCGCGCCAGGCTAGCCCGGGTCCGAAAGCCTCGGGTGCCCAAGATCAGGCCCACTGAACCAGAGGTCGAGATCCGGCCCCCGGCCACCTATGACGACCTATTCGCAGATTCCTCGCTGGCGGTGACCGCATGAGCGCGCATGGCGCGGCCATGGAGACGCTCACAGCCCGGATGGAGGAGCTGGGGCTCGGCTTCATGTCGGCGGGTTTGGAGACCTTCCTTGGGGCCTCTGGACGAGGGGATGTCCCGCTCTTTGATTCGATCAAGGAGCTCGTCGACCTCGAGTACACCGCGAGGATGGAGCGGATGGCCAGGACCAGGCTGAAGCTGTCCGGCATGCCCCAGTACAAGCGGCTCGACGATTTCGACCTCTCCTGGCTCAAGGGTGGCTTGCCGACGGCCAGCTTCGAGGAACTCCGAAGCCTGGCCTTCATCGAGCGCAAGGAGAACGTCGTCCTGCTCGGGCCCTCGGGGGTGGGGAAGACCCACTTGATGCTCGGGCTTGGCCACCATGCCTGCATGTCAGGCTATTCCGCTTACCACATCAGCTGCAGGGAGGCCATCGAGAAGCTCTTGAAGGCTCGCGAGCAGAGCCGGCTCAGGAAGGCCCTTGCCTGGTTCCGGAAGCCGAATGTCCTCCTGCTGGACGAAGTCGGCCACGAACCCCTCTCTCCGGAGCAGGCCCACGTCTTCTTCCAGCTCGTCAATGTGCGCTATGAGACCGGCTCCATCGTGATGACGTCCAACCGCCCCTTCTCAAAGTGGGCCGAACTCATGTCCGACGAGGCGGTCGCCACGGCAATGCTCGACCGGCTCCTGCACCATGTTCACGTCCTGAGCCTGAAGGCTGACTCCTACAGGATGAAGGAAAGGCTACGCGTCGGGGCCGTCGGCTTCGACTGACACTGACGGGAAACCGGCAATTTCTCGTCGGCGAAAAGCGGCAAAATCAAATCGGCGTTGACATTTGCAAGTACCCCCGCTGCACTAGTGGTCCGCCACCAAAGCTTTAACAAGATCTTCGATACCCAGGTAGGTATCGACCACGTAAAGACATATGCCGCGCCAGATCAAGCGCTAGAACGAATCTATCAACGAGACTTGACAGGGGCATGCGGCCCTCGACGACCTATTACATTGGCCAGCGATGGCTCGCGGCACCTCCCAAGGTGACAAAGAAGTATTGTCAATCTCCAGTAAGTATCGTATTGTGATACTTACTGGAGATAGTATGCTCAAGGACAGTCTCACCGTCATGCAGGAACTCTCCGGCTATGGTAACCCCAAGACTCGCCTGAGCCGACTCCTTAAGGCCGGAACCTTGATCCAGGTGCGAAGGGGACTCTTTGTCGAAGGGGAGGCCCCTCCTCCTCAAGTTCTGTCCCCTGTGATCTACGGCCCGTCCTACTTATCCTTTCAGTACGCCCTTGCCTTCCACGGATTGATCCCCGAAGGGGTTCCCACCTTCACCTCGGCCGCCTACGGCAAGAACAAGGACAAGGCTTTCTCGACGCCCTTTGGCGAGTATACCTACGCCTACTTGCCGAAGGCCGTCTACCCCTACGGGATTGAACGCCGAGAAGAAGCTGGCTACCCTTATCTGCTGGCTTGTCCCGAGAAGGCCTTGTCCGACTCGGTCTACAAGACCCGAGGAATCGAGACCCTCGACGACATCTCCCACCTCTTACTGGAAGACTGGCGAATGGACCCGGACGAGTTGGCCGGCCTCCAATGGAACCAACTGGCCGAGTGGAGCGCCCTCTACCGAAGCCGTCCGGTAGCCTTACTGGCCGCATGGGGAGTGAAGACCTATGGCTAGTCCCGTCCAAGACCTTCTGAAGCGCCACGACTGCAAGACCGCCGACGACTTTCGGTCCGCTCTCAAGGAAATCATCCAAGAGATCACTCTCCTCGGGCTCTCCCGGGCGGGGTTTTTCCGTGAGGGGGCCTTCTACGGAGGCACCGCCTTGCGGATCTTCCATGGTCTGGACCGCTTCTCAGAAGACCTCGACTTCAGCCTTGAGGCCCCGCAGGCTGACTTTGACATTGATGCCTACACGTCCTCCGTCCGCGATGAACTGGCGGCCTATGGCTTCGAGGTTCAAGTCGAGAGGAAGGAGAAGACCGAGGACTCGGCGGTCCAATCAGCGTTCATCAAGGGAGACACCCTCGTACACCTTCTGAAGATCGCCTCCCTGACACCGCCTGTCTCCGGGGTTCCCCCCAACGAAAAGTTGAAGATCAAGTTCGAGGTCGACACGGATCCTCCCCACGGGGCGAGCTACGATGTCAAGTACCAGCTCAGTCCCATTCCGTACTCCGTTCGCCTCTATGACCTGCCTTCGCTGTTCGCTGGCAAGCTCCACGCCGTCTTGTGCCGCTCCTGGAAGAATCGCGTCAAAGGCCGCGACTTCTACGACTACCTATGGTTCTTGTCCCACAGAGTTAGTCCCAACTTTGGGCATCTGGAGGCGAGGATGCGCCAATCGGGGCACTTGAAGACCCCTGAAGCTCTGGACAGCCCACAACTCCTGGAACTGCTCGAACAGAGGTTCGGCCAGGTGGACTTCACCCAGGCTGCAGAGGACGTAAGGCCGTTCATCCGCGATCCACGAAGCCTCGACTTGTGGAACAGGGATTTCTTCTCTTCCGTGACCAAGGACTGGCTGAAGGAACTCAGGACCTAGCATGGACACAAGACGGCATCTGATCCTGGTCAAAGGCGAAGACCGTACCCGCGAAATCGCTTCTTGCCAGAGGCACATGGACACCAGGCGAGTGCACATCACCTTCAACAATGGGAAGGAATATCCGTATTCCCAGGAATCTATTGTTTGGCTCCAGGACCCCTTGGAACTCGATCCCAGCGATCATTGGGTCTACCGAGGCCATCAGAGGCACCGTAAGCGTCAATTCTCCCGAACCTCTTGTCCTTCCGGGCCAAGGGACTCGGTCTGAGCTTGGTCAGGCGTCCTAGGGATCGATGGGAATGGATGCGAGGGAGATCCTGGCGTCCTCGGCGATGAGCTCGTGGAAGGCGGCCGGGTCGAGGTTCCAGGGCAA
>JANYKC010000066.1 GCA_025358255.1 Spirochaetaceae bacterium
GCTCGCCGGTTCGCGCGAGGATAGGGCCGAGCTTCGGGTCCTCTTCGGCATGCTCGATTCCAAGTCCTCGAATACCGTCGAGCGTTTCGCCGCCGTTCGCGAAATCTCATCGATCCTCCTCAGACAAAAGGAGTATGGTCGTCTCGCGACCCTGCTCACCGACCTGTCCAACCGTCACCCAGACGACCCCTATCTCGCCTGGTATCTCTTCACCGCTGCCTGGTGCTACGACAGCGAGGGCGCCGCTCCCATCGCCTCCCTCTATTACGAGCGCATAGTCAAGACCTACGCCGACCTCGAGGTCGACAACAAGTCCCTCCATTACGAGAGCCTCAAGCGGCTCATCGAGACAGTCCGCTCGCCCGAGCGCCGGATCGATTACTTCAAGGAGCTTATCGGCCGTTTTCAGGATCGGGTGGACATGGGCACCATGCTCTTCCTTCTCGGCAAGGAATACGAACGCGTCGGCGATTGGGCCAAGGCCGTCGAAACCTACGCCCGCTTCCTCCCCTACTTCTCCTCCCAGATCCCCGGATATCCCGACGCCTTTACCTACGCGCGCAACATAGTCGACTTTTACAATAGTCCCAAGGATTGGGCCTACGACGATCTCGACGTCCTCGTAAAGGGCATCGAGGACGCCCTCAACTCCGGAAGCGCGAGCCGCCTCAGGAAGTTCCGCGCCAAGGTCAACTTCTTCGCCATGTCCTGGCACCAGGACGAGAGCGACGCGAACAGCCAGGTGCTCTTCGACTTCGCCGCCCTGATGGCGGGCAGCCGAGTGAGCTTCGCGCCTACCCTCGACCCGTCTTCGGGAACCCGTGAAGCCTATCTCAAGACCTGGGGTTGGTCCGACCGCGTGACGACCTGGTACCTTTATTTCCGCAAGATCAACTTCCCGGCAGATCCCGACATCCACGGACAGTGGGAGTGGGCCGGCATCTATTTCGGGGAAAAGATGCAATGAACTATAAGCTTTCAATCGTATTTATCGTACTAATTATTATTTCGAACCTCCTCGCGATCGCGACTGCCCAAGAGCCAGGCGGGCCGAACGATTCGAGCATTGGCGCCGAAGACATTCCGCAATCCGTGCTTCCCGCCGAGGTCCCGCCCCTGCCGCCAGCGGAACCCGATCCGCGCTTCAGGCAGGTCAAGCCCGCCGAATCCGCGCCCCCCCCCCTTCGAGGCCACGTTGGCGAGGGGGACTTCGACCTCGACATGCCCTGGGGCGAGCCCAGCTTCGAGGCCTTCCGCGCGAGCTACCTGAGCGACGACGGCAAACGCTGGCTCGCGGCCATCATCGACCGGGCCTCGCCCTGGCTTTCCTACGTGATGGAACGCATCGCCTACTACGGCCTGCCCGAGGAACTTGCCTTCCTTCCGGTCGTCGAGTCCGAATACTCGCCGCGGGCCGTCTCGAAGAGCGGGGCCATGGGAATATGGCAATTCATGCGAAATTCCATCGGGGGCTACGGGATACGGATCGACGATTGGGTGGATGAGCGGCGCGACTTCATGAAGAGCACCGACGCCGCCCTCCGCAAGCTCGAGGAAAACCGCGCGAGCCTCGGCGATTGGAACCTGGCCCTGGCCGCCTACAATATGGGCCTCGGCGCGATCTCACGCGCGGTGGCCTCCTCGGGAAGCCGCGATTTCTGGCAGCTCCGCGACAAGGGCTTCCTCGCGAAGGAAACCTCGTCCTACGTCCCGAAGTTCCTCGCCGTGGCGTCCATCCTCCGTTACCCGGGAAGGAATGGACTTCCCGCGGCCTGGAAGGCGCCGGTCGAGTGGGAGCGGGTCGAGCTCGAGCGCTCCGTCGACCTCGGCCTTCTTGCGGAGGCGGCCAGCCTTCCACTCGATTCCCTCAGGCAGGCCAACGCAGAACTACGCTACGCGGTCACCCCGCCCTGGAAGGGCTACGGCCTCAAGGTGCCCACGGGCTCCGCCATCATCGTCACCGCCGCCCTCGCCGACACGAGCCGCAAGCTCCTCCGCTACCAGCTCCACACCGTTCGCTCGGGCGACAGCGTCTCGGCCCTCTCCCGCGCCTACGGCGCTCCGGTTCCCCTCATCGTCGACGCGAATCCCGGCCTCGACCCGAACAAGATCAGGATCGGACAGGTCGTGGTCGTACCCGTCCTCAAGGAGGGCGCCCTGCCGCCGCCCCTCGAGATCGTGCCGGATGACACGGTCTTCGGCGGGAAGTACCTCGTAGCCAAGGGCGATAGTCTTTGGGGCATATCGCTCCGCTTCAAGGTGAGGCCCGAAACCCTGGCCGACAAGAACGGCCTCGAGCTCACGAGCGTGATCCACGAAGGCATGAACCTTTCCGTGCCGATACTCACACCATGAGCAAGGCTCCCCTCGCCCTCGTCATATTCTTCGCCCTGGGTTCCGCCCTCGCGGGCGAAGGCGAGGCTCCGTCTGCCCCGGAAACCGAGG
>JANYKC010000091.1 GCA_025358255.1 Spirochaetaceae bacterium
GGACCACGGGGGCTTTTTGCGGCAGTTGACGCGAGGCAATGGCCGAGTCCGCCGAGGGGTATGCCCGGGGTCGGCTGATTTTTCACGATTCAGAAATAAGAACAGGGACTTCCAGGCTATAGGTTTTTAGAGGGGACTCAAGCTTGCCTGTGGTGGTAGTGGCCCTGGACGGAGGCTGGCACATCCATGGCCTCAAGGCCATCCTGAGGAATCTTGGAGGTGCGGGTTACCGCATTGGCATCCTCGCGGTCCTTCCCGCGCCGACATCAAGGCAGGAAATCGTCGGCGTCATCCAAGATAGCCATGACCTCATAGAGGACACTCTGGCCACTTGGCGGAATGAGCTTCCAGTCTCCGGTTAATGATGAAGGGCCGCCTTTTGGGCGGCCCTTCCAATCGATCGCGCCTGGATCCTTAAACGAAATCACTCGGGCGGCGCTCGGTCCGCTTGCACTTCTCGCACTCGGCGAGGTTGCGGATCTTGCCGTTCTCGAGGAGAGACTTCATCTTGATCTCGCCGCCACAGGGGCAGTAAAAGTGCTGTGTTGAGCTGCTTGAACGCGAGTTTTTGGAAACCTGTGCCATGGATGACTCCTTCGCCTTTGCAGGAAAGATACCCTGCGACTCGCCATATTGTCAATCAATCCTCGGTTGCGAGGGAAAAAGTGCTCCCGGGAAGGAGGAACCCGGGAGCTGGAGCAATAAAGGAGGAATCGCAGGAAGGACGCGTCGTCATGCGCCCCACTACAAAAGACAAACAGCGGGGAGCCTCTCCGGGTTACGTATCTTCCTTTTTTTTCCCCTGATGCGAAGCTGGGCCTGCCGATCGAAACCAGAACCGGGAAAGGAAGGAGGCCAGTCCTGCGCGAAACCTGGAGGCCTTGCTTTTCCCATATGCCGCGTCAAAGCCCATGGTTGCTGCGGCCAAGGTGTATCCAAGCCCATATTTCTTTTTTAGCTCATCCCAGTATTTGACTATATAGACATAGAGGTCAGAGGCCGTCCGCCCGGGAAAGCGAGCCAGCAAGCCGAGTTCATCGATGGCGCTGATTATGGGAGAGTAGACAGTCTCATACCAGGAGTAGATGGCGGCATCAAGAGGTATCTCACCCGAACGTTGTTGGTTGACAAAGTACTTGTGGACGAGGATATGTTCGAAGATCTCCTCGTAGCGCCCGGGGCTTGAAAAGACGAGGTTGTCATCGCCGGTGAGCCTGCCATAGCTTGTCTCTTCATAAAAAACGCGCTTTTCGTACTCGATGACGCCTCGCTTGAGCTCTTCTATCGTCATGCCAGGATGAAGACGAAGTTCGGCATCCAGGCTCGATACTTCCGCGTCGAGGCTGGATTGGCCGCGCATGCGGGCAACCGATACCCGGTGGTTGCCATCACGGACAAAATATACTCCGCCAATTTCATAGAGACGGATAGGGGGAAGGGGAACTTCAGTGTAGTGGGCTAGATCGATATTGACCCAGCGGCTCCTGAGATAATCGTGACGGGGAAGGAAATGGCGGTTGAAATCCCGGTAACGGCCTTCGCTCCCGACAATGAGCTCGAGGGGGATGGCCTGGATGCCTTTGTAGACCTCCCCGCCGGGCTTCAGGAGCGCCTTGACAGCATCGAGTGAAAGAAGGCGATCCCGGCTTGGATCGAGGAGGCCTCCCACCCGCTGGAGGAACTCCCGTGTCCGGGCTCTCGAAAAGTCCTCGGTCGCGAGCGTTTTGTACCAGTCGCTCAAGAATACTCCTCCTCGGTATCGATGCTCCAATGTCCGAAGGCATTGACGACGGTCGTGGAGAGCGATTGGCTTACCCGCACATCGGCAAGGTCGTAGAGGTGGACATGGCCATGGATAAGCCAGCGTGGCCTGGCGCGACGGATCAGGCGATTGAAGGACTCGAAGCCCCTATGGCAGGGATCGTCACGGTCGTGGATGCCGCGAGGGGGGGCGTGGGTCAGGACTATGTCGCAGGCCCGGCCATGCAAAACGCGGTTCCAGACTAGGCGCGGGATGCAGAGGAGGATGCGGAATGCCATCTGCAGTTCGGTGAACTGGTTGGGGCCGCCATTGTATCGCATGGAGCCGGGGATGCCCAAGACGATCAGCCCGTCGACCTTCGCGAACCTGAAACCGATATCGATGGCCCCGGAGTCGTCTCCTTGGGCATGGGGGGAGTCGATGCGAGAGGCGGGCGTGTCGCTCCACGGCGCGATGCGGCCCAGGTCGTGGTTGCCCTCGACAAAAAGGAGCGGCTTGTTGAGCATGGAGGTGATGAAACCGAGGTACTCCATCGGGAGATCGCCGGCGGCAAGCACCAGGTCGACCTCCCCGAAGCGGTCCTTCATTCTCGAGGAATAGACGAGGGGATCGACTTGGTCGGAAATGCAGAGGATCCTCATTGATCCTAGCGCCCGATGCTCGGGCTCCTTGTCAGCATTTCCTGGAGCTGTTCCTTCGTGAAGAGCTCCACCGAGCGGTTTTCGGCGAATTCAAGGGCTCCGCGCGTGAAGGAGGAACTGGTGACAAAGGCACCGCGGGCGACCCCGAGGGTCTTCATCTGGTCGATGAGGGCCCGGATGGCGGTTTCGTCTATCTGCTCGGAGGACCTGAGGAAACGGATAAGCCTGGGGGCTTTCTTTGTCCCGAGCCATTTTTCGGATTCGCTTTCGACGGCGATGATATCGGCGCCATGGGCGAGGTCCTCGGCACCCCGGATGGAGAGGGCCATCGCACCCTGGACGATCGCCTTGCAGATGCCGCCGAACTCTTCCTTGCTGCAGGTCAGATAGTCCTTCATGTGATCGTCGCTGCGATATTCCTGGTATTGCGTCAGCTTTTCCGCCACGTCGCGGAACCCGACCTTCTTGGCGTAGATCTTTTCCCATTGCTCGATCGCCATGTCGAGATTGCGCATTTTTTCATAGCACATGGCGAGGAAATAGCGGCCGTAGAGGGATTCTGGCGCGGCTTCGTCCTTGATGAGCTTGATCGCCCGCTCGAGTTCCGGGACCGCCTTGTCGAGGGCGTTCTGGCTCATGTAGCAGCCACCGCGCTCCACGAGGGCCTTGACCTTCAATGCGGGATTCCGCATCGACTTCTCGAGGTTGAGGAGGGCCGCGGTGAAATCGCCGAGCTCCTTGAAAAGCTTGCCCATATAGAAGAAGGCCTCGAAATCCTCGGGATCGTACTTGATCGCGAGTTCGAACTCCGTCTTCGCCTCCGTGGGATGCTTGGTCCGGTAGAGGATCATGGCGAGGTCATGATGGGCTCTGGCGTGGCGGGGATCAAGATCGATGGCTTTCCTGAAATAGTCTATGGCCACGTCCGTTCGGCCGCGGCCTTCAAAGAGCTTGCCTGCCTGGTAGAAATGCTCGCCCGAAAGCGGCTCAAGGCGCGAAAGGAGGATGCGTTCCTTGAGAGCCTCCTCAGTCTGGCCAAAACGCTCATAGAGCATGGCGGTCTGCTTGCGAAAAGGGATTTCGGGGAGGTCGGGGCCGAATTGGCCGATCTTCCCGACCTCCTTGAACTCCATGAGGGCCAGCTCGGGCTTGTTGTCGGCTAGATAGGCCTGGCCAAGGAGCCAGCGGGCCTCGGCATTGCGGGGGTCCTTGTTGATGAGGGCCTTGGAGCTACGGATGGCGTTCGCCACACGACCCTGCTTGAGTTGCTCGCTCACCGCCTTCGTATGGCGCGGAGTCGCGACCATGCGGATTATGAACCAGCTCAAGAAGCCGATAGCGACGCCGAAAATGATGATGAGAATCAAGACGAATGACATCGGCGCATTCCCGTTCCGCTCCGGTTCGGCGGTCTGGAAGGCCGCGCTACGTCCCGGAAACTGTGGTATCTTGCTATACTATAGCGTGCCTCGGGCAATTATGCGACACCCGCTCAAGGCGAGAGGCAGGAAAGCGATGCAAAAGCGAAGACAGGCTCCTGCGATCGTCGCGGTCATGCTTTTCCTGGCAGGCCAGCCAGTGCTCGCGGCCGATTTGATGGCCGCCGCGGAAGGTCCTTTTTTCGCAGGGGAGCAGTTGTTCCGGGAGGACAAGCCTGCGGAAGCCGCCAAGCTGCTAGAAGTGGCGGTGCTCGATCCCGGCGCGGACGAGAAGGCCTGGCTCTACCTAGGCGCCTGCTACGAAATGCTTGGACGCTATGACGAAGCGGTCACCGTGCTCAGGAAGGGTTCCCTTTCCAGCGTCCGCTATAAACCTCTATTCTTCTACAACATGGGCAATGCCTTTGTCCTACAGGGGAAAAACGCCTTTGCCGAGGAAATGTACGACCAGGCCCTCGCCGCAAACGCGAATTTCGCCCAGGCTTACCTGAACCGCGGGAATGTGCGGCTTTCCCTCAGGAATTACGAAGGCGCGAGCTCGGATTACAGCGCCTATCTGGCCCTGGATCCCCAATCAAGCCAGAGGTCGAACATCGAGGAAATCGTGAAGCGCCTTGGCGCGAACATCCAAGCGGAACAGCAGGCCCTGGCCCAGGCGGAAGCCCAGCGACTCCAGGCTGAGCAAGCCAAGAAGCTGCTTCTGGACCAGGTGCAGGCATCGCTCAAGGCCTCCGCGGAGGAGACGACGAGCCTCTCCGCCGGTTCCGGCCAGGTCCAAGGCTACGGCGACAGCCTGGAACTCGACCAATAGCCAACGTCGCAAGGGAGTCGATCCATGGATACCCGTAAGAAGGTTCTCGTAATCGCGGCCGCCGTCCTCCTGGCCCTTTTTGTCGGGGGCGGCATATTCCTTGCGACCAATGCAAGCGCAACCAAAGCCGAGCGCACGAGGGCCAACGTGCTCGCCCTGGCCAAGGATTACCTGGAGAGAGGCTCCTACGACAGGGCCCTCGATCTCCTCGACAAGCTCCTCATCGACAATGCGGGAGACGGCGAGGCGCGCGACCTGCGCGACAAGGTGTCGAAAGCCCAAAGCGGTGCGGCCCAGGAACAAAAGCAGCAGGCGGCAAGCGGAGAGAACGCCTTGGCCAAGTCCCTCGACAAGCTTGGGCAAAAGCTTGACAAGCCCCTCGTGGTGGCTCCAGGCAGCGCATCCGTCCAGCCGGGAAAGGCCGCCATCGACCCTGCGGTCGAGGCTGCCAAGCAGAAGAAAGCGGAAGAGGAAGCCCAGAAGAAAGCGGAAGCCGCCGCCGAGGCGGAAAGGAAGAAGGCCGAAGCGGAGGAGCTAGCCCGGAAAGGCAAGGCCCTCCAGGAGCAGATGCGGGCCGTGAATGAACTCATGGCAAAGGGCAGGACCGCTGCGGAAAAGGGCGACATCTCCCAGGCGGAAAATACCTTCGCGCAGGCCAAGGACAAGTTCCCGGAAGGCGAGGACAAGTTCGCGGGCCAGAAGCTCGCCGAGATGGCCGATTCCTATTATGACGCCTCGAAAAAGGATGCAGGGGCCGCCGCGGATCAAGCGCTCAAGGATGCCATTCAGTCGGCGCGGGACGCGAAAAAGAGGGACTCGGGGAACGCCTCTCCCTTCTACACCCTTGGCAAGATCAACGCCGACCTTGCCCAGACAGAAAACGCCATCACGGAGCTCAAGGAAGCGACCCGCCTTGATCCTAAGAATTACCTCTATGCCTACGAGCTCGGCAAGGCCTATTTCAAGGCAAGGCGCTACGAGGAAGCGCGCCAGTCTTTCGAGGCCGCCTCGACCCTGAACCCGAAATTCGAGCTCGCCTTCCTGAACCTGGGCGTGACCTGGAAGGCTTTGGCAAATCCGGTCAAGGCATACGACGCTTTCAGGAAAGCCGTGTCCGCCAAGCCCGATTACGGCAGGGCCTGGCAGGAGATGGGGAAACTCGAGGCGGCAAAGGGCGACCAGAAATCGGCGCTGGCTTCCTATGCCAAGGCCATCCAGCTCGAGCCGCAGAACGCCTTGGCCATGCGCGAGCTCGCCGTCATCCAGGCCTCCGCGGGACAGTACAAGGACGCCGAGGATCTTTTCACGAGGGCTCTTGGCGTCTCCGACGATGCCCTGACCAATTACAACATGGCCACGGTCAAGCTCAAGCTCGGCAAGGGCGGGGAGGCGGTCAAGTACGCCGAACGCGCCGTTGCCCTCCAAGGGAACGTGGCCATCTACCAATACACCATGGGACTGGCCTACGAGGGATCGGGCAACTCCGACGGAGCCGTCGTCGCCTACGCCCAAGCCGCGAAGCTCGATCCACGCTACGTCGAACCCAGGGTGAACCTGGGGCGCCTCTATCTCGATTCGGGCTTTTCGGACAAGGCCCTCGGATACCTTGAGGACGCGTATCGGATAGACCCCAAATCCTTCGAGGTGAACAACAACCTCGGGAATGCCTATTCCAAGAAGTCGCTTTTCGAGAAGAGCGTATTCCACTATTCGGCCGCCCTTGCCTTGGCCCCGAGCAACACCACGGTCAGGCTCAACCTCGCGCGCGCCTATGTGTCCGCCGACCAAAGGGACAGCGCCAAGGGTGCCTATGTCGACCTCCTGAAGCTCACGCCCCAGGCATGGGACGCCTATTACGAACTGGGCAAACTCGAGCTCGCGATGGGCGACCAAGCCGGCGCGAAAACCAGCTTCCAGGGACTCATCACGAAAAATCCCACCTACGCAAAGCGAGCGGAGATCGAGAAGATCCTGGCGGGCCTCTAGCGGGGGCCTGACCGGACCGAGGGGCTGCCTGGGCAAGGTCGACATCCAGGCTGCCCCTGCCCTTGTGTCATACGGTGCGGCGCACCAGGGCAAAGAGCTCGCTGCGGGTCAATCGCGCCCATACCGGCCTGCCATGGGGGCATCGTGGCTGCGGAAGGGCGAGGGCAAGCCGGACCAGCGCTTCCGCTGCCGCATCATCGAGCTCGTCGCCGTCCTTGACCGCAGCCCTGCAAGCCGCGGTCGCCAGGGCCGCCTCACGGGCACCGTGCCGTAAGAGCCCACGAGAAGGGTCGCGCGGCGACGCATCGTGCCGGACCTGGGAATGCTCGCCCGTGCCCGCCATCATGGAGACTATCTCCTTCACCGCCCCCACTGGATCGCGATCCAGGGGTGAGGGCAGGGCTGTGATCGCCCATGAAGTGCCCTCCCTCTTGATCCGAAAGCCGAATTCCCCCAGCGACACGGCAGCCTCCGCGAGCAGCCTGTCCTCTGCGTCGTCCTCGGCCTCGAAAACGGCCGGGACGAGAAGCTCCTGCGCAGCCGGAGCTGTGGCCATGTAGCGGTCGAAGAGGGAGCGCTCATGGGCGGCATGTTGGTCGATGAGGTAGAGGGACTCGCCGGCCTCGGCGATCAAGAAAAGGCCAAAAGCCCTGCCGATGAAGCGCAACCTGGGAGGGCCTTCCTCGTAGCTTGGTGGCGCGCCTGATGCGGCTGCTGCCCTGGCTTGCGGCAGGGACCTCTCCCGAAGGGTAGCGAAGTCATCCCATGCTGAGGAGGGCTGTCGGGCTCCGCTCCAAGCCCCCCTGTCACCCCTCCCATAGCCTCCGCCCACCTGTACGCCTTCGTCCCCTCTCGCATAGCCTGGAAGAGGGAACTCAAGGCTTTTCCAGGCCGAGCCTGTGGCCTTTTCGGGCTCCCGCCTCGAGAGATCGAGGAGAAAGGCCTGGATGGCATGGACGAAGGCCTGGCGCAGGGACTGGATGTCCTTGAACCGGACCTCCCGTTTTGCCGGATGGATGTTGAAATCGGCGAAGGCAGGATCGACCTGGGCGAAAAGGAAGGCGGCTGGATGGGCCCCTCCAGGGAGGAAGCCTGAGAACGCATGGTCAAGGCCCTGGAGGAGATTGGAATCCGTGACGCGGCGGCGATTCACGAAGACCTGCATGAGGCGCCTGTCGGTGCGATAGAACGCGGGTGAGGAGAGGACGACGAAACCTTCGCAATGAGACCCGGAGAAGCGGACACGATAGACGAGGGACCTGTCCAGTTCGGGATGGATCGCGGCGACGCGTTCCTCGGGGCTCGAGGGCAACAGCGACAAGGACAGGCGTTTTTCGCTCGTGTAGCGCATCGCGAGTTCGGGATGGGAAAGGGCCTTGTCGATGAATGTTTGCCGACAGATCATTGCCTCCGCCTGGGCATGCTTGAGGAACTGCCGGCGCGCAGGGTAGTTCTCGAAGAGGCGGCTCGATTCGGCCCTTGTGCCCCGTCGGCCCGCTCCCGGGTTCAACGTGGCTTTCGAGCCGAGGCCGATGCACAGGCGCCATGCTTCTGCGCTCGTCTCCTCGCGGCTCGTTATCTCGAGGCGGGCCGCGCTGGCGATCGAGGCCAGGGCCTCGCCCCTGAAACCGAGGGTGGTGGCGGTGAGGAGATCGTCCGCGCGCGAGATCTTGGACGTGGCATGGGGCAGTATCGATAGCTCCAGGTCCTCCCGGCTCATTCCGCCACCGTCGTCCACCACGCGGATCAGGTCCGTGCCTCCGCCCTCGATCTCCACCGAGACCTCCGTGGCGCCTGAATCGATCGCGTTGTCCAGGAACTCGCGCAGTACTGCGGCGGGCCGGTCGATGACCTCCCCAGCCGCGATGAGGCGGGCCGTTTCGGGCGGAAGGACATGTATCTTGGCCATGCAAGTGTTATAGCCCCAAGGCATGGGAAAAAGAAGAGGCCGCCCAAAATGGGCGGCCTCTGTCTTGGACCACTGCTCCTAGAAGCTCAGGCGCGTCTCGAAGGAGATCGAGGGGATCATCTTCGGGATGCCAGCGGCCTTGTCGACCCAGTCATTGGCGTCAACACCCGTGCTGGACGGGATGGCGGCGAATATGACGGCCACCTTGAGGTTGGGGGTCTTCGGGACAGGGACGGCGATCTCGCCGCTGAAGGTCGTCTGCTGGTCAAAGAGCTGGAAGGGGCTGCCCACCGGATCGACCGTGGAGGCAAGGATGCTCTGCGCGATGCCGCGGCGGTCATAGAGGATGCTTCCTTCCACGTCGAAAACCGGGATGAGGCCTTTCTTGATCACGAGCTTGGCGTGGAATTCGTCGGAGGTGACCCCGACCTGTGCCTTCAGGAAGGCGCTGAAGTCGGCGTAGTCGGCGACCTTGACAGCGGGATCCCAGGGCCACATGTAGCCGAAGTCGAAGGTGAGTTTGTCCTTGAGGAACTTGAAGCCGCCCTCGCCGTAGACGCCCATCACAGAGGTCGCGGATGTGATGGTCGTGGGGTCCTTGATGTAATTGGCGTATTCGATGGCAATGCCCGCACGGGTCTTGTCATAGGTCGAGTCGAAGAGGGAGGGCTGGAAGATGCCGGTGTAGTAGCGGTATTCGAGCCGGTAATCGATGACGAGGAGGCGGCCAATGATGCCACCCGCGGCTCCCCAGTTGTTGATCGAACTCGTGGCCGGGTTGTACAGGAGCTCAGTCTTGAGCCCGGTCGTCGTGCCGTAGCTCGTGTCGGTGGGGGCGCTCTTCCAGTATTCGGTCTCGGCCGCGACGTCGGCGAAGAGGCGGAACATGAAGGGCCCTTCGCGGATGATGGGAAGGTCCAGGTCGAGGCCGGCTCCGACGATCATCGGGTCCCCGTAGGTCGCGGCTATCGTGGGCACGGTTTTCGAGAGGCTCTGCAGTGGTGCGATGTCGATGACGCTCGAGATGCCGAAGGCAAGCGGGAACTTGGGGATCGGGCGGACATAGATTCGGGCGCCGTAGATGCCGTTCTCGAGGTCGGCCAGGTCGCTGGACAAGGCCTCGAGGCCGACGGCCGTGAAATCCATGCCGAAATTGAATCCGACGCGGCGGACCGAGGGGAACTCGGTGTCGTTCGCGTAGTTCCTCATGATGAGGCCATGCCCAAGGGTGAGGTCGTCGAGGTTGCCGACCTTGATGAAGAACTTGCTCTCAAGCTGCCTGCCAAGCTCGAAAAACTTGATCTTGAGGGCGAAATCGCTCATCGCGTCGATCCCTGCGGCGAGGGGATCGGTCTCCCAGAGCGTCTTGGTGGCGTCGGTCGGGGATGCCTGGGTGCCGAAGGACCACTCGTCGTTCCCGTTCGGGTGGTACCAGTCGGCGGGATCGAACATGTTGGAGCTGTAGATGATGGGGAGGTAGAGTCCGAACTTGACCTTGCCGAAGTTGAAGGTCGGCGCGACGACGGCCTTGGAATAGGTCTTGTCGTTGATCGTGACGGAGCCGAGCTCCATGCCCATCACGTCGCGCAGCCACTTGACGAAGGCGCTTTCGACGTCGCTCTTGGTGAGCTTGCTCGCGCCTTCGGCGAGCGTGGATCCGGCCGTCTCCGCGGTCACCGGCTTGGTTTCCACGTTGCCGGTTCCGGCCAATGCGCTGGCGGCGGCGGCGGCGGCGGCGGCAGCTTCCCCGGTCGGGGCCGCGCCGATCTCCTCCGCATGGCCGGGGACATCGGTCTCGATGAGTTTCTGGAAGTTCATTTCGCCGAAAGCCTGGTTGAACTGCTCGGCCGTGAATTTGGCCGCGGCGAACACGGAGGAGAGCGCATCGGCGATCTCGCCGGCGGCTACAGGGATCTCGGCGAGGATCTTGCCGCTCGCGTCGATCTTCTGGAAAGCTATGTTTCCCTTGTTGACGACGAGCTCTTCCTTCGCGCCGGGTTCCATCGAGAAGGAAAAGTCGGTGCCGCGGACGCCGCAGACCGCCGTCTGGCCCTTGAGCTCGTAGGACCCGCCCTTGGCGGCTATGGTCCTCACCTTGCCGGCGACGAGGGCGAAGGTGTTCTTGTCCTTGTCGGAGGTCGCCACGTTGGCGATGGTGAAGGTTGTGGCCTTGGCGAGCTTGAGGATGGTGCCATTGGGCTTGAGCTTGAGCTCCGCCGTCGTGGTCGGGCCGGTCTTGATGGTGGCACCGACGGGAACGACATCGCCTTCTCCGATGCCGGCGCCGAATTTCTTTTCTTTGCCGTCGACGGTGACGGTCAGGTCGGTTCCGTCGACAAATTCCAGGATGAGGGACTGGGCCGCGGCGGGCTTAGCCTGCGCCGTCAGGAAGGCAGGCAGGGCCAAGGCTATCATCAACGCGAATAGGACTCTTTTCATGGAGCTTCCTCCTGTCTTTGTCTAGAACTTCATCGTGGCCGTGATGCTGGATGTCACGACAAACTTGTCCTCGAACGTGGCGCTCTGGACCGTGGGATCGTAACGGGCGTTGTACTTGAGGGTCAGTATGGATGCGCCCGTGTGGTAGTTGATGGTCATGCCGATTATGGCATCTAGGGGGTCGATGAGGTCCTTGAAGAAGCCCCCGACCTTTCCGAGATAGTACTTCTCATAGGAAGCGTCCACCGAGAAGCCGCCGAGGAAGCCCTCCGCGAGGGTCGCTATCACCTTCACGTGGGGATAGTCGGCCTGGTTCGTGCTCGTCGCGTCGATGGCCTGGAAGGGCCCGTCGATCTTCGCGTTGAAGACGATCTTGTCCTTGAGGACCGTGAATCCGAGGGAGGAATACCAGGCGCCATAGACGCTGCCGCCCACGGTGGTCTGCATGAAGTCGTACTTGAGGGCCCGGTAAAGGTCGTAGTTCGAATCGAAATACGCCGGGACGAAATTGTCCTGGAGGAGGCGAAGCTGGGCGCCGTAGGTGACGAAGCCCAGGAGTTTTCCACCGACGCCGGCCATGGCTCCGAAGCTCTTGTTGGGCTCGAAGGCGATATCGGCGAAGGCCAGCAGGGGGAAAGCCTTGCTGGAGATGACGGGCGCCGAGAAATCCATGCCGTAGACGGTCAGGGCGCGCGCCACCGAGGTGGTCGTGCCATAGATGTCAGGGTGGTTGTCCGAGACGACGGTGGCGCCGATCTCTGCGTTCTTCAATATCGGGATGGATGTGCCGATGAAGGGCCGGGTATAAAGGCGGCCGCCGATGACGTCGAATTGCGCCATGTTTCCGACGGCCAGCTGCAGTCCGACATAGGGGAACTTGAACATCGCGGCATCAAGGCCGAAATCGAGGCCCAGGATGCGCGTCGTGGGGAGGAAACTCATGTTCGAGTATTCGCCCATGATGAAGCCGTTGCCCAAGGTGAGGTTGGAGATGGATCCCACCTTGGCGAAGAGGGAGTCCTCGCCTTTGACGCCATAGCGGACATACATCAGCTTGGGAAGGTAGACGTCCAGGAAGGTCTTGCCGTTCGATTCGAAGTCGGGTTTCCAGTCCCCGGCATAGATCGTGACCGGAGTGTCCTGGGTGGCATAGAACTGCAAGTGCATCGTAAGGTCGAGCCCCACGCCGAATTTCCCGAAAGCGACATCGGGCGTGAAGGCGAACTTGGTCCAGTTCACCTTTTTGCCGGTTTGTTGGTTGACGATGACATCGGTTCCCAGATTGAGACCCGCCATGAAGCCCAAGGCATTGGGCGCCGCAGCCGTCGTATCCTGGGCGAAGCCTGAGAAGGCGATGAGTGCGAGCGCCAATATCACAGCGATCTTTCTCATATCGACGAACCTCCTTGGTTGATAACTGGAGTTTAATGCCATATCTCTAAGAAGTATACTGCCGCCACCCGGCAAAAACCATGCACCAGCTTCTTGAACGTGGCCTCGCTCCGGTGTTAGGCTCGCGAAAACCAGCTTCCCGGAGGAGCCATGCACTTCTTCGCCCGCCTCGATTCAATCGCCAAGGAAAGGAAAACCGCCCTCTGCGTCGGTCTCGATCCCCGCATCGGCAGGGAGGAAAAGGATCCAGAGTCAAGGATCCTCGAGTTCAACCATCGCCTTGTGACAGCCACCGCCGAATTCGCCGCCTGCTATAAGCCCAACATCGCCTTTTATGAGGCTGCGGGGCAGGCTGGGCTTTCGGCCCTCGAAAAGACCCTCGCCTTCATTCCCCGAGATATTCCCGTCATCCTGGACGCCAAGCGCGGGGACATCGACGCCACGGCCGAAGCCTATGCCGCATCCATTTTCGGCCATTATGGCGTCGCTGCCGTCACCTTGAGCCCCTATATGGGTAGGGACGCCGCCACCCCCTTCCTGGCCTGGCCGGATAAAGGCCTTTTCCTCCTGTGCCGGACGAGCAATCCCGGCGCGGGAGCCTTCCAGGACCTTCGCGTCAGCAAAAATGGCGGCAAGGAGGGATCCCTCTATGTGGCCGTGGCTCGCGAGTGCCTATCTTGGTCGACCTCCATAGGCCTGGTCGTCGCCGGCAACGACCTGGACGCCCTCAAGGCAGTCCGCTCCGCCGCTCCCGGAGCCTGGTTCCTTTCGCCGGGCATTGGCGCACAGGGAGGCGATCCGGCCAAGGCCTTCGAGGCAGGTCGGCGCGAGGATGGCGCCGGCGTCCTGGTCGTGGCCGCACGCTCGGTGGCGGATGCGGCCGATCCCGCCAAGGCCGCCCGTGACCTTCGCGACGCGATGGAAGCAGCAAGGTCCAAGGCTGCCTCCCGGTCCGTGGGCGTCCACGCCACCGGTTTCGGCCCCGGCAGGCCCAGTGCTTCGGACGAGGCCCTGCGCAGTGACCTGGTCGCCGCCCTGGTCAGGACCGGCTGTTTTCGTCTCGGGGAATTCACGCTGAAAAGCGGCAAAAAAAGCCCGTTCTACATCGATTTGCGCCGGCTTGTGGCCGATCCCTCGGCCATGGCCCTTGCGGGAAGGGCCTATGCCAGCCTCGCCTGGGACCTCGAGTTCTCGAGCATCGCCGGCATTCCGGCGGCCGGCCTCCCCTTGGCGACGGTGGCGAGCCTGGCGACGGGCAAGCCCATGATCTGGCCGCGCATGCCGGTCAAGGAACATGGCAGCGGCAACCGCGTCGAAGGCGCTTATTCGGCCGGAGAGGTGGCCCTCCTCCTTGATGACCTCGTCACCACGGGAGCGAGCAAGCTGGAGGCGGTGGAAATCCTGCGTGGCGAAGGGCTGGTCGTGACGGACCTCGTCGTCCTCGTCGAAAGGGGGAGGCAAGGAAGGAAGGACATGGCCGCGGCCGGGATCGCGCTCAAGGCCTTCCTCCATGTCAAGGAGTTTTTTGCCGCCTGCGAAGGGCTCGGCCTCATCGATCAGGCAAGACGCGAGGAACTTGAGGCCTACGTGGATGCGGAATAGGCGGGCAGGGCAAGCCCAGGAGCCTGTCAGTCTTTGGACCGCCGAATTCCCTTTCATCAGAAGCAGGGTGGAATTCGGGAATGGGAACTCGATTCAAGCCCGTGGACCGTGACCAGCCTCTGTTGTTGCCCTACGACTTCAAGGAATGGCTGCCGGCCAAGCACATAATCCACGTCACGATCGAAGCGGCCGCAATGGTTCCGGTCAGAAGGTTTGCCGTGAATGAACGGGGTCAGGTGACGATCAATACTACCCGCACATGCTCCTAGCGCTGCTGGTGTATTGCTATAGCCATGGCATATTTCCCAGCTGCAGGATCGAGAAGGCGACGCGGAGCGATGTCACCGTCTGCTGCATCTGCGCGAACCGGCACCCCGACCATGACACGATATGCACCTTCCGTGTCCGGAACAAGGCCGCCATTTCGAGGCCTTCCTGAGGATTCTCGTCCTCGCGAAGGAGATGAAGATCCTGGAACTGGGCACGGTGAGCGTGGACGGAAGGAAGCAGGATCAAGGCCAATGCCTCGATCCACAAGAGCATCCGCCACAACCGGGCATGCGAGCTTGAGCAGGAGCTGAAAGTCGAGATCGATGGACTGCTCGCGCGGGCGGAGATCGAGATCCGGCCACGCGAGAGGGCAGAAATCGAGCGAAAGGAATACGAATGAAAGGTTCGCGACCGGAATGCTCGCTCGCTCCCCGCCAGAATCCAAAGACCGAAAGGCTCTTAGTTCCGGTTCTTCTCGAGGATGGCCGCGAGGGTTGTCGACTCGATAAAGGTCCTGATATGGCCGTCCAGTTCCCGCCAGACAGTGCCTGCGGCGCAATTATCGGTCTTTTCGCAGGTGTTCGGCTTGCCGCAGGCGCAGGGGGAGATCTCCAGCCCTTCGCCCGAGGCCTCGATTATGTTGAGCAGGGTGATCTCGGAAAGAGGGCGCGCGAAGTAAAAGCCGCCGCCCGGACCACGAACCGAACCGATCAGCCCGGCTCGCCTGAGCTTGAAGAAAATCTGCTCGAGGAATTCGGCGGAGATCTCTTCCCGGTCGGCTATATTCTTTATTGATACCGGTTTTCCATGGTCGCTGGTTTCCGCAAGTGCCAGCACAGCCTTGAGCGCATATCGACCCTTTGTGGTGATTCGCATCGGATCTCCTTACATGGCTTTGAATACCCGAGGAGTTTATCTTCCATTGCGCATCGGTGCAAGGTGATTTGGAGATTTTCGAGTATTTTCCTAAGCCCGGCGGATTTGCCAGACACGGTGGATACGACGATCGCGGAAATCGGGCGGGATGCATTCCTCGCTGATGTCGACCGAGGGCAAACTGACCTTGGAGGCATCCCAAGCCAGCCGGCGGCTGTTGGTGGAGAAATACAAGGTTCCTCCTGGGGCCAATAGATCAGAACAGGTGGCGAGGAGCATGGACCAATCCCGGTTGATGTCAAAGTCCTCGACTGCCGACTTGGAATTGGAAAAAGTGGGCGGATCGACCACGATGAGGTCCCAATACCCAGTACCGGTCACGGCGGAATTGAGGAACTGCCGGACGTCGGCGCGGACGAGGGGCCAGGCAGGACCGGAAAAACCATTCAAGGCAAGATTTCGCCCTGCCCAGGCCAGGTAGGTGTTCGACAGGTCCACTGTCGTGACCGAAGCCGCCCTGCCCGCCGCCGCATGGACGGAAAAACTCCCCGTGTAGCCGAATAGATTGAGGACCCGCTTGCCTTCAGCTTCCTTTCTTACCCGCATGCGGAGCGGGCGGTGGTCGAGGAAAAGCCCCGTATCCAGGTAATCGGAGAGGTTTACGATGAAGGACAGGCCGCCTTCCCGCACAATGCGCTCCGCCTTGCCCGTGCCAAGCTTTTCGTACTGCTCGCTGCCCCGCATTTTCTTGCGGGTGCGCGCGAAGACGAGCTCTTTCCGGATCCCCAGCGCCTCTGCGGCCGTGGTCGCCATGAGGGCAAGCCACGCCGATTCCTCGGCTTCGTCCTTGTCATAAGGGCGGTCATAGAGGGCCAGGTAGAGGGCCGACTCATCGTTTTTTCCGCCCGCATCCCGATAGAGATCCAGGGCGAGCGGGACTTCGGGAATATCCCGATCGTAGAGCCTGTAGGCGAAAACCTCTTCCTTCCGCAACCAGCGCCTCAGCTGCTTTTCAGTCTTGACGATTCGATTGCGGAAGTATTCGGCTTGGCGGAGGTCCTTTTCGCCCATCGCCTAGTCGAGACGGCCCTTGACCTTCTGCAGCATGACCGACAGGAGCGCATAGCCGGAGGAAAGGTCCTCTCGCTGGACGACTATATCCTCGCCAACCTTGAGTTTCGTGTTCGTGAAATTCCAGATGGAGGAGACGCCGGCCCTGACCAGGATCTCGGCGGTCGCCTGTGCCATGGGCGAGGGCACCGTCAAGACGGCGATTTGGGCCTTGTAGGTCTTGATCCCCTCTTCCACGCTGTCCATGGAAAAAATGGGCACCCCATGAACCTGCTTGCCGATCTTGGACGGGTCGGTATCGAAGGCCGCGACAAAGTGAAGGCCATGGAGCTGGAATTCCTGGTATCCGAGGAGGGCAGATCCCAAGTTCCCCGCGCCAACGAGGACAGCTTCATGGATTTCGTCCCAGCCGAGGTAGTGCTCAATCGCCTTTACCAGGGCCTCCACCGGGTAGCCCTTCTTGGGTTTGCCGATGATGCCGGTGATGGCAAGGTCCTTGCGCACCTGTATGGGCTCAAGATTGAGCTCATTGGCGATGATGGTGCCAGAAATATAGTAGTCTCCCGCCCTCTGTGCCTGCCTGATGATATGCAGGTAGGAGGGGAGACGGCGAACCGAGGGCGCGTACGCGATCTTTATCTTGGCCATATGATCTCCAATAGACTTTTCACTATATCCAAGTCGATAAAAAAGTCAACAATGGATGCAAAAATGAGGACGGCCCTTTGCTTTGGAAGTGGATTGGCGCTATTTGCGAAGGCGGAAAAAAAGCTCCGGGGAAAAAGGAGGTTAAAACCCCGGAGCTTACGCACAGCGTAGAGTCATGACGAACTCTAGGATAAATATACACGCTGACTTCCGAGGAAAGCAAGGCATTTTTTCATTCGCTGGCAAAAAGCGCGCCCATACCTCCAGAGGCTGCATATCGATGCAGCAGCTATTCATACCAATGCCGCCCGACAAAGTCCGGCCGGATCGACGCGCCCGCGTGCCTGATCACGCAGGCCGACTTGGTCCGGTCGAAAAGAGGCGCAATGCGCTCCATGAAGCGCGAAAGCGTCGTACCTCCCGCTACATCCTCGTCAAAAACGATCGCGTAACCCCTGGCCCAGCCGGCGAGCCAGGCTTCGTCCTGGAGGGAGACGATGGGAGACTCGTCCTTGCGCTTGAACATCGAAAAGCGGATGAAATAGAGGGGAAGGTCCAGGAAATTGGCGAGGATCAGCCCAGGCATGATGGCACCATGGGCCGCCGCCACCAGGATATCCGGATGGCCTTCCTTGAGGATCAGGTCGGCGAGTCCCCTGATCTTGGCCGGCTCTGTTGCCCTCCAGGTATACCTATCCATCGTGCTTGTGTAGACGAAAGCCAGAATTTCGGCCGGAAGCCCTTCCCTGAAAGAGGCAAGCTTTTGGGGAAGCAAGGGATCGAGGGCATAGGCGCCTTTTGCCAGGTCGATGGATGCGCGATACAGACGATTCGCGGATTCGACCTCCACGATGGAATGCGGGAAACGGTATCGCCGCGCTTCGGCTAGCTCGTAGTAGACGGTCGGATGGAAGGGCAGTCCGTGCTCCGCGCAGATCTTGTAATTGAGGAGGACATTGACCATGGCTGGAACCAGGATGAGAAGGCGCCGCGCCAGGTCGACCTGGCGGAGCTCCTCTCCTTGCAGGCTCTCGTACAGCTGTGCCACCAAGGTGGCCACGTCATCCAGGATCAGCCCATAGGGAGCTTCCAGGTCCATGTCCGCCGGGGCTTCAAGCCAGTCTTCTCCGGCAAGGAATAGGTCTATCACGGTGGAGAGTCTAGCTTGCGGCCGTCCGGGGCGGAAGCTCCTAGGCCGACAGTCCCAAGGACAGTCCGATGAGTCGAGCGACAAGGGATGCCGAGTAGGCGAGGATCAGGCTCCACAGCAGGGAGATCGTCGTCCATTTCCTGGATCCCGTTTCGCTCTTCATGACCGCCAAGGTCGCAAGGCATGGGGTATACAGGAGGGTGAAAACCAGGAAGGCCAAGGCAGTCGCGCTTCCCATCATGCCAGGGAGTGCGGCAGCGAGCGGGGCTCCCTGGCCAGCGAGGAGTCCCAGGGTGGAGATGAGGACTTCCTTCGCCGCGATGCCGGAAATGAGGCCCACCGTGAGGCGCCAGTCAAATCCGAGGGGCGCGAAGACCGGGGCGATGAAGTGCCCAAAGAGCCCGATTATCGATGCCTCGGGGGTGGTGCCCAGGGGAAGGTTCATCAGGAGCCAGAGGATGGCAGAGGCCGCGAAGATCAGGGTGCCGGCCTTGGCCAGGTAGCCCCTGGTCCGGTTCCATGCCTCCCGGAGGAGGTTCCGCGCGAGGGGAAAGCGATAGGGTGGAATCTCCATGACCAGCCCGCCCCCTTTTTCCGGCGCTATGAACCTGGACGAAAGGGCGGCGGTGAGGATGCCGGCGATCATGCCCGAAAGATAGAGCGAGAAGATGACAAGTCCCGCCATCCTGCCGAAAAAGGCGCCGGCCACCACGACATAGACAGGAAGCCTGGCGGAGCATGAGGTGAAGGGAACCATGAGGGTCGTGCGGAGACGATCCCGCGGCGACTCGATTGTACGTATTGCCATGATGGCGGGAACGTTGCAACCGAAGCCCATGATGAGCGGGATGAAAGCCTTGCCATTGAGTCCGATCCTGCGCATCAAGGCGTCTGTCGCAAAAACCGCCCTGGCCATGTAGCCGGAATCCTCGAGGAAGGAGAGGATGAGGAACATGAAGAAGACATAGGGGACAAGGAGAAGCACGTTTCCGACGCCGCCGAGGAGGGCCCCTTTGACAAAGGACGCCACCATGGCTTGGGGAATGGCCTTGGCAAGGTCTCCTAGCCCGTCGAGTCCGCGCTGGAAAAGCCCGACAAAGACGCTTCCCAGGCCGAAGGTGATTTCGAACATCGCGAAAACCACGGTGAGGAAGACCAAGGGGCCGGCCAAGGGCGAAAGGGCCATCCTGTCCAGGAAGACCGCCACGCCACCCCTGCTTTTTTCCGCCCTGTCCGTTTTTCCGCGGTTGTCCTGACTGTTGTCCCTGGCGATGGCGCCCGCGGCTCGGGATCGGTCCGCCCGTGCTTCGTCGCTTCCGGATCCTCCGGAGAAGGCCGGTGGAAGTCCGCTCGGTGCCCTCGAAGCGAGACTCGAAACAGCCGCCTTCACCACTTCGGCCGCGCCCCTTCCGGTCCTCCCGTCCATCGCGAGGACCGGAACGCCCAGGGCTTTTGAAAGGCCGTCAAGGTCGACCTCAATCTGGCTTTTGGCCAGCTCGTCCAGCATTGTCAACGCAATCACCATGGGGCGCCGCAAGGCAAGGAGCTCCAGGGTAAGGGTGAGTTGCCGCTTTAACAGGGTCGCGTCCACGATGTTGATGATGACGGCTTGGGGGAAGGCGGCCAGCGCGTCGCGTGCCACGACTTCATCCGGACTCGTCGATTCGAGGCTATAGGTGCCCGGGATATCCACGACTGTCGTCCCCTTTTTGGCAAAACGGCAGCTGGCCTCCTTGCGTTCCACGGTGACACCAGGCCAATTCCCGACACGCTGGCTACCTCCCGTCAGCGCGTTGAAAACGGAAGTCTTTCCGGCGTTCGGCTGGCCGGCCAGGAGGATACGGTCCTCCGCTTCAAGTATTTGTGAATCGGTGTCGCAGCAACTCATGCCTGCTACGCGCAGCCGATGGGGGTGACGCAAAGGCGGCCGGCCAGCTCCCTGCCAAGCATGAGCCGGGCGCCCGCCGCGCCAATGACGAGGGGGCAAGGCTTGCGGTTGTTGAGGACGGCTATACGTTCTCCGGCCATGATCCCGAGGTTTTGGCATCGCAGGCGCAGCTCCGGAGCGAAGTCAAAGGAATCTATGGTCACGTAGCTTCCGGCGGGGACTTTCGCTAGGGGCATCTATAGTCTCCTGTTTGTTAGATAAAGCTAACTCCATTAAGACCTTGTTGTCAATGCCCCCAACGCCTTGTCGCGGTCACTGTCGGGAAGATCCAAGCTCGGTCAGCTGTCCCCAATACCGGAGGGGCATGAGCCGCCGTTGCAGGTCGGGATTTCGCCGGTCCACGTTCTCTACGGTCTTGAAGTAGCTGCGCCAGAGGGCGACTTCTTCCTCCTCCTCGGCCTCTGGCATGACCCCCTTGAGACCTTCCCCGTTGAGGGATTCCAGGGATATGAGACTGCCTTTCTTGACCGAAGCCAGGCCAAAGCCGCGCACCAGATCGACAATCGCAAAGGCCTCGGCCCCAAAGCGGCCCAGGAAAAACGGAGCCAATGCCGGAAGGACATTGAACTGGGGTTCGAGGAGGGCAACGTAGCGCCCATCGCGGCGCAAGGAAAAGCGCGCGAAGCCCTCAAGGAGGTGGGTTTCCTTGGTGACCTGCCGCACCGCGGCGGCGAGGCGCGAAAGCGAAGGGAAGGAATAGTCTCCCAGTGCCGTTTCCCCGCGCCGGAGGCAATCAAGTCCCACCGCGACAAGGTCGGCTTCGAGGGCTTCCTCGCTCATCCAGGCGCGCAGGACAGCCGCGTAATAGCGCCGGGAAACTTCGAGGATAGCGTCGACCGCCACATCGACAGCGGCTTTCGGGGGACAATAGGCTGACCATGAGGCCTCATTTCCGAAGAGTCCCATCTCAGGGCGGATCGCGCAGAGTACGGACGCCGGAGCCATGCCTTCGGAAAGTCCATGGGCGACGAGGACAAGGAGGGATTCAAGGGAACCGTCATAGCTCCAGGTCTCCGGTTTCATGGGAAGACGAACTCCAATTGGCTTTGTACCGCGAGGGCCATGGGCTTCCCTGAGGGGCCGCTCCATGCCGCTTTTCCGAGGAGGGGAGTCCGGGAGGCCGGCGGCCTGTCCATAAGGAGGGGCCGCAGGCCTTCCCAAGCGATCGAGGTTTCCAGGGCACGGCCATACAGGGAAAGGAAATATCTGGCCCTCTTCATGACAAGCCCCAAGCGGGGAAGGAGCTCGGGCTTCAACTTCGCTGCCCGCCTTGCCGAGACGATGCGTCGGGCCGAAGTGGCGCCAAGGCCGGGCACGCGCATGAGTTCCTCCATGCTCGCCCTGGACAGCTCGACCGGAAAGAACTCCGGATGGGCCAAGGCCCAGGCGCTTTTTGGATCGATCTCCTCGCAGAGGTTGGGAAGTGCTGGATTGAGGAGCTCCTCGGCCTTGAAGCCATAGAATCGGAGCAGCCAATCGGCCTGGTAGAGTCGGTGCTCCCGGAGGAGGGGAGGCGGGCCGGTAGGAAGGCGGGCATCAAGCCCGACTGGGAGATAGGCTGAATAATAGACCCGCCTGAGTCTGTAGCGGCGATACAGGCTTTGCGCGAGGCCGAGGAGGGCCATGTCATCGTCCGGCGTGGCGCCAACAATGAGCTGGGTGCTTTGTCCAGCGGGGGCAAAATCGGGAGTCGCCGCGATGCGACGGCTGTCTTCCCTCGCTTCAGCGCAACTTTCCCCGATAAAGCGCATGGAAGAGAGGATTTCCTTTCCTGACTTGTCGGGGGCCAGCTTGGAAAGGCTTGCCGCGGTCGGAAGTTCGATGTTCGCAGAGAGCCTATCGGCATACCGGCCCGCTTTTTTTAATAAGCGGTCGCCACAACCCGGAATCGCTTTCAAATGGATATAGCCGCCGAAACCTGCATCCTCGCGCAGGCTCCTCGCGACTTCCACGAGTCGCTCCATGACAATGTCCGGATCCGCGAACACACCGGATGAGAGAAAAAGCCCTTCTATGTAATTGCGCCGATAGAAGGAGAGGGTGAGTTTCGTGAGTTCCTGAGTCGAAAACGAGGCGCGCGGGATATCGTTCGAGGCGCGGTTCATGCAATATGCGCAATCATACCGGCAGGCATTTGAAAAGAGGAGCTTGAGGAGGGAGATGCAGCGTCCGTCTCCGGCAAAGGAGTGACAGACGCCTGCCGGCAGGTTTCTCCCCATGCCCCCCGGCGGGGCGCGGCGGTCGCTCCCGCTTGAAGCGCACGATACATCGTACCTGGCTCCCGCGGAAAGAATCTCGAGTTTTTTTCCGAGTTCCATAGGAATACTATACGGATGTGTGGTTGTGGTTGCAAGTGGCCCGAAGCTTATCATGTCGTGGAAGTCGTGCCCTCGCCGCCGCGGCCCTGCCGGTCTTCGGCTAGTCTGGATACCCTAAAAACCATGTTTGCGGTCGATGTGGGCAGTGGCTTCATCCTTATCATTTTTCGCTCCAACGGCGCATTGTTCATCGAGGGGATTGGTCTGTCCAATTCCGTGAATGGAGATTGTAGATAAAATCTGCAAGCGGACATTTGATGCGGCCTTTCTCGACAGAAAGGCCGCTTTTTTCATCGCTTGAATAATGCAAGGAGTTCATGATGCGGTTGATGGAAGCCCGGGGCCTGTCGAAGGACTGGGACGGTACGCCCTTATTCGAGGCGGCTTCAGTTTCGATCGACGAAGCGGGCAAAATCGGGATAGTCGGATCAAACGGATCGGGAAGGCCGGGCCTCCTTGGCATCTTCGCCGGACGCGACCAGGATTTCCGTGGCAGCCTCAAGCGCTAGGCTGCCTTGAGGATCGGACTCGCGCCGCAGCGCCATGAACCGCCACAAGGCATCGCCAGTGCCGACCTCCTGTGCGCACAGGAGGTCGGCCATTGCGGACAGCCTGGAGAACCTCGGTGAAGAGTTCGGCCACCTCGAGGGCAAGGCCCTGGACCGGGCCCTGGCCTCCTAAGCCGAGCTAGGGGCCAGCTTCGAGCTTCACGGGGCGGAAGTGGCCCGGGACAAGGCTTGCCGTCTCCTTGGGAGGATGGCCCTGCCTGCGCTGGGGAGAAGGAGGCCGCGCGCCTTTCCGGCGGCGAAAAAAACGTCCTTTCCCTGGCCCTCGCCCGAAGCTTCGAGGAGATCGCCCGATCCCGCCCTGACCGTCCGAGGCTACCGGAAGGCTAGCGGAAAGCCTGCGGAAGGCCTAGGGAGGGCCTACGGAGGGCAGATCCTCCTGGAAGGGGCGGAGCTCGACCTCCTCGTGGCCGAAAGGCGGCCCCTGTCGGACCCAAAGGCTCGGGGAAGACCGGCATGCTCCGGGACATCGTGGCCGCTGCCGGGAGCATGGGCGGGGAGGCGAAACGGCTCGAGGTAGCGCGCGCCTATCTTGTCGGCGCCAATTTCCTGGTCCTGGACGAGTCCACGAACCACCCCGGCATCGAATGCCGCGAAGCCCATGAGGAAGGCCTCGCCGATTTCGGGGGGACCATCCCCCTCGTCTCCCTTGACCGCTGGTTCCTCGAGAATGTGGCCGAGCGGATAATCCTCCTTGAGCACCGGAAGCTCGTTGCCTATGAGGGAGGCTTTTCCGAATTCTGGAGGGATGCCGGCCCCACCAGTTCCTCGTCCCGCACGGCCGCGGGAAGATCCTTTGCCAGAGGCGGAGGGACTGAATCGAGGCCTGAGGACAGGTGGGCGGATCTTGGGAGGAGACGGCAGGAAAGCGCGGACCTGGCTGGGCAGGGCATGGGAGCTCGAGGAGCAGGCAGGCCGGGAGGAGCGGAGAAAACCCGAACTGGAGGGAGCCTCGGCACAAGCGTTAACCGAAAGGGATTTCTCCAAGGCCAGTCGCCTCGCGGAGGACGTGCAGGGCCTCACCAAGGCTGCGCGGTCCCGGCGACGGAACTGGGCGGATGGGTGGAAGGGCCTATTCGGCGAGGGCACGCTCTATGTCGGCCTCGAGGGAAACGGGCTCGGCTGTGGGCGGGTAGCGCTTGACCGAAGTCCCGTCCTTTCCTATGAGGAATTTCGTGAAATTCCACCTGATGCGCGAGCCGAAGAGAATGCTGTTCCTGGATTTCAACCATACGAAGAGGGGATGGGCCTCGTTCCCGTTCACCGCTATTTTCGACATGACCGGAAAGCTGACGCCGTAGTTGAGCTCGCAGAAGCCCATGATCTGCGAATCGGTTCCAGGTTCCTGATGGGCAAACTGGTCGCAGGGGAAGGCCAATACCACGAGGCCCTGCCCGCCGTATTTCCTGTGAAGGGCTTCAAGTCCTTTGTATTGGGGCGTGAAACCGCACTTGCTCGCGGTGTTCACGATGAGGACGGGCTTTCCCTCAAAGCCGCGAAAATCGACCACCTTGCCGTTGCCGGCCTTGGCGCTGAAGTCATAGAAGGTAGTTTCCATTCCCGGCCTCCAAACAAAGGATGTATTGTAAATATACCCAATGTTGGAGGCCCGGGCAAATGCGATGCGCGGCGCCTTGCGTCAGCCCCGCGCCGCCCCTTCACGCGGCTTCAGCGCAGGGACTGCCTGAGGGCAGCGGCGAAACCCTCCAGGTCCTCGGTCGTGGTGTCGAAGCTCGTCATGAAGCGCACAAGCCCGCCTTCCCAGTCGTAGAAGAAGTAGTCCTTCCTGAGCTCCTGTGCGGCCGCGCCTTCCATCCGCGCGAATATCGCATTGCTCTCCACCTTGTCCACGATCTCGAGGCCGGGGATTCCGGCGAGCATCGCGGCGAGCTTTTTCGCCGCGTCGTTCGCCGCTTTCGCGTTCCGTCTCCAGGTTCCGCCGCTCAGGTAGGCTTCATACTGCGCGGCGATAAAGCGCATTTTCGAGGCAAGCTGGAGGCGGGTCTTTCTCAAGAATGGCGCGTCCTGGGCGTATTTTCCATTGAGGACGACGAGGGCCTCGCCGAAGAAGATTCCGTTCTTGGTGCCGCCGAAGGAAAGAAGGTCGACGCCTGCATCGGTCGTGAAGGCTCGGAAAGGGAGGTCCAGGGCGATGGCGGCGTTTGCGATGCGGGCGCCGTCCATATGGACAGGGAGACCGGATGCGTGGGCAATGGCCGCGAGCTCGGCTATCTCCTCTCGCGTGTAGACGGAGCCGAGTTCGGTGCACTGGGAGAGTGAGACACAGGCAGGCTTGGATTGGTGGATGTTTTCAAGGTCCTCCAGCGCATCCCTGAGGGCGGCGGGCTGGAGCTTGCCGTGGATCGAGTGCAAGGGCCTGGTCTTGAGCCCGGCTGCCTCGGGAGCTCCTGCTTCGTCCACGGCAGTCCTGTGCGCCTTCGGCGCACAGGACTGCCGCACCGGGACGTGCCGCAAGGGAGAGGGCAAGGACATTGGCCCCCGTCCCGTTGAAGACAAAGAAAGTCGAAGAGGCATCGCCGAATTCGGCCTTGAAAAGGGCCGATGCCCGGGAAGTCCATGCGTCGTCGCCGTAGCCGACGGCATGATCGATGTTCGCCGCGACCAGGGCGGCTTCGATCTCAGGGCTTGCGCCTGAATTGTTGTCGCTTGCGAAACTGCGTATGCCTTTTGCCATGGTTTCCTCCAGGTTCGAGGCATGGAGTGTAGCAAATGGAAGCGTATGGAGGCAACCGCGATCCGCCCCTAGCATATGTGGGGATAAAAAGGCTACAATGCGATAAGTCAAGCCCGCAATTGAGCAGCCTCTGAACCTCCGCAAGGCCAAAGATCGTTCCCGGTGTGGGAACTCAACGGCCCAACCGGCACATCGCCCCTAACGGGGCGAAACCCCTACCGGGGCCACCCCAACTTACGGGTGAAGTCTCCACCAAGGAACGACATGGAAGTTACCAGTTTCAAGGATCTCGGTCTCGGTCCCGAAGCCCTCAAGGCCATCGAACGCAAGGGTTTCGAGGAGCCTACGCCCATCCAGGTCATGACGATTCCCCGCCTCCTCGTCGAAGGCCCCAACCTGGTGGCCAGGGCGCGGACGGGCACCGGCAAGACGGCGGCCTTCGGTCTACCCCTGATCGATCGCCTTTCCAAACCCCAGCAGAAACCGCGAGCCCTCATCCTCGTCCCCACACGCGAACTCGCCCTCCAGGTCTCGGGTGAAATCACCTCCTTGCGCTCGGGCGATGGCCCCCGCATCGCGCCGGTCTACGGCGGTGCGTCGATCGGCGAGCAGTTCCGCCGGCTCGCAGGCGGCATCGACATCGTCGTCGGCACGCCGGGCCGCGTCATCGATCACCTGGATCGCGGAACCTTGGACCTCTCCAAGCTTGAGTTCCTCATCCTTGACGAGGCGGACGAGATGCTCGACATGGGATTCATCGAGGACATCGAGAATGTCCTCAAGAAATCCCCCCCAGAACGCCGCGTGGTGCTCTTTTCGGCCACCATGCCCCATGGCATCCTCTCCGTGGCCAAGCGCCACCTTGGCAGCTACGAGATAGTCGAGGACTCCTCCGAGGCCGTTGCCACCGAGCTGGCCGACCAGGTATGGCTTGAGGTCCGGGAAGGAGACCGCCTGGAGGCCCTATGCCGCGTCATAGACTCCGAGGAGGATTTCTACGGCATCGTCTTCACCGCCACCCGCGTCGAGGCCGACCGCGTCGCCAAGGCCCTCGAGGAGCGCGGCTACAGCGCGGAGGCCCTCCACGGAGAAATCACCCAGGAAGGGCGCGAGCGCATCCTGGCCAAGTTCCGCGACAAGCGCGCTACCATCCTTGTGGCGACCGATGTCGCCGCGCGCGGCATCGACATCGTCTGCCTTACCCATGTGGTGAACTGGTCCCTTCCCCACGATCCCGAATCCTACCTTCACCGAGTCGGACGGACGGGACGCGCAGGCAACCAGGGCACCGCCCTCACTTTCGTCACCCCGGACGAGTACCGGAAGCTATTCCGCTTCAAGCGGGCAGCCGGCACCGGCTTCAAGAAGGGCAAGGTTCCCGCCATCGCCGACGTGATCATGGCCAAGCGTGACCGGATATCCTCCCGCATCCTCGCCAGGGCAGCATCCTCGGCGATCGAGAGCGAGACGGCCGAATTTGCCCTGGCTGCGGCGACCGCCAAGGCCGAGCACAAGATCGCCGAGAAGCTCGAATCGACCTCCCTGCCGGTCGCGGAGGACGCCGCATACTTCGACGCGTCCGTGATCGCCGGGACGGACTCTGGTCCTGATGAATCGCCCCAGGCGGCACCTGAAGCCGCAGCGGGGAAGAAGACCAAGGCCAGGGGCAAGGCCAAGGCCAAGGCGAAGGAAGCGGGCACCGAGGCCATCGAGCTGTGGACAGGCTTGGCCGACGATCTCCTTGCCCGTCTTGCGCCGCGCGACGCCCTTGCCGCGGCCCTCTTCGAATCCTTCGGAAACGAGCTGGATCCCGCGCGCTATCGCGAGATTCAGGAATCCTCCGTCGATGCCGCCGCAACAGTCCGCCTTTTCATAGGCGAGGGAAAGCGCGAAGGCGCCACGCCACGCGGGCTTGCGAGCCTCGTCAAGAAGCTTTCGGGATTGCCGGATCGCCTCGTCGGTGGCATCGAGATCTACGAGGGATTTTCCTTCGTGACGGTTCCTTTCGAGGCGGCCGAGCGCGCTATCGCGGAAGCCCGTCGCTCAGGCGGACTGCCGCCGGTGCGGATGGCAACGCCGCGCGGTGACGGTCCAGGCGCCAAGGGTGAGCGCAGGCCGTATGGCGATAGGAAACCCTTCGCCGACCGCAGGCCCTGGGTTGACCGGAAGGGCGGCTACTCCAGTCCAGGCGGCGAGGCGCGGACCGGGGGCTACAAGCGTCCCGAGCGGAGCGGCCCGCCTAGCGCGGGTGGGAAAACCTACAAGAAAGACCATTAGGGAAAAGCAGGCCGCCCGCAAGGGCGGCTTTGTTTTGCCCGTTTCCGGACCTCGCTCCCCCGTGCTAGTATTCCATCGCGCCATCTGGCGCGCGCCAGATGGCGTGCGCCGCACTGCGTGCGCCGCACTGCGTGCGACGGCGACGCGACAAGGAGTTTTCATGACGAACCGCAAGATAGTGGAATGCGTTCCCAACTTTTCGGAAGGGAGGGATAGGTCGACCATCGATGCCATCGCGCGGGCCATCTCCGCCGTGGCTGAGGTCTCGCTCCTCGATGTCGATCCCGGCGCCGACACCAACCGGACTGTCTATACCTTTGTCGGCGAGATGGAAGCGGTAGCCGAGGCCGCCTTCCAGGCGGCAAGGACAGCATACGAGCTCATCGACATGACCAGGCATCAGGGAGCCCATCCGCGGATGGGGGCCCTCGATGTCTGCCCCTTCGTTCCCGTGTCCGGCGCGACGATGGAGGACTGCGTGGACGTCTCCAGGCGCTTTGGCGAACGCTTGGCGCGGGAACTTGGGGTTCCCGTCTACCTGTATGAGAAAGCGGCCAGCCGCAGCGAACGGGTGAGTCTTGCCGACATACGTTCAGGCGAATACGAGGGCTTGGCGGCGAAGCTCGCCAGGCCGGAATGGAAACCGGATTTCGGACCTGCCACCTTCGTGCCACGCTGGGGCGGGACGGTGACCGGCGCGCGGGATTTCCTGGTCGCCTACAACGTGAATCTCAATACCCGTGACAAGAAGCTCGCCAATGAGGTCGCCATGACGATCCGCGAGGGCGGAAGGGCAGCGAAGGACGCAAACGGGAACATCATGAAGGACGGCCAAGGCGCCTCCATAAAGGTTCCCGGCCTCCTTCGGGATGTCCGCGCCATCGGCTGGTACATCGAGACCTACCGGTGCGCCCAGATCTCCATCAACCTCGTCAACTACCACACGACTCCCCTCCATGTCGTTTTCGAGACCGCCAAGGCCGAAGCGGAGAGGCTCGGCCTCCTCGTAACCGGCTCGGAGCTTGTCGGCCTCATTCCCCTCGAACCCCTCGTCCAGGCGGGCCGCTATTTCCTGAAAAAACAGGGCAAGAGCGAAGGCGCCTGCGAAAAGGACCTGATCGAGGCCGCCATGATGTCCATGGGCCTCGACTCGGTCGGGGACTTCGATCCTGAAAAAAAGGTGGTCGAGTACGCCGCCCGCCGGGCCGCCGGTGATTCAGCAGTCCTTGCGGGCATGACCGTCTCCGCCTTCGTTGACGAGGTTTCCGGCGATTCGCCCGCCCCCGGTGGCGGCTCGGTGGCCGCCCTCGCCGGCAGCCTTGGCGCGGCCTTGTCGGCGATGGTCGCCAACCTGACCGTCGGCAAAAAAGGCTATGAGGGATCCTGGACGGAGCTTTCCTCGCTTGCGGTGAAGGCCCAGGCCCTCAAGGCCAGCCTTCTGCGGGCTGTGGACGAGGACACCCGGGCTTTCGCCGCCATCATGGAGGCGATGAAGCTCCCCAAGGCCACGGCCCAGGAGAAGGCCGCCCGTGATGCGGCCATCCAGTCCAGCTACCGCCGCGCTTCCCTCGTGCCGCTCGAGACCGCCGAAACCTGCCTGGCCGCCATCGCCCTTGCCGGGGTCGCTGCGGATAAGGGCAATACGAACTCGGTTTCCGATGCCGGCGTCGGAGCCCTCATGGCCCGCACCGGCGTGGAAGGCGCGGTGCTCAACGTGCTAATCAACATCGTTTCCGTCTCCGACCCCGCCTTCGTCAGCGAACTGAAGGCCAAGGCGGAAGCCCTCCTCGCAAGGGCGAACGCGGACTGTGGGGTGGTCGTTGCCAGGGTACGCGCCTCGATCAAGGGCTGAACCGGCGTTTCCCTCCTTGGCCTCCGCGGGGAATCAGGCTGTCTTCTCACCTATGTAGCCATGGTGTCGCATAAAAATGCGGCGCCATGGCATATTTATCCGCCAACCATATTGACGAAGAATGCCCATTGTCCCTATACCATGCGCATGACACGTTTTTCTTAGGGAGGCCACCAGAATTGAATGGTTCGGACGTCGCCGTTTCGGCGCTGCGCAAGTCCTTTGGTAGCTTTGAGGCGCTGAAGGACGTTTCTTTGGAGATCAGGAAGGGCGAGTTCTTCTCCCTCCTCGGTCCCTCGGGCTGCGGCAAGACGACCCTCTTGAGGTTGATTGCCGGGTTTGAGGATCCCGATTCGGGCGCTATAGCGATCGACCGCAGGGACGTGCTGGGCCTTCCCCCCGACAAGCGCCGATGCAACACCGTCTTCCAGAGCTATGCCCTGTTTCCCCACCTGACCGTCTTCGAGAACGTCGCCTTTTCGCTGAGACTCCGGAAGGTCCCGAACCGCCTCCTCAAGGACCTGGTGATGAAGCACCTATCGCTGGTCCAGCTGGAGGGCCACGCGCACAAGAAGCCCTCACTGCTCTCGGGCGGACAAAAGCAGCGTGTCGCCATCGCCCGCGCCCTCATCAACGAGCCTTCGGTCCTCCTCCTCGACGAGCCGCTCTCCGCCCTGGACGCCAAGCTGCGCCAGCACATGCTCCTCGAGCTGGACGCCATCCACGACAAGGTCGGGATCACCTTCATCTACGTGACCCATGACCAGGCGGAAGCCCTCTCGATCTCCGACCGGATCGCGGTGATGGACGGAGGCAGGGTCCTCCAGGTAGGGAAGCCCACCGAGATCTACGAGAACCCCAAATCGGATTTTGTCGCCCGCTTCATCGGCGACACGAACATCTTCCAGGGCCTCGTGGTCGAGCGCTGCGGGGATATCGCCTTGGTCGAGGCCGAGGGCTTTGGCCCCCTCCTTGTGGAGGCCAACGGCGACGGGCCGGTCGGCGCGCGCGTCAGGGTCGCCGTGAGGCCTGAAAAGCTCAGGATCTCGAGGGAGGCGCCCCAAGGGGGGCTTCAAGGCGCCCATGCGGCGGCAGGGTCCGAGATCAACGTGATGCGCGGCTCCGTGGAGGAGCCGATCTATTCGGGCTTCCAGACGAAGTACTACGTCCGGGGAGAGAACGGCATGAGCCTGGTCGTGTTTCGCCAGCATGCCAACTGGTCTGAAGGCCGGCCCGACATCGCCTGGAAGGACGATGTCTACCTTTCCTGGAGCGCCCGGGACGCCGTGATCGTGGAGACCACGGCAGGCCACGACGAAGGGGGGGGGAGCGCCCCATGAAGCGAAATTACGGCCCGCTCTACGCCGTCCCCCAGTCGGCATGGCTCCTTGTTTTCTTCGCGGCGCCCCTCGTGATCATCGTGGGCTATTCCTTCCTCGAGAAAGGGCTCTACGGCGGCGTGAAACCCCACCTGTCCTTGGCCGCATACCGCGAGCTGGCCAACCCGGCCCTCCTTGGCGTCGCATTCCGGACCCTGTGGGTCTCGGTCGCGGCCACCGTCGTGACCCTCATCGTGGCCCTGCCCTGCGGCTACAGCATCGCGCGGAGCCACAACCAGTCACTCAGGCTTTTTCTCATAATTGTCCCATTCTGGACCAACTTCCTCGTGCGCATCTACGCATGGATCTCCATCCTCGGGAACGAGGGCTTCCTGAACGACATCCTCAGGACCCTCGGGGTCACAAGCGAATCGGTCCAGTTCCTCTACAACCAGTGGGCGGTGATCCTCGTCCTCGTCTACATGTACCTTCCCTACGCCATCCTCCCCCTCTTCACGAGCATCGACAAATTCGATTTCAGCCTCCTCGAGGCCGCGCGCGACCTGGGCGCCTCGCGCTTCGCCTCCTATCGCCTGGTCCTCCTGCCCAACATCAGGAGCGGCATTGTCACCGCGGTCCTCTTCACCTTCATCCCGATATTCGGTGCCTACGCCATCCCGCTCCTCATCGGAGGCAAGGATTCCTACATGCTGGGCAACCTCATCGCGGACCAGGTGACCAAGACGAGGAACTGGCCTTTGGCCGCTTCCATCTCGATGGCGGTGACCCTCCTCTCGGGGCTTGCGGCGGTCGTTTTCCTCTTCCGCTCCCGTAAGGGCGAGGCCGTGGCCGAAGTCGCCGAATCCGGCATGGACAGCCCCGGTCCAGTTGGCCGGGGCGGCTCCGCGAGCGGCACAGGTGGCCCTGCCGGCGCGACCGGGGCAACGGGCCTGACCCTCGAGGTTCCGGCATGAAAGGCAGGGCTGTCGGGCTTCGCCGGAAGTCATCCTTCTCCGATACCATCTATTTCGCGACCATCCTGTTCCTCTTCCTTCCACTGTTTGTCCTGTTCACCTATTCCTTCAACGCGGCCAAGGGCGGGACCTGGGCGGGGCTTTCCCTGGTCTGGTATGAAAAGCTCCTCTTCGAATCACCAACATTGTGGCGGGCGGTGTTCAACAGCGCAGTGATCGCCTTGGGGTCGGCCACCGCCGCGACGATCCTGGGAAGCCTTGCCGCAGTCGGCACAAGCAGGTACCGCTTCAAGGGCCGGGGGCCGATCAAGGCCCTCTCCTCGATGCCCATGGTCCTCCCGGAGATAGTCGTCGGCGTCTCCCTCCTGGTTTTTTTCGCCGGGGTCGGCCTCAAGCTCGGCATGCTGACGATCTTCATAGCGCATGCGACCTTCAACCTGCCCTTCGTCTTCCTCCTCGTGGATGCCCGACTGGACGAATTCGACCCCTCCGTCATCGAGGCTGCCCATGACCTCGGCGCGGATGAGCTGCAGACCCTCCTTCGCGTCATCCTTCCGATGGCGGCGCCCGGGATCGCCTCAGGCTTCCTCACGGCGGTGACCCTCTCCCTCGAGGATTTCGTCATCACCTTTTTCGTCTCCGGTCCCGGATCCACGACCCTGCCCCTGTACATCTACTCCGCCATCCGCTTTGGCGTCTCGCCGGTCATCAATGCCCTTTCGGCCGTCATGGTGTGCGGCACGATCGCCCTCGTGTATCCGCTGCGCAATTTCCTCAAGGCCTTCGCGGCCCGTGCCTGAGCGGCCCTGGTGCCGCTTTATCCCATCATCGGGAGGGTCAACATGAAGACTCCCTCGGTCTCCCGGGGCGCCACCTTGCGCGCCATTGTCCTGAAGGCGGCGCTGTCCGCTGTCGCCTTCGCGGCCATCTTCCTTGTCCTGTCCTGCACGCCGAAAAAGGCCGGCGCAGCGCAGCGAAAGCTGTATATTTATAATTGGACATATTATACGCCCGATTCGGTGATAGCCAAGTTCGAGAAGGAATACGGCTGCAAGGTGGTCTACGATTCCTTCCCCTCCAACGAGGAGATGTTCGCGAAGCTCAAGGCCGGCGGCTCGGACTACGACATCTGCTTCCCCTCGGGCGACTATGTCTCGATAATGGTCAAGGAAGGGATGCTTGCCCCGATCGATCGCAAGGCGATGAAGAACTTTGCGAACGTGGATCCCGCGGTGCTGGCAAGGTGCGATTTCGATCCGGGCAACGCCTACAGCATTCCCTATTACATGGGCGCGGCCGGTGTCGCCGTCAACAAGGCCAAGGTGGGCGCCTTCGAGAAGAGCTGGTCCATCTTCGGCCGCAAGGACCTTGCCGGGAAGATGACGATGCTCGACGACATGCGGGAGGTCCTGGGCGACGCCCTGGCCTACCAGGGCAAGTCGGTGAACAGCGCCAGCGCAGTCGAGATCGCGGCCGCGGCGAAGCTCGTGAACGAGGTATGGAAACCCAACCTCCTCAAGTTCGACGCGGAGGCCTTCGCCAAGGGCTTCGCCGCCGGCGAGTTCTGGGTCACGCAGGGCTATGCGGAGGCGATCTACCTTGAGCTCGATCCAGCCAGGAAGCCGGAGGTGGAATTCTTCATCCCGAAGGAGGGCGGCCCCATGTACATCGATTCCATGGTCGTCCTCAAGGGCTCGAAGAACAAGGACCTGGCCATGTCCTTCATCGATTTCATCCATCGCCCGCAGATCTATGCCGAGTTCACCGACGCCTTCGGCTTCCCCGCCACCTGCAATGTCCCTGCCCGGGCCCTCAAGAAAGGGCCGGAATGGTACAAGGCGGTCGATCTAGCGCCCTGCGAACTCAAGAAGGATGTCGGCGAGGATCTCGAAAAATACAACAAGGCCTGGCAGACCATCCGCTTCGGAGGCTGATCGGGCTTGGATCCCTGCTGCCCTGGGCAAGCGTCCTGCGCGGGAGGCGCAGGTGTTTTTTTGCCAGGCGCATAGCCGCAAGAAAAAAACGCCGGCTGCCCATCAAAGGGCAGCCGGCGTTTCAATTCGGATCGAAGCAGGCATCCAAGTCGGATGGGGAGGGCTTCCTACTCCCCGAAAGCCGCCAGGAATACGGCATCGGCTTCCTTTTGGGTCACGACAAGGCCCGCTTCCTTGAGCTTGGCGATAGCCTTGCCCTTGTCGAATTTCGGGTCGGCGGCGCGAAGGTCAAGGATCTTCTGGATGATGTCGGATCGGATGGCCTTTCCGCCATTGAGGGCAGCGGCAATGGCCGGGATCGAACGGAGGTGGTCAGCGCTTTCCTTGGCGGAGATCGCCGCCATGTCCTTTTTCAATTGGGTGGTTTCTGCCTGCGAAGCCTGGATTTGCGCGGCCAGCCCGTTCTGGAGCTCCCTGATCTTCGCTTGCATTTCCGTTTGCAGTTCATTGAAGCTGGACTGGAGCTTCTTGGCGGTATCGTTCATGCTTGCCTGGACAGCGGCGATCCTGGCTTCCTCTTCCTCGAATTTCTTGAGGGCATAGAGGGGATCGGTGGCGTTGATATAGGCAACCGGATCCTTGAGGGCGTTGGCCAGGATTACGGACAGATCGGAAAGGGAGGAATAAAGTCCCCTGATCCGCAGGAAGAAATCGCCGGCCTTGAAGCGGAAATCATACTCGTAGGCGCCGCCGATATAGAAGAACTGGAGGCCGCCGGGCATGCGATCGACCATCTCCTGGCCCGAAGCCTCGAAACGGGTGGCAATCGCCAAGAGCTGGAAGCGATCCGGGTAGTTGATCACGCGGATCTCGGAGAAATCGGCCCCGCTCCATGACCTGAGCGAGGCGGTCAGGTGCGAAAGTGCCTGCAGGCGGGCATCGTCGGGCTCGGCTTCCACGGCAAGGAGGATTTCCTTGCCTGGCTGGTCAGAGAGCACCACGAAGTCCCGTCCCTCTTCCTTGCGCGTGCCCAGGAGGGGGAGTCCATAGGCCATGGGTGCTTCCACTGCCGGGACCATTGCCGGGGCCACTGCCGGGGCCATTGCCGGGGCCATTGCCGGGGCCACTGCCGGGGCCACTGCCGGCGCCGCCGCGGGGGCGGCCTGCCCCTGCGCGAAAAGAGGGGAAAGGACGCAGGCAATTACCAGTATCGATAGGGTGCGCTTCATGGATAGCTCCTAGTGGCCGGCATCGGGGGCGGCTGCCGCCACGAAGACGATGATCGGGTCGAAAGCCTTGAGCTGCTCGCCCTTTTCGATTTGCAGGATGCGAGCTCGTGTCTGGCCCTTGCTGACGGAGAAAGCGATGGTCGCGATGGCCTTGTTGCCTGGACGGACGACATAACCGGTGGTGCCGTCCACGACCGGCACGGCCGGGTTGAGCGCGACCAGGATATCCGAGCTGTTCCGCGGATCTATGATATATCCGCCTTCCCTGTTGTCCAGGACATATTGGTGGGTCGCATATCTATAACGGTCAAGACTCGATTCGGTGGCGGCGAGCATCGCCTCGGTCGAAGCGAGCTTGGTTTCGAGGGCCGCAATCCTAGTGTCCCGATCCTCAAGCGCGCCGCCCGCCTTGCCGAGCGCGGCACGGAGGATCGTGAACTCGCGCCTTGCCTCCGCTTCCATCCGGGCCAGGGCTGGGGGAACCGAATTGAGGTAGGGAACCGCCTGCAATTGGGAGGACAGGAAGAGGATATTGGCCAGGGAGGCTTCAGCCGCGGCCAATTCATCCCTGGTCATGGCAGCGTCGGCGAAGAGGCCGGCCGGCAAGGCTCCGGTCGGGACGCTCTTGTTCGCGTCGTCCTTGAAATTCCCGAGGAGGGAGACGCTCCGCGCATCTTCCCATGTCGGGTTCCAACGGGAGGTCAGGCTGGACGCGAGCTCTTCCCGCTGCCGCTTGAGGGCAGTCTCCGCGCGTTTTATCGAGTCTTTCAGGTCCTGGATCTGGCCGGCATAGGTCTTGACGAGACGCTGCTTCTCGATATTGAAGAGCCGGTTCTGGTTGTCCAAGAGTTCCTGCTGTTTCCTTGTCTGGTCAGATAGGCGCTGGTCGTAGCTGTCGACCTTGTCCTGGACCGCCTTCACTTCGGCCGCCTTCCCGGCGATGGGGGCCGTGTATCGATCTCGCACGGCCTTTTTCTGGCGCTCCGCCGAGTTGCCGGCTTCAAGGAGCCTGCGCTGTTCCTCTGCCCTGGGCAGCCCCCGCGCCTTGATGGATTCGATGGAGGACAGCCTGTCGCGTTCGATCGCATCGAGGCTGCCCTGCTGTTCGGTCTGGATCCGCGTGAGCTCGACCTTTGCTTGCTCGAGATCCGATGCGTCCCGCTTGGCCCGGTCAAGGAGGTCCTTCAGGTTGAGGTCCTGGAAAGCCTTCACGTCCACCGGGGTGGCCGCGGTCTGACGCTGGATCAATGAGGTCGTGAAAAAGGCCGCCGCGCCGAGGGCCGCGATCGTGAGCAGGGTCACGCCCACCACGATGATCGACTTGTTCTTCCTGGTCTTGGCGAATTCTTCCTCAAGGTTGTAGATGGGCCCAACGCCCCGCGTGGCCTTACGGGCCTCATCGACAAGATGCTCGGACTCCCGCCGTACGATCTGCCTTATTTCGTTGTCATCGCCCATATGCCATTCCAGTTCCGGGGAGTCTCACCGCCGGAGATGCGATCGCGGAATACCTCGACGAGGGGAAGCCTTACCTCTTTCCAATGCCCGGCGGCTTTCGGCCAGTCTCCCGCATAGTAGGCGGCAAGGCCGGCGGAGAAGGCCTTCATCTCGGCCTCGAGCTGGTCATCCACGAGTTCGTCCCTGACGGGCCAGTAAATGCGTTTTCCCTCGGTCTTTCCCTTGACCTGCACAAGGTCTATCTCCAGGAAGCGGTATTCGTTCGTCCTGCCTTCCACTTCGGTCTTCACGTACTCGGAACAGATGACCGGCACATGGTAGATGCGCGTCAGTCCTTCGAGCCGCGATGCGGAGTTGACGTTGTCGCCGATGACCGTATTGGCCATCCGTTCATAGGAGCCGATATTGCCGTAGAAGACCTCGCCGCCGTCGATGCCGACCCCGACCTCGACGAGGACAGCCTTGTAGACGCGTTCCTCCTGGTCTGTCAGGGCCCCGCGCCGCTTGAGGACCTTCTCGCGTTCGACGCCGAGGGTTTTCCTGAGCTCAGCGGCGACTTCCTGGATCTGGTAGGCGGCCCGGATGGAGTCAAGCGACTTGCTGTCCGCCTCCCCCATGGTCCCGAAAACCGCCAGGAGGGCGTCGCCGATGATGGACCCGACAATCCCGTTCCTGTCGTGGATTCGGCTGATCGCCCTTTGGTAGTGGAGGTTGAGGACGTCGATGATGTCGTTGCCGAGGGTCTCCGTCATGAAGGTGAAGCCCTTGATGTCGGAGAAGAGGATGGTCAGCTGCTTGGTCGTGCCTTCCAGGCGTATCTCGCGCTCCTTGTAGGCGCGCTGCGCGATGTCCTCGGTCACGAAACGCCTGAATATCGACATGAGGTTGTCTATGGACGAAGAGAGCGCGTTGAAGGAGGCCCCCAGGTAGGTGACTTCGTCATTCGGCGCGTCCCCAAGGTCGACAAGGGTCAGCTTCGCGTCGCCCTGCATCTTCATGATGCTCTGAGTTATGCGGCCGACATACCGGAGGATCCGCCTGAGGAGAAGGGCCCCGACCAGGATGCAGATGATCGTCATGGCGATGATGACGCCGGTGACCTTGGCGAAGATGGCCTGGGTCTGGGCGTTGAACTCCTGCTCCTCCTCGGCCCGGATCAGGAAGGCGTCCCATTTGTCGGAGTACTTGTATACCCCGAAGAAGGCATGGCCCCCGAGCTTGAACCAGGTCTTGCCTTCCTTGGCGCTGCTGGCGCCTGAGGCTTCCATCTCCTTGAGCGACGCCAGGTCGCTGAAGGTGGGCGGCATCGGGTCCTTGGAGGCCCAGAAGAGAATGCTGCCGTCCGACTTCACGCCAAGGGCCGCCGAATGGACCCCTTCAAGATTGGAGGCGGCGCTGTTCGTCAGGCCTTTGACCGCGTCTGGCAGGGAACCGTTGAAGTGGAAGATCTCGTACTGGTTCGACGCGAAGCCATAGAGCTCGGCGAGGTCCTTTACGAGAAGACGGTTCTGGAGCCGGGTGAGTTCGCCACGATTCATGGTGAGATTGATGAAGTTCGAGGCGAAGTTGGATGCCAGCAGGAATACCGTGAATAGCAGCACGATCTTTGTTACGATTGGTACTACCCGCGTGCCTGAAACTTTTGGTCCTAAGACCGACGATAGTGGATCCATATATGAAACAAGTCTATCGGGTAGTGTCCGGGAAATCAACGTTTATCTTCAGATTGTTCCAGCGAGGGAGCCTTCCGGCCGCATAATTCGCACCGGGGGGGGGAATCCTGGGAGGGAAGGCATATCACCCAAAGCGCTGTAATCTCAAAATCCTAGAGTCCCCCGAGGAAATCCCTTCGCTCTATCTCTTCGATCCCCGCGCGGCCGGAGCTTTCCTTCTCCAGCTTGCCGAATGCCTTCATATCCATATAGCGGAGCGTCAAGGGTCGTTCGAGGGACATCCTGACGGCGCTGTCCTCCCATCTGGCCTCTTTGGGGCTCAATGCCACTGGCTCTCCGTATTTTGCCACGAGGCTCGAATAGAGGGAGTAGTGATCCATCTTGTCCGGATTGAGGAATATTATGATAACCCAGAGCTTCCCGTCCAGGAATTGGAAGAAAGCCCTCTTGATGAAGGTCGTTCCTGTCGCTTCCACAAGGCTCTGGTTCCTGGCGGGGAGGAGCGACACGTCCTCGGGGCCGCGATAATTGAATACCGCGTCTTTCTGGAGGAGGGTTTCCACTTCCTCGATCCCCATCCCCAGCTTGATTCCCCGGAACTCCGAGGTGGTCGTGGGCCGGACCGCAGCGCTGGCAGGGGGCGGCGCTGCGGGCGCTACCAGCCCGAGCGCGCTGTTCTGAGCCATCGCGGTCTCGGCGGAAACCAGGGAAAATGCCGCCAGGAAGATGGCCAGCACCGGAAAATGCCCTCGTCCGGTCCGGCATGACGCAGGGGGGGATCCATCAAGAGCGGAGGGCTTGCTGGAGGGAAATCGGGCTCGCTGCATTGCTTCCATCCTCATCATCAGTTTTAGTATCGGCCACAGCCGAGCGGCGCTTTCGGGATTTTGCCTTCGCCGGCGAGCTTTTTCCCCATGCCCCGCTTCCATCGATAGGGAGGGCGGGTGTATATCCTCATCCATGACGGAACTGCCCATGCCTCCCGCCGAGCCCTTCCTCGTCTATGAAGACGACTCGTTGATCGCCATGCACAAGCCATGCGGGCTCCACACGGCGCCCCTCCCGAGCGGGGGAGGGCCGAGCCTCTGTTCATGGGTTTTCGAGCGTTGGCCGGGCATCGCCTTCGATTCCTCATCCATGGGCCATGGCGGGGGGAGGGGCAGCGCGGAAGGCGGGCTTTTCCATCGCCTTGACCAAGAAACGTCCGGCCTTGTCCTTTTTGCCAAGGCTCCCGAGGTCTTGAGGAACCTGCTGGAAGCCCAGGAAGCTGGCCTCGTGGAGAAGCATTACCGGGCCCTCGCCAGTCGATCAAATGCGATCCAGCCAGGGGCATTGCCCGGTCTGGGCGCGCCGGTCGGGCTGGATCGCGATCGCTGGGAAGCTTTCCTCGATGCCCTGGTATCCACCGGATCGGATTGGTCCTCCGCGCAAAGACCCGTGGCCGGACCGGGAATATGCCGTATAGAGATCGAGTGCAGGTTCCGGCCCTTCGGTCCTTCCGGCTCGCGCGTCGCCTGCCTTGCCATCGACCAAGTCGCGGCCAGGCGCAGGCGTGGCACCCCGGAACGATCCTACGGGAGCGAGATCGTGGCCTTGCGCCCCCGCAGCGGCTCGAGCCCGCCTTCCGGCGGTCCCGGTTGCCCACCCGGGATCTTGGAGCTTTTCCTCCTGATCCGCCGCGGGTTCCGGCACCAGGTCAGGGCCCAGCTGGCCTGGCTCGGGCTGCCTCTTGCGGGGGATGGCCTTTACGGCGGAGTGCCCGCGAGCCGCCTCCACCTCCATGCGGAGAGCATCCGCTTTCCGCATCCGTCCAACGGCGCGTTGACGGGCATCGAGGATATCGCGCGCTTGGACTTCGCATGAGGCGCTCGCTCCTGTGGCCTGGAGCGCGTTGCTTTTTGGGCGCGCTTCATTTAGGCTTGGACTGAGATGGGCGAGCAAAGCGTTTTCGACAACCTTGCCGGCGAGCTCTCGGCCGACGAGCGCCGCGATCTTCTCGATCGCGTACGGAGGAGCGCAGGAGTCTCGGGCGAGCCACTGCTCATGCTCGACGGCCTCTCCTTCGGGAAAAAGGACGAGCTGGAAGAAAAGCTGGCGCGCTATTCCCTCCTGGAGCGGGTTTTCCTTTTCCTTCGTCGACTCTTCACGGGACGCGACCTGGAAACGATCATCCGCGACGACGACCTTAGGGTGATGGCGAAGTCGGTCGAGGAGAGATACGCCGGCCTGATCGATTGGCGGAGGAACCTCCTCCTTGAACCTTTCCTGGAGGAGCTCCATCGGCTGAGGGACTCGGCCCGTTTTTTCTATGACGTGCTCGAGCGGAGCTTCGACCGGGACAAGGCCTCCTTTTTCGGCTTCCTCGCCTCTTTCGAGTTGCCCGAAACCCATGCTGACCTCCTGGTCCGCACAAATCCCAAGACCTTCCTGGCCGATCATCCCGAGGCAACCGACAGCGAATTGCGGCAGGCTGTCCTCCGCGCCTATGATGAGGCCTTTGCCGGCTTGCCCGACGACCGGCGCCGCAAGATGTACCAGGATCTCCGTTGCCTCCTCTTCCTCAAGCGCCTGGCCAGTTTCCTTTTCGAGCGTTGCGCCAATCTCTTCAAGAATGGAACCGGTCCTGCAGAGCGAGCCGCCGCCACATTCTCGGAGATCCGCGAGCACCTTGTGGAGCTCGGAGACATCCTCTTCTCCCTGTCAGCCCCGCCCTCGGTGGAACTTGTTGAGTGCCTTTTCGCCTTTGCAGAGCATGAATCCCTGGAAAGGCTGGATGAGAACGCCGAAACCCTTTTGCGGTCGGGCTTGGGAAAGGCGGAAGCGGCGCTCGGACGGATAAGATCCTTCAACAGCCGGGTGCCTTTTTTCGACCTCATCCGCCTGGTCACCCTTGATCCGGACTGGAGGCCCCAGGAACTGCCCGCGGCAGAGGATTGGCTGGTCGTCTACCGGGGCTTCTGGAAGACGAGGATCGAGAGGCAGCTGGACGAGCTCCGCGCGGAGCGGAAATACCAGAAGCTCTCCGAGGAGATGCAGAGTTTCATAGGCGAGGCCGAGCCCGTCCACTTCGCCAACATCACCAGGGAGGAGGAAAAGGACTCGCCTCCCATCAGGCAGGATCTTTCCCTGGCCTTCATCGACGCATTCGCGCGCGGTGCCTTTGCGCGGGAGCTCAATCGGCCCCTCAAGATCGTCCTCATGGACGGTGAGTTCTACCGCAAGGAAAACCGGATCGAGTATACCGACGCCTACAATACGCTACTTCATTGCGAAGAGAGGGTCCAGGCCTTCGATGCCCGGCTGGGCATTGACGGCGACTTGGGCAAGGCCTGGATACAGTCGCGCCGCGAGGCCTCTCCCTTGCCCATCAGACGGCGCAAGATCCAGTCCCTCGCGCGGGGAGCCGACGAGGAAGCCGAGAAAATCGTACGCGAGACGGGGTCGGCCCTTGCGGAAATCGTCCGCATCATCCGTGGGATACTCAAGGGCGATGCGGGGGGGCGCTACGATTCCCTCGCCAACCTCTCCTATATCGACGGCAAGGCGAACAAGGAATTCCTGAAGAGCCTGGCCGCCGCCAAAATACGGGTCGAACGCGCCCTGGGCCTCCTTTCCGAGCTATCTGGCCTCACCCTCGATTCGCCGGGCAATTGACCATGCGCCTCGAAAGCATCCCCCTTCCGGAAGGAACAGGATTTGTCCGTTTCTCCTTTCCCCGGATCGATGGTGAGTCGGCCAGGGCCGGGAATCCCGCGGATGCGCGCGCAGCCCCGGCCGGCGAGCCTTCGGCCTTCCTTTCGCTGCGGAGCGAGGGCGACATGCGTCATGGCAGGACGGAAGCGCGCGCCCGGTTCTTCTCCTCCCTCGGACTGGACCACGACCGCGTCCTTGGAATTGACCTGGGCCATACGCGCAGGGTCAGGTGGGAATCGTCGGCGGGTCCGCTTTTTTTCGGACCGCTTCCCATCGGTGCGACGGACGATCCGCATCATGGCCTTCGCCATGATGGCATCATCATCAATGGCGAATCCGGCTGGGACGCCCCCGTCGCGGCATCGGTCACGGTCGCCGACTGCATGCCCATCTGGCTGCTCGACCGGGCCTCCTCCTCCTTCGGCGTCCTGCATTCAGGCTGGAGAGGCACGGGGATACTGGCCACCGCTGTCGAGGCCTTGTCATCGATGGGAGGCTCCCCGGAAACCATCGCCGTGATCCTGGGACCGGCCATCGGCGCCTGCTGCTACGCGGTGGACGAGGAGCGCGCCTGCGGATTCAAGGCGGAATTCGGGGAAGAATCGGTCCTGACGCGGGGCGGCAGGAATTACCTCGACCTGAGAAAAGCCAATATCGGCCTGGCGCGCAAGCTGGGCATCGGAGCATTGCTTTCCGTCGAGTCCTGCACCGCATGCGACACGAGGCTCGGCTCCTTCCGGCGCGAGGGGGGCGACGCCTTCACCCGCATGGTCGCGCTCTGTTCGCATCCCTCCCTTTCCGGAATCGACGCGGCCGGAAGCTCCCAAGGATGAAACCGGCACGGGTTGCCGCCCTCGGTCTTGCCCTTCTTTGTTTCCTCCTCCAAGGTCCCTCCGCTGCCATGGCCCAGTCCAGGGCATTTGCCGTGACCGAGCGGGGCGATTACAGCCGCTACCTGGCCGGCCGCTATGTCGAGCACCTTTGGCGGGAGGCGCGCGGATGGTTTGACGGCGAGGCGGGAAGTCCGCTCTCGGGAAAGGTCTACCTCCTCCAGGGAAGCGTCCGCGACCAGGCCTCCTCCTCGAGGGAAGTGGCCGCTTCGCTGAGCGTCGGCCTTGGGCTAGGCCGATTTGCCGCGATCAAGGATGTCTCCTTTGGCGATTTCCCGAGCCATCGAGGACTGATGGCCGGGGCGCCGGAAAGGCTCGAGGCCGGGGTCTCCTGGACAGCCCCGGCGACTTTCGCCTTCAGCCTGAAGGAGGGCGTGCCCTCCTTTCCCATGCCCGTCCTGGTCGAATACCGGGTCGATAAACCGGGTCTCCTGGGCGGGAAACCTGTCATCGCGATCCGCGGGCTTTTCGCCCTCCGCCACCCATCCATGGGTTCGCATAACGCGTCCCTTGATTCGGCCGGAGTCGTCTCCCTGGCGGGGAAGCACGAGCTTGACCTCTATCTGGACGCGGAGGACCGGAGCCTCCTTTTCATCCGCGATCACTTCGAGGAGAACATCGCCTTCGGCTCGGGCCCGGCGGAGAGGAGAACGGGATTCATCCTCGTTTTCAGCGCAGGTTCTCCCAGCCCGGACCGTGGCGCGCAGATCGCCGCCTTGTCAGGCAGGGACGTCGGCGCCCCTCTGGCGAGCTCCGCCGAAGGGCCGGCCCTCGCCGCTGCCCTGCCACCTGCCGGATCCCCGGGCTCCGCCGCTGCGGTTCCTGCCTCGCCTCTGCCCCAAGCCGAAGGCCAGACGAGCATATGGACAGGCCCTGGCCCCTTCGTCGCCGGTACTGGCGATATCCTGGACGAATCCCCGGTCGCGGATACGCCCCTCGCAAAAGCGGGCGTGGACATAGTCGACGCAGGGACAAGCCTCGTCCTGCGGGTCAGGGATCTCCGTTTCGTCCCCGACGGCGACGAGATCCTTTCCGGGGAACGCTGGCGCCTTGATGCGATCCACGATGCCTTGGCCGCCTTGACAGGACGCAATTTCCTCGTGGAAGGCCACGCCGCCGCCGTGGGCAAGAGCGCCGGCGAGCTCGAGCTATCAAGGCGCCGAGCCAAGCGGGTGGTGGATGAACTGGTCGCCAGGGGTATCGCCGCCTCCCGCTTCATCTGGCGGGGCCTCGGCTCGACCCTTCCCCTTGCCCCCAATGACACCGAGGAAAACCGGGCGAAAAACCGGCGCGTCGAGATCACCATTCTCGACTGAAGGGTGGGGGAGGCAGGCCGCCTTTTCCGCCTCCCTGGTCCATGGACCTGAGGCGGAGCTTGCATTGCATTGCGCCGCGCATTACTGTCTTGCCATGCGCATCCGCGACTACCTTCGGTGCTTTTTCCGCTCGGCTTTCGGCATGGCTGGCATCTTCCTCTCCCTCGCGGGGGGCGGCTTTGTCGTAGTCGCCCTCTCGGCCGGCATAGTCCTCGGCCTTGCCGCTTCCCTTGTTTCCTTCGGGATCATCTTCGCCGCAGGGTTGCTGACGGGGCTGGGATCGAAGGCGGCTTTCGCGGAGTCCTCCCGGGAGGCCAAGGCAAAGGCGGAAGAGAGCCTGGTCGCGATGAGCGAAGGCCGGAGGAGGCTTGCCGCCCTGCGGCTGGGTGACGCCGGCGTCGCCGCAGCGCGCGACCTGGTGGTCATGGAAGCCGGCCGTTTCCTCGACGCCTGCAGGGGACCCGGTTCCCGGGGGGGGACAGAGGTCAGGGATCCGGCCTCGGAGGCGGCCATCGCCGAGGCCACCGAGGTCGTGGACGCATGGCTTCGGGAAGCCGATGAAACCGCGGTAGAGCGCAGGTTCGGCACGGAGGACCTTCATCCTTTCCCGAAAGCGGACGAGCGGGTCATAGCGCTGTTGAAAGACAAGGCACGCGTCATCGAGCGCGGCATTGAGGCGGTTTCCGGCCAGCCTCCCGCGATCGATACGATAGCAATCGAGGAGGAAGGGCGATGATCATGCGTTCATCGGTCGCGGTTGCGGTTTTCTGCGCCTTCACCATGCTCGGCACCTTGGCTGGAGCCATGGAAGCCGATCTTGTCTCCGCCGACATCACCGTGGTGCTCAGGCCGGACGGAAAGGCCGCCATCACGCAACGACTTGAATGGACGGCCACGGGCGGAGCTATGCACGGCTTCTATTTCCAGGGCGAGCCCTTCATCCCGGTATGGAGCGAGAACAGCTACGCCGACCTGCCTGGCGGCCTACGTTCGCCCCTTTCGATAAAGGAAGCGGGAAGCGATCGCTGGGATGTTGTCCTCGCAAACGGGAAAGCCTTCACGGGGAGGGCCTTCTACAGCCTCCAGTACGCCGCCGATTTCGCCAAGGAAGAGCTCATCGGGACGACAAGGTCGGCGGATGGAACGCACTATGTCTATTTCGACTATGGGCCTGCCTGGTGGGATGAGAGCCTCATGAGCCGCACGGTCCGGCTGGTCTTGCCGCGCAAGACCAGCGGCGAGAAACTCAACGAAGAGGAAAAAGCCGCGATTCCCCTCCTCACCGAAAAATGGGTGAACGAGGAGAACAAGATCGACTGGTATGGCTCGAAAGGCGAGGACGGGAATTGGTGGCTGACCGGACTGTTCTTCCAGGAGAACGTCGGAATCAAGGAAAGCCAGCGCCTGGCCCTTTACTTCCCCGCGGGGTATCTCGACCTATCCGCAGCTACCCTCGCGGCGGGAGCCGCCGCTACCCTCGCGGCGGGAGCCGCCGACTCCGCCCCTTCCCCCGAGTATGGCTATTCCGTTCCCGAGGTTGACTGGTTTGACCGCAACCTCAGGCAGAGGCCGCTCGCGGCCGCCGCCATCGTCCTCGTCCTCATCTCCTCGGGGCTTTCCCTCTATCTTCTCCGCCTGGCTTCCTACCGTCGGCGCAAGGCCGTCCTGGCTGGCATCACCTGGGCAGGCGATTCCTGGGTTCCGCCGAAGCTCCTTGTCGGATCCTACCAGGTTGCGGGAAAGGTCCCGGAAGGCCTCCACCCCGTGGAAGTGGCCCTCCTCATGGAGCTTCCCCTCCCGCGGGTGGCGGCTATCATGGTCGATGGCCTGGCCCGCCAGGGCCTGCTGGAGGTGGTCTCCGGCGATCCACTCACGATCAGGATGCTCACCGAGCGCAAGGCCGAAAGCCCCTATGAGGAATCCTTCCTCGCGGCCTTCGATTCCAAGGGCCAGGTGCTGTCGGGCCTCATGGCCGATTTTTTCGAGGAGGCGATCAAGAACCTCCAGGAAAAGGTCTGGGACTGCGACCTCGAGGCGACCAAGGCCCACTATCGAAGGCGGATCGAGGAAGCGGAAGCCCAGGAGGGCGCCGAAGCCGACCATGCCCGCGCCGTCCCTGCGAGGCGCATCCGTGACGATCCCTATTGGTACTATTGGGCGGGTTATGCCTCGGTGCACCGCAACCACGGGCCGGCTTTCGCCATCGTCCTTCCGAAGGAGCTCAGCACTGGGTATTCGGACTTCATGCGAAGCTCCGCCTGCTTCTCCGGATGCTTCACCCCCGCCGGCGGCGCGGTCGACGCCTGCTATTCCGCCTGCCACAACGCCTGCCACGATGCCTGCCATTCGGCTTGCCACTCTGCCTGCCATTCGGCTTGCCATTCCGCTTGCCACTCCGCCTGCGTCTCCGGGAGCGCGCATTGAGGCGAAGCGGAAAGTGCGCGACGGGCGAGCTTCACGGGCGCCTGGCTAACGCCCAGTCCCGCTATGCCGCCCTGGCTCCCTGGCTCCTCTACAGAGAAGAGGACGCCGTCCTCATCCTGCCCCCCAACAGGGTATTCAAGCTCGGGGGATCGGGAAGTGTCCTCCTTTCATGGCTCGCGAAGGGCGGTCGGCTTTCCGAAATACCCGACCTGGATGAGGCCAAGGTCTCCGATATCGAGGCGTTTTTTCTTTCCATCGAGGCGGCAAGCGCAGGACGGCCTGTGGACTTGGATCGCGTGCCCTACGATTTTTCCTTCACGCGCCTTCCCGTCATCGGGGAGCTCGCCCTGACCTATGCCTGCAATGCCGCCTGCGCCTTCTGCTACGCCGGTTGCGGAGACGACGGCGCGGATGGAGCTGCCGCCGATGGAGCTTCCGCCGATGCGGCCGTCACCGATCCTGAATCCGTCGCAGTGGATGCCGGTTGCCGTCGCGGTCCGATCGATCCCCGGAGAAGGGAGATGGGCACCGCCGAGGCCAAAAGGGTCATCAGGGTCTTCAAGGAAGAGGCCAAAATCCCGTTTTTTTCCTTTACGGGCGGAGAGCCCCTCCTCCGCGAGGATCTCGAGGAGCTTGCCGCCTTCGCCAATTCGCTTGGGCTCCGCTGCAACCTCATCACCAACGGCACATTGGCCGATCCCACGCGCGCCCGGAGGCTCAAGGCCGCGGGCATTGACACCGCGCAGGTGAGCCTGGAAAGCCCGCTTCCCGCCGTGCATGACGCGCTATGCGGCCTGGAAGGAGGATGGAAGCGCACGGTCGCGGGGATCAGCAGCCTTCGGGAAGCGGGAATAGCCGTCCAGACCAACACGACCCTCACCGCGCGCAATCGCGAAAGCCTGAATGAGCTGCCTGCCTTCCTCAAGGGCCTCGGCGTCGCGCGCTTTTCCATGAATCTCTACATACCTTCCGGCAGGGGGCTAGGTGCGCGGAATCTCCTCGTGCCGTACATCGAGGCGGGAACCGTGGTGGAGAGAGTGCGGAAGGAAGCCTTCATCCACGGCCTTGCTTTTTTCTGGTACAGCCCGACGCCGTATTGCCTTTTCAATCCGGTGGCGAAGGGCCTCGGCAACAAGAGCTGCGCGGCGCTGGACGGACTTGTCCATGTGAATCCCTACGGCGAGATTCTCCCGTGCTCGTCCTGGCCCGAAGCCATGGGCTCCTTGCTTGACGGGAAATTCGAGGAAATCTGGTTCCAGGAGCGCTCGGCCTGGTTCAAGGAAAAGCGCTTTGCCCCTGAAGCCTGCACGGGTTGCGCCAGTTTCGTGGCCTGCCAGGGCGCTTGTCCGCTCTATTGGAGGGCCGTGGGATGCGCCGAGCTTGCCGACCCGAAGGCATCCGCATTGGAGGTGGGAAATGGACTCTGATTTTCGCCTTTTTTCATTCGGACGGCCTGCCCGGCTCGTCTTGGCGGGGGGGATGTATGCCCTCGGCGCGGCGATCCAGCTTGCCTTTCCGATTGTAGCTCCCTTGGGCATCGCCGTGGCGGTGCTGGGCTGGGCTCCCCTGCTCCTGAAAAGCGCCACCAACAAACCGGATGACCAGGGCCTCGAGGAATGGCGCCTCGTATCGCTGGCCGAGATCGATCGCCTGGAGGACAGCCTGAGGGAGACCAAAAAACTCAAGCGCAAGATGGCCGCGCCCCGAGGCCTGCTTCTCTTCGTTTTCGCGCTGCCCTTCTTCCTCGTCCTTCTCCTGGTGGGCAAGTCCATGGGAAGGGCGGACCTGGTTTTCGTGGCGGTCAACGCCGCGGTCTATCTCCTGCCTTCATACCTCTTCGGCCGTGTCTCGGTTTTCCAGCCGAAGGAGATCTCCATGAAGATGCCGTCCTTCCGGGCCGTCCTGGAGATTCCAAGGCCTGAAGGCGTCACGGTCGCGCCCTACCTGAGATTCGACAAGGACTCGAAAGGCCAGGATGTGCCCGAGGACCTAAGGCTTCTCTTCGAGCTCAAGCGCCCGCCCTCAGACCTCGTGGGCATCCAGGTCCAGGCCGCGATCAACAAGGGGCCGAACGGGGAAGTCCCCTACCTCTATGCCGTAGTCCTCACCCGCGGGACCTCGGGTCCTGCGCACCTGGCGGCGGAGGGGATCCGGGCCCAAGGCTATGAGGTCGAGGCCGGCGGCGATGGTGAATACGGGACTGTCGTCATACGGCAGGAAACGTCGAACGGAGGATATTGCACGACACCCGACGACTGCCGCGGGCTCGCTTCGACCTGCATCGAATTCCTCAGGGGCGTTCGCCCAGGAGCTCCTTGAGTTCGCGGATGTCCTTCACGAGCTTGGTCCGGTCGGGATTCTGGAAGCGCTTGGGCACCATTTCCTTCGAGGTGCATTCGAGGACGGCCACGAGGTTCTGCAGCTCTATCTCGTGGGGATAGGCCGGGGGCACGAAATCGGCCATCGTCTCGTCCAGGTCCTCACGGGTCACGAAGGTACGGTTCTCCATCGCTGCCCGGAGCTTGGCGCGTATGAGGACGGCTTCAAGGTCGGCGCCGGAGAACTCGTGCTTGAATTTCCGCAGGAGGTCCTGGATCTGGAACTTGCGGATCGAGATGTCGAGCTTCCGCACGAGGGTCTCGAAGAGGGCCGCGCGCTCCTCGTCGCTGTCGGGATAGAAGAGGGCGAGGTGCTCCTCCGCCCGCCCCTGGCGCTTCAGGTCGATGGGGAGGAGGTCGGGGCGGCAGGTGATGAGGAACCAGACGATCTTGCCGCGGTACTCGGTGTTGCCCATGAAGCTCGCGATCTGGGAGAACACGCGGTTCGAGGTGCCCGAGTCACCGTCCTGGTTCCGGTCGCCCAGGAAGGCGTCCGCTTCGTCGATCATGACGGCGACCGGGGACATGGCTTTGAGGATCGATAGGACGCGCTCCAGGTTCGATTCGGTGACGCCTTGCCACTTGGAGCGGAAATTGCGGAACTTCACCATGGGGACGCCTATCTCGCCCGCGAAGGCGGAGACGAGGAAGCTCTTCCCCGTGCCGACCGGGCCCGCGATGAGGTAACCCATCGGGAGGACGTCGAGCCTGCCCTGCTTGATCGCCTTGGCGGCGTTGCGGAGGCGGCGCTTGACGAAATCGTGGCCCGAGACATAGGAAAGGTCGTGATCGGTGTCGAGGAATTCAAGGAGGCCGGCCGCCTCGCTCTCGATGATCTCCTTTTTCTTTTCTCGGAGGAAGTCCATGGAAAGGGGCCTGTCCTCCTGCCAGCTTTCCGCCACAAGGCGGTTCAGGTTCATGAGGTTGAGGCCGCTCGCGATGGCGGCGACCCGTGCGCAGTTCATGTCCTTGTCCAGGAGGAGGTTGCCCCGGCGCTCGAGGAACTCGAGGAACTGGGAGCGGACCCCTTCGTCGGGGATGGGTATCTCCACCTTGACCGTGCTCGGGCTCGCCGAGATGCGGGGCGAGAGGTCCGCGAGGGTCTCCGTGAGGAGGACGACGGAAACGTCGCCGCGGGTGAAGACCGGCTCATGCGACCATCGGTTGAGGGTCACGAGGGCATAGCGGTCCTCGTCGGAGAGGCGGGCCACGTCGCTCGCCGGCGCTATGGTTTCCGCGTAGTCGATGATGAAGACAATGCGCTTTTTCTGGGGGATCTGGAGGAGGAAGTACTCCTCCAGGAGGCTGAAGGCCTCTTCGGCGTTCTTGGACAGGAGCTTGCTGTCCTCGAGGTCGGGCTTCTTTTCCCGCATCGTGGCCAGGTATTCGCGCCGCATCTCGGGGGTGCAGAAGGAAACCCCGCTGGACCTGTCGAAATAGGCGATGACATCCCGGTTGCCGAAGAGAACCTCCGATATGTACTCCTGGATCTTCACGAAGATGAATTCGCCCTCGTTCATCTTGTGGGGAAGGAAGTCGCGGATGTTGCCATGGACGATATAGAGGTTGGCCGTCTTGGAGCAGTACTTGTAAGAAAGCTCCTGGGCCCAGGATGGCAGGATCTTGATGAAGGGCAAGTTCTTGACGATGAGCTGTTCTTTCATGGATCCCCCGCTTCTTCCCCATGATAACAGGATGGATCGAAGGGGGTCAACGCAGATCGAGACTAGCGCATTCTAGACAGCGATGGCATTTCATTCCGGCGCCTACAGCCTACTTAAAGAAAATAGCCGAACGCTCTCCCCCGCTATCCCGAATGTGTCATGCAATTATGGGAGGGCATTCGGCTAAAACTACTCTTTTCCGGGGCTTCCGGGTTTCGTGTGGGTAGCATGAAAAAAGGCGGCAAATCTGGCAGAATCCTTAGCCATGCAAGACAAGGAACTGTACCAGAATCTGCTTGGGCTTAGGGCCCCGTGGTTTGTCAGCCAGGTTGATCTTCGGATGGAAGAGTCGAAGGTGACCGTATGGGTCGAGCACCTGTCACCGTCGACATTCCCCTGTCCCGAGTGCGGGCTCGAGTGCTCCGTCCATGACCATCGGCGCAGGACGTGGCGGCACCTGGATACCTGCGGCCTTGTCACGATGATCGAGTGCGACGTGCCAAGGATCAATTGTGACGCGCATGGCGTGCTGCAGGCGCGGGTCCCCTGGGCCGAGCCGAAAGGCAGATTCACGGTGATTTTCGAAGCCGTGGCGATCTCGTGGCTCAAGGTCGCGCCGATCGGTTCGGTGGCGGAACGGCTTGGCTTGAGCTGGGACGAGGCCTGGGGAATCATGGACCGCGCCGTCCGTCGAGGGCTCGCCCGACGGGACGAGTTCCCGATCAGGGAGCTTGCGGTCGATGAGACCTCCTTCCAGAAGCGCCATGAATATGTGACCGTGCTTGTCGACCGCGCCACCGGGAACGTGATCGACGTCCTCGATGACCGAAAGAAATCGACGCTCAAGGACTGGCTGGAAGCCCACAAGGAACGCCTTGAGGCGGTGCGGACGATCACCATGGACATGTGGGAGCCCTACGTCACCGCCGTCATGGAGACCATCGATGCCGCAGAGACGTAACCGTCAATTCTTCCACACCCACGTCGCGCCGGGCTTGCGAACGGAGGTGGCGGAAATCGGTCAGGCTTGCTGACTGGCGATCGGGATAGAAGCGAGGGAAATACGGGCGTCTTCGGCTGTCAGCTCATGGAAGGT
>JANYKC010000096.1 GCA_025358255.1 Spirochaetaceae bacterium
TGCCCGTGAGGCTCACCGCGCGCGTGAAGGTTATGGCTCCGCCTGCGCTCGTCACGTTGCCCGCCGTCGTGAGGGTTCCCGTGTCCGTCGCGCCGAAGGCCACCGCCGAGGCCCCGCTGGCCGTGATCGCCCCGGCCGCAGCCACCGTCGTCACGCCCGACGAGTCGATGCCCACCGTGCCCGACGCCGTCGAGATCCCCGCGTTCAGGGCCACCGTCGACCCCGCAGCCCGTATCGTCACCGCCCCGCTGGTCACCGTCGTCAGCGCGCCGCCGACCGTGATCGCCCCGGCCACCGTCGTCGTCTGGATGCTGATCGAGGCCGCCCCGGCCGCCGTGATCGTCGCCGCCGCCGCCGACGTGAAGGCACCGGTCCCGACCGAGCTGAAGCCGCCGCTTGCGGCCACCGCCCCGTTGAGCGTCACCGCCACCGTCGTGATCGAGGCCGCCCCGCTGGTCGTCACCGGCCCAAGGCGCGTCGTCCCCGTCCCCGCTACTTGCGTCAGGCTCGCCGCGTTGATCGATCCCGCGTCCACCCCTGCGCCTACGTTCCCGGCCACGTTCGCCGCGCTCGTGACCGTGACCGCACCCAGGGCCGTCCCGGCACCCACCGTGTTCCCGAAGACGATGTTCCCCACACCAGCCGTGAGCCCCAGGCCCTGCGCCGCCGCGTTCCCCACCGTCGAAGCGAAGATGATGTTCCCGCCGCCTGAGAGCACCAAGCTGGCCGCTTGCAGGGAGACTGCTTTCTGGAACGAGATGTGGGCCGTGGCGCCGCTCGTCGCGACCGCGTTGCCCGCCGTATTGAGGAAAATGGTATTCGCGGCGCCGGCGTCAAGGGTCACGGTTGCCGCGGCTCCCGTCGTCGTTATGGTGGAATTGACATGGAGATCCGCAGCCGAGACCAGGCTCACTGCCGCAGCGGCGGTCGAGATCGGCGCGCCGACCGTCAGGTTGCCGGACGAAGTGCTCGCGTCAAGAAGGCCGCCTCCTGTCGTGACGGCGCCGAGGACCAAGGCGCCATTTCCTCCGAGCCATGCGCCTGACGGAGCGTTCGTGATGACCAGGCTCGAGGGCGTCCCGCCCACATCGATGCGATTCAAGCCGCTGCCGATGGCTCCGGCGCTGACAAGGGTCACCGCCCCGCTCGTGGAAAACTCGGAGCGAAGGCCGCTTGTGGCGCTAGAGGCTACGATGCCTCCGCTTCCCGCATTGACATTGAGGATCGCCGCTCCGCTTGTGTCGAGGGCCGTCGCCGAGCCGTTGTCGTCGAAGGAGACCGACCCTGCGCCGTTGTTGCTGTTGAGCGTGACCGTTGTCAGGTTGGGAAGGTTGGTGTAGAGGACAGCCGCCAGGCTGGCCGTCCGGAATGACACGAGGCCCGACTGGACCGCGCTTTCGCCCACGGTGATGGTCCTTGCCGTATGGAGGTTGGCAAGGGAAGCCGTCGCGAAATAGCTGGCTCCTGCGCCGACATCCAGGGCCTGGGCGCCATTTCGCCCATAGAGATAGAGATTGCCGGTACCTTCAGCATTGAAGCTTCCACCCATCGAAAGGGAAATCGAACGCAAGGTCGCGTCGCCATTGATCCAGACTGCGTTCGAGAAACCCAGCGCGCCGGCGGTGTTCACAGACAGGCCCGTCGGACGATTGGCGCTGAGGTTTCCCGTACCCACGATTCCGCTCACCGTGACCGCGCCATTGCCGGCGTTCAGGGCCAAGGCATGGGCCCCGTTGACGCTCGAGGAGAAAAAGATAGCGGCGTTGTTCGTCGCGATCGTAGTGTCCTGCTGGAGGACGACGGGCGCGGCAAGCTGGACCGCTCCTGTGCCCGATCCGGAAAGAACCGTGCCTGCATAGCCCAGGAAGATGGTCGTTCCCGAGTTCAGGATCGCGAGGCCGTTGACCGTCGTGACCTGCCCATCGACCTGGAGACTTCCCGTCGGGTGGATGTCCTGGGTCGCGCCGCCTGTCGTGGCGAGGGTATGGGTCACCGGTATCGTTATCGTGCCCGCCACTGTCGTCGCGTCGATGTTGCCGCCCGCGGTGCCGTAGAGGGCATAGCCATTGAGGTCCGTGGAGGAGAAGGCTCCCGATGATACGATGATGACGGTCGAGAAGTCGTTGGAGCTGCCATTGGTCTGCAGGTCGACGGCATTCGTGCCGGCGGTCACCGTCAGCGTTCCGCTCGATACCAGCTTCGAGCTCTGCGTCAAGCCGCCCGATGCTCCGCTCACGACGAGGGTCACGTTGGCCGCCGTCAATCCGGCAGAACCGATCGTATCCAGTATCACAGAGTCCGTGTCGGTATAGCCGACGTCGTTCGTGACGATCCCCGCGAGCCGCGCGATCGCGTTCCCCGCGTTGTTGAAGGTATAGGGACCGGTCCCCAGGAGATCAAGGCCGCTTGCGGTGATGTTGGCTCCCGCGGCCTGGATCCATGCGGCATTCCCGTTCAGCGTGAGGTCATTGGCGCCTCCCACGGATGCGCCGGTCGTGAGGTTGACAGTACTTATGCTCATGACGCCGATCCCGCGGATCGAGGCGGAGCCATTGGTGAAGATGGCGACCTTCACCAGGCTGTTGGCCGCGTTGGTCAGGCTCGAATTGCCGGCCCCGAGGAGCTCGAGTCCCTGGGTCGTGGTGATCTTGCCGCCGGTCTCGCTTGCGCCTCCGCTGGCCGGCGAAAGGCTGACATAGCCCGCGCCGGCGGAGATGTCGTTCGCGATGGTGATCGCGCCGGAAGTGGTGGTCTTGAGGACCACATTCTGGCCAGCGCTCGTGATCCCGATCGTCCCGACCGTCGAGACGGAGAGGGCCGTGGCGGTGTTGTTGAAGCTGAACGCCCCGCCCTGGGTCGCCGCGGCGAGGGAAGCCACGGTGTTCGCGTTCGGGAAAGAATACGGCGCAAGCCCTCCCGTAGAGACGACTTCGAGCCCCGAGGCGTTGAGGACGCCGGCACCGGCTGTTTGCGTCACGCCACCCGTCGTCACGACGAGATGGATGTTGGCGCCGGCGGCGCTGATGCCCGCCGCCGCCGCGGTCGTTATGCCGGTGGCCGTGAGCGTCACGTCGTTGGCCGCGCTTGCGGTCGTGACCTGCCCGTTCACGGCAAGGGCGCCGATCGTCCTTACCTGGAGGGCGGCCGACGCGCCACTGCTGGTCGAGAAGGCCCCGAGGTTCGGGATCGTGTTCGCGTTCGCGAGCACGACGCTGTTTCCGGTGGATCCGGTCAAGGTCTGGACCTTGAGGGCCGTGGCCGCCACCTGGGTCACTGCCCCGGTCAGGTCCGCGGCTCCGGCCCCTATCGTGAGGGTCCCCGGCATCGTCACGCCCGCACCATTGTCGATGTTGCCCAGCGCGACCGTGGAACCGTGGACGATCCTGACCGCAGTGGCGGCAGCGCTCGTCGTGTGGAGCGCTCCGTCATTGAGCTGGATTGGCCCGCCGCCGCCGTCCACCAGGATGTCTCCGTTGCCTGAGGCCACCGTGATGGTCGAGGCAAGGGTGAAGCCCCCGCTCGCCGAGACCAGCGAGACACCGCCCGTGGTCGAAGTCAGGCTGTTATTGACGGTGAGCGAATTTACTCCACCGGTGACGGCCAAGGCCAAGGCGTTGGCATTGCTGTTTACCGCGCCCGTCACGACCAGGCTTGAGCTGTCGCTCAGGTCGAGGAGGCCCGACAAGGTGGACGCGCCCAGGTTCGGCACCGATACCGGCCAGGAGCTTCCCGCGCCTACCGCGCCGGAAGCGGGAATGAAGAGGGTGGCGAGGATCAGGGTGACGTCGCTCGTGGCAGAACCCGAATGGACGATGCTGCCCGTCCCTCGGTTGATGGTGAGGTTCTTGCCCGATGCAAGGGCGAGGCTGTCTCCAGCGCCCGCGAAACGGAAGGTCATGACGCCTGAAGTGGCGAGGAAGGCGAGGTTGTAGGCCCTGAGCGTAAGGTCGATCGGGCCTAGGTTGCCGATATAGACCGCGCCCGTGCCGCTTGCCGAGCCTATGTTGAGGGTTGTCGAGGAGCTGAGCCTTTGCAGCTCGGCCGTGTCCAGAGACAAGGACGCAGACTGTCCGTCGTTGAGGGCCAGGTCGCGTCCGAGGCTCGCGGGGAGGATGCTGAGGATCCCGGACCCTGAGTTCACCGCGCCGCCGAAACCTACGGTCGTATCGATGACGAGATCGTCGGCGGTGAGGTTGATGGCGGTCGCGGCGGCGTTGTTCGTGATCGTCCCAAGGAATGCCGCCGAGCCCAGGGCGATGGTTCCCGTCCCTGCGGCGACGTTGACCCCGCCGTCCCCGCGTATGGTCGCGGCCCCTGACGAAGCGACGCTCAAGCCTGTCGAATTGAGGCTGAGGATTCCCGAGGCTGTCACGTTGCTGTTCAGGCTGAGGAGGGTCGCGGTGGTCAGCGTCATATTGCCTGCCGTCGAGGTGATCGGCCCTGAGGAAGAAAGCGTTCCAACCGTGTTGTCGACCGTGATGGCGCCGGGAGCGGAAGCCACCAAGGTCGCTCCGGTCCTGCCGTTCTGGTAGTTTATGGCGCCGACGGTCGTCGCCAGGTTCAGGTTGGTGGCGAGGTTCACGGAGGCATTGAGCGTGACAGTCCCGCCCGCGCTCACCGTGAGGTCCTTGGCTCCGCCTGCGCCTATCGTGAAGAGTCCCGTCCCGCTCACGCCTGCGCCCGCGTAGACGAGGAAGTGCCCGACGGTCGTCACGGGGTTGTTGAGTGTCACCGTGCCCGTGCCCGTGCTCGTCCTCAGGGTCAGGTCCCCGCTCAAGGTCGAGAGCGTCAAGGGGCCGTCCGTGGCGATTGCCCCGGTCTGGCCGGGCGCGCCGACCGTCACCATGCCGCCCGTCGTCATGCGCCCAAGCTCCGCGGTGGAGAGGCCGAATCCCGAACCGCCAGCACCAAGGCTGATGGCCAGGCTCACCGTGCCGGGCTTGAGGGTCAGGGCTCCAGTGCCCCCGGTGATGGTGCCGTTCGTCGTATGTACGATGATATTGTCCGCGGTCATGCCGATGGACGCGGCGCTCGAGTTGTTCGAGACCGTCCCCGCGAATACGGCCGATCCGAGGGTGATGGTCCCCGTCCCCGCATTGACCAAGACGCCGCCATCGCCCTGGATCGCCGCGGCGGCGGTCGATGCCACCGTAAGCCCTGTCGAGGTGAGGCTGACGGTCCCGAGGGCCGTAATGTTGTGGTTTACGCTCAGGAGGGTCGCCGTGGTCAGGGCGACATTGCCCGCGGAGGAGGCCACCGGTCCGGATGTCGAGAGGCTACCCACGGTGTTGCTCAACGTGATCGAGCCCGGCGCCGAGGCGACGAGGCTCGTCCCGGTCTTGCCATTCTGGTAAGCGATGGCACCGGCTGTAGTGGCGAGGTCCAGGCCGGTCGCAAGGTTCACCGAAGCGTTGAGCGTTATCGCGCCGCCTGCGCTCACCGTGAGGTTCTGGGCCCCTGCCGCGCCGATCGTGAGGAACCCCGTTCCACTCACCGCCGCACCCGCGTCCAGGACAAGGTTGCCTGCCGTGGAGACCGCGTTGTCGAGGGTGATCGTCCCGGCGCCGGTCGTCCTGAGAGTCGCGGTTCCGCTGAGGGTAGTCAGCGTGAAGGCGCCATCTGTCGCGATCGCCCCTGTCTGCCCCGCGCCGCCAATGGTCAGGGCTCCGCTCGTCGTCATGCGGAGGAGTTCCACGGTGGACAGTCCCAGCCCCCCCACACCGTTGCCAAGGCTGATCGAGGTGGTCGTTGTCTTGGGCCGGAGCGAAAGGTTGCCCGTGCCGCCCGTCACCGTGCCGTTGGCGGGATCCACCGTGATGGTGTCGGCCATGATCGCGATCGCGTTCCCGCCTCCGCCGTTCGTGAGGGTTCCCGCATGGCTTCCCGAGCCGAGGGCAAGGCTGCCGGTTTTCGCGTCCACCGTGATTCCACCGCTACCCTGGAGCGTGGAAGCCGCGGTTCCCGCGACCACGAGGCCCGTTGAGCTCAGGCTGAGCGAGCCTGTCGTCGTGATGTTGGCGTTGGTGGAAAGGAGGTTCGCGCCCGTATCGATGGTGACGGGATTCCCTCCGGCCGACACAAGGCCTGTCACCTCAAGGGCGATCCCGTTGGTGAGGCTCAAGGCGCCAGTAACCGTCGAAGCCGCAAGGCGATTGACGCTGGAGGTCAGGGTCGCGGCGGCCGTAGACAGGACGAGGGTTCCCGTGGTCCCACCGACCGAGACGTCGGCGCTGGAAGCTCCGGGGTTGGTGACATTTCCGCCGTTGGAGAGGGTCAGCGTGGTATCGTTGGCCAAGGCCAGGCTGTTGGCTCCAATGAGGTCGAAGGCCAGAGGACTCGACGCGCCTCGTATGGTCAAGCCGCTCCATCCCCGTGCGCTCAGGTCGATGGCGCCGGCAGAGCCGACGGAGATCGCGCCGCTCCCTGCGGCCTCGCCGATGGTGACTAGACCGGTGGTCACGATGTTTCCGAGCTCGGCCAGGCCGAGGCTGAAGGTTCCCGCCGCGTCATGCAGGGCGATGGTCGTCGCGCCTCCGGCCGGCTGGAGCACGATCCCCCCGCTTCCGGATCCGAGGGTGCTTTGAATATCGATGGAATCTGCAATTATGTTCACCGTTCCGGCTCCGGCTACGGTGACGGACCCGGTGTTCGTCCAGCCGGCCGATGTGGAGGCGAGGCCTGTCGGCGTGCCATTCGTGCCGCCCGCCTGGACTGGGCCGCCCAAGGCCGTCAAGATTATCGGAAGGGCACCGCTGATCGAGCCAAGGGTGATGGCATTGCTCGCGTTCGTGCCCGTCAAGGCGATGGTTCCGCTCCCAGCGCCAAGGACGACGGAGTTCGGGATCGATACTCCCGAGCCGGCCGTATTGACCGTCAAGGTGCCGCCGAGGGTCGCTACGGCGTCGTTATAGGCCTGGGAACCCCGGGTGGTCACCGCCTTGAGCGATACCGAGCCGAGGGCGTCGGTGGTGAGGGTCTGCAGGGCTTGGTTTCCCCCCACGATGCCGCCGAAGGTGACCGCCCCGGTCCCTGCGTTCACGACAAGGCTGCGGTTGTTGGCGGCCAGGTCGGCGTTCACTGTCGCGCTGAAAGTGACCGCGCCGTCGTTGGTCGCGTTGTCGGTGGTGATGGTCACGTTCGCGCCTAGGTCCACGGGTCCAGTGAAGAGGACGTCGTTGGCCGCCAGGTCGGCGACCGTTATGGTCGTCGTGTTGATGGCCGCCGTTCCAGCGACCGAGAGGCCCGCGAGGCCCACTGCGGCCCCGTTCAGGGTGGCGTTGCCGCCAATTATGAGTTTATGCGAGGCACCGGCCACGGTCGCCAGGGTCGCGTCGCCGCTTGTCTGGATGTCGCCGCCCAGGGTCAGGGTCCCGCCGGAGACCGTGAGCGTCGTGATCCCGATGCCCCTGAGGGTCACCAGTCCGCTCGTCGTGATCGCACCCACCACGTTCGCCGTCACCAGGAGGCCCGTCGCCCCGCCGTTGACCGTCGCGCTCCCCGTCACCGTGAGCGTCGCGATGGTACCGCCTGTGCCCGTGGCCGTCACCACGCCCCCGCTCGTGAGGATGCTCCCCACGCCGGAGTAGCTGGCGAAGCCCAGCGTCCTGTTCGCCGTCGACACGCTCCCCGCGTTCGCCAAGGCGCCAAGCGTCACCAGGCTGTCGACTAGGCTCAAGGCTCCAGCGCCCGTCACCGACACCGCGCCAAGGTCGTTCCCCGCGCTCGTCAGGTTCGTCGTCCCGGAGAAGGTGAAGGTCCCCGCCCCCTTCGTGTAGCCCGAGGCCACCAGCGTCGCGCTCGCCCCAGACACCGTCACCGTGTTCCCGCCCAGCTGCCCGCCCGCGTTGAGGACGCCCAGCGCCCCTTCCGAAAGGACAGCCGCGGAGAGGTTGTGCGCTCCCGTCACGAGGCTCGCCCCCGTGATCGACAGCGTCCCGCCCACCGCCACGTCGGCCCCGAGCGTCACCACCGCCGGGTTCGCTATCGTAAGGTTGTTGAAGCTGTATGCCCCGAGGCCTATCGTACCCGTGAGCGTCACGCTCCCCGTCCCCGCCGTGAAGCTGCCCGGCGTGAAGGCGCCTGAGTCGATAATCGATCCCGCGGCGACCACCACCGTCCCGTCAAGGTTCGGCACCGTCAGCGTCGAGCCCGCCACGTCGATCGTGCCCGAGTTGGCCACGAGCCCGCTCGCCGTCAGGGCGCCGCCCAGGGTCAGGGTCCCGCCCGAGACCGTGAGCGTCGTGATCCCGATCCCCCTGAGGGTCACCAGTCCGCTCGTCGTGATCGCGCCCACCACGTTCCCCGTCACCAGGAGGCCCGTCGCCCCGCCGTTGACCGTCGCGCTCCCCGTCACCGTAAGCGTCGCCACCGTCCCGCCCGTGCCCGTGGCCGTCACCACGCCCCCGCTCGTGAGGATGCTCCCCACGCCGGAGTAGCTGGCGAAGCCCAGTGTCCTGTTCGCCGTCGACACGCTCCCCGCGTTCGCCAAAGCGCCCAGGGTCACCAGGTTGTCGACTAGGCTCAAGGCTCCCGTCACCGACACCGCGCCAAGGTCGTTCCCCGCGCTCGTGAGGTTCGTCGTCCCGGAGAAGGTGAAGGTCCCCGCCCCCTTCGTGAAGCCCGAGGCCACCAGCGTCGCGCTCGCCCCGGACACCGTCACCGTGTTCCCGCCCAGCTGCCCGCCCGCGTTGAGGACGCCCAGCGCCCCTTCCGAAAGGACAGCCGCGGAGAGGTTGTGCGCTCCCGTCACGAGGCTCGCCCCCGTGATCGAAAGCGTCCCGCCCACCGCCACGTCGGCCCCGAGCGTCACCACCGCCGGGTTCGCTATCGTAAGGTTGTTGAAGCTGTACGCCCCGAGGCCTATCGTACCCGTGAGCGTCACGCTCCCCGTCCCCGCCGTGAAGCTGCCCGGCGTGAAGGCGCCTGAGTCAGCTATGCTTCCCGCCGCGCAGACCAGCCCACCCGTGCCGGTCACGGAGCTTGCGGTAAGGGCGAAGCCTGCGACATCCAAGATAGCCGGATTCGTGATCGTCACCGCTCCGGCGCTCAAGGTCCCCGAAGTCAGGATCCGCGTTCCACCCGTAGTGAGATTCAGGGTCGCAAAGGCCAAGCCGGAGACATTGCCCGCACCGGTGAAGGTCACGGTTCCGGAGCTGTGCACGAAGGTGGTCGGCGTGAAGTTGCCCACGACGCTTGTCGTTCCGCTTGTCGCCGTGTACGAGGGCACGCTGAAGTTGCCGCCGATCGAGACGGAGGCCGTACCGCCGTCCAGGCTTGCGGTGCCGGCTCCCGTCGCGTCCGTCCCGATCACCGCGCCAAGTCCGGCGAGGCCCAGGCTCGTTCCGGTGGCCAAGGTCAAGCTACCGGCGAGCTTGACCGAATTTCCGGTCGCGGTGACCGTGGCTGCGCCGCTTGTCGAAAGGTTTCCGATCTGCACCGCGGTGTCCAGGGTCTTTCCTGCGCCGCTCATCACGAGGGAAGCGTTTCCGGGTGTCACGAAACTACCGGAGATGGAGACGTCGCCGGATGCGGTGATCGAACTGGTCCCCGTGTTCGTCACCGTGCCGGAACTCGTGAAGTTGCCGCTTGTGACCGTCGATCCGCTGCCTGAGAATGTCAGGCTGCCCGTGTTCGTCACCGCGTTCGCGCCAGCCGCTATTGCTCCCGCCGCGCCCACGCCTACCGATCCCGCGAAACTCGACCCGGCCCCGAGCGTCAGGGTACGGATGCCCACCGCTACCGTCGACCCCAGTTGCGCCGTCACCCCCGCCGTGAACGTGAGTCCGTTGCCCAGCGTCAACGTCGTGCCTGAAGGAAGTGTCGCCGCAGGCGCATATATCAGGTTGCCCGCGCTCAGGTTGTTCCCGCCCCAGGCTATCTCCGTCCCCGCGTAATTCGCGCTCGCCGCCGTCCCCTGCAGCGTCAGCACTTGGGCATGCGCCACGTCGTTGAGGCCGAAGGTCCCGTTGTTCGTGATGGTTTTCGTGGCCGTCACGTTCATCGTCACCGCGCCAGGCACAAGGCTCCCGTCCAGGGTCAGCGTCCGGCCTGGGTTGACCGTCAGGTCCCCCACCGTCGAGGTCCCCGACCACCTCACGGTCGATCCGGAGACGGTCACCGTGTTGAAGGCCTGGCCGGCAGGGTAGAGCGACTGCGCCGCACCGCCCGTGAAGTCGATCGTTCCGCCATTATGCGTCAGGCCAGTCAGCGTCACACTCGCGCCGGCGAAGTTCGTCGTCGTGCTCGAGGCCGTGAGGCTTCCCATATGGAAGCTGCCCGTAAAGGTCTGGGTGCCTGTCGTGCTCGTGAGCGCGCCTGTCCCCAATGCCACCGCGTTCGTCGTCCCGCCCACCGACAGGTTGTTCGCGCCCATGGCGAGGGTCTGGTTCGCCTGGACCTCGAGGTTGCCGGCGACCACCAAGGGTCCCGCCACACTTATTATGTCGGTCCCGGCGTTCAAGAGGGTCAGGTTATAGAGCGAATTGGCCCCGGCGGTGAGGAGCTGCGGCGCCGAGCCATTGAGGGTCAGGCTGCCGTTCCTCGCGTTGAAAATGCCCGTGGCCGTAAAATCGCCACCGAGGCTTACCGCATAGTTCGCGGCCGATACATCGAGGGTATACAAGGCATCGACCAAGATCGCGCCCGTGAGGGAAAGCGCTGAGTTGAGGCTGACGCTCCCCGAGGCGACATGGAGGTTATTGAGGACATGCACCGCGGAATTGAGGGTCGAACTCACGGTCGGCTGAAGGATCAGTGAAGCTGCGCCGCTCTGGGTATAAGCCGTAGCGCCGGTCAGGTTGACGGAACCCTTGACGGTCACGTCGTTGGTGCCGGCGGTGAGGGTGCCCGCGCTGACGATGAGGTGCCGGTTTACGCTGAGGGCCGCTCCGAGGGCCCAACTGCCTCCTGAACCGGTGAATGACAGGTCGTAGTAGGCGTTGCCGGCTTTCAAGGGAGAGGCATAGCCACCGGTGCCCTTGTACTCGACCTTGCCCGTATCGGTATCGTTCACGAAGGCCGCGGCTCCGCGAAGGAGGGTTTCGCTCCCAAGGAGCCTCAGCGTGCCATCGTTGGTGAAGACACCATCGGGTGCGGCAGCGAGCGTAAGGTTGTTGCCATTCAGGTCAAGCACCGCGCCGGCCTGTATCGTGAGGTTCTTCGCCAGCGCGGTCGCGACGTCCACCACGGGCTGGATCGCTATCGAGGGTATGATGACGTCATCCCCGGCTCCGGGCACGCCGACAGGCGCCCAGTTCGTCCCGGTGTTCCAGGAGTTGTTCACGCCCGCCCAGGTCTTGAAGCTCTGGAAGGTCCAGTTGGCTATGGAGCCTGAACCGACCGAGTAATACGCGGTCGTCGCCGCGCTGATGTCGACATTGTAGACATCGGCATAGTTGACGCTCGCGGTGCCGCCCTTGGTTATCGAGGCGACGGCGCCGTTGCTGTGGAGGAAGACCTTGGCGGCGGCGCTTCCGGTGATCATGAGATCGTGGGAGACCGTGGTCGCCTGGGACGCGGTCAGATAGAGGTATTTCCCCGGGGTCAGGCAGCGCAGGTCGTAGAAGGTCGTGGCTCCGGCTATCGTGGAGGAGGAAGCGCCGGCGAAGAGGACGATGGAGCTGCTTGCGGTGAACGTGCCCGCCCGCGTGAAATTGCCATGGATCGTCAGGGTATTGGAGCCGGCATCGAGGGTTCCTGCCGTGATGGCCAGGTTGCCGTAGACGGTGATCGCGCCGGGCAGGGTGAAGGTCCCGCCGGCTCCGTTTGTGGTCAGGTTGAAGTAGTTGATGTTCTTGATCGCGCGGCTGCCGCCGGTCGCGGTGTAGATGACCGTTCCCGAATCGATGTCATTGCCCGAATCGAGGGTGAGGGTCTCGTTGTCCGCGATCGAGAGGCTGCCGAGGTTGCTGAAAGTCCCGCGGACCCTGAGGCTCGAGGTGCCGCCGCCGAGCGAGACACTCGCCCCGGAAGCGATGAAGAGTTGGGCGACATCGACGGTCTGGCCGACCGTAAGGGCCGGATAGGTCGTGCTGGTCGGGATGATGATGGTTTCGCTGCCGTTGTTCAGGGGCGGCGTCACATTGCCGACCCAATTCGTGTTGAGGGTCCAGTCGCTCGTGGTGCCGGCGCTCTTCCAGGTATAGGTTGTCGTGGCGATGGTGATGACCTTGTTGTCGGTGGCCCCTGCGGTATCGCTTCCGTCCCAGGCTATGCCCAAGGAGCCGCTGGAGGCGGTGAAGGGAGCGGCGATCTGGAGGCCGCTGATCGTGGTCGATCCGATCAGGATGGGCGAGGCGCCTACCGAGATGACGGCGGTCTTGTTTCCGTTCGCATAGGTCACGGACCAGGGACCGGTGTTTGCCCCGCTTACCGCGACGTTCGCGACGCCCGTATTGAATATCGCCCCGAGCCCTGCGGGAATGATGACCCGAAGGTTGGTGGAGCCGGCCGCGGTGATGTTGGAGGTCACGGAATCGCTGATCACGAAATCGGGCAAGGAATAGGGCGAAGCGGTGGCGACGGTCATGCTTGTGTTCGAGATGCTCGATATCGAGGGAAGGGGATCGGCCACAAAGGTCACCGAAGCCGTGCCATTGACGCCGGGGAGGGAATCTGAACCGCCGGTGCTGCCATCGGTGGTCAGGCTCAGGGTGACGGTCTGCGCGCCGCCCGAAGTCAGGGTGAAGGTCCCGATCCCGTTGGCGTCCGTGGTGATGCGTTCGTTCGTCACCGTCGCATCGGGCGTGGTGTTCGGGCTGATCGTCCCGCCGGAGGCCACGACAAAGGCTTTCCTCGAATAAGGGACAGGCGTTCCCGTGGAATCGACCACTTGGAGGTTCAGTGTGGCGGTGCCGCCGGTCACGAGGGACTGGGTCGAGGGCGTGATGACGACGTGGTCAGGATCGGGTGGCGTGTAGGCCGCCGCGTATACCCGCTTTGGGACATCGGTCGCTTCCCCGTCCCATACGGCATCGGCGGAATTCGAGGCCCAGAAAACGGCTGGATTGACGTCAGTCCCGACGGGATTGGCGTTCTCGGTGATCGTCTCTTTCCAGGTCCCGTTTCGCTGGTTTTGGCCGCTGTTGGCCTCGACGGTGGCGATCGCATAGGGATTGCTCGCCACCGAGGTAGCCCAGGTTGCGCCATTTCCCGACACGGTCGGCGCGCCGAGCGCATAGCCGCTCTTGGCCTCGAAGGCCAGGGCCTCGCCGCCGTCCATGTCCCAATTATGGAGGGTCACGTTGCCCGTCGCACCGTCGTCCACGAAGGGATAGAGGTACCAGGTGTTCGGCGGGGTTACCCTCTGGGTGAGGGCAAGGGTCCACGCATAGGCGAAAGCCCTGATGTTCGAGACTCCCGTCGGAGCGCCAGAATTGGAATAGGAGACATCGAGCTGGAAGGCGTTCTTGCCGACGGCCGCGCTGGCTTCCGCGACCACCTTGAAGTAGTACTTGTTGCCGATGTGCTCTCCCTGGCTCGGGGATACGCCGGCGAAATAGGTCCAGCCATAGGAAGGAGGGGTGAATGAAGCGTCATTGACATTCCCCGCGCTGAATGTCGAGAGCGTCCCCGAACCCGGGCCGCTTGCCGGGGTATAGGCCTGGGAGGCGATGGCATAATAGATGAGTCTGGAATTGGCGTTGCTCAGGGTGCCCGTGCCGCCCACGAGGCTGAAGCTGGTCGTGCCCGTCGCATCCTGGTCCGGAACGCCTGCCGCATCGAAACCGCCTCCGCCCTGGGTTGCCCCGTCACCGCCAGGATCCCTCACGCCAAAGTACAGGGTCGACGTCACCGAGTCGGGAACTTCGAAAAACGAGACCATCAGTGCGTCTGGATCTCCATTTCCGGAGGTGCCGACCACCTCAAGCCAATTATTGGCCTGGACCGTCACCATATCCTGTTCCGCTGGTATCCTGCTTTGGCCCCAGGCAACGACTCCGGCCAACAGGATGGGCACGCACAAAGCGAGCCGAAGGGAGAGCCTGGATCTGGTCCCGGTGCTGAAGATCTGTGTGCGCATGCCTCTGACCGCTCCTGTTCTTCTCGCGTGCGTAAGGGCGCATCGCGGCTTGGATGCCGCGAAAGCCGCATAGGAAAATCCCGCAGGGTTGCCCGGTCGGAAGGATGGCGGGACGATTGGTTGTGTGCGACCGGCGGCCCTTGCTGTGTGCTCTCCCGGAAAATGGAGCGGAGCACCCGACCCCGGGGTGACCATCGCGACGGGGGCAAGCCCTAGGAAATTGCTCTTCATTATACTCCACCCGCCGCAAGAAGTCGAAACCCAATTACCCCCTTTCGTTATCGGCAAAGAAGGGCGTCTTCCACAGGGGGCTTCGGACAGGCTCCATATCCGGCCAGACAAGCCTGTTCCGATCGATTCCGGGGAAAAACCTACTTCCTTTCATGCGCCTGAAAACGCCGCAAGCGTTGGATTGCCGGAGGCATCCATGTCCAAAAAAATGTTCCTATGGCTTTTTCCGACCCTCGCGCTGCTTTCCCTGCTGTCAGCCTGTCGCCAAGGGGAGGCTGCCGGAAGGCTCCTCCTTGCATTTGCCCGGCCGGGTGAGGCCTCGAGGGGCTTTTATCCGGCCGGCATGGCCGTGGCCTCGGTCGCCGTCAACGGCTGTGGACCCTCGGGAGCCATCATTTCCTGTGAATCCTCGCTTTCCTCACCTGTGGAACTTGAGCTTGCGCCGGGCACCTGGGATTTCCTGGCGATCGGCAAGTCAGCCTCAGGCCAGTCCTTGCTTGGGGGGAGCCTCCAGTTGCAGTTGGGGGCTGGAGAGACCGTGCAAGGCAGCATTGTCCTCCTTCCTCTGGCGGGAAGCGGCTCACTCCTCCTGTCCTGGACCTGCGAGGGGTCCATTCCGGGCATTCTTCAGGTCGAAGGCTCCCTTTCCGGCCCCACAGGCAATAGCCTGGCCATCGGAGGCGATTTCGACGCCATCCCCTTGCGCTTTCCGGAACTCGAGGCAGGAGCCTGGACCCTGGTCCTTGAATTGAAAGCCGATGGCCAGAAGATCTGCGGCCTGGCCGAATCCATATTCGTGGCCGCCGGACTTGAAACCAATGCATGCGCGGTCTTTTCGCCTACGGCGGCGCGCCTGGCCCTGGCCTTTCTCACGCCTGACCTGGGCAATGCGGGCGGAAAACTCGAGCCCGGCCTCCGAAGGATGGCCGCCGGCCATAGCGCGGCTTTCCTCTCTCCCCTCGCCCCCCCCGAATCCTGGTACTGTGACGCTGCCCTTCTCGCGGACAAGGGGAACCTGGCCGTCCTTGCCCTGCCGGACGAGGCGCGGAAACTGCGGGTGGACAGCCTTGCCGTGGATACCTGGGGAGTGCCGCACTCGGCCACGGCTTCCGTCCTCATCGAGACGGGGCGATCTTTGGCAGGCTTTTCATGGGCATCCACGATCCTTCGGGACGACGCGGAAAGCGGCTCTCCTGAATACGCCCGCTTCCTCGGTGATTGTCGGGACCTGGCCTATTCTCCCGATGGCCTTTGCCTCGGCGCGGCAGGGAAAAGCGCGAATTGCGTCGGTTTCCTTTCGGGAAGCCAGCCTGGGGAACTTTTTGTTGCCGGCAGCCTTGGTGGAGCAGGCGAAGCCCGCCTGGTGGCTCCTTCCTCCTTGCGGTCCCTTGGCCAGGACCTTTTCCTGGCGGCGGGAGAGAGCGAAAACTCCCTGTATTTCCTCCGGAAAATCGCGGGGACCTGGATCCTGGATAGCCTCGTCACGGGGAGCGACCTCACAGGGCCCAAGGATCTCGCGGTCTCCGCCGACCTCAACCAGGTCTATGTCGCATCCTCGGGGGCCGATTGCATCAGCCTGATACCCTTGGCGCCGGACCGGAGGCCTCAGGCTCGGACCGTCGTGGCCGCGAAGGGGCCGGGCGACCTTGCCGCCCTTTCCCGTCCATCCTGCCTCGCCCTAAGTCCTGACGGCGGCCTCCTTGCCGTCGGCACCACCGGGGACGATGCCCTATACCTCTTCGACCGCAGCCCCATAGACGGCAACCTTGTGTTCCGGCAACGCATCGAAAAAACCGCCTTCCCCGCGGCGACGGCCCTTTCCGATCCCTGTTCCCTTGCTTTTTCCGCCGACGGTCTTTCCCTGTTCGTGCTCTCCTATTACGGGAAGTCCATCCTCCGGCTGGACAGGGGCGATCCGGGAAGCGCCTTTGCCTTCGTCGCCGGCGCAAAATCAGGCGTAGCGGGGATTTCCGGTTTCGCCACGCCTCGGCGGATGGCGCTTGATCCGGGGAGCAAGATCCTGGCGGTGATCGGCTCGGGCGCCGAAGACGGACTTGCGCTATTCGATGCCTCGCTCCCATCTGTCCTTTCCTGGCTTGGCTGCCTGCTCCCGGGAAGCGACCACTCGGTCCCATCGAAGCCCCTCGCCTTGGCCTTCTCACCTGATGGCAAGACCCTGGCCCTGGCTGCCGACTCGTGCCTTGCTTTTTTCACAAAGGAATGAGGCGGATGCGGGGGCATTGGCAGGGATAGGCCGCAAGGAGGCCGCGCGCCCATCCGGGTTTTCAAATGATGTCGCTTTTTCCGGGCTCTTTCTTTATACTCCATATGAGAAAGCGCAACCCGATCCGAAAGGAGCGGGTCTGTAATTGAAGGAGCAACTTACAGCATGTATACAGTCAGGTCGTTCACCATACCGGAACTCGTAATGGAGAGCTCGAAAGCGCACGCGAAACGCCCGGCTTTGGCCATGCTCGGCCAGGATCCCATCCTCTATGGGGAAATCGAAACAAGGAGCAGGCGCGTAGCCGCATTGCTTGGGACCTTGGGCATCGTCAAGGGAGACCGCGTGGCCCTCCTTTCGGAGAACCGGCCCGAATGGGGTGTCGCGGCCTTCGGCATATCCTGTGCCGGTGCCATCATTGTGCCCATCCTGACGGATTTCACGAATGAGCAGATCGCCAACATACTCGAGCATTCCGCCTCCTCCGCACTCATCGTCTCGAAGCGCCTCCTGCCCAAGATCGAGGGCCAGGGCTCGAAGCGGATCCTCATCTCCGTCGAGGACATGGAAGTGCTCTCAGGCCCCCCCGCCCCTTCGGCTGGGGCACTCGACGCCGCAGCTGCCTCGTTTTCCATCCCCAAGGTCGAAGCCGATGACCTTGCCGCCATATTCTACACTTCGGGCACGACCGGCCACTCAAAAGGCGTCATGCTCACCCATCGCAACATCATCTACGACGCCTGGGCCTGCAGCGTGTTCATCGTCCTCAACCGAAGGGACCGCCTCGTCTCGATCCTCCCCCTGGCCCATACCTATGAATTCACGATCGGCTTCATCATCCCGATGATGCACGGCTCGGCGGTCTGGTACCTCGACAAGCCGCCCTCGGCCAAGATCCTCCTGCCCGCGGTCAAGGCCGTGCGTCCGACCCTTATCCTCTCCGTGCCCTTGGTCCTGGAAAAAATCTACCGCTCGAATATCCAGCCTGCGCTGGAGGCCATGCCCGCCTACAAGTCGCCCCTCCTGCGTCCCCTCATCATCAGGATCGCGGGCAAGAAACTCATGAAGACCTTCGGCGGGAAGATACGTTTCTTCGGCCTCGGCGGCGCCCCGGTGGCGGCCGACGTCGAAACCTTCCTCAGCAAGGCCCGCTTCCCCTACTCCATCGGCTACGGCCTCACGGAGACGGCTCCCATGGTCGCCGGCAACAAGCCAGGCCGGGTGGTCGTGCACACGACAGGCTTCGCCGCCAAGGGCGTGGAGATGCGCATTGCCGACAAGCGCGCCGACACGGGCGAAGGCGAAATCCAGATCCGCGGGCCCAATGTGACGCCAGGGTATTACAAGGATCCTGAAAAAACCAAGGAGATCTTCACCGACGATGGCTGGTTCCGCTCGGGCGACCTGGGCGTCATGGATGAAAAAGGACGGGTCACGGTTCGGGGACGGCTCAAGACCATGATCCTCGGCGCCTCGGGCGAGAACATCTATCCCGAGGAGATCGAAGCGGTCCTCAATTCCTCACCCTACGTCCTCGAATCCCTCGTCTACGGCGATGAAGCCGGCCTCACGGCCCTGGTCCAGCTCAAACCCGAAGTCCTGGAGGAGCTGGGGGCCCTCGTGAAGGACGGCATCGAGGAGGCGGAAGAGGCCGCAAAAAACCTCGGGCACGCGGTGGAGGAGGCCATCGGGCACGCGGGAGAAAGCATCGGCCATGCGGAAAAGGCCGCCGCTCAGCTCCTTGACCGCATCAAGAAGGATGCGAATGTCAGGCTGGCCGCCTTCAGCCGACTCGGGAAGGTGAAGCTCCAGGTCGAGCCCTTCGAGAAAACGCCCAAGCAGAGCATCAAGCGCTTCCTCTACCCCAAGAAGCGCTGACGGGGATCACCATGGCCTATGACATCAATACCCACACGATCAGCGATATTCCCGCAAGGGGTGCCGCGGCCTTTGGCGACGCGCCCGCCCTCGTCATGCTAGGCGGCAAATCGGTCAGTTACCGCGAGCTTGAGCGCTTCACCCGGAGGGCCGCGGCTTCATTGCGATCGAGGGGCGTGCAAAAAGGTGACCCTGTGGTCATCCTTTCGGAAAACCGCCCCGAATGGGGGGTCGCCTCCTTCGGCGTGGCGCGCTCGGGCGCGGTCGCGGTGCCGATCCTCGCGGACTTCCCGACAGAGCAGGTCGGCAACATCATCTTTCACTCCCAGGCAAAGGCGATAATCGCCTCGGCTCGGTTCCGCCGAAAGCTCGAGGCCTTGGCGATCACTGCCGCCCTCCTTCCCATCGAGGAGCTCATCGAGCCAGGAGACGAGGTCGAAGGCTTCAGCGCCTCGGAAGCCGGAGTTCGTCCTGAGGACCTGGCGGCCATTGTCTACACCTCGGGCACGACCGGTCGCTCGAAAGGCGTCATGCTCACCCAGCGCAACCTGGTCGCGGACGCCTTGGCCTGCTCCTCGGTCATAGTCCTCGATACGAATGATGTCCTCCTCTCCATCCTCCCCTTGGCCCATACCTATGAGTACACCATCGGTTTCCTCATCCCCACCATGTCCGGCGCCTGCATCAACTACCTCGACAAGCCGCCGTCGGCCACCGTCCTCCTCCCGACGCTTGCCAGACTCAGGCCGACCATCGTCCTCTCGGTCCCCCTGGTCATCGAGAAGATCTATCGATCTGGGGTGAAGCCCAATCTCGAGAAGATAGGCCTGTATCGGGTCGGCCTTTTCCGGCCCCTCCTCCAGCGCCTGGCAGGCGGCAAGCTCAAGAGCAGCTTCGGCGGGCGGATCAGGTTTTTCGGCATTGGCGGCGCTCCCCTCGATCCCGAAGTGGAGCGTTTCCTCCTTGCGGCCCGCTTCCCCTACGCCATCGGCTACGGCCTCACCGAGACTGCGCCCATCATCGCCGCCTCCGCCGTGGGCAAGACCCGGCTCCAGATGGCCGGACCGCCCCTCAAAGGTGCCGACATCCGCATCGCCAGCGCCGAATATCCCCAAGGTTGCCCAGCGGGAGAGATCGGGGAAATCCAGGTGCGCGGACCCATGGTCGGTCCCGGATATTACCGAGACGAGGAGCGCAGCGCCGAAGCCTTCACCCTTGACGGCTATTTCCGCACCGGCGACCTTGGCTGCTTCGACAAGAAGCATCGGCTCTATGTTCGCGGACGGCTCAAGACCATGATCCTCGGCGCCTCGGGAGAGAACATCTATCCGGAAGAGGTCGAGGCAGTCCTCAATTCCTCGCCCTTTGTCGCGGAGTCCCTGGTCTACGGCGACGATGCTGGGCTGACAGCCCTGGTCATGCTGAAACCGGAGATCATGGACGAACTCGGCGCCTACGTCCTGGAAGGCCTGCAAGGCGCAGAAAAGGCGGCGACGCGCTTTGGACAGCAGGTTGGCGCGGCGATAAAAGCGGTCATCGGGCAGGCTGGCGCGGCGGAGCAGGCCGCGGAGAAGGCGGCGATCCTCCTGCTTGGCCGCGTGAGGAAAGAAGCGAATGAGAAGCTCGCCGCTTTTTCACGGATCGGCCGGGTCGAGCGGCAGGTGGATCCTTTTGAAAAGACGCCGACCCAGAAGATCAAGCGCTTTCTCTACCAAGGGAAGGCTGAGAGCAAGCGCTAGCCTCGCATTGAGCGGAAGCCATCGCTTCCTTTGGGGTTGGGCGGGATAGTATTGGGCGGTTTTTGTCTTGACAGGGCTGGTGCTTCGCTTCAAGATAATGTAAGCGCTTACATAGAGGAACCAATGAGGATTGAAGACATAGCAAAGGAAGCTGGAGTCTCGATTGCCACCGTTTCCAGGGTCCTCAACAATCCGCAGATCGTCAAGAAGGAGACCCGCGACCGCGTCCTCGCGGTGGTCACGAAGCACGACTACGTGCCCGACTCCCTGGCCCGTGGCCTCATGACTAGGCATTCCAAGACAGTTGGCGTCCTCATCATCTCCGTCAGCAACTCATATTACATGGAAATAACCGAGACGATCCAGCGCAGGCTTCGTGAGGCCGGCTACATGATGTTGCTCGGCGCGACCGACGATTCCCCCGAGCTTGAGAGGCGCTACATCCTGGACTTCGCCTCACGACGGGTCGACGGCATCATCGTCATCGACGCCTCCCACGAGAACTACGCCTCGGGGTTCTACCCCCGCGCCGCCGCAAAAAGGCCCATTGTCCTCGTCCATTCCGACGAGGCGATACGGGCTTCGGGAATGCGGGAAGTCTTCCTTGACCAGCGGCTCGGGATGCGCCGCGCGATGGACCACCTCTGGGCCCTCGGACATCGCGAGGTGGTCTTCCTCAGGGGCCGCGAAGGCTTCTCCTATGACCTCAAGCAGGAGGCCTGGTCGGATTGGCTCCTCGAACACGGCGCCGAACCGCGGCCCGAACTCGTCCTGCGCATCGACGAAGGCAACACCGAGGATGCCGTGCCCCTGGCCGAGGAAGCGGTCAGCCAAGCCCTCCGCGGCGGCCTCGTGCGCAGCGCCATTTTCGCCTGCAACGATCTCCAGGCCCGCGGAGCCGTGTCCGCCGTCACGAAATCGGGCCTCCGCATCCCGGAGGACCTTTCGATCATGAGCCACGACAACACCATCCTCGCGGTGTCAGGGAGGGTCCAGCTCACCTCGGTCGACCTGAAAATGAAAAGCGTCGGGCTTGCGGCATCGGAGCTCCTTTTCCAGGCGATGGGGGGAGGAGGAATCGAAGGCGCAAGCAGGCGCATCGAACCGGAGCTCGTGCTGCGAGATTCCACGGGGAGGGCATGCAATGGTTAGGACGCTCACAGGCAAGGATGGAGGTCCCCTAGCCTGGATCCTCGAAGCCGGGCCCGCAAGCTATGTCATCGCCCTTTTCAAGGGCAGATACCTGGTCCAGTATCACTGGGGCTCGAGGATGGAGCCCGGCCTCGACGGCCTGGCCGCCATTTCCGCGCCGCTCGAAGGCTTCGGGGCGGCCCAGGACCTGACAGACAAGAGCTACGGCATGCATCGCCTCCCCCAGGAGTATCCCTGGCCCCAGGGAGGCGATTTCCGTAGCCCTGCGCTCTGCGCCGGAATCCTCCCCGGTGGCCAACCCGCGATGGATTTCGCCTATCGCCGCCATTCGATCGTCCCCGGCCTGCCCGAATGGGGCGGCCTTCCCCTTCCCCATGGGGCAAAGGACGACGGACCCCTCCTCCACCTGGAGATCGAGCTGAAGGACGACGTTTCAGGCCTCGCCATTGTCCTCCTCTACCTGCCCCTCCCGGGCTCAGGCGTGATTGTCCGGGCTGCCCGCCTTGAAAACCGCGGAAAGAGGGACCTGAAGCTCGACCGGGCCTACAGCTTCAGCATCGACCTTCCACCCATGGCCGCTGGCCTCGACCTCCTGGCCAGCGACGGGGGCTGGGCGCGCGAGCGGGTCCTTGAGCGCAGGCGCCTGGGGCCCGGCCGCGTCGAACTCGAAAGCCGCAAGGGCGTTTCAGGCCACGGCTCCAGCCCCTGCGCCATCCTCGCGCGGCCTGACGCTTCGGAGGACCATGGCGAGGTCTGGGCAGCGGCCCTCATGTATTCGGGCGACTGGGTGCTCTCGATCGAACGCAGCGAAGAGGGCGGTTTCCGTCTCCAGGGAGGCCTCCACCCCGAGCTCTTCTCGCGGACCCTCCTGCCCGGGCAGGCATTCCACACGCCCGCCGTCATCCTTGCCCATTCCGGCGATGGCCTTGCCGGCCTCTCATGCGGCCTTCACCGTTTCGCCCGACACAACGTCATGCCCGCGGCCTGGGCCGAAAAGGAGAGGCCCGTCCTCCTGAACAGCTGGGAAGCGGCCTATTTCGACTACAACGAAGGCGACCTTGTCGAGATAGCACGCGGAGCGGCGGATCTCGGCGCCGAGCTCTTTGTCCTCGACGATGGCTGGTTCGGGAAGCGGAACGACGACAGGACGAGTCTCGGGGACTGGGAGCATAACCCGGCCAAGCTGCCTCAGGGCCTTGCCGGGCTCGCCGACAAAGTGCATGCGCTCGGCTTGCAGTTCGGGCTCTGGATCGAACCGGAGATGGCATCGCGGGAAAGTGACTTCTACCGCGCCCACCCTGATTGGGTCCTTTCGCTGGACGGCAGGGAGCTTTCCGAGGGCAGGAACCAGCTCATACTCGACCTCGGGCGCCCCGAGGTCAGGGCCGAGCTGGAATCGCGCATCGCTGGGCTCCTTGCAAGCGCGCGCATCGATTATGTCAAATGGGACATGAACAGGCCCTTCTCCCGGGCAGGCTCACCCGGTTGCCCGCAAGGCGAGGCGAGGCACCGTTATGTGCTTGGCCTCTATGAGCTGGCCCGAAAGCTCACGGCAGCCTTCCCCGGCATCCTCTTCGAGGGCTGCGCCGCCGGCGGGGCGCGCCTGGATTACGGAGTCCTCTCCTTTTTCCCCCAGTTCTGGCTCTCCGACAACACCGATCCCGTCTGGCGCGCTCCCATGCAGGACACAGCCAGCCTCTTCTTCCCGCCCCAGGCCATAGCAGCGCACCTTTCGGCCTCGCCCAACCACCAGACCGGCCGCGTGACAAGCCTCGCCTCACGCAGCAGGGTGGCCATGGCCGGCGTCTATGGCCTCGAGCTCGACCCCCGCCGCCTTCCGCCCGGGGAGGCCGCAGCCGTGAGGGCGGATATCGCCTGGTACATCCGGCACCGCGGCACCATCCAGCTCGGCGACTCCTGGCGGCCACTTGCGCCGGAAGATGATGGCAATTGGACACACCTATGCGTCTCGAAGGACCGCCGGGAGGCGGTTTTCCTCTGGATGAGGCCGGGCGCGATCGCCAATGTCGGCCCTGAGCGCGCGAGGCTCCCTGGCCTGTCTCCCGATGCGCATTATGCGATCTCATCTCCGGACCTGCCGCTTTTCGGAAGCCGGGTGTTCACGGGGGCCGAACTCCGCGTCCGCGGCTTCGAATTCGAGGTTCCGCCCGGGCCTGATCCGCGGGCCCTGGCGTTCGAACTGTCCGCGACCGACGCGGAACAAGGATGGTAGTCATGCACGCAAGGACTTTCGCTCCAGCCGTCGGCCTGGTAGACGGCATCCTGTATGGGGGGGACTACAACCCCGAACAATGGTCCCCTTCGACCTGGAAAGAGGACATAGGGCTCATGAAGGAAGCCGGCGTCAACCTCGTGACGCTTGGCGTCTTCTCCTGGGCCATCCTGGAACCCTCCGAGGGCGAATACGATTTTTCGCGCATGGACATCCTCATGGAGCTCCTTTCCGCGGGGGGGATCAAGGTCGACCTGGCCACGGGCACGGCGGCCCAGCCGGCCTGGGCCTCGGTGGCATACACGGACATCGCCCCCATGGATGAGCGCGGCATGCGCTTCAGCCATGGCTCGAGGCAGAGCTACTGCCCGAACAGCCCCTCCTACCTCCGGCTTTCGCGTGCCCTCGTCGAGGCGCTGGGAAAGCGTTATGCGGCACATCCTGCCCTTGCCCTCTGGCACGTCAACAACGAGGTTGCCTGCCATCTCCAGGCCTGCACCTGCGACACCTGCGCGGCGCTCTTCCGCAAATGGCTCGCCTCGCGCTACGGCGGCCTTGAAAGGCTCAATGAGGCCTGGGGCACTGCCTTCTGGAGCCAGCGCTATTCCTCCTGGGAGGAGATCGTCCCGCCCCGCGTCTCCACCGCAAGCCTGAACCCCGCCGCCAGGCTGGATTACCGCCGCTTCATGTCCGACTCCTTCCTCGACCTGGTCCGCGGCGAGGCCGGCATCCTGCGCCGGGTTTCCCCTGGGATACCCATCACGACGAACCTCATGTGGACCGATGGCGCCGACTGGTTCCGCCTCGATGGCGTGGTCGATGCCCTCGCCTACGACTCCTACCCCGATCCTTCGGAAAAGGAGTCCTGGCGCTGGGCCGCCTACATGTTCGACCTGACGCGCGGACACCTTGGCGGGAAACCCTGGCTCCTCATGGAGCAGGCTCCGAGCCAGGTGAACTGGCGTCCACTCAACGCGGCCAAGAAACCCGGCCTCATGCGGCTCTGGAGCTCCCAGGCCCTGGCGCATGGCTCCGATTCCGTGCTGTTCTTCCAATGGCGCGCGAGCGTCCGCGGCAGCGAGCAGTTCCATTCGGCCATGCTGCCGCACGCGGGAGCATCCTCGCGCCGGCATGCCGAGGTCAAGGCCTTCGGCATGGAGCTCGCGCGGCTATCGGGCAAGAACGGCTCCCTTCCAGGGCTTGCCGGAAGCGTGGTCAGCGCCCGCGCCGCCCTCATCAATTCCTATGACAGCTGGTGGTTCAGCCAGTACCGGCCTTTCCCGACCGATGCCTATGATTACCAGCGTTTCGTGCGGGACTGGCACGACTCACTGTCCCGCCTCCATGTCCCGGTGGACATCATCTCCCCGCGCGATTCACTGGACGGATACGGCCTGGTCCTCGCCCCGGCGCTCTTCCTCGCGGATGAGGAACTGCTGTCCCGCCTAGGCTCCTTCGTGAAGGACGGCGGAACCCTCGCCACCGGAATCGGGGCCGCGATGGTCGACGAGGAGGGGAAGGTCCGCACGGGGGGCTATGGCGGACAACTTGCCCGCCTTTGCGGCATCCACATCCAGGAATACGACGTCGAGACGCCACGAGGTGGCGTCACCGCGGGGGGCTATCCTGTCCATGCCTGGTTCGACCTCATCGAAGCGGCGAAGGAGACGGAAGTCCTCGCTTTCTACGAAGGCGGATCATGGTTAGCGGGTTTCGCCGCGGCCACCAAGGCCAAGGCCGGCAAGGGCAATGCCTACTGGCTCGGCACGAGGGCGGAAAGCAGTTATCTTGATGCCTTCATGGCCGACTGCCTCGCGGCCGCCGGCATCGAAGGCCTTGTCGCGGCCGGCCCCGACATCGAGGCCTGTGTCCGCCTGACCGCTTCAGGCGAGGAACTGCTCTTTGTGATGAACCATGGGGAAGGGGAAGGCCGCGCCAGACCCGTGACGAAGGGATGGAAGCTCGTCCATGGCCCCGGCGTCATCGATGAAGGGGAAGAGCTAGCGCTGACGCCGCTGACCTTCGCCGTACTATCCAGGCGTGCATAGTGCCTTGCCTTTCTTCCTCCGCGCACGCCGCGGCTGCGCTCCGGGACCTCTGCGGGAAATTCCTTCCTCGGATCCGCCTTGCTCGGCGTTTATCTATGCCAGGTCGTTCTCCGTCAGGAATGCGCCTATCTGCCTGTCGTACTCGACCGGATCGATGAACAAGGCCTCAGCATGCTTGGCGCCGGGGGCGATATACAGGCGTCGTGGCTTCCCCTCCCGAACATCGAACATCTCCTGGCTCATCTGCGGCGGGATGTAGTCGTCATCCGCGCCGTGGGCGAACATGACGGGCGCGGCTATCGCGGTGGCACAGTCAATTGGACGTATCCGTTTGAAGCGCATACCGCCGGTCAGGACAAAGGCCGCCAGTCCAGCCATGTCGAGGAGAGGGAAGGCAGGCAGGTGGAAATCGGCCTTGAGGCGGCAGGCGAGAAGGCGGCGCAGGTCGGAAAATGGGCAATCGGCGACCACGAAGGCGACGCGGGGATCGATAGCGGCATGCTGAAGGACGACCGCTGCGCCCATCGATTCGCCATGGGTTCCCACGATGGCTCCGCTGCCGGTCTCCGCTATGGCCCAGTCCATCCACGCCTTCATGTCGTCGCGCTCGTACCAGCCGAAGGTGGAGTTCCTTCCCCCGCTCTCGCCATGGTGGCGCTGATCGATGGCCAGGACGTTGAAACCCCGGTCGCGGAAGGCTGGAAGGTACTTGATCGAACCCCAGCGGGTGTAGGTCACCCCGTGGACGATGATGACGGTCTTGCGCGAGTCCGCAAGGGGGAACCAAAGCCCGACCATGGAATAGCCCTTCGGCGAAGGCACGATGACCCGCCGCTGCCCCCAGGCCAGGTATTTGTCCTCGGGGATGAGGCCCTTCTCCACTTCGGTCCGCCAGGAATCGGCAAGGCTCCGTCGCCGCGGCCAGATGACCTGGGCGGCGAAGAAGATGGATGAGAGCGCCGCGATAAAGCCAAGGGCGGCGAGGCAGGCGAGGGCGATGTTTGTTGCGGTCATGCTGCCATCCTAACCCTTGTCGGCGCCCATGGTCAGGCCCTCGATGAACCAGCGCTGGAAGAAGAGGAAGACCGCCAGCGGCGCCAAGGCCGCGATGATCGAACCCGCCGCCGTCAGGTTGTAGCGCGAGATGAACTCTCCCTGCATGTTCGCGAGTCCAAGGGTGACGGTCTTGAGGGCATCGGTGCGGAGGAGGACGAGGGACCATAGCAGGTCGTTCCAGATCCAGGTGAACTCGAGGACCCCAAGGGCGGCCAGGCTAGGCAGGGAAAGCGGGAGGATGATCTTCGAGTAGATCGTGAACTCGCCCGCGCCATCGATGCGCGGCGCCTCGATCTGCGAGATGGGGATCTGCTTCATGAAGTTGCGCATGAAGAAGGTGCAGAAACCCAGCTGGAAGGCCATGTGGAAAAGCATGACGCCGGCCCAGCTGTCGTCGATCCCGATGGCATTCGACATCCTGAACACGGGTATCATGAGCATCTGGAAGGGGATGAGCATGCCTGCGACAAATGTGATGAGGATGAACCTGGAGCCCTTGAAGCGGTAGAAGGCCAGGGCGAAGGCCGCGAGGCTGGAGACAAGGAGGGCTCCCACGACCGAAGGCACCGTCACGATGAAGGTGTTGATGATGTATCGCCCCATCCCCGCCTTGTTCCAGGTGTCGACGAAATTCTCCCAATGCAGGACCTTGGGCGGCCGCCACATCACGGGGTCGGCCATGAGCTCGTCCATGGACTTGAGGGAGGTGAAGACCCCGATCACGAGGGGAAGGAGCCATGTCATCACCAGAAGGGTCGCGACGACATAGAAAAGGGTCTTTTTGGCGAGCTTCACGCCGGGGCTTTCGGTTTTTTTCATCGCGCATCCTCTTTCTTGAGAACGTCGTTGACGTAGACCAGGATGAATACCAGGGTTATGAGGAACTGGACGACCGCGATCGCCGAGCCGTAGCCGTAATCCGAAAAGGCGAACGACGAGGAGTACATGTAGCTTGCCAGGACTTCAGCCGCCCTGGCCTTCGTGTTCGTCATCACGTAGACGATGTCGAAGGCCCGCAAGGAGTCGATGACCGAGATCGTCACCGCGACCACGGTGGCCGGCATGAGGAGGGGAAGGATGACCCGCCGGAAACGTTGCCAGGCGTTGGCCCCATCGATGAGGGAAGCCTCGACCAACTCGGGAGGCACGCCCTGGAGGCCGGCCAGGTAGAGGATCATCACGTAAGGCACCTGGCGCCAGATGCCGACGGCGATGAGGGCGCCGGTCATGTAGCGCCTGTCACCGAGCCACTGCACCGCGATGTCGCCAAGGCCCAGGGAGCGCAGGAAGGTATTGAGTGCCCCGAAGTCGGGGTTGTATATCCACATCCATATCGTGCCGATGATGGTGAAGGACAGCGTCATCGGCAGGTAGAAAAGCGTCTTGAAGAGCTTGTCGCCCTTGTACCCGCTGTTGAAAAGCATGGCCACAAGAAGGCCAAGGGGCACGGGTATGAGGACAAAGAACAGGAGCCAGGCGAAGTTGTTCTTGATCGCGAGCCAGAACTGGCCGTCGCCCAGGAGGCGCTTGAAATTGTCGAGGCCAACCCAGACCGCGCCATATATGATGGAATCGCGCTTGGTGAAGGCGAAGGCGAAGCTTTCGAAAATGGGCACGATGACCCAGACAAGGTACATGGCCAGGGGAAGGGCCAGGAAGGCCCATGGAGCGAAATCCAGTCTCCTTCTGCGCAGGCTTTGCATCCAACCCCTCCTCGAAAAGACTATAGGCATCGGCGCGGGGACTACTGACCCGGCAACATAACATCGGGCACCCTCCCATGATTCCGGCCTGTCGCTACAGGCCGGAATCATGGGCAAAAGCAAAGGTTTGGTTGCCGGGTCAGCAAGAAACGACCCGCCGACCGCAGCCCCGGAACCAGGGGCTTGCGGTCGACAGGTCAAGGAGGAACCGGTTTTACTGGACGGCGGCGTAGATCCTGACTCGCTCCTTGTCGAGGGCCGCAAGGATATCGGCGGCCTTGGCGGGCGTGTTGATTATCTCGACGATGGCATCCATGCCCTTCGAAGCCATCTCTTCCGGCGCGTCGCGATCGTAGAACTGCATGGCTGTCGTGGCGCCTTTCACCATGTCAAGGCCGCGCTGGGCATCGGCGTTCGGGACAGGCACGTTCTGGTTGGAGGATAGGCGGCCAAGGCTCTTGTTGAAGGACTCCTGGGTATCCTTCCTGGCAAGGAAGGCGATGAACTTGAGGGCGTTTTCCTTGTTCTTCGCCTTGGCCGGCACCATGAAGCCGTCGAAGGGCGTGTCCACCCCGTAGGCGGTGTTGGAGCCGACGAGGGGGAACCGGAACCAGTCAATGCTGTCTTTCTTGTTCGCGGGGGCGACGTCCTTGATGAACTGGCCCATGAGGTACATGCCGGCCTTGCCGTCGAACATGAGGGTCGCGGCTTCCTGCCAGCTGTAGCTCGCCGCGTTCTTCATGAAATAACCCTTCTTGGAGAGGTCGGCGATGTAATTGAAGGTGTTCACGACCTTGGGATCGGTATAGGCGACCTTGCCCGCGGTGAGGTCCTGGTGGAAGGGGCCGCCGTTGACGGCGACATCCATGTAGTCGAACCATCCGCCGGCAGTCCAGGTGTCCTTGGCGCCGATGGCAATGGGCTCGATCCCTGCCTTCCTGAGGGCGGCGCAGACGGCCAGGAAATCGTCCCAGGTCTTGGGCGTGGCCAGCTTGAGCTTGGCGAAGACGTCCTTGTTGTAGTAGACGGACCACCAGTACCAGGACTGGGGCATGAAGTAGACCTTGCCGTTGTAGCTTGAGGCGGTCTTGAATGCGGCAGGGAACTGCGTATTGTCCCAGGCCTTGTCGAGGGGTTCAAGGAGGCCCTTCATCGCGTACTGCTGCATGCGGAAGCCGGCGAACCAGGTGAGGACGTCAGGGGCTTCCTTGGCGGTGAGGTAGTTCATGAGCTGGCTCTTGTACTGCTCATGCGCCGTGGTGTTGATCGTGACCTTGATCTTGGGGTTTTCCTTCGTGAACTGGTCGGCGAGGACCTGGAAGGCGGCCTTCGGGGCTTCGTCCGACATGTAGGACTGGATGACAAGCTCGTTCGAACCCTTCTTCGCGCAGGAAACGAAGAGGGTGGCCGCCGCGAGAACCACGATGGCGATCGCAAGGATTTTCTTCATAGGCTTCTAGCCTCCTTGGTGGAATCAAGAAATGTAAGCGCTTTCATTTTGTGATCAAAAATGTAATCTGTCAACTTTTATTTTGTTACTTTATGTAAAATATGGGGCAAACTAGGGAGGGGATGAAACTGAAGGAGGCCAGGACTGGAGAAATTTGCGAAAACCGATTAGACGGCAATTAGCTTGTTCCAAGAAGTGACCAAGGGGACCACCTGCGACGCCAAAAAGATGTTTGGCTACCCTGTTGTCTTCATCAACGGCAACATGCTGGCCGGAATCTTCGCCACCCGGCTTTTTTTCAGGATCCCGATTGGCGACCAGGCAGGATGGAAAGCCAGGTCAGGAGATATCCGGGGATTTGAGCCAGTGGCCGGGAGGGCCATGAAGGAATACCTGGAAATCAGCGCGCTCGATGCGAACCTGCCCCTCATGAAGGAGCTGATGGCGGCCTCGGCAGGCTACGTGCAGGTCCTGCCAGAAAAAGCGAAAAAAACGCAAAAAGGAAGATGACGGTTAACGAAAGACATTGCGTCATGGCATCTGGCCGGCCAAGGGCCTTGTCGGCTCGAGCTTGACGAAGAAGCCCAAGGCGCTAAAATGGACTCGGCAGGCGATACGCTCCATGCCGCGCCGAAGGCATGGGGCAAGGGGCAAGGGGAAAGGAGTCGCTTGTGAACGATATCACCGTCGTCATTCCTGTCAGAAGCGATCCCCTCCTGTCCAAGGCCATCGAATCGACGCCTCCTGAGGTCGAAGTCATCGTGGCGATGACGGCTCCGCCCGCGGCCGCCGTGGAGGCAGCCCTGCGCCTCGGGAAAAACCGGAACCTGCGCGTCGAGATTTCCGATGTCCCTGGGATGTCCGCAGGGGTCAACCTTGGAGCCCGGAGCGCCAGCCATGAAAAAATCGTCATGCTTGACTCCGATTGCCGTCTCCTCCCCGGCGCCTTGGAAGCCTACTCGAAGGGCCTCGACGAGAATGCCTTCGTGCGGGGCGTGACCATCGTGGAAAGGGAGGGTTTCTGGAGCAGGATAGCAGCGCTGGGGACGGAAAGGCTCAATACCGTCTTCGCCGCCAATCCGCGCTTTTTCGGCCCCTCGATAGCCTTCAGGAAGACCGATTTCCTTGCCTTGGGCGGCTATGACGAGGCCATGATCCACGGTTCCTGCGACCATGAGTTCGCCCTCAGGCTGGAAAGGGCGAACCGGACCGTCTTCTTCTCGCCCGAGGCACGAATCGTCCATAAAGCCTTGACCTACCGGATAGACACCGTCTCCCACGTCGGCTACGGGCGGGGCATGGCCTACATCGACAGGAAATACGGGGGAAGATACGGCCTGTCCTACTGCCTGAAGCGGCTGGCTCCCCGCGAATTGTACACCCGGGCCGTGGAAAGGGGCGGGATGTCGGTCATCCGTTCGGTGCTCCTGGGCGGCTTGATGCTCTGGGGCTATCTCAAGGATATGTCGGCGGGGAAACGATGACAGGCCTCGAATGGATGGGCCTGGCCGTCGCGAAGGCCGACAAAGCCCTGGATCTCGCCCTGGACGGACTGGCGCGGTTGCGGCGGCCCGGCAACGTCACGCATTTTGCCGCCTGCGGCTCGACCGCGCTGGGAGTCGAGGCCGCCTTGCGGGATAGAGGGGACAAGGCGCCGAGGGTCATCCGTGCCCCCGACGAATATGCAGAAGGAGCCCATCCAACCGGCGGGCTATCCCCCTTTGTAGGCATCAGCATGTCGGGGCGGTCAGCGGAAGTCAGGGAGACACTCGAGCAGGCATCAGGAGAGGGACAGGAAACAACCTACGTCACGCAGGGCGAGGCGATGGCGGGCGCTTCGGCCAACCTCATCCTCGACTTGGATGGAGTCCCGAAGCGCCTCCTGCCCCTGGTCGGATGCCTCGTCGCGCATCGTAGCTTCGGCTCACGCTTCCCTCGCGAACTTGGCGAGCGTCTTGCCCTGGGAGAGGTCCCGGGCCTTCCCGGATTGCCCGAGGCGCTCCGACATGCCCACCAAATGTCCCTCATGCCCGTCTTCGTGTCTTCCGGCTCCCGTTTTTTCGGAGACCTTCTGTGCGCGCAATACATGGAGTTCCTGAAAAAACCCGCTCTGCACCTGTCATTTCCCCAATGGACCCACGACTTCCTGTGGACCCTCGGCAAGAAAGACCGGCGCCGCCTCCAGTTCATCCAGATGAGGCCTCGGAAGGACCTGGCTGATGGTCGTTTCCATTCCGTCATCGAGCGCCTTGATTCTCTCGGGATTGATCAGGGAGTCCTCGAGGAATTCCCTGGCCTTCCCGGAGAATACCCGAACAGCAGCAATTTCGCGAGGGTGCTCCTCCTCTTCCATGACCTCTCCAAGGAGCTGGGCGTCGACCCGGAAGGGGAGATTTCCTTCTAGTTCACCTTCGCAAGACGCAACTCCTCCCCCAAGGCTGGCACGCGCTTGTCTGGGCAATCATGCTGTCAGATTCATGGGAGAGCGATCGATGTCGTGTTGCCGCGCCTGCACCACATCATATAGTCCTATCCATATAGTATGCCGGCATCAGGTCCATCGCTCCTGTCTTGGCATTTTTGACAAAATTGACACGCCTTGAATATTGGATAGACTTAGTTTCAGGCCTAGCCAATCAAGGAGCGCATATGACGCTAAGACTGAAAATCGGCGGCAGGATCATCCTTCCTACCGTCGCCCTGATCATTGCCCTCGTTGCCGCGGTCATCTTCGTGTCGTATTCGGCCGTGGCAAAGGTCATCACCGATATGGCCTACAAGGCGGCGGATTCCTACGCCCTTGAAAACGCGTCTTCGGTGGCCGCCGTCCTCAACAAGGCCATGGATGACGTCCGCGCCGTAGGAAACGTGCTGATGGGCCTCAAGCAAGGCGGCTACAGCGATCGCGCGGTCATTACCGGCGTGCTTAGGCAGAACCTCGAGGTGAACCAGTCCTACCTCGCCACCTGGACCTGCTGGGAGCCAAACGCATTTGACGGAAAGGATTTGAAATATCGTGATACGGCCGAAAGCGATGCTTCGGGCCGCTTCATCCCAAGTTGGGACAGGGGAACAGGAAAGCTCCAGATCTCGGCCCTTTCAGGATACGAGGAGCCAGGCAATGACTATTATCTAAAAGCGAGGGATTCCGGCTTCGAACACATGACAGATCCGTATTTCTACAGCTATACCGGAAAAAAAGAAGATGAGATCTACATGGCGAGCGCCTGCGTCCCCATCCTTCAGTCCGGCAAGGCAATTGCTGTCATTGGCCATGACTTCACCCTCACGAGCATCGCCGACACCATGAAGAAGATCACGCCGGTCAAGGGTGCCTTTGGCATCCTCATGACCAATGCCGTCGTCGGCATCTACCACCCGACCCCCGAGAACATCGGCAAGGACCTCAGCACTGGCATACCCGAGCAATACCGGGCGGCAGCCAAGGCAGCGATCGCCGAGGGCAAGCCTTATGCCTTCAACATGGTGAACTCGGTCAACGGTTCGATTTCGCGTTTTTCGATCAGCCCTGTGGTCGTCGGCAACGACCCCTCCCCTTGGGCACTGGCGGTGGTCCTGCCCATCGCGGCCCTCCTCGCCCCCCTCAACGGCATAGTCGTCATCATGGCGGTGCTCGGCATCACCGGCGCGGCCCTGGCTTTTGTCCTCCTCCTCATCATCGGGAGGAGCATCTCGAGGCCCATACGTTTCGTGACCGAGGCGGTCAGGGACTTCGCGGACGGGGACTTCACCCTCAGCGGCCTGGACCACACGGCACTCGGTCGCTACCGTTCGCGCAAGGACGAGATCGGCGAGACGACCCAGGCCTTCGAAAACCTTGTCGAGGCGATCCAGTCCAGGATCGGCACCCTCCAGTCGATATCCGGCCAGGTCACGACCGGGGCAGACCAGGTAAGCTCCACGGCCCAGTCCCTCTCCCAGGGCAGCACCGAACAGGCAGCGGCAGGAGAGGAAGTGTCGAGCGCGATGGAAGAGATGAGCGCCACCATCAAGCAGAGCGCGGAAAGCGCCTTGGCGACCGAAGGGCTTGCGCGGAAGGCAGCGATCGACGCCCAAAGCGGAGGCGATGCCGTCGAGGAAGCCATGGCAGCGATGAAGGAGATTGTCCAGCGGATCGGCATCATCGAGGAGATCGCCAGGCAGACCAACCTCCTCGCGCTCAACGCCGCCATCGAGGCGGCGCGCGCGGGCGAAGCCGGGAAGGGCTTCGCGGTCGTCGCAAGCGAAGTGCGCAAGCTTGCCGAGCGCTCCCAGAAAGCCGCGGGCGAAATCACGGGCCTCGCTTCCTCGAGCGCCTCGGTCTCCGAGAAGGCAAGGACCCTCATCAAGAGCATTGTCCCCGATGTCCGCAAGACCGCGGACCTGGTCCAGGAGATCGCCTCGTCGGCCAAGGAGCAGACCCAGGGCGTCGAGCAGATCAACAAGGCCCTCTTCCAGCTCGACCAGGTGATCCAGCAGAACGCATCGTCATCAGAGGAGCTCGCGTCCATGTCCGAGGAGCTCACCGGACAGACCGTCTCGATGAAGGACGCGCTCGATTTCTTCCGGATAACGGCAATAGGCAGGGACCAGAATGGCGCCCAGCCGCCCAATGCAGCGCCCAAGGCAGCGCCCAAGGCAGCGCCTACGGCAGCGCCTACGGCCTCGACGGTCGCCCCTTCGCCACGGAAGAGCGCAGAAAAACCCCCTGTGGCGCGGTCCAGATCCGGCGCTCCCACAACCGCCATCGCCATAAATAAGGCCGATGCCACGGACGCCGACTTCGAGGAATTCTAGGACGCTGGTCTCCTGTCAGATACAGAATTCCTGAGCTCTGTCCCGCCACCGGCCCTGCGGGACAGAGCTCTGCGGGTTCCACGGTTGAGCGAAGCGAATCTGACAGGACACTAGATCTCGGTCAGCCACAGCTTGCCCTGCGCCTTCGCTCCGGCCTTGAACAGCGCCAGGAAGGAGGATCGCAAGGCGTCTCCCATGAGGGCGCGCTTGACCGGCGGGAGCCTGAGGAAGCCGCCGACAAGGCCGCGCATGAATCCCTGGTCCATCCTCCGCGGATTCGCGAAAATGAGGTCCTGCAGGCTTCCGCGTTCCAGCCCCTGGAGGATGGCCTTCTCGAATGTGCTCTCCGGATGGATCACGCGCGATGCCCGCTTCACCATCTTGAGGGCGCCCGCCGGGCATCGAAGGACGCATACGCCGCAGCCTAGGCAGAAGCCGCTGTCGAGCGAGGCCCGGCGCGGACCGGGCCTCGCCTCCGCCGGCGGGGCGAGCATCCCGAGCGCGCCGCTGCCGCAGGCCGCTGCGCATTTCCCGCAGCCGATGCAGGCTTCCGCATCGAGTTCGACGATGAAGGACGAAGTGACCACCACGTCGGGATAGCCGAACTTCCTCACGCCAAGGAGGACATTGCAGCAGCACCTGCAGCAGTGGCATATGAACTGGGAATTGCGCTTGACATTGTCGGAGTTGAGCACGAGTCCCAGCTCCTTGGACCTCGCCAGGACCTCCAGCATCTCGCCACGCTCCGCCTTCCTGGCTAGCCTGTTGCGGATGAGGTAGTCGGCGGAGTAGCCGAAGGACGTGCAGGTCTCAAGCGGCGCGCCACAGTCCTTTTCGCCCGCATGGAGCTTCTCGTGCCTGCAGGAGCAAAGTCCGAGGGAGATCGAGCCGGCGCTTTCGATGATGGCGGAGGCCTTCTCATAGTCGAGCACCTCGACAAATCCGCCGCCGGCAGAGGCCACTTTCGCGACGCTCTCCTCGTAGGGAAGGGTGCGCATGAGCCCCATGTGCATGGACCCGTCGAAATTCGCTCCATACAGCGTACGGTCGTCGAACAGCTCCTTGAATAGGCCCGCGACCTTCCGCAGATCGACGCCTGCGTCCGTCCTCATCATCGTGAACTCGAAGATCCCGATCACGAGGGGTGAAGGGCTGTAGCGGAAGGCGCCGCCAAGGAAGACGTCCACGACCAGCCCCTTCGCGCACAGGCCCTCGAGGAGGGTGCGCAGCCGACCTTCCTCGAGCCCTACGGTGGCGCGGACCTCCTCGAAGGTGGAGATGGAAGGAAGCATCGAGGCCACGACAAAGGCCTCCTCCTCCGAATACAGCTCGACGAGTATTGCCCTGAGGGTCTCGCTCCACGGCACACGGAAACCAAGGCCGTCGATCCGCCCGCCCAGTTCCCGATAGATGTCCTTGCCGACAAGATGTCCCATGCTGGTCCTCCCCTTGGCCGATCGGCTCCGGACAAGGAATGATACTACGCTTATCGCGGCCCGTGGCGGAAGCCCGCCATGCGGACGTATATTTATTCTGACAAGGTAATTACTTATGCATCAATCACTTCCTTGACCATCCACCTTCTTGGGTGTTATACCTCATGTAGAGCACGGACCAAAAAACGCAAGGAGGACATTATGCCCATCAATCTCAAGGGACGCTCGTTCCTGACCCTCAAGGATTTCACGACGGAAGAGATCCGCTATATGCTCGACCTCTCCCGTGACCTCAAGAACAAGAAACGCGCGGGGATCAAGGGTGACCTCCTCGACCGCAAGAACATCGTCCTCATCTTCGACAAGGCCTCCACACGCACCAGGTGCGCCTTCGAGACCGCCTGCTGGGACGAGGGCGGCAACGCCACCTTCCTCACCAACTCCCAGATGGGCAAGAAGGAATCGATAGAGGATACCGCCAAGGTCCTCGGGCGCATGTACGACGGCATCCAGTACCGCGGCTTCTCCCAGAAGCTCGTCGAGGACCTGGCGAAATACGCCGGCGTCCCCGTGTGGAACGGCCTCACCGACGACGACCATCCGACACAGATCCTCGCCGACCTCCTCACCATCGAGGAGAACGTGGCCAAGCCCCTGTCCAAGTGCAAACTCGTCTATTGCGGCGATGCCCGCAACAACATGGGCAACGCCCTCATGATCGGCTGTGCCAAGATGGGCATGACCTTCGTGGCCCTTGCCCCGAAGGAACTCTGGCCCAACGAGAAGCTCACCGCCGAGATGAAAGCCGTCGCCGGGAGGACAGGCGCCATTATCGAGTTCTATTCCATCGAGAACGCCGACCAGGCCTTGAAAGGCGCAGACGCCCTCTACACCGACGTGTGGGTCTCCATGGGCGAGGAAGCCAAGTTCGAGGAGCGCATCGCCCAGCTGGACAAGTACCGCGTGACGATGGACTTCATGAAGAAGACCGGCAACCCCGACTGCCTTTTCCTCCACTGCCTCCCCGCCTTCCACGACACAGAGACGGACGTGGGCAAGGAGATCCAGAAAAAGTACGGCATCTCCTGCATGGAGGTGGCCGACGACGTGTTCAGGTGCAAGAACTCCAAGGTCTTCGACGAGGCCGAGAACAGGCTCCACACGATAAAGGCCGTGATGGTCGCGACCATCGGGGACCTGTAGTCGACATCATCACGGTTGGCTTGCCGGGCAGAAGCGATGAGCTTCTGCCACGCCGATCGCGCTCGTCGCGATCGGCGCTGGCGGCGATCGGGGATCTGTAACAATTAGCAGTTGACATAAGGGGGAGCCCGGCGAAGGAGTCCATCCGCGCCGCGGCTCCCTCGATCATCTTTAAGCGGCAGTGGGCGGGTCCTGGCTCAAGCGACATCCCCGTTTCCATTTCCACTTCATCCCGGCCAGCTCGAGCTGGCCGAACCATCGAACGCTGGTTCCGGGGAATCACGGAGAAGACGATCCTGTTCCGTTCAAATGGACAGCACAGGCACAGCCGATCATCGAAAAGGTCAAACGCGCCCGCGCGGTCCTGCCGGAATCACGGCCGCGAAAGTCCAAGAGGCGAAAAAGACTCGCCATTTCCAAAGCGGCACACTAGCAGTAACTCCGGTATGCTGATGGAGAAACGGCGGCGCCCGCTCCCGTCAAGGACTGACTCGAGGACCCCGTGCCGCACAACGCTCACGGAATTCCTTCTCGTGTTTTATTGTCGCTCCTTGACGAGCATGATCTCGTAATACCTTTTGCCCGCGGCATCGATTGTCGTGCGGTCAATGCCATGGATATCGCTTTCGTAGCCGGGAAAGCGGTTCTCGAAATCCTGGCGGCCACGAAGGTATTCAAGGATCGGTCCGGCCTTTTCGTTGATCACCTCACCGCCCATGAGGATGGGGATGCCCGGCGGATAGGGTACCACCATGACCGCGCTCGTCCGCGGGTCGCGGGCGGGGTCAAGCGAATCGATCCGGACAAACTCGACTTCCTTCTTGACGATCGCGCGGTATGCCTGAGCCGGTATCATGGCGCGGTCGGGAATGATCCGCGAGGACTCGACCATCCTGGGAAGCAGGCTGTTCTCCCGCAGGAAGGCATGCATCTCCTGGCAGTGGTCGCGCAAGCCCATGCCCTTGTAGCGCTCGCGATGCGTGATCGACAGCTGGGGGAACACGGCATCAAGGGGGGCGTTGGCCTTGTACAGCTCGCGGAACTTGAAAAGCGCCGCGACCAGGGTCCCTTGCTTGCCCTTGGTCGTCCCCAGCGAATTGAGGAGGAGCCAGGAATAGTAATCGGTCTTTTCGCAGACTATGCCCTTGTCCCCGAGGAAGCGGGTGACGATGGCGGCGGGGATCCCGGTATCCCTCCATTTCCCGCCCACGTCGACACCGGGACAGAGGAAGGTGAGCTTGATCGGGTCGAGCATCGCGTAGTCGCCGGGGAGGTCGGAAGACGCGAAACCGTGCCAGGACGCGCCGGGCAAGAGCGCCCAGCAGCGTTGGTCCTCGATGAGTCTCGAGGTCGGCTTGCCCGCGAGGTCGTCCGGTTGCCAGATCCCGAAGAACCAGTCGCCCTCCGCGGCCTCCTCCTTCCCAATCCGCTCGATCTTGCGCCGCAGCTCTATCGCCTCCTCCATGATGTCGGCAAGGGCCGTACGGCCATTGTCGTGCATCATCTTGGTGGCCACCTCAAGGGAGGCGACCATCGAGTACTGCGGCGAGGTGGAGCAGTGCATCATGTAGGACTCGTTGAAGGTGTCGTGGAAGTCGTCGCGCTTTTCCTCGGACTCGTAGATGTCCTGCGGGAACTTGACGTGTATCATGGAAGCCTGGGACAGGGCGGTCAGGAGCTTGTGCGTGGATTGCGTGCAGAAGATGGGCCGGTCCCGCCCCTCGAGGGCCATGCCGAAATGCCCGGTGTAGATCGGGTGGAAAGCCGCATAGGCATACCAGGCCTCGTCGAAATGCAGGATGGCCGCGCCGTCGAGCATGCGCTTCGCATAACGCGTATCGTAGCAGATGCCGTCGTAGGTCGAGTTGGTGAGGGCGGCCATCGCATACCGCTTGGCGGGATCGATCCGACCGAAATCCACCGGGCCGATGATCCCCAGGGCGTTCCGTATCGGCAGCATGTAGTCGGGAACGGCTCCGGTGATCACCATCGCATGGGAAAGCGACTTGTGGCAATTCCGGTCAAGGAGGCAGGGATCGCCCGGGGAGACCTGGCTGCGCCACACGACCTGGTTGCCGGTCGAGGTGCCATTGAGGACATAATAGGTCTCGTCGGCGCCGAAAACGCGGGCGGAGAAGGCCTCGGCCTCGCCCGTGACCCCGGAATGGTCGAGGAGGGAACCGAGTTCCGGCACCGAGATGGAGAGGTCGGCGCGGAGCATGTTCTCACCGAAGAATTTGTGGAAGGCCGTTCCGGCGGGGCTCTTCAGGAAGCCCTGGCCGCCCATGTGGCCGGGGGTATGCCAGGCGAAGTTGTACTCGTTCACGTAGTCGACGAGTCTTCCGAAGAAGGGCGGGAGCACGGTCCGGGTGTAGTCCAAAAGGGCGCGCTCGATGCGTCCTGCGTTGAATTCGGGAGTGTCGGTGAGCTTCCAGAGGACACCGTTGATCCTCTCCAGCACCCCATTCGGGATGCCCTCGATGGACGAGCGGTCGGAGAGGATGAGGATGGGGACGCTCCCGTTCCGCTTGCGGAGGTACTCGACGAACAGGGCTCCCGCATGGTCTCCGGCGAAGCTTTCGGTCTTCTTGTGCATCCTGCCGAAATTCCGGATTTCCCAATCGACGACCACCGTCCCGAGGTCCTCGCGCGAATAGATGATGTCGTAGGCGTCCCCGTAAGCGGAGCAGAAGACCGCTTGGCAGCCATTGACCTCTGTCAGGGTCTTGACGATCTCCCTGAGCCAGTTGCCCTCGTCCGACTGCTGTTGGATCTGGTCGGATACGAAGAGGACAGGCCACGATTGCTTGCCGAATTTCTTCATCTTTCGCTCCTCTGAACGCCCGCGACGCGGGGCCTGCGCCCTTTGTGCCTTCGCCCCCAGAGTAGCGGCCGCCTTCCCCGGCCGTCAAGGAAGCGGATGTGGAAAGAACGCCACCGAAAGAGGACCTGGACCGGGAATTTGCAGGCAGGGGACGCAGAGGCGCATTGGTGCAGTGGTGCAGCGGAATAAAGGCGGGATCACTGACAGGAGAAAACATTCGGGCCGTTTTTTTTTTCGCCGGCCTCTTGCTTGAGATCCTCTCTTCACCCTCATTCCCTTCTCTATGGGCCCAGTGCGGCAGGACTCCGCGACCTCCGCGAGAGATCTCCTTTCTCCTGTTTTCGGGAACGGTTCACCAGCCCTCAGGCTTGATCGTCGCCTCGATGAACAGGTGGTCAGAGGGCAGGAGCCTGCGCTGGGCGCGGTTCAGGGGGATCTCATCCTCGATCACCTCCGCGTCTAGGACCTCGATGTCCTGCGAGCAGAAGATGTAGTCGAGCTGGGCGAAATTCGGCGCGGGCGCGAAATGGTAATGTGTCCGGCGTTCAAGGGAAGGCACGCCCATGGCCTCGAGGACATCGCGGAAAGGAAGTGCCAGGAAGGCTTCGTACTCGAACTGCGCCTCGCCGCGGATGAGGATGCCGTTGAAGTCGCCCATGACCACGCAGTTCCTTGTCCTGACCTGGTCGGCGAGAAGGCTGACCTCGCGCATGCGCTGTGCTATGCCGCGGTCCTCCCCGTACTGGGACTTCAGGTGGACGACAAACACCTCGAGCTCCGCGCCCGTACAGTCCCCGGCCTTGCCTGTGCCGCCGCCCTTCTCAAGCCGGAGCCTCAGGAGGTTCCGGGAAAAGGCGCCTGGCATGGCCGTCGCCTTGGCATTCGCGAAGGCACCCTTCTTCACGAGGGCACCCGCATAGATGCCCCGCCGCGAGTTCTCCTCATGGAGGAAGCAGTCATAGCGGCTCCCAAGGTAGATCCGGTTGAAATTGGCAAGGCTCTCCATGCCGCCGATCTCGACGAGGCCCACGAGATCATAGTCGCGTTCGAGGATGATGGCGGCTATGGCGGCGATCTTGCCGCGCTCCTTGTTCGGGTTGTAGATCGAGGCGTTCATCTCGAGATAGGCCTCCTCGTCGAGGGCCTCGAGCTCGTCCCGGTCGAACTGGCGGTCAAGGAGAAGGTAGAAGTTCTCGGCATTGAAGGCGGCGATGTTCAGGCTGTGGTCCACGGTCCAGACTCTAGCGGTGCCGCAAGGCTTTGGGAAGGGGCAGGAGAAAATCACTGTTCTTGAGCCTTGGCCATTTCGAGCAAGGGACTGCGGCCGGCAGGGTGATGCATGGCGGTTTTTTCCCCGGTTGCCTGCCCGCTGCGCGCGGATGGGGTCAGCCGATCCTGCGCTGCAAGCGCCCTTGGGCATGCGTCCACCTCCTCCAGTTCCACGGCATGGCCATGAGGGGCGCGGCCAGCCAGAGGATGGGCAAGGCCGGAAGCAGATAGAAGAGGTCAATTGGGATGAGGGAGGCGAAAAAGGCGAAGACAAGAAGGCTCAAGGCCGCGAGGCGGCTGGGCGGGGGCTCGGGCCGATAGAGGCCCCAGGCGGCAAGGAGAAGGGACAGTGGAAGGAGGAAGACGGCGGGCATCGCTATGAGGCCCATGAGGTCCCATTGCCATAGGGGAAAACGGGAGGTCGCTACGCTCTCCATGGCATAGGACTATATACCGGACCGCGACGATGGCCTTGACCCATCCGGCTGAGAAGGCCACCGCGCGCAGGGTAGCGAAGTCCCTGGTCAGGTCCCGCACCGAGAGAAGGACGGAATTGGCGATGCCTGCCCAGGCTACCGCGAGGGAAATCGCGTACATGGCATAGACGATGGCGGTGGCCAAGGCCGCAAGGAGGGCACAGACCAGGCCGGCGTCCATGCAGGCAAACCCGCTGCCGAAGATGCCCGAGCCCGAAAAGCGCGCGATGTTGGGCGCTGCGCCCGAGGTGGTGGACTGGACAAGGAGCTTGGAGCCCGGGTCAAGCGAAAACAGGCGGGAGAGAGCCGACCCCACGAGGACCTGCCCCCTCTCCGACAGAAGGGAGCCCCCCGAAACCCTCCTGGAAAAAACGGAAACCCCAGGTTCGGCGGAGAAAACCACGCCGGCGAGAAGGGCTGGGAGCCTTTCGTAGCCATCGCCGACGAAGCAGGCGAGCTCGAGCGCGGGCGCGACCCCAAAGACCCTCGGCACGCGCGGCGCGGCCGCGGCCGCGCCTCTCCAATCGGAGATGGTCGAACCTGGGCGCATCCACCCCGAGGGATCCCCGGGATCGAACGAGGCCGCCTGAAAATGGACATGGGCGGTCTGGCAGTCGATGATCGCGCCATGGAACATCCGGTCATAGGCGCCGGGTCAGCAAGGCAAGCTAAATCGCACAACGCGCCCCGTCCGGTCCTTGCGCTCCGCCGACGCCGGCATCACTCCACGAAGAGCCGTTTCGAGGCGAATACCGGGTCCGAGGTGAGGTTGATGCCAAGCCGCCGGAGGCCTGCTTCGTCGCCTGGCGTGGGGATGTGGGTGAGGTGCATCTGGCAGCCCCGCAGCGCGGGTATGCGGTCAAGGCATGCCTGGACGGCGGGGTTGAGGGCCGCGCTTATGGCAAGGGCGATGAGCGCCTCGTCTACATCGAGGCTCGCGCTCCTGCCCTTGAGGACATCGTGCTTGAGGTGGGCGATGGACTCGATCACGATGGGCGAAAGGAGGTGTATGCCTCCGGGTATGCCCGCCAGGGCCTTTGCGCCGTTGATGACGGCGGCGGTGGCCGCATGGAGGAGCCTGGAATTCTTGCCGGTGATGATGCTCCCGTCGGGAAGCTCCAAGGCGGCCCCGCAGTAGACGGCGGCCTTGCTTTCCGCCCCGCCTTCGGCCCCTCCATCCGCTTTCTCGGCATCGGCCTCGGCTTCCGCCGAGATGGCCGCCTGGCGGGCGGCGGGAACCACGGGCCTGCTTTCGGGGCTGATGCCGAGCTCCTTGAGGAGGCGGTCGGCGCGGTTGAGGGTATCCCTTTCGGCCATGCCCATCATGAATTCGCAGGCGCATCGCAGGTAGCGCCGCACCACCTCCTGCCGCGCCGCCTCACGGCAAGCCTCGTCATCGACGATGGCGAAGCCCGCGCGGTTGACGCCCATCTCGGTGGGCGAGCGATAGGCGCCCGCCTCCCCCGTGATGCGCTCGAGTATGGCCTTGAGGATGGGAAAGGATTCGACGTCCCGGTTGTAGTTGACGGCCACCTCGCCGGTCGCCTCGAGATGGAAGGGATCGATGAGGTTGAAATCCTTGAGGTCGAGGGTGGCGGCCTCGTAGGCGATGTTGACGGGATGCTTCTGGGGAAGGCTCCAGATCGGGAAGGTCTCGAACTTCGCGTACATCGCGCGCGTGCCCAGGGCGTGGTCGTGCCAGACCTGGGAGAGGCAGGTCGCCATCTTTCCCGAGCCGGGACCGGGGCCGGTCACCACGACAAGGGGCTTGCTGGTCTCGATGCGCGGGTTGGCGCCGTAGCCCTCCGCGGAGACTATGGCATCGAAGTCGGTGGGATAGCCCTTGGTGGGTCGGTGGGCATAGACGCGTATCCCGCGGTTCTCGAGCTTGGTCTTGAAGGCGCGGGCCTGGGCCTGCTCTTCCCAACGCGTGATGACAACGGCAGAGACCGAAAGCCCCCATTCGCCCAGGTCGTCGATGAGCTTCATGGCGTCGGCATCGTAGGTTATGCCGTAGTCGGCGCGGATCTTGCGGTGCTCGATGGCGCCCGCATGGATGCACAGGACCAGCTCGGCATCGTGCTCGAGCTCCTTGAGGAGGCGGATCTTGACATTGGGATCATAGCCGGGGAGGACCCGGGAGGCATGGAAGTCGTTGAGGAGTTTCCCCCCGAACTCGAGGTAGAGCCGGCTGTCGAAGCGCTTCATCCTCTCGCGGATGAAGGCAGCCTGCTCCCTGAGGTATTTCTCGTTGTCGAACGCCTTCGCCCTGCCCATGCCGTCCTCCTCGGGTCGCTGGCAGGGAGACTAGCACGATCAGGGGACCTTGTCATGACTGCAGGCACATCGCGGCCCAGGCATGGCCGCAAATGTGCATGACGGGCCTTGCCCCGGCATTCCTGAAAGAGCAGCTTTGATATAGAGGCCGGGTGCCACCGCATGGACCTGCCCAGGAGCAGCGGATGTTGAATTGGTTTTCTATCCAGCCCCACTGGTTTCAGGCGCTGCTTGCCACCCTTTTCACCTGGGGCGTCACCGCCCTCGGCGCTGCGATGGTATTCTTCTTCAAGTAGATCGACCGCAAGGTGCTCGACGGCATGCTGGGCTTCGCGCTCATTGTGTTCCTGGACGTCGCGCTCGGCTAAGGGGATCGGGGGAGCAGAGGCGGTCTCGCGCTCGTGGTGGAGATGCCTTTCCCGCCTGCCTCGAAATGCGTCCGCGGGACTCGTGCCCGTCAATGCGTTGCGCCGCCTCGCGTGTCCAGGACTCATATCGTCCAAGGGATGCCGGAACGGGCACAGCTCCATCCATCGGTGCTCCGGAGCCTGAAGCAGCCGTGACAGCCTGTGTCCCGAAAACGAGAATCAATTTCGTGTACCGAAAGGCGAGGTTGACGACCCTGCGCCGGGGCGGGACGGACCATGATGGAAACCGGGCGCCATCATCATGCTTGACACAAGGACCGTTCTCATGGGCTCCGTGATCACCAGCGCCATGTGCGCGGTGGTCATGTTTTCCCTCTGGAGGCAAAATCGCCGTCGCTTCCCTGAATTGGGCTATTGGCTTTTCGACCCGATCCTGCAGTTCGGCTTGGGCCGCCATGTCGGCAGGCCCTTCAAGGCAGTTATGACTACCCACTTCTCGCGGCCTTCATCCTCGCACATGCATGGTTCTCCTACGGCCAACCCGGCCTCAAGGCAAGGAGCATCAATACCTCCCTGGGCCTCCTGATCCTCTGCGCCCAATGCGCCGGGCTGTTCGATGCCTTGACCATCCTGTGCTACATCTACGGACTGGAAATCGAGGAGGTACCGCTGGAGGCGATCCAATCCATAGCGCTTCCTGAATACCGGGCAACCCTGGACGAGTCACTGGCGGCCCTCATCGGTCAAGGGCGGCCCTTTGACCTTGAGCACCGCATCAAGCGACCCCAGGACTGCGAAGCCCTAGCGGAAGTCCGCCTTCTGCAGGTAGCGCGCGCGGTACTCGGTGGGCGGTATGCCAGCGACGCGCTTGAAGGCGCGCGCGAAGCCGAACTGGCTCGCATAGCCGAGCTTGTCCGAGATCTCCTGCACGCGCAGGTTCGTGCTCGAAAGCATGCCCCTCGCCGCCTCGATCTTGAGACGGGCGTACCAGCGCATGGGCGGCATGCGCATCCTCGCGCTGAATATGCGGACAAAGTGCTCGCGGGATATCCCCAGCCTATCGCACAAGGCGTCCAGGTCCAGCTTCCCCTCGATCGCGCCTTGCATGATGGCGATGGCTTTTTCCACATGGGCGTTTTCCGGGGCGCCATAGGAGGAGGGCGAGCCGGCGAGGAGCCCGTACATGAAGGCCAGGAAGCTGTGCCGGCTCGCTTGCATGAGTTCCCTCGTCCCGGAAAAATGGCGCTCCAGGAGATCGGCGAAAAAGAAGCGATGGGAGACGCCTATGTCCATCGGCCCCTTCATCATCGATGCCAGCCGCCCAAGGAGCTCGCCAAGCTCGGCATCCTCCTTCGCATCGAACAGGACGGCGTAATAGGTGATGGGCCTCTTCTTGTTCGTGGCGAGGATCTGGTGCTTCGCGCCCGGCGGCGTCAAGTGGAGGGTCCCGGGCGCTATCGACCAGAGGGACGAGGCGTTCCTGAAACTTCCTTCCCCCGAGATGAAGTAATGGAGTTCCCAGTCCCCTTCGCCATGGACATGGCGCCTGCCGTGCCAGGCGATCTGGCTTTCATCTCGGAGGTGGTAGACCAGGACGATGTCGGAAAAACGCATGGTGCCTCCCCTTCCGGCCTAAGTATAATATCAATTTTGGGTATATAGGGTCAAATCCCGATCTTTGCCGATCCCGCATGGTGGATTACACTGGATGCCAGCTTCGCGCCTGAAGGAGAATACCCATGAGCGAACTCTTCCCGATGGTTCCCAAGATCGCCTTTGAGGGTCCCCTTTCCGACAGGGACCTTGCCTTCAAGCATTATGACCCGAGCGCGAAGGCCATTGGCCCTGTCGGTGGCGCTGACGGCAACGCGACCATGAAGGACGCCTTGCGCTTCTCCATGGCTTTCTGGCACTCCATGACAGGCGCGGGGATCGATCCCTTCGGCTCGGCCACGATGCAGAGGCCCTGGGATGGCATCGCGGATCCGATGGAGGTCGCGCGGGTGCGCATGAGGGCCCTCTTCGAGCTGACCGAGAAGCTCTCCATCCCGTTTTTCTGCTTCCACGACCGCGACATCGCGCCTGAGGGCGCGACCCTCCGCGAGTCCGACAGGAACCTCGACACCATGGTGGCCTTCACGAAGGATCTCATGAAGTCGAGCCCCACGAAGCTCCTGTGGGGAACAGCCAACCTCTTCTCGAACCCCCGCTACATGCATGGCGCCGCGACCAGCCCCGAACCGAAGGTCTTCGCCTATGCCGCCGGCCAGGTCAAGAAGGCCCTCGAGGTCACCAAGGAGCTCGGAGGGCAGAACTATGTTTTCTGGGGCGGGCGCGAAGGCTACGAGACCCTCCTCAACACGGACATGAAACGGGAGCTCGACAACCTCGCCCGTTTCCTCCACTTGGCGGTGGACTACGCGAAGGAGATCGGCTTCACGGGCCAGTTCCTCATCGAGCCCAAGCCCATGGAGCCCACGAAGCACCAGTACGACTCGGACGCCGCGGCCTGCTACGCCTTCCTGGCCGAATACGGCCTCCTGGCGCACTTCAAGCTCAACATCGAGACCAACCATGCCACGCTCGCCGGCAACACGATCCAGCACGAGCTCCGCTTCGCCCGCGAGCATGGCATCATGGGCTCAGTCGACGCCAACCAAGGTGACGAGCTCCTCGGATGGGACACCGACCAGTTCCCCACGAACCTCTACGTCTGCACCCTCATGATGTACGAAGTCCTCAAGAACGGCGGCCTCCATTCCGGCGGCCTCAATTTCGACGCCAAGGTCCGCCGAGGCAGCTTCAAGCCCGAAGACCTTGCGATCGCGCACATCGCGGGCATGGACAGCATGGCCAGGGGCTGCGCCGCCGCCGCGCGCATGCTCGCCGATGGAGCCCTGGAGAGACCGCTTGCGGCGCGCTACGCGCACTGGCAGTCGGGAATCGGCGCAACGATCGCCTCGGGCAAGGAGGATTTCCGGAGCCTTGAGGCCTTCGCCCTGGACATCACGGACTTCGGCCTCGCCTCAGGCAGGCAGGAATGCCTCGAAGCCGTGGTGAACCGCTACCTGTAGTCCCCGCGCCACCCGCCGCGGACACGAGGAGGAGGGGATGAAGAAAGCGCGCTTTGCGTTGGGCATTGACTCGAGCACCCAGGGAACGACGGCCATCGTGATCGACCGAGAGAGCTTCGCGACCGTGGCCCAGGCCAAGCTGCGCTACCGCGACGACCCGCGGCTTGCGGGATTCGGCCTTACGGATGCCGCGCCCATCCTCCCTCCCCGGGAATCCGGCGAGGCCGACCAACCTCCCTTGCTATTCCTGGCCGCGATCGACGCGGTGCTGGACGACCTTCCGCGCGAGGTCCTGGCCGAGGTCGCGGCGGTGGACTTCTCCGCCCAGCAGCACGGCCAGGTTTGGCTAGGTCCACGCTCGGAATCGGCCATCGCGGGCCTTGCGCTCAAGGGTTCCGGCGAGCCCGGAGCCCCGGACCTTGCCGCCCGCTTCTCCTCCGCCTTCTCTAGCGAGCGCGCGCCAATCTGGATGAGCTCGAACACCGCGCTCGAGGCGGCCTGGCTGCGGGATGCCGCGGGCGGGGCCCAGGCCATGACCGCCCTTTCCGGCTCCGACAGTCCCCTGCGTTTTTCCGGCGCCGTGCTCTGCCACAAGGCCATGCGCGAGATGGCCACCTATCTGGTCACCTCGCGGGTCCATCTCATCTCATCCTTCCTGGCGGCGGTCTTTTCGGGCCGTGAGGATGCGCCCATAGACTGGGGCAACGGCTCTGGAACCAGCCTCATGGACTGGAAGGCCCGCGCCTGGAGCGAGACCCTGCTCACCGCCGCCGCCCGGGGTCTGCCCGGCGGGCTGGAAGGCCTGCGCGGGCGACTCCCCCGCCTCGCCCATCCCCTGTCCGCGAGCGGCAGGATCGCCGCGTATTTTGTCGAGCGCCATGGATTCAACCCCGAGGCCGTGGTGGTGATCGGCTCGGGGGACAATCCCCAGGCCAAGGTGCTAGCCACGGGAGCCCTCCTTTCGCTGGGCACCAGCTTCGTCCTCATGACGGAAGGCGAGGTGCCGCACAGGAGCGCCAACGCGATGTACGATGGCCTTGGGCGGCCCTTCCTCTTCGGTTGCCGGACAAACGGGGCATTGTGCTGGGAATCGATCCGCGCTTCGCATGGGCTGGCGATGGACGATTTCGCCGCCTCGGAAATGAGCCTGGCCTCGACGAGCCCTGGCTCCATCCTTGGACTGGTCCAGAACGAGGTCGAATCCTTCCCGGCGTCGCCGGTGGCGGACATAGGCCGCCGCGGGACTTTCGCCGAGGATTACGCCTCAGTCGTCGACTCGACCCTCGGCCTTGTACATCTCGCCGCCAGGCCTTTCGCGGCTAAGGTGGTCGAGGTCGCCGTCACGGGCGGGGCGGCCGCGAGCCAAGGCACGCTCCGGCGCATCGCCGCGATCTGGAATTGCCCGGTGGCGCCCATCGGGGAAGCTGGCGCGGCAGCGGGCGCCGCGGTCGCCGCGGCGGTCGCCATGCTTCCCGAAGCGGATATGATGGACTACGCGAGGACCGCGGCCTCGGCCGTCTCACGGCGAGGCGCGATCGTCCTGCCCGAAGCCCAGGCCGTCAGGGCCTATCATGGCGAAGGCGGCTATCTGGGCCGTCTTGCGGGCCTTCTTGAGTCCATCCTCGCCTGAGCCTCACACGGCAGGGGCTGAGGGGCCCAGGGCCGCCCTGGCGCTCCGAAGGTGGGACAAGGCGAGGCCTATGCCCTCGAGTTCCCGCCCGCCATGGAACTCGGGATCGGCGCCGATCTCGACGTCCACGGCCCCATGGTAGCCCTGTCCCCCAAGGATGGAGAAGACGGAAGCCCAATCGGTATCGCCCCTTCCTGCGATGCGTTCGGCGCCGGTCTTGGTGGAACCGAAAATCCCGTGGATGGCCAAGGAAGCCCGATCGATGTGGGCGTCCTTCGCATGCACATGGACGATCCTGTCTGCCCAGGCTTCAAGCTGGACCAAGGGATCGGCCATCGAGAGGATCTGGTGGGAGGGTTCCCATTCCAGCCCCAGGGGAGCGCCGGGCAAGGAGTCGAACATGAGCGTCCAAGCGTCCGGATTGATCGCGATGTTCCATTTGCCCGTCTTCCATGTATCGCCAAGGCGGCAACCCTCGAAGGCGAGCGTGACGCCGCGCTTGGCGGCCAGCTCGGCCAGCGGCCCGAAGCACAGTTTCCACGCCTCGAGGGAATCAGGGACCGACTTCCCCGGCAGGCGTCCTGCGAAGCATCCGACGACCTCCGAACCGAAGCGTGGCGCCATGTCGACGAGGGCCTCGAGGCTGGCGCGGGTGCGGAGTGCGTCCTCGTCGCCCCCGAGGACATTGCCGTAGCAGCTCAACGCCGATATCCGGGGCCTTGGCATGGGACCGCCGGCAGGCCCATGGCTTCCCCACGACCCGAACAAGAGGGCGATCTCGTCAGCAAGCGGCTCGAGCTTCACCCCGTCCGCATTCTGCCAGAAAGAGAGCGCCACCGTCTCGGTGCCCATGTCCAAAAGGGATGCCACAGCTTTCCCCGCGGACAGGGCGGCGTCGATCAGGGCTCCGATGGAGATGGCCGCAGGCCCGGTCCGGTCAGCCATCGAAGCGGCCCTCCGCCGCGATTGCCAGGCCCGCGGAGGCCGCGACCAGCCGCTGAACAGCCAGGCCATGGTCGAAACCGATGTCCTCGCCCTCGACGGGATCCCTCCCGCCCCTGGCAAGGGCGATGAACCGTTCATAGGTCGAACTGGAGGAGGGCGCAGCCGACTCCACGGATTCCTCGCCCTCCTGGCCCAAGGGAGGAAGGAGTCGGAGGCTGGAGCGGGAAAGGTCGAGATCGATGACGAGCGAGGCGCGCTCTCCATGGAGGACCAGGCCGAAGGAATCGAGCCTGCCCTCCGCGCGGAAGGACGCCCGTATGGCCGGGCGGCCGCCGCCTGAGAGGACGGACGTGAAGGACTCGAAGCTCGGCCTGCCCTCGAGGAGGGCCGCTTCGGCAGGTGCCGGAGAAAAGCGTTGTGCGACACAGGTCTCGACGGCGGAATCCCCTAGGAGGAAGAGCGCCGCGTCAAAGAGATGGCTCCCGAGGTCGCCGATGGCGCCGAAGGTCGAGGCCGAATCCTCCAGCCGCCATCGCCAGCGCGGCGTGCTGCGCCAATCTCCCCAGGAGGCCTGCACGAGCCAGCTTTGGAGGTAGCTGAAGCGAGCCTGCAGGATGCCGCCGAGCCGGCCATCGCTGACCAGGTCCCGGGCGAGGGAGAGCGCGCCGCCGTTGCGCTTGGAGAAGTTGACGATGGCCGGCGCTCCCGAGGCCCGCGCGGCCTGGGCCATCGATACGGCATCCGCGAGGCTTCGCGCCAGGGGCTTCTCGCAGAAGACCGGCAGGCCGCGGGAAAGGGCCGCCAGGGCGGGCGCGGCGTGGGCTCCGTCCACGCATGCGATGGCAATCGCGTCCACGCGGCCCGATTCGACCATCGAAGGCGCGTCGGGGAAGACCTGTCCTATGCCGAGGGAGGAGGCGAAGGCCCTGGCCCTTTCCGGTGAATGGTCGCAGACCGCCGCGACCTCGACATCCTCCATCTCCCCGAACCGGCGGGCGTGGTAGTCGGCCATCGCGCCCGCGCCGGCGATGCCGATGCGCAGCTTCACTCGACCTCGCCCTCGTCCCTGCGCCGGGGACAGGCACCGGTCGACTCGCGGACCACGAAGCCCGTATCGAGCCACTTCTGGCAAGGGCCCTTCTCCTTGCCTTCGATGAGGTCGGCCAGGAGCTCCGCGCCGACGTAGCCGGAGCGCGAGATGGGATGGTCCACTGTGGAGAGGGCGGGTATGAGGTCCTGGGCAGGATAGAGGTTGTCGTAGCCGACAAGGGAAAGGTCCCGGGGCACGGCTATGCCCTTTTCCGAGCAGTAGGAAAGGACCCCGAGGGCCTGGCGGTCAGAGCTTGTCATGATGATGGTTGGCCTCTCGCCGTCGCCCAGGAGGCGGGCTCCGCCACGGTAGCCCGAACTCCGGGAGAAGTCCCCTTCGACAATGCGGGCAAGCATGTCGAACTCCTCGGCGAGGGCGCGGAAAGCCTCGAGGCGGTCGATGGCGTTCCGGTATCGCATGTCGCCCGTGACATAGCCCACATGGCGGTGCCCAAGGTTCCAGGCGTGCGAGAAGGCGGCCCGCATCCCGGCCAGGGGCCGCGAGTCCACCGAGGAGAGGCCTTCGTGGTAGTTGTTGATGAGGACGAAGGGCAGGCCGACCTCGACGAGGTCAAGGAAGGGGGCGTAGTCCGCCGGGGTCACGGCAAAGATGAGGCCGTCCACGGTCTTGGACTCGACCAAGGCGAAGTAGTCCCGCACGGGCATCGATACCTTGTTGAGCACGATGCTTATCCAGTAGCCCCTCGCCTCCGCGCCGAGGACGGCGCCGTCAAGGAGGGCGGGGAAATAGGGACGCGAAAAGGGTGGAAAGGAGCCGTACTCGGGCACGACGAAACCGATCATGCAGGTCTTTTTCCGGGCGAAGAGGGCCGCCTGCCGGGAGGGTATGTAGCCCAGGTCGCTCGCGGCCTGCCTGACTTTCAGCTTGATCACGGGGCTTATGAGGGAGGAGTCGTTGAGGGCGCGGGAAACCGTGGATTCGGCGACGCCGGCCCTTGCGGCCACGTCGGCGCGTGTGATCTTTCCGATGATCCCCTCCTGCTGGCGAACCCGGTGATGATGCCATGGCGCACGGGATTCCGACAGCCCAAATCCGGAAAATGGAAAAGGCCGCCCGCGCGGGCCAGGGGGCTCGGGCAGGCGGCCAAGGAACCTGGGATCCTAGAACATCGACTTGGGATCGTAGTACTTCGCCGCGTTGGCCTTGGTGATGAGCTCGGCCGCGATGATGACCTTGGAGGGGATCTTCGCCTGGATGAACCCAGGGAGGTTCTGGCCGCGCACGCCGAGGACGGCGAGGCTGATGCCGGGATAGATCATCGACGGAGGATAGGTGACGTCGGCGGTGATCATCGGGTCCCCGTCCATGACGCGCTTGACCATCGCCTTCGAGCCGGCGCCGCCGACCATGAGCTTGATCTCCTTGCGTCCGGATTCCTTGTACGCCTGGAGGACGCCCGTGAGGATGTCGGCATCCTGGGCCCAGACCGCGTCGATCTGCTTGTACTTCTGGAGGTAGGTCTGCATGACCTCGAGGCCTTTCTGGGTGTCCCAGTTGGCGGGCTGCGAGTCGAGGATGTTGATGCCGGGGAACTTGGCCTTCATGACGGCCTTGAAGGTGTCCACACGCTCGCTGTTGATCACGCAGGGGATGCCCTCGAGTATGACCATGTTGCCCTTTCCGCCCATCGCCGCGCCCATGTATTCCGCGGAGACTTTCCCGAGGCCGGGGTTGTCACCGGCGATGTAGACGTCCTGGACTTCCTCGGTCAGGCCGCGGTCCACGGAGACGATGTAGATCCCCTTCTCATGGGCTTTCTTGATCGTAGGCGTGAGGGTCGAGGAATCGTAGGCGAGGACGACGAGGGCGTTGACGCCCTTGACCATGAGGTCTTCGACGTCGGACACCTGCTTCTGGGGGGAATCGGCGAGGGTCAGGGTGAACTCCACGTTCTTGTCCTTGGCGCCGATGTCCTTGATGGCCATCTGGGCGTAGTACACGAGACCGCCCGTCCATCCATGGTCGGCGCTGGGGATCGAGACGCCGATCTTTACTTTCGCCTGCGCCACCGCGGGCATGGCGAACAGCGCGAGCGCCGCGAGCATGACAAAGACAATCTTCTTCATCGTTTCCTCCTGGGACATTTCTCTAGCCAGCCGTGGGGCCCTTCGCCGACGGCGAGGGTGTCCCCCGGCCAATGGACTTCATTGCGCGCGCGCCGCCTGAGGCGTCCTCCGCATCATGAACGCGCCGCCTTCGACGATCCGCGCTGTATGAACACCGCCGCGATGATCACGAGGCCCTTCACCGTCCCCTGCAGGTAGGCGCTGACGGAGAGCATGTTGAGCATGTTGTTGATCATCCCGAGGATAATGGCGCCGATCACGACGCCCCAGATGGTTCCGCGCCCGCCGGTCATGGGCGTCCCGCCGATGACGACGGCGGCTATCGCGTCCATCTCGAAATTCACCGCGCCATTGGACGAGTTGACCGAGTTGAGGCGGCTGGAGAGGAGGACGCCGGTGACCGCGACCATGGCGCCGGTGATGACATAGGTCAGAAGGCGTATCCGGTCGACGTTGATCGCCGAGTACCGGGCCACCTTCTCGTTTGAGCCCACGGCACAGGCATATCGCCCGTAGCGTGTGCGGTTTAGGAGGCCGGAAAGGAGGAAGGCGAGGCCGAAGAACACCAGGACGGCGGTGGGCACGCCAAGGAGGCTCGACATGCCCATGTTCCCGTAGAGGTCGCTCTGCGAGACGAACTGCCCCGCGTTGCCTATGTACAGGGTGAGGGAACGGAAGATGGCCATGGTGCCCAGGGTCACGATGAAGGGCGCGACCCGCCCCTTCGTGACGACGGCACCGTTGAACAAGCCGGCCCCGACGCCGAGGGCGAGGGCCACGAGCCAGGCGGCCGTGATCGCCCAGGGCCCGCCTCCGAGGGCATTGACGACGAGGATGGCGATCGCGCCGATGAAGGCGGTCATCGAGCCGACCGAAAGGTCGATGCCGCCACCGATGATGACAAAGGCCATGCCCAGCCCGATGATGCCGGAATAGGAGACCTGCTTGAGGATGTTGAGGAGGTTCTGGACCTGGAGGAAATAGGGGCTCGCCAGGGAGGAGAGTATGAAGAGGACGACCAAGGCGACGAGGGAGAGGTAATTCTCCGGCCTGAGCCTTTTCAGGAATGGTAGGGTCATCTCATAGTCCTCCCTTGATTCCGGTCGCGTAGAACATGATCTCTTCCTCGTTGATCCTCTCCCCCGAGAGCTCGCCCTGGATCCGTCCTTCCTTCATCACGATGACGCGGTCGCACATCCCGATGACCTCCTCGAGCTCGCTCGAGATGAACATGATGGCCAGCCCCTTGTCCGCGAGGGAGCGTATGAAGGCATAGATGTCCCGCTTGGCCCGGACGTCCACGCCGCGGGTCGGCTCGTCGACGATGAGGACGATGGGCTCGGTGTCGATGCTCTTCGCGAGCGACACCTTCTGCTGGTTGCCGCCTGAGAGGTTCTCGAGCCTGGCCTCGAGGGAGGGAGCCTTGATCTCGAACTGCCCGACATAATAGTCGGTCTTTTCCATCTCCTTCCTGCGCCGCAGGAGGGGGCCGGCGTAGTCGGAGAGCGATACGAGGGTGACGTTCTTGTACACCTCGAAAGAGGTCAGGATTCCCGACCCCTGCCGGTCCTCGGAGAGGTAGGCGATGCCCGCCTTGACCGCCTCGCCGGCGTTCCGCATCGCGACCTCCTTGCCTCCCACGGAGAACTTGCCTGCCTGGCGCTTGCGGATGCCCATGACGGCCTCCGCCGTCTCGGTGCGCCCCGCGCCGATGAGGCCGGAGAAGCCGAGGATCTCGCCACAGCGGATCTCGAAGTCGATCCCATGGATGAGGCCCTCGACACAGAGGCCTTGGACCCGCAGCGCCACGTCCTGCCTCGGGACCGACTTCGGCGGGAAGATCTGGTTGAGCTCGCGGCCGACCATCCTGCGCGCCATCTCCTCGATGGGCAGGGAAGAGGCCTCCTCAAGGCAGATGTACTCCCCGTCGCGCAGCACCATCACCCGGTCGCAGATCGCCTTGATTTCCTTGAGCTTGTGCGAGATGTAGACGATGGTCACGCCTTTCTCCCGCAAGTCCCTCATGATGCGGAAAAGGATCTCGATCTCGTGGCTGGTGAGCATGGTGGTCGGCTCGTCCATGATGAGGAGCTGGGACTCCGACTTGATGGCCTTGGCGATCTCCACCATCTGCTTCTGCGCGACGGAAAGCGACCTGATATGGGCCTCGGGCGTGACCTGGGCCACGAGTTCCGCCATGAGCTCAATCGTCCTGCGGATCATCGCCTTGCGGTCCAGGAAGCCGCTGGGGAGGCGGAGCTCGTCCCCGAGGAAGATGTTCTCGTAGACGTTGAGCGTCTCCACCAGGTTGAACTCCTGGGGGATGAGGCTCACGCCGATGCGCTTCGCGTCCCTCGGCCCGCGGAGGTCGACGCGCTTGCCGTCGAACTCGACATGGCCCGCGCTCGGCGCGTAGATGCCCGAGAGGATCTTGATGAAGGTGGACTTGCCGGCGCCGTTCTCGCCGATGATGCCGAGGATCTCGCCCCGGCGGATCTCGACGCTGATGTTGTCGAGGACCCGCACCGAGGCGAATTCCTTGCTGATGCCGACAGTCCGAACGAGGGCATCGCTCATGGGACTTCCCTCATGGGCTGTCCCTCACTTCTGCATCGCCGCGTCGAAGGCGATGTCCGAGGGCGCGAAGTCCACCCGCCTCACGAAGGCCAGCGCCTCGCGCGCGCCGAATTCCCGCTCCATGCCGGAGTCTTCCCATTCGACGGAGAGGGGGCCCTGATAGCGCGCGGCATTGAGCTCGCGGATTATGTTCTCGAAATCCACGTCCCCGTGGCCGAGGGAGCGGAAGTTCCAGCCGCGGCGGTTGTCGCCGAAAGCCAGGTGGGAACCGAAGATCCCCGCCCGCCCGTCCATGGTCACCGCGGCGTCTTTCATGTGGACATGGTAGATGCGCTTGGCGAAGTCGCGGATGAAGAGATGGGGCGTCATGCCCTGCCAGATGAGGTGGCTTGGATCGAAGTTGAAGCCGAAGGTCGGCCTCTCCTTGAGCTCGGCCAGGAGGCGTTGGGCGGTATAGTAGTCGAAGGCGATCTCGGTCGGATGGACCTCGAGGGCGAACTTCACGCCGCATTTGTCGAACTCGTCGAAGATGGGGGACCAAAGCGCGACGATCTGCGCGAAGGCCTCGTCGACCATCTGGTCCGTGGTCTGGGGGAAGGAATACCAGTACTTCCACACGGGGCTGCCCATGAAGCCGGTGACGACCGTGCAGCCCATGTTCTTGGCCGCCTGGGCGGTGTACTTCATCTCCTGGATCGCCCAGGCCCGGATCTTTTCGGGATTGCCCTTGCACTCGCCCGGCGCGAAACCATCCAGGCGGGGGTCCCAGAGGTCTCCCACGCACTGGCCCGAGAGGTGGGCCCCGAGGGCCCATGCCTTGAGTCCATGCTTGGCGAGGATGGCTTTCCGGCCTGCGACATAGGCGGGATCGGTGGCGGCCTTTTTCACGTCCATATGGTCGCCCCAGCAGGCGATCTCGATGCCGTCGTAACCGAAGGATTTCACCTTTGCGCAGAATTCCTCGAAGGGGAGATCGGCCCACTGGCCGGAAAACAGGGTGACGGGTCTGGACATGGTCTACTCCTTACATGTCGAGCCAGACAGCGCCTTTTCTGGAGCTGTCTACGCATTTGCCGATGAACTTCACGCCCTGGGCGCCTGCCTCGGCGCCTGGGAAATCGAGGTCGGCTTCGGTGAGGGCCTGTCCCGCCCTCTTCCTTGAGAGGGCAGAGATGTAGGTCTTGTAGATGTTGGCCATGGCCTCGAAATAGCCCTCGGGGTGGCCGGATGGAATGCGTGAATAGGACTGGGCGTGGGGATGGAAGGCATCCCTTCCGCGGGAGAGCGTGACCGTCGGCTCTCCAAGCTTCGACACGACCAGGTAGTTGGGGTTTTCCTGTGACCACTGGATCGTGCCCTTGGAGCCGAAGATGCGGACCTTGAGGGCGTTGTCGCAGCCGACGGCGATCTGGCTCGACCAATAGAGGCCCTTCGCCCCGCCCTTGTAGTTGACCATGATGCTCGCGTTGTCGTCGAGGACGCGGCCGGGCACGAAGGTATCGAGGCGGGCGCATAGCGAGGCGATTTCCAGGCCCGTCATATAGGCGACCATGTTCTCGGCATGGCTGCCGATATCGCCGACGCAGTTGGACTTGCCGGCCTGGGAGGGATCGGAGCGCCATGCAGCCTGCTTCTGCCCGTCCTTCTCGAGTGGCGTGGCAAGCCATTCCTGCGGGTACTCGGCGTTGACGAAGCGGATGTCGCCGATGTCGCCGCGCCGGACCATTTCGCGCGCGTGCTTCACCGCGGGGTAGCCCGTGTAGGTGTAGGTCACGCAGAAAAGCAGGTTCTTCTGCTTCGCCAGCATGGCGAGCTCTTCCGCCTCGGCAGCCTCGAAGGTCAAGGGCTTGTCGCAGACCACGTTGATGCCTCGGGTGAGGAAGGCCTTGGCGACGGGATAGTGCTGGGCATTGGGCGTCACGATGACGACAAAATCGATGCCGTCGTCGCGGCCTGACTCCGCCTTCGCCATTGACTCATAGTCGGCATAGAGGCGCGCATCGGGCAGGCCGAGGCCACGTCCCGTCTCGAGGGTCTTCTCGTGGCTTCGCGAAAAGCTCCCGGCCACGAGGTCGGCGAGGCCATCAAGGGCGATCGCCTTGCGATGAACGTCTCCGATGAAGGCACCTGGACCTCCGCCGACCATTCCGTAGGACAGGCATCGAGCGCTGGATTTCGCGGATCCTCCCTCGATCATATGGGCCTCCTCCAAAATTTTATGCACCCGTGTGCATTTCAATGCACACGGGTGCAGGATACGCCCACTTTTGGAAACGCGCAACGAAATAATGACCCGACAAGCGTTTTTTTTCGCTGCCGGGTCCTGCCTTTCCTGGGTCTCGGGGCCATCACTGCCCCCGGTACGCCTAGTTTGCAGGCATCAGGATTTGCCCTTCTTGATCTTGTCTGCCAGGTGCTTGAACCGCTCTTCCACGTACTTCCTCTTGACCTTGAGGGTCTGGGTCAGCTCCTTTCCCACGGAAAAGTCGTTGAGCACCGGGAAGATCTTCGTGATCCGCTCGAAGGGCTTGAAGCCCTGCTCCTTCGAGATGAGGGCGTTCACTTCCTTGAGGAGGGCCTTGTAGATCGCGTCATTCTCGATCGAAAGTTCCCCCTCCGTGATCACCTCGGCCCGGGAAAGCTTGAGCTCCGCCGCAAGCCGCATGAGTTCGTCCTCGTTCACGGCCACGATGGCGGAGAGCTGTTTTTCGTCCTGTCCGAGCACGACCGCATGGTCGATGTAGGTGGATTCCTTGAGCTTGTCCTCGATGGGCTCCGGCTCGACATTCTCGCCGCCCATGAGGACGATGGTGTCCTTCAGGCGCCCGACGATGACGACCTCGCCGTTCTCGGACCTGAAGGCGAGGTCACCGGTGTTGAGCCAGCCATCGCCGGAGAGGACGGCCGCGGTCGCCTCGGGGTTCTTGTAGTAGCCCTGCATCACCTGGGGTCCCCGCGCGAAGATCAGCCCTTTTTCTCCGATGTCCGCCTGGCTTCCATCCTCACGGCGGATCTCGACCTCCGTGTGGTCGAAGGGTATGCCGGTGGAACCGAAGGTGTTGCGCGCATAGGTCCGTGAGAGGATGCCTGGAGCGCACTCCGTCATCCCGTAGGCATTCACCAGGGTTATGCCGATCGAATTGAAAAGCTCGTCAAGGTATTTCGGCAGGGAACCCGCGCCGCAGGTGGCAAGGCGCAATCGGCCGCCCACCTTGGCCTTGAAAGGCTTGAAGAGGACACCGGCCAGGAGGTGGCCAGGGTAGAGCAGGACGACGCCAAGCACGGCGAGGACCGCGGCAAGGCACTTGCGGACAAAGGATCTGCGCTTGAGCGAGATGTAGCAGCCCTTGAGATAGAGGGCGGAGCTCATCCATGCCTGGTTGAGCTTGATGAAGGACATGACAAGGCGGCGCTTGAAGGCGGGCATCTCGCTCAGGGCCTTGATGAGCTTCTGGTAGATCGATTCCCAGACCCGAGGCACGGAGATGAGGAGCTGGGGGCGCTCGGCGATGAGGTCGGCGGAGAACCTTCCCGCGGAGGAGTATACGAGGGTGACCCCCGTGCTGATGGCACAATACTCGAAAGCCCTTTCATAGACATGCCAGGAAGGCAGCATGACCACTGTGGTCTCCCCGGCATCGACGTCGATCAAGAGGCGTGGGGTGTTGGCTGCCACGTTCTGGAGGAAGTTGGCATGGGTGAGCATGACGCCCTTGGGGTTTCCGGTCGTGCCCGAGGTATAGACGATGGTCATGAGGTCGTCCTTGCCTATGTCCTTCGCCTTCCGCTCCACGAAGTCGGCCTCGCGCGCGAGGAGCGTCTCGCCCTTGGACTCGAGCGTGGCATAAAAGACGGTCTTGGCCCTGAAGGCTTGCGGGACTTCATCCTCCGACGCGCCGTCCATCACGAAGACCGTGGCGCATCTCGCCTTGTCATCCTCACCGAGCTCATCCGCGAGGGCGATGAGCTGGGCCACGTTTTCCAGGATCAGGTGGCGCGAATCGGAGTGGTGGAAGATGAAGGCCACTTCCTTCGGCGAGGTGTCGGAGCCGCGGGGCACGGAGACCGCCCCCAGGCCCATGATGGCGAAATCCGTGGCAATCCATTCAAAGCGGTTGTTGGCGAAAAAGCCCACGTGGTCGCCACGGCGAAGGCCAGCCCCGGATAGGCCGGCCATGAGGATCCGGATCAGGCGGCCAAGGTCGGAATAGGTCCTGGTCTCCACCCCGCTCTTCGTATGCCATTTGTGGGAGATCCGCTTCGGGAAACGCGTGGCCGCGTCGAAGGGGATCTCGAAAAGGGTCGCGTACATGGAAACTCCTTCGTCCGCTTCATGACGGCGGACCTGCCTGGATGACTGGACCTCACCTGCCCGATTCATCATATTCCCGAACCAGCGATTCCACCAGCTCGCCCACCGGGACGATCCTATCCACGCGGCCCGCGTTGGCGCCGGCGAAGGCAAAGCCCTTGTCGAGGCGGCCCCGTTGGGCGTTGAGGAGTGCCAGGGAAATGCAGTACGGCGCCTTTTCGACGTCACAGGTGACGATGCAATGATAGGGGCAGGCATAGGGCTTCCTGGTCCCGTCCCTGACCTCGTCGAGGAACTTGTTCCGGATGGCGCGGCCGGGCATCCCGACCGGGCTCGAGATGATCTCGAGGTCCTCCTCCCGCGCGGCCACATACGTGGCCTTGAAGGCCGGATCCGCGTCGCATTCATCGGTGGCGACAAAGCGAGTCGCCATCTGGACGCCCGCGGCGCCCATCTCGATGAAGGTCCTGATGTCGGCGCCCGAATAGACGCCGCCGCCGGCGATCACGGGGATGGCCTCGCCCGAGGCATTACGATAGGGGCTGAGGGCCTCGATCACCTCGGGAACGATCCTCTCGAGCGAATAGGCCGGATCCTCAAGCTGCCCAGCCTTGTAGCCGAGGTGTCCGCCGGCCTTGGGTCCCTCGACGACGAAGGCATCCGGGAGGCGCTGGTACTTGTCGAGCCAGCGCTTGGCGATGAGGGCCGCCGCGCGCGCGGAAGACACGATTGGCACAAGCCTCGTCGTCGCGCCTTTGGCGAGCTCGGGGAGGGAGAGGGGAAGGCCCGCGCCCGCGAAGATGATGTCGATCTTCTCCTCGATCGCCGTCCTCACGAGGGCGGCGAAGTCGGTCAACGCCACCATTATGTTGACCCCGATGATGCCTTTCGTGAGCTCCCTGGCCCGCCTGATCTCCCGGCGTAGGGCGCGCACGTTGGCGCCGGGGAAATCCGTGAAGCCATCCGGCTCGAGGAGGCCGATGCCCGCGGCGGCGATGACGCCGATGCCGCCGGCATTGGCGGTGGCCGCGGCGAGGCCGGAAAGCGAAATGCCAACGCCCATGCCGCCCTGGACAATCGGGACGCGGGCGACGAGGCCGCCTATGATGAGGCTTTGAAGCCTGGTCGTCATGGTTGCTCCTTGGAGTCGGCTGCTGATCGCCGACGATCTATTGAAATGGACATACTGACATTGAGCGGTTCTTTGTCAAAAAGGTTGCAGTTTTCCGACTGTTTTTCCAATATTTGTCAAAAAAGATGGAAAAGCGCGTTTTTTCAATCTGCCTTATTGTTCTCGTTTATACTGGAACCATGATGTCGTCCTTGAATTGCCCCCCAGACCAGACCGCATGCCTCTCCCGCATAGCCGTATTCGCGGCTGCCCTCGTTTTCGCGCTCGTGGCCATCCTGCCTGCGCAGGCGGTCCCAGCCCGCGTCAGCGTCGCCTGCGACAACAACTATCCGCCGTACTGCTTCCTGGACGCAGAAGGACAGGCAAGGGGCATTCTGCCTGACCAATGGGCAGCCTGGTCCAAAGCGACCGGCATTCCCGTCGATTTCCGCGGCTATTCCTGGGCGGAGGCGATCCGGGTCTTCGAGGCCCATGGCGCCGATATCCTGGACACGGTTTTCGAAACCCAGGAAAGGAGCCTCAAGTACGATTTCTCCCCCCCCTATGCGACTATCGAAGTGCCGATCTTCATCCATAAGTCGATATCCGGAATTCACTCGGCGGCTGACCTGAAGGGTTTCCGAATCGCGGTCAAGGACGGCGACGCCTCGATCGAGGCCTTGGCCGCCTTGGGCATCGAATCAGTTGACCGCTATCCCGACTACGAAGCCATCATCGAAGCCGCAACGCGACTGGATACCCGCATTTTCTGCGTGGACAAGCCGCCGGCGCTCTACTACCTGTACAAGGCCGGCGCCGACAAGGATTTCCGCATCGTCTTTACCCTCGATTCTGGCGCATTCCACCGTGCCGTCCTCAAGGGCAACACCGCCCTGCTTGACCTTGTCGAAAAGGGCTTTGCCGGAATTCAGAAGGAGACCTACGCGAGCATCGACCAGGCCTGGCTCGGCGCGCCCATCTCCTCCCGCGCGGACCTCCGCTTCCTTGGCCTTGTCCTCGGGGCCCTCTTGCTCCTCCTCGTCATCCTCTCAGCCCTCGCCTGGGCCTTGCGCCGGCGGGTCTTCAAAGCCACGACTGACTTGCGCGAAAAGGTAGCCCAACTGGAGGAGAGCGAATCCAGGAACCGCGCCTTCATCGCCGCCCTTCCCGATCCCTCGTTCACCATAGACCGGGAAGGGAAGGTCCTCGCCTTCAGCGCTTCGGACCTCAGCGGGCTGGCGGGCCCACCCTCGGAATTGCTGGGTCGAAAGTTCTCCGATCTTGGATTCCCTCCCCTGGTCACAGCCGCCTTCTTCGAGAGCATGAACAAGGCGTTCGACACGAGGAGGATAGGCGTATTCGAGTACGAAATCGCCCTTGGAGGAAAATCCTCCGTCTACGAAGGCCGCGTTGCACCCCTGTCGGAGGACAGGGTGCTTCTCGTCTCGCGGGACGTCACCCAGAAGCGCGAGCAGGAGGAGCGGCTGAAGCGCTCCCTCGCGGAAAAGGAGATACTCCTCAAGGAGATCCACCATCGCGTCAAGAACAACATGCAGGTGATCTCGAGCCTCATCGCCCTGCAAGCGGAGTCATTCCACGATCCCGAGGACATGCGCCTCCTTGCGGAAACGCAGCAACGGATCAGGTCGATGGCAAGGCTCCACGAGCTCCTCTATGACTCGCCCGACATGGCGTCCATCGGAGCCGTCGAATACCTGGAATCCCTGGCCTGGGAACTCGCCACAGGCTACGGCTCGGCCCCCCTCGAGGTCTCGGGTCCCCAGGACCTGCGCCTGACGATCGACGAGGCGGTTCCCTTCGGCTTGATAGCCAACGAGCTGGCCTCGAATGCCCTTAAATACGCCTATCCCGCGGGGAGCGAAGGGGAGATCCGCATAACGCTTGCTTTGGATGACGCCCGGGTCCGGCTCGCGGTCCAGGACCATGGAAGGGGCCTCCCCGCGGGCATCGACCCGGAAACCTGCAAATCGATGGGCTTCCTCCTCGTTCGTTCCCTCGCCTCCCAGCTCCGCGGCTCCTTGAGCTTTTCCCGCGCGCCTGGCCTTCGGGTGGAGCTCAGTTTTCCCCGGACTCGCTGATCATCCAGGTTTGGCACCAGCCTTCCTCAATCCTCGCCCACGACCCCGGCCAGGATTCCGCGCATGCCCGCGGCGAATTTCGCCTCCAACCGCGCATCGCCGCCAGCCATGGCGCTTCCCTGAGCGGGGACGTCGGTTTCGGAAGCGCCGGCAGGGCCTTCGCGGGGAAAGGCCACACCGACGGGTGAAACCCCGTCAAGGGCGAGGAGAAGGGGCACGAACACCCTGTAGATGACCCTGCCCGCAAGTCGAGGCTGGGCTTGCAGCGAGGGCTCCTCGGAGATGGCCAGTGCGACCAGGCGCTGGAAGCGGGACAGGAAGGAGCCATGGAGCTCGGCAAGGCGGTCTTCCCCGGCAAGGTCGACAGAATAAAGCAGGCTGAGACTCCTCCCCCATGAGCGCCAGAGCTCAAGGCAAAGGTCGATCACCACATCCAGTCCCCTTCCCTTCAAGCCCGCGGGCCCCGTGGCGAGACGGGCCTCGGCGAGGGCGCTCGCCTCCTCGAGCATCGGCGAGGCGATCGTCCACAGGAGATCATCCTTGCCGGCGAAATAATTGAAGAGGGTTCGCCTCGCGACACCTGCCGCCACCGCGACTTCGTCCATGGAGACGGATCGGGCCCCCTTCTCGATGAAGAGCATGGAGGCCGCGGCCAGGATCCTGTCCCTGAATTCAACCTTGTTCCGATGTGCCTTGCCCTGCGGGTTTCCTGGGTTCATGGAACCATTTTAGCATGGTTCATGGCGGCATGGAAAATACTTGGTCGCACGGGTATAGTGGGAAACGATGGAAAAAGAAAGGGCACCACGCAACAGGACCCTCGTCCTCTCCGACGAGGAATGCCTGGCCTACGGCCGGCGCTGCCTGGACATAGGCGGCGAGGCCGCCCTGGATTCGATCCTCGACCGGACCATCAACGCCGACACCTTGAAGGTCCTCGCCCTCCTTCCGAGGGCCTTCGTCGACCTCATGGTCGTCGATCCGCCCTACAACCTGGACAAGGACTTCAACGCATCGTCCTTCAGGAAGATGAGCCATGGCGGATACAGGGACTATGTCGAGTCATGGTTCAGCGGGTTGCTACCCTTGCTCAAGGCAGATGCATCGATCTACGTCTGTTGCGACTGGAGGTCTTCCTCCGCGGTCTTCCAGGTGCTGGATGAGCACGTCACCGTGCGCAACCGGATCTCGTGGCAGCGGGAAAAAGGCAGGGGCGCGTCCTCCAACTGGAAGAACTGCGTCGAGGACATCTGGTTCGCCACGGTCGGCAAGGAGTACTGCTTCAACGTAGAGGCGGTGATGATGAAGCGGAGGGTCCTGGCCCCCTACCGCGAGGGTGGCGTGCCGAAGGACTGGGTGGACGGCGCAGATGGCCGGTATCGCATGACCTACCCCTCGAATTTCTGGGACGACCTCTCCATTCCCTATTGGTCCATGCCGGAAAACACCGACCACCCAACTCAGAAGCCCGAAAAACTCCTGGCAAAGCTCGTGCTCGCAAGCTCGAGGGTGGGATCGGTGGTATTCGATCCCTTCCTCGGGTCAGGGACCACCTCGGTCGTGGCCAAGAAGCTCGGGCGCAAATATGTGGGGATCGAGATAGACCCGCTATACTGCGCCTGGGCGGAAAAAAGGCTCGCGGACGCGGACCTGAGGAAGGATATACAGGGCTATGCCGATGGGGTCTTCTGGGAGCGCAACACGTCCTCACAGCAGAAATCGGGACGCAAGGGGACCTGCTGACCCAACGACCGCCGACGCGCGGATCCCCCAGGTAAATCCGCGGGCCCCTTCCCTTCGCGCGGACAGCGAAGGGAAAGGGCCCGCATGCGCCTATGCGCGGTAGCAGAGCACCGGGCTTCGCGCCGCGGCCACCTCGTCCAGGCGCCCGATGGGCGTCGTGGTCGGGGCGGCGTGGAGAAGCTCCGGCCGCGTCTTCGCCTCCTGGGCGATGAGGGTCATCACGCGCACGAACTCGTCCAGGGTCGCAAGCGACTCCGTCTCCGTGGGCTCGACCATGAGGGCCTCGGGAACGATGAGGGGGAAATAGATTGTCGGAGGATGGATCCCGTAGTCGATGAGGCGCTTGGCGATGTCCAGGGTATGGATGCCGGGAGCTATGTCGCCCATCGCGACGAACTCGTGCATGCACCGCCTCGAGTACTTGAGCGGGAAGACCTTCTCGATCCTCACCTTGAGGTAGTTGGCGTTGAGCACCGCGTTCTCCGCCACCCGGCGGAGGCCGTTGGGACCGAGCATGCGGATGTAGGTATAGGCGCGCACGAGGACGCCGAAGTTCCCGTAGAAGGCCTTCATGCGGCCAATGCTTTTCGCGGGCATCTCGAGCGCATAACGTTCGCCTTTTTCCACGGCGACGGGACCGGGGAGGAAGGCTGCAAGCCTGTCGCCCGCGCCGACCATGCCGGATCCCGGCCCACCGCCGCCATGGGGCGTGGAGAAGGTCTTGTGGAGGTTGAAGTGCATGACATCGATGCCTGACTCGCCCGGCTTGAAGACGCCGGTGAGGGCGTTCATGTTCGCGCCGTCACCGTACACAAGGCCGCCGGCTTCGTGCACGAGTCGCGCGATCTCCTCGATGTTGCGCTCGAAGAGGCCGAGGGTGTTCGGGTTGGTGATCATGATGCCTGCAACCTCGCCTGCGGCGGCGTCGAGTCCGGCCTTGAGGGCTTCCATGTCCACGCCGCCTTCCGCGTTGGAAGGGAGCGTGAGGGCCTCGAGTCCGGCCATCGTGCAGGAGGCGGGGTTGGTGCCATGGGCCGAATCCGGGATGAGGATCTTGGTGCGTTTCGCGTCGCCCCGGGAAAGGTGGTAGGCGCGGATCATGAAGACCCCGGCAAGCTCGCCATGGGCGCCGGCGGCCGGCTGGAGGGAGACGGCCTTGAAGCCGCCTATCTCGGCAAGCATCGACTGGAGCCGGTGGACGAGCTCGAGGGCACCCTGGCTGAACTCCTCGCCCACAAGGGGATGGGTGTTGCGGAAACCCGGAAGTCCGGCCGCGACCTCGTTTGCCTTGGGGTTATACTTCATCGTGCAGGAGCCAAGGGGGTAGAAGTCGGTGTCGATGGAGAAGTTCTTCTGCGAGAGCCGGGTGAAGTGGCGCACGACCGTAAGCTCGTCGAGCTCGGGCAATTTCAGCTCGGTGCGCACGAGGCCGGGGGGAAGGGGATAGGAAGGCGTATCTCCCTTGGGAAGGGAAACGGCGATCCTTCCGGGTGCGGAGACCTCGAAGACAAGAGGTTCGGGTTTCAGGTTCACTTCGATGCCTCCGTGAGGGACTGGACGAGGAGGTCGATCTGGGCCTTCGTGCAGGCTTCCGTGACGCAGACAAGGAGCTCGTTTTTCCGCTCCGGATAGTAGCGCGACAGGGGAAGGCCGGGGACCACGCAGCGCCGCGACAGCTTCTCGGATAGGGCCTCGGCGGGCACGGGCGTGCGCACGAGGAACTCCTTGAAGAAGGCGCCGTTCTCGACCTTGAAGCCGGGGATGGCGCCAATCCGTCCTGCCGCGTAATGCGCCTTGTCCCAGCACAGGCGGGCCACGGCACAGAGGCCGCCCTTGCCCATCGCTGCCAGGTACACGCAGGCCTGGAGCATCACGAGGCCCTGGTTCGAGCAGATGTTGGAAACGGCCTTCTCGCGCCTGATGTGCTGTTCGCGGGCGGAGAGGGTGAGGACGAAGCCCTTGCGGCCCTCATGGTCCTTGGCCTCCCCGACGATTCGGCCAGGCATCTTGCGCACGAGCTTGCTCGTGGCGCCCATCATCCCGAGGAAAGGACCGCCGTAGTTCATCGCGTTGCCGAGGGCTTGGCCTTCGGCCACGACGATGTCGGCGCCAAGGGCCCCTGGGCTCTTGAGGATGCCGCACATGATGGGGTCCACCTGGACGATGGAAAGAGCGCCGGCGGCGTGGGCTGCCGCGGAGGCGGGCGCCAGGTCGCGGAGCTCGCCTTCGAATTCCGGGTAGGCGGAGACGAGGCCAAAGACCTTGTCCGAGAGAGGGGCCTTGGAGGGGTCGCCGCGGTATTCCTCGACCTTTACGGGAAAGGCGGAGAAATACGTGCGGATCACGTCCTTGTACTCGGGATGGAGGGCCGCCGGGATGAGGACGGTGTCGCGCGACGGGGCGTTGTGCCAGGCCATGAGGACCGCCTCGGCGAGGGCAGTGGCGCCGTCGTAATGGGAGGCGTTCACGACCTCCATCCCGAACAGCTCGGCGGCCATCGACTGGTATTCGAAGATGGCCTGGAGGGTCCCTTGGGAGACCTCCGGCTGATATGGGGTATAGGCGGTGAGGAATTCGCCGCGGGATGCGATGGCCCCCACGACGGCAGGGATGAAATGGTTGTAGGCGCCTGCGCCGAGGAACCAGGCGCAGGTGGATGCGGTGACGTTTTTCGCGGCGAGGGCTTCGACCTCGCGGAGCGCCTCGAGTTCGGAGAGCGCCTCGGGCAAGTCGAGCCTGGGGAAGCGGCGGGCAGCGGGGATGTCGGCGAAGAGCTCGTCCATGTCCTTGACGCCGACGGCGGCGAGCATCGCGGCACGGTCGGCATTGGAGTTGGCTACAAAGGGCATGCCTTACTCCTTACCCGCTTCCTTCTCATAGGCGGCAGCGTCGAGGAGGCCGTCCCATTCAGGGGGATTGGCGGGGGCGAAACGGATCATCCAGCCTTTCGCGTAGCAATCCTTGTTGACGAGGGCAGGATCGCCCGCCAGGTCTCCATTGACCGCGGTGATCCTCCCGCTCATGGGCATATAGAGGTCGCTTGCGGCCTTGACGGATTCGACGACACCGAAGGTTTCGCCCTGCTTGATGGTCTTGCCGACCTCCGGAAGCTCGACGAAGACGATGTCGCCGAGGCTTTCCTGGGCATGGTCGGAAATGCCGGCGACGAATTCGGCTCCGTCTTTCCGGGCAAATTCGTGGCTGGTCCTGTAGCGGGCGCTCTTGTCGATGTTCATTCGAGACTCCTTAAAATGAGACGCGTGGGAGGAGGGTCTTTGTTATTCCCCCCAGGCGATATCGACTACGCCTGGCTGGTTGCCGGCGCTCGATTTTCCTGTGGTTCAGCGCCTGTAGGCCGGGACGTAGAGGGGGCGCTTGACGACGATGGCGTCACGGGGCCTGCCGTGGATGACGACCTTCACCGCCGTCCCCAGCTTGGCGAAAGCCGGGGCGACAAAGGCGTTGGCTGCGTATTTCTTCACAGTTGGACAGAACATCCCCGCCACGCACTCGCCGATCCCCTCGCCCGCGGTCGACTGCACTTCGTAGCCTTCCCTCGGAACGCCACCCGTGATCTCGAGCCCCACAAGCCTCCGCTTCGCGCCCGCGGCCATCACCGCCTCGACCGCCTGCTTGCCGATGAAGTCCTTCTCGAGGCCGCAGGCCCATTTGAAGCCCGCTTCGATCGGGTTGATGGATGGGGTGATCTCATGGCCGTGGAGGGGCATGCCAGCCTCGAAGCGCAAGGAGTCGCGGGCAGCCAAGCCGATGGCCCTGGTCTCGATGCCGAGCCTTTCGCCTTCGCCCAGGAGGAGCTTCCATAGCCTTTCCGCGCCTTCGGCGGGGAAAAAAAGCTCGCCGCCGTCCTCTCCCGTATAGCCTGTGCGGCCGAAAAGGACGGGGATTCCGGCTATCTTGAGCTCGCCCGAGGTGAAGCGCGGGAAGCCGGAAACCTTGCGGTCGCTGACGGCGTCCATGAGCTCGATGGCACGGGGCCCCTGGATGGCGATCATATAGGTTTCGTCTGACTTGTCGACAAGGGTGACGCCGGCGGGGAGATGCTTCTTGAACCAGGCAAGGTCCACATCGCGGTTGCCGGCATTGATGACGATCCACCATTGTCCGGGCAGGCGGTACACGAACAGGTCATCGATGACCGTGCCTTCGTCTGAAAGCAGGAGGGAATAGCGGGCATCCCAATCCTTCATGTCGAGGACGGTCGCGCTCACGATGCGGGAGACAAAGGCATCGGCTCCGGGGCCGGAAAGCTCGACCTGCCCCATGTGGTCTATGTCGAAAAGGCCGACCGACCTTCGACAGATGAGGTGCTCTTCAAGGGCGCCTGTAGGATAGGAGATCGGCATTTCGTAGCCTGCGAAGGGTGCCATCTTGGCGCCCGCGGCGATATGCCAATCATGCAGACGGGTTGAGTTCATGGGAGAGCCTCCTTGGTGCGGCGTAACTCTGCGATGTACTGACAGTGTAGCAGAGAAGCAAAAGCCCGGCAAGGCCGGGATTGAAACCCTTGTTTCAGATAGCAAAACCAATGCGCTTCCTCGAAGCTTGTTGGGGCGCCTAGAAGCTGCTTCGCGAAAGCGGACGGCCGATATACACGCCTTCTCCCCCGAGATAGTCATGGCGCTCGCCCTCGATGAGTATCTGCACATCAAGGACGGAGGAAAAGGCGGTTGCCGTATAGACGATCTGCTTGAGCTGGCCGGCATAGCCCTCAATGCCGTAGTGGTTGTACATGAAGGCCTCGTTGAAGTTGAGAAAGGCCGTCGAGCCCCGCACCTGGACGGTGAGGAGCTTGGTGCCTTGGGGAATGAGGCTGAGGAGCTGGCGCCGAAGCTCGGCTTCCGAAGGCCCGGATAGCAAGGCAGACAACGCATCGGTGAGCGGCTGGTCCGAGGCGGAGATCTGGCGGCTGACCTCCTGCCGGACAATCACGCCATCGTCATCGATGCGGACAAAATACAGCAGCGCCGACCGGGTCTTCTGGGCGGGAGCCGCAGGGGACTGCCCTCCCTGCGCGGCAGAAGTGGCCTTCTTCGGGCTACTCCCGGCGCTCTTGGCCGGATCCGTCGCTCCGGGCTTTGAAGAGGGCGAAACGGAGGAAGGGGTCGAGGAGGATGCCGGCCCCCCATCGGCCGGGACCGTCTTTCCGGCTTCTGGGGACAGCGCAGCCGAGGGCTTCGGCTCGACGGTCTTCAAGCTTGCGGGGGGATCATCCTGGACTTGCGCCGCCGGCGACACCGGGGAGCTTTTGCGCGTGTCGGAGGAGGACTGTGTCTTCATGATCTCTTTGAAATTCGTCCGCTCCAGGGTCTCCTTGATCTTCCCCATGTTGAGGAGAAAGACGAGGATCCCGACGCAAAAGGCGAAGAGGATGAAGAGACAGCCTACCCTGTTTCCCTGATTGCCGCTTGATCGATTTCGCCCTGCCATTGATGAAGCATACTAGCCCTTGTCCATGCAGGGGTCAATACGGACCATCCTGAACGTCAGGGCAATTCCAGGATGCTTGTCTCCGGGTCGGGACGGACCCCGGGTCGGAGCATGACGATGACATGCCGGCGCGGGTTGTGGAACTGGACGAAAAGACCGGCGGAGCGCAAGGCGAAAAGGCCCTCCACGGGGCGGTGCCCGGCGAACCAGCGCGAAGCGGAAGCTGCAGGCCCCAGAAGCGAAGCCATTGTCCGGGCGACAGAGCCCGTGGCGGCGGCGTCATTGGGGGTCCAAGTCAGGGCCTCGGCCACCTCAGGCCGCCTTCGATACTCGATGATGTCCCGTGCCGTCATCGCGAAGGCGGGCTCGGCATGGCTGGCGATGAAGTGGGAACCCCGGACGACCAAGGGAAGGGATAGCTCGGCCTGGCGGTATAGGGAAAGGGTTTCGACCCCATAGCGAAGGGCAAACCATGAAGCGGTCATCTCCCCTTCCAAGGCATATTTGTAGAAGGGGTGGTCACCTCGCCCTTCCTCGTCCGTGATATTGTCATGGTTGCCTTTGAGGTAGTGGAAGCTGGCGGGGAAAGCCCTTTTCGCACACAGGATCAACTCCACGCAGGCAAGGGCCCGGCCCATCTCCTCGTCCATGGCCGGGCTCCTCTCCCACCCCTCCTCGTATTCCTTCAAGGCCAGCATCCAGCGGCGGGCGGCGGCCTCGCCTTCGGAATGGAATGCGTCCCCCAGGCATACCAGGACAGCTGCCTCGCGTTCGAGGAGGGCGGCCAGGGTCTGGCCCGGCAAGGTGGCCTTCCCGATCCCCGCCGCGAAAAGCGGTGGGCGCCAGGCCAGGACCTGGGCAAGGAAGTCCGCGCGGGCATGGAGGTCGGGAAGGAGGATCACCGGCAGGTCGGGCAGGTCGAGGAGGCCTCCCGGGGCCTCATCCTGGTCAGGCGGCCGCAGGATGGTCGATTCGTTTCGCAGTATGTCGAGGACCTCGGCCGTGAGGGCAGCGAACTCGTCCCGAGGCGGCAACGCCGTCCTGACGGCAAGGCTCTTGGCAAGGCCGAGGATTTCCTTAGAGTCACCGCCTGCGCGAAGGCGCGTGAAAGGCTTGGCCATCGTTCCCACCTCCGGAAGGTCGGCCCCGATCAGAGCCCCGCTTCGCCGTCCATGTCTTCGATCTGGGCCAGCCAGCGCGCGGATGCCGCGTCTTCCGGCTCGATCTCCAGGGCCGTACGGAAAAAACCGGCGGCTTCCTCCCTGCGTCCGCGCTTGAGGGAAAGCACCCCGAGGTTCGCGATGATCTTCACGTTCTCCGGCTCGAGGGAGAGCGCGGCCTCGAGTCGAGACCGCGCCTCGTCAAGGTTGCCGAGCTCGATGAGGCAAAGCGAAAGCTCGTTGAGGACGTCGACGCCCTCGGCCTTGAGCTCAAGCGCCTTCTCGAAGGCCTTTCGACCGTCCTCCCATCTGCCCAGCCGGCGGGAAGCCCAGCCGACCAGGAACCAGGCGTTCCATACCTCGGGGTTCTTCTCGAGGAAGGCCCGGGCCTTCACCAGGCCTTCCTCCTCGCGTTCGAGGCGGATGAGGTCATAGGCTTCTCGGAACAACTCGTCGAGATAGCCCTGCTGACCGAGCTTCCGGGCGATCTCCTGTGCCCTCGCGATCTTTTCCTCGTCATCGCCGATCTTCGCATAGGTCTCGAAAAGGCTCTTGGCCCGCTCGAAGTTCCGGCTGCGGAGAAAGAAAAGCCCGGCCGTATAGAATGCGGGAGGGAAAGGGGGCTCCATGGCCAATAGGAGCTTGTAGGCCTCGAAGGCGCGCACGTTGAAGCCATCCGCCTCGTCGTCCTTGCCGGCGGCCAAGGCGCTCTCGGCACGCTGTTCGTACATCACCGCCAGGTCAATGAGGGGTTCCGGAGCCTCGGGGAAAAGGCCTCGGAGGGCCAGGAATACCTCCTGGGCGATTCCCCAGTCCTTGCTCCAGGCCTTCGCCACGCCCGCCTCCGAGAGCTCCCCGAAAATGGCGGGCCTGACCGCCTTCACGAAGGAACGATAATAGGCGGCGTGCTCATGGTCGGGCTGCCAGGCCAGGATGCGAAGCATGCCGGCGACAATGGCCTCCCAGGTTATGGTGGCCGGATCGAAGCGCTCCCCGCTCCCGGCCGTCTCCACGGGAATGCGGATGGCCGGGTCGGGGCTGAAACCCCCGAAATCCTTGGCCAGGGCGGCGGGCATCTCGATGAATAGGATATTCGCGATGCCGGCCGAAGACTCAGCGTTGCTTGCCATTGCCGGCTCCTTGATCAGGGTGGGACTCGGACGCGGCGCCTTGGGCTTTCTGATCGGGCGGATCGTCGCGGGGCGCTTGCTTCGTCTGGCTCACGTAGTCGTTGATGTGCAGCTTGTAGGACATGGGCAGGTCCGCCTCGTCGAAATTGAGCGCGACCGCCGCCAGGTCCTTCCGGCCCTCTACATCCTCATGCCGCACGATCTTGCCCTTGATCTCGATGGTCTCGTTCGGCTCCTCCATCTCGAGCCTGATGGAGCAGTCCTTGCCCACGAGGAACTTGGCGATGCCCACGATGATGATCTTGGCTCCGGAAAAGGACAGGTCGCGGAGGATGCATTTCCTGGGGACGCCCTGGACGAAGATCACGCTGTTCTTGGTGACGAGGTGGATGCGGCGCATCACGTCCGGCGTGATGAGGATGCGCTCCTCACGGCGGCGCGCCGAGTTCATGTTGGCGTCGAGGAGCCTTCCCATGATGTCGATGAGGTCATCCGGTGGACGCTGGGTGTATTCGAGGTTCATGAACTGGAGGTCGCCGCTGGCGGACTGCGTATAGGGGGCAAACCCGGTCACCCGCGCGGTGACGAAAAAACTCAAGGGGTCGGTCTTCTCCTCGAGGCGGAAGCTGAAGCGCAACGACACGATGCTGTTGGCCTTCTTGATCTTCTCAAGAAGGGTTTCCTTCGCGCTCGAGATGATCTTCGCCCCCGCGAAGGAGGAGGAGTGGATGACGCAAGGCCACTGCTCACCTACGCACTTGAGATAGACCTGGCGGGGCTCGAAGCCCGTCGCCTTGCTTATCTCCTTGGTGATCGTGACATCGATGGTTCGATAGAGATCATACCATTTGGTGATCTGCGTGCTTGTGGTAATGGACATAGGCTTGACACATCATAGGCCATCGAATGGGCTTTGGTCAACGCGATGGGGAGGACTGGCCCTGGCCGTCCTTCCCTGGGACTATGGCCGGGAGCCCCTACTCTTTCCAGGGAAAGACCATGCCCTTGAGGCTTCGTTTCCCCACCAGTTCCTTCTCCTCGACTAGGAGCTCATCCCAGGGCACGGCCAAGCGCCTGGATTCGGGGCTTCCCTCGAACCAGTCGTACTTCAAGGCCCTCAGGCGAAGGGCATCGTCCAAGGAGAGGGCCATGCCGGCGAATCCGGGCATGAGGAGGGCCAGAAGGCAGGAAATGAGCAGGCCCGCGAAATTATAGAAGAAAACGAAAACGGAAAAAAAAGCGTTGTCGAAAAAGAAAACCATGCATTTCTTGAGGTTTTTGACGAAACCTCCGCCATATCGGGCCCTAAGGGGAAGGAACCACTGGAAGGCCAGGACAAAGAGGACATAGCACCAGAGGAGGAGGCCGGCCGCAGCGGCGCTCACAAGCCCTCCCCGCGAGAGATAAAAAGGAAGACCGGTAAGGAGGGCAACCAGGAGCAGGGCAGATAGCGCGCCGAATTGGAGCCCGGGAAGGATGGCTTTCTTCAGGAGCGCGGGAAGCTCCTTCCACCCGACACGCCCGAAATCTGATACCGCGACCAGCGCGTGCACGCAGGTGGACCACCAGACGGCGGCCAGGAGGAAGAAGCCCATGATGGCGACGAAAAACAGCGGCGTCCCCGTCCCGAAGAGGGGCGGAACGAGAAAGCCAAGGGCCACAAAGGCGACAAATGCCAGGTTGAGGAAAATAAGGCTGAAAAGATTGTCCCAGCCATCAAAGAAGGCCTTTTTCAGAAAGAATCCAAGCATGCCCTGCGGTATACCCCATCCTTGACAAGAAGGCAAGCATCCCCCTATGGTTTGGCTTGGAGCCACTATGGGCCGGGGTGCACGGGGCCCGGGCGACGGCTGCGAACTTCTTTCCGAAAGAGGTGCAGAGTTGGACGATCAATACCGTTTCCCGCTCGAGACTTTCATAAGCCATGACCGGTTCGAGAGGATCAAGAATTTCTCGAAAGAGCTCGAGACCCCCTGCCTCATCCTGGACCTGGACATCATCAAGATGAACTACGAGGCGCTCAGGACCAACCTCCCTTTCGCCAAGGTCTTCTACGCGGTCAAGGCCAACCCGGACGACGCGGTCGTCTCCCTCCTGCGGGACCTGGGCTCCAATTTCGACGTGGCGACCCGCTTCGAGCTCGACCAGCTCCTCCGCCTCGGGGTCAGCCCCGACCGCATGAGTTTCGGAAACACGATCAAGAAAGAGAAGGACATCGCGTACTTCTACGAAAAAGGCGTCCGTCTCTTCGTGACAGACTCCCCTTCCGACCTGGACAAGATCTCCCGCGCCGCTCCCGGATCCCGGGTCTTCATCCGCCTACTGACCGAGGGCCTGGGCGCCGACTGGCCGCTCTCCCGCAAGTTCGGCTGCCACCCCGACCTTGCCCGCCAGCTCATCAAGATGGCCGTCCGCTTCGGGCTGGAGCCCTACGGCATCTCCTTCCACCCCGGCTCGCAGCAGCGGGACGTGGGCCAATGGTCGACGGCCCTGACCACCGTGGGCCAGCTCTTCCGCTGGGCCAGGGAAGAAGCCCATGTCCACCTGAAAATGATCAACATGGGTGGCGGTTTTCCTGCCAATTATGTCGAACCCACGGACACGCTCCAGCAATACGCGGAGGACATCAGGCGCTTCCTCGACAACAGCTTCAAGGACGAATGGCCCGAGGAGATCATCATCGAGCCTGGCCGCTCCATGGCAGGGGACGCCGGGGTCATCGTCGCCGAGATCGTCAACATCGCGAAGAAATCCGTGCATGAGCGCTACCCATGGGTATTCCTCGACGTGGGCAAGTTCGGCGGCCTCATCGAGACGCTGGACGAGGCGATCAAGTACCCGATCTATTTCGAGGGCCAGGGCAAGGCCCAATCCATCATCATCGCCGGCCCCACCTGCGACTCCATGGACATACTGTACGAGAAATGGACCTACACGATGCCGGACAAGACCCGGATCGGCGAACGCGTGTACATCCTCACGACCGGCGCCTACACCCAGAGCTACTCTTCCATCTATTTCAACGGCTTCCCGCCGCTGGCTTCGCACATCTTGAAGTAGCACCATCGAACCTTTCCAATGGCGGCATAGGGGGGGGCTGGGTCGTGGTCCAACCAACGTGGGCGGCCAATGAAATTCGCCCTCAACATCGATGCATTGCCCTCCAGGAAGGCGCCCATCGTGCTATCCGGAATTGGCTTGCCGTAAAAACATCCAACTAGAAGTACCAAGCCGCAAGCCCGCCGCTAGCTAGGGCTTGCGGCTTGAATTTGCGCCGGGGCCCTCGGAAAGCGTCCGCGCCCCAGCGCGACGGGCGAGCGCCGCGAGCCCCTGTCGCCCTTCCCTGGGCCAGGAAACGCCCTGAGCCGCATGGAAGCGGTTCAAGCAAGCTTGAGGCTCGGTTGGCTGGTGGAATGCGCCCGGATCACTTGCCGGCCTGGTACCAGGTCATGAGGATGTCGCGGTAGCCGAGGGAACGCAGGCGCTCGGCCAAGGCCTCGGCCTCTGGCCCCGCGACAGAGGGGAACACCACCCGGCGGACGCTTCCATTCCTTTCCAGCACCGCTTCCAGTCCCGCGAGTCGCAACCGCTCGATGGTCGCCTTGGCATTCCGGTCATCCCGGAAGGACGCGACCTGTATGCGGCACAGCCTGGAGGCATTTGTCCCGGAATAGACCGGGCCTGGGGCCTGTCCTGTCGCCCGTGAGGCTGGCCCGGCCTGACCGAAGGCCGCGGCTTCCTCCGGCGCGATAAAGGAACAGGAAACCCGACCGGTGCCGGTGACGAGGAGGCCGAGGATTCGGGCCGCGGCTTCCGAAAGGTCGAGGTCACGCCCGGGTTTCCAAGGGCCGCGATCGTTGATCCGGACCACGACGCTCGCCCCGCTCTCGAGGCTCGTGACGAGGAGAAGGGTCCCGAAGGCAAGGCTCCTATGCGCCGCGGTATAGGCTTCCTTGTCGTAGGTCTCGCCGTTGGCGGTCTTCCTTCCCTGGAATTCGGAGCCATACCAGCTGGCCACGCAGACAAAGCCGGCTTGGCTCCCTGCCAGCGCTGCCCCGGCCGTCCCGGCCGTCGCGGGGGCCGTGGCCGTCGCGGGGGCCGTGGGCTGGGCTTGCAACGGCGAGGCCATGAGCAGCCAGCATCCCAGGGCTAGGAGGAACACCTCAGGCCTGGAGTTCCCGCGCCGTTGAAAGGATCTCCTCATAAAGGGCTTCAACTTCGGTGGCCTCGACGCTCGAGAACGCCACTCGCAGGTACCGGTCCTGAATGGAAATGGTGCCGACGCCCTTGTCGAGGAGGCGCAACCTGAGCGTTTCGGCCGAGATGCCCTCGCATTCAAAGCTCATGAAATAGCCGGAGTTGAAGGGAAGGGCGACAAGGCTGGGGGGCAGCTCATGTGAAGCAAGGAAGTCCCGCACTTTCCGGTACCGTTCCTCGAGGAGGCCACGGAATCGCGCCTTCTGCTCGCGGCGTCCTGGGGCATCGAGGGCCTTGAGTAGGAGATGCTGGACGGGCGCGGAGGAATTGGATACGGAGGACCGGATGACACCCATGAGCTTCTTGACCAGGGCTTCTTGCCGTGCTGAATTGATCCCGCTCCCCGCGAAGGTGACAAAGCCCGTCCTGAAGCCCCAGACGTAATCCTCCTTTGTCGGCCCGTCGACCTTGATGGCCAGGATGCGCTCGTGGGCCTGGGCGAGGCGGGCGAAGAGGGATTCCTCAAGAAGGCCGCTTTCGTACTGGAGGCCGAAATAGGCGTCATCGGCGATGATGAGGAGGTCTGTTCCCTCGTTGGCCACACGGACAAGGGCTTCTATGATGGATTGGGCTTCCTGGACCGTCGGCGTATAGCCTGTGGGGTTGTTCGGGAAATTGAGGATGGCACAGGCTTTGCCCCGCCGGAGACCTGCCTCGCGCAGCCGGCTCTCGAGGCCTTCGACATTGTAATGCCGGGGCTTGTCGCTGGCTCGCCGGAGGCCTCCGCCTTCGCGTCCGACAAAAATCGGATAGGTAAGGCCCGCGGCCATCTTGCGCTCCTCGACGATGAGGCGGTAATTGGGCCAATGGAGGTCGGGGACGACGACCGTGTCTCCGGGTTCAAGGAAAAGGTCGGCGACATAGGAAATGGCCGCGGTCAGGCCTGGAACGACGACGGGAAGGGAGATCGCCGCGCCGCGGAGGCCGGGATTCTTCGCTTCGATCTCCGCTTTCCATCTTGTCCGGAGGGCGGCCACCCCTGCGGTCGGAGCGTAGGCCACGGCCTCGGCGGGCGTAAGGCTCGGAAGCCCTTCGCGGATGGCATCGAGGATCAGCGGCTCTCCATGCTCGAAGGCCATGCCGATGGTGGCGTTGAAACGCTTGGCCTTGGCGTCGGCTTCCGCGCTCTGGGATAGGATCCCCTTGGGGAAATACATCCGTCGGCCCATGTCGGCGAGGAGGCGCTCCGCAACGGAGCCTGAGAGGATCGTATTCAGCTCTTCGGCAAGGGCATTCATCGAAAGGCACATCCTTTGGGCGCTGGCCGCCGCAAGGTCAGGTTAAACGGAGCCCCTTCGGACTGTCAATCGCGGATGAGACAAAGCAAGGACCCATCATTGGCAAATTCCGCCGCGAAGCATTAGAATTTCACCATGGGAAGCGAGGTGCCAATGTTGACCAAGAGCTACTCGAAGAATGGGAAAACCTGCAAAGTCGGTTTCAATCTCCCAGCCGAAGCCGCGCCGGACGCACGGGCAGTAAATCTTGTCGGTGACTTCAATAATTGGGATCGCGAAGCAACCCGCCTGAAAACCACGGCAAGCGGCGCATGGGAAGGGACGGTCAGTCTGGAAACGGGGCGTGAGTACCATTTCCGCTACCTGATCAACGGAGAGCGCTGGGAAAACGACTGGAACGCCGACAAATACCAGCCCTCCCCCTTTGGCGACGTCGATAACTCCGTAGTGATCGTGTGAATTTCTCCAATCTTGACAATCTCCAGCAATCTGCGCTTGTATACCTATACCGTTTTTTCGGTATCAGGAGGATTTTCATGAAAAAGAGCCTTGCGCTCATGCTCGTACTTACGCTTGCCTTCACGGGCATGGCTTTTAGTCAGGTCAAGGCAAAAGACGGCATCTATTTTGCCCAGGAGAACGACTTCGCAAAGGATTCCGGCTGGAAGGACCAGGTCCTCGTCACGGTGAAGGGCGGCAAGGTCACCTCGATCCTCTGGAACGGCGTCTCCAACCTTCCCGGGACCGCCGACAAGCTCACTGCCGTGGCCGCCGGCGGATACCCCATGGTCAAGTTCGGCAAAGCCAAGGCCGAGTGGGATGTCCAGTCCAAGGCCGTCACCGATTACATCGTGAAGACCCAGGACCTGGCTTTCAGCAAGTTCAAGGCCGACGGCACCACTGACGCCATCTCCGGCGCGTCCATCCATGTCCAGCCTTTTTTCGCCATGGTGAACAAGGCCCTGGCTTCCGCGGCCGTCCCCAAGGGCATATACGCCAAGAGCGGCTGGTTCTTCAGCGAGCAGCCTGCCTTTGACGCCCAAACCGGATGGAAGGACTCCGTCCTCCTCACGGTGGTGAATGGCAGCATAGTCGATGTGCTCTGGAATGGCACGAACAAGGACGCCAAGGTCAAGTCCAAGCTCGTGGAAGCCCTGGCAGGCCGGTATGGCATGGCCAAGGCGGCCAAGCTTGGAGAGTGGAACGTCCAGGCAAAGGCTGTCCAGGACGCCATCGTCAAGGCACAAGACCCCTCCAAGATCGCCATCAAGGCCGATGGAACGTCTGACGCCATCTCTGGCGCCTCCATCCACGTGACCGCGGTATTCCTGGCTATCGACGCCCTCAAGGCCGCGCGCTAATCGACCGACTTTCCTTGAAGACTGGGGCCATCCTTTAAAAGGATGGCCCTTTTTATCGTGCGGTCCATTGGCTTTCCACTAGATGTTGGGCGGGCCCTGGCAAGGGGCGGATCCGGTTGGCTGTGGAAGAGGGGACATGCTAGAATCGCTGCTAGCTACAGGAGGACTCCAGCGATGATCCATGACTTCAGGGGACATAAACCTTCGATACACGAGACCGCATTTGTGGCATGGAACGCGGAGGTCCTGGGCGAGGCAAGCCTGGGCGAAGGCTCGTCGGTGTGGTTTGGCGCCATAGTCCGGGCGGACATCGCGAAAATACACATAGGGCGCGAAAGCAATGTCCAGGACGGCACTGTTGTCCATGTTGACCGCGGGATAGATTGCATGGTCGGCGATGGCGTGACGATCGGACACCGCGCCGTGGTCCATGCCTGCACCGTCGGGGACTACTGCCTCATCGGCATGGGCGCGGTCATCCTCGACCGGGCGGAGATTGGCAGCGAAAGCATTGTCGGCGCGGGGGCCCTTGTCACCCAAGGCAAGAAATTCCCGCCAAGGTCCATGATCCTGGGCAGCCCTGCCAAGTGGGTCCGCGAACTCACTCCCGAAGAGATCGAGGGCCTCCACTCTCACGCGGCCACCTACGCCCGACTGGCCAAGGAGACCAAGCATGAGCTCGAGGGTGGCGAAGGCAAGCAAGGCTAAACCCGGGCTCCCGGCGCTCCGATAGTATAAGCAGGCCCGCGCGGGGAAACGACGCGTCATCGTCGGAACCCGGCACGGAAGGAGCGCATGCATGAAGCAGTTCGCCATCAAGAGCGCAGGACAGGACCCTTCCCTCCTCGAGCTGTTGGATGAGACCGAGGGCGGATTCTATGTCCGCATCGTCCACCGCCATGAAGACTGGGAGGACATCACCGAGGAATTCCTTTCGAGGGACCTTTTTGACACCTGCCTCAGGACCGGTTATATCGCGGAACTTTCCGCCTGAAGCGACGGAAACCTAGGATGAAACCGCGCGCCGGACAAGCCCCTGTGGCTTGCCGACGCGGGGGCAATGAAAACGCCATCCCGGCAAGGCCAGGATGGCGTCTTCATTGGCGCTGGGAAAGAGGGAATTCCCCTCAGGCGCTGCGCTTGGCCGTGGCAGCCGCCACGGTTGCGAGGCGGGTCCGGGCCCTGGCAGCCGCATAGCGGACCCGGGTGAGTTCCCAGGACATCGTGCCGTCGACCAGGCGCTTCTCCGCGCGTTCAAGCGCTTCCTCCGCGCGCTTCTTGTCGATCTCGACCGCCCATTCGGCGGCGTCGAGGAATATCTGCACCTTGGTCTGGGTGATGGTCACGAATCCTTCCGCGGCGGCGGCGTATTTGTTCCCGTCGGGCCCCCTTACCTGGAGGACGCAGGGAACGACCGGAGCCGCGATGGGTTCGTGCCCCGCGAGGACGACGATTTCTCCATCGTCGGTCCGGAAGAGGATCGATTCGACCTCGCCGGCATAGAGCCTCCGGTAGGGCGTCAGGATATCCAAGCGGTAGAGCGGCACGGTGGGAGCCTCCTATGCCTTCTGGGCCCGCTCGCGGACCTCATCCAAGGTACCGGCCATGAAGAAAGCCTGCTCGGGGATATCGTCGCACTCGCCGTCGACAATGGCCTTGAAACCCTTGATGGTATCCGCGAGGGCCACGTAGCTGCCGGGAATGCCGGTGAAGGTCTCGGCGACGAAGAAGGGCTGGGAGAAGAAGCGCTCGATCTTGCGCGCGCGGAAAACCGCCAGCTTGTCCTCCGCGGAGAGCTCCTCCATGCCGAGGATGGCGATGATGTCCTGGAGCTCACGGTAGCGCTGGAGGACTTCCTGGACACGGCGCGCCACCGAGTAATGCTCCTCGCCCACGACAAGCGGGTCGAGGATTCGCGAAGTGGAGGCCAGGGGGTCCACCGCGGGATAGATGCCCTTCTCCACGATACGGCGGGAAAGGACAGTCGTCGCGTCGAGGTGGGTGAAGGTCGTGGCGGGCGCCGGATCGGTCAGGTCGTCGGCCGGGACGTAGACGGCCTGGACCGAGGTGATGGACCCCTTCCGTGTCGACGTTATGCGCTCCTGTAGCGCGCCCATCTCGTTGGCCAGGGTCGGCTGGTAGCCGACCGCGCTCGGGATCCGCCCAAGGAGGGCCGAGACTTCCGAGCCGGCCTGGACGAAGCGGAAGATGTTGTCGATGAAGAGGAGGACGTCCTGGCCCAGCTCGTCGCGGAAATTCTCCGCCATGGTGAGGCCGGAGAGGGCGACGCGCATGCGGGCTCCCGGCGGCTCGTTCATCTGGCCAAAGACGAGGGCGGTGTTCTTGATGACGCCGGACTCGTTCATCTCCTTCCAGAGGTCGTTGCCCTCGCGGCTGCGCTCGCCGACGCCCGTAAAGACCGAATAGCCCTCATGCTCGCTGGCGATGTTGCGGATGAGCTCCTGGATGATGACGGTCTTGCCGACGCCCGCGCCGCCGAAAAGGCCTATCTTCCCCCCCTTGGCATACGGGGCGATGAGGTCGATGACCTTGATGCCGGTCTCGAAGATCTCGGTGCCGCCAAGCTGTTCGTCAAGGGCGGGCGCCTCGCGGTGGATGCCCATGCGCGGCCCCACGTAGGGACCGGCGCCGTCGATGGGCTGCCCCGTGACGTTGAACATGCGCCCAAGGACGCCCGTGCCGACGGGAACGGTGATGGCGGAACCGGTATCGCGCGCAGGGAGACCCCGGGCCAGGCCTTCGGTCGGCTCCATGGAGACACACCTCACGGTGCCGTCTCCCGTATGGAGAAGGACTTCGGCGAGGAGGGTCGAACCGTCCGGACGCTCGACTTCAACAGCATTTAGGATGGCCGGCGGCTTTCCCCCCTCGAAACGTAGATCGAGGATGGGGCCCGTGACCCTGACTACCCTGCCTGTGGATCCTTCCATGGTATTCCTTTCCTTGAGGTCAATCCCCGAGCGCCGACGCGCCGGCGACGATCTCGGAGACCTCTCCGGTGATGGCGGCCTGTCGGGCCCGGTTATAGAGGAGCTGGAGCCGCTCCATCATGGCTTTTGCGTTCTTGGAGGCCGCGTCCATGGCGGTCATCCTTGCGGTCTGTTCGCTCGCGAAGGCTTCGACGAGGGCGCCGTAGATGACGCCTTTCAGGAATTTGGGGGCGAGGAGGTCAAAGAGCGCCTCCTCGTTGGGCATGTAGGTGTAGGAGACCGAACTCGGGCGGGCATGGAAGCCTCCCTCGAGCTTTTCGGCCTCGAGGGGGAGTAGGCTGATCATCTCGGGCTCCTGCTTGACGGAGGAGAACATCCGCGTATACACGACCCGGAACTCGTCGACCTTCCCCGAGAGGAAGAGCGCGGAGGCGAAGGCGGCGATGTCGCGGGCCGCCTGGACCGAGGGTTCCTTGGCGGAGACGGGAAAGTCCTCGAGGAGGACATAGTCCTTTTCCATGAAGTAGCGCTTGCCGACCGTCCCGATGGGGAGGAGGATGGAGCCCGGAGGGCATGCCGACTCCACGAAACGGGTGACGGCGTGGTTGTAGCCGCCCGCGAGGCCCCTGCCCGAGGTGATGACGATGGTCGCGCAGACGCGGACCTTCTTGTCCTTTTTCGTGTCGAACCATCGTGTCGCCTCGCCCGCGGAACGCTCCGCGATATCGTGAAGCGTCGCGCGTATCGCCTCGAAGTAAGGGCGCGTCTCCTCGAGCCGGCGGCGCGCCTTCCTGAGCTTGGAGGTCGAGATGAGCTTCATGGCGGTCGTGACCTGGAGCGACTGCTTGACGCTCCTGGACCTGACCCTGATATCGCGCATCGTGTCCACGGTTAGCCCGCCTTCCTGTGGCCCTTGAATTCCTCGAGGACGGTCTTGAGGGCCGCCTCGCTTTCGGGAGTCAGCTCCCCGGACCCCGTGAGCTCCTTGATGAGGTCGGCGTTCTTGTACATGAGGCTCTTGAGCATGCTGTCGAGGGCATGCCGGACCTCATCCATCTTGTAATCCTGGAGGTAGCCGTTGATGGCCGCGTACAGGATCATGATCTCCACGCCGAGAGGATAGGGGGCGTATTGCGATTGCTTGAGGATCTCGGTGAGGCGCTTGCCATGGGCCAGGCGGTCCTGGGTAGCCTTGTCGAGGTCGCTGCCGAACTGGGCGAAGACCGCGAGCTCGCGGAACTGCGCCAGGTCGATGCGGAGGCGTCCGGCGATCTTCCTGACCGCCTTGGATTGGGCCGCGCCGCCCACGCGGGAGACGGAGAGGCCGACGTCGATGGCCGGCCGGATGCCGGAATAGAAGAGCTCGCTGTCCAGGAATATCTGCCCGTCCGTGATGGAGATGACATTCGTCGGGATGTAGGCGGAGATGTCCCCTCCCTGGGTCTCGACGATGGGGAGGGCGGTGATCGAGCCGCCGCCGTTCTCGGGGGAGAGCCGGGCCGCGCGTTCGAGGAGGCGCGAATGCAGGTAGAACACATCGCCCGGATAGGCTTCCCGTCCCGGCGGCCTGCGAAGGAGGAGGGAAAGGGCGCGATAGGCGACCGCGTGCTTGGACAGGTCATCGTACACGACGAGCACATCCTTGCCCTCGTCCATGAAGTACTCCGCCACGGCGCAGGCCGAATAGGGGCAGAGGTACTGTAGGGAGGGGGAGTTCTTCGCGGTGGCGGCCACGACGATGGTGTAGTCGAGGGCGCCGTACTTGCGCAGGGTCTCGACGACCCCGGCTGTCGTGCTCGCCTTCTGGCCGATCGCGGCATAGACGCAGATGACGTTTTGGCCCTTCTGGTTGATGATGGTGTCCAGGGCGATGGCCGTCTTGCCTGTCTGGCGGTCCCCGATGATGAGCTCGCGCTGGCCGCGGCCCACGGGCACCATGGCGTCGAGGGCGAGGATGCCCGTCTGGAGGGGCACCGTGACGCTTTTCCTGGCCAGGACCCCTGGCGCCGTGCGCTCGACGGGCATGGCCTTGGCGGAGGCGACGGCGCCGAGGCCGTCCAGCGGCGCGCCCAGCGGGTCGACCACGCGGCCCAGCAAGCCGGGGCCGGAGGGGATCTCGGCGATCCGCCGGGTCCTGCGCACGGTCTCGCCTTCACGGACGCCCGACTCCTTCGAGAAGATGACGCATCCCACGTCGTCCTCGTCAAGGTTCATGGCCATTCCCATGGCGCCCGACTCGAATTCGAGGAGTTCGCCATAGACGCAGGAGTCGAGGCCGTAGACCCGGGCGATGCCGTCGCCCGTCTGTACGACCGTGCCCACCTCGTCACGGGATGGCCTGTCTTCGAATTTTCCGATGCGCTCAAGGAGGATGCTCGTCACTTCGTCGGGCTTCCGCTCCATTCCTAACCTCGCTTAATCCCGGCCCGTTTCAAGGGGGCGGGAAAGTTCCTGCCTGAGTCTCTTGAGACGGCCCGCTGTAGACCAGTCGTAGCGGACGGATCCCGTCCGCAATATGAATCCACCCAAAAGGGCGGGATCTTGAGATACCCGGATCACCACGTCGCGCGCGCCCAACGCCTTTTTCCAGGCCTTGCCGATGCCATCCAGCGATGGCTGCGAAAGGGCCCGCGCGGAAACGATGTCCATCCTGACAATGCCCCTTTCCCGATCCAGGATTGACCGGAAGACCACCGCTATGGCCGGGACAAGGAGGACCCTCCGTTTTTCGACCAGGAGGTCGGCGAACCGGGCGAAGAGCCTCGCTGATTCGGGCTTGCCCCCTTCGAAAAGGGAAGCCAGCACTTCAGTGCGGGAGGCCATAGGCACGGCAGGGTCGAGGAAGAAGGCCTCGCCTTCGCCGCCAAGCGCCTCGGCCAGGCGTTCAAGGGCGATGGCCGCGCGGTCTCGGGAATCCTCGTCCGTCAGTGCCCTGAACAGGGCATTGGCCCAGGCGCGCCTGCCGTCAGCCACGATTCACCTGAAGGCCGCGGATGAAGGCTTCCGCCTCCGAAAGGTCGTCGGCGCTGCCCAGGGACCTTCCCGCCACGCGGGAGGCCGCGGCCATGGCCAAGCCGGCGACTTCCGAGGACAGCTCGTCGTGGGCACGGCGCACCTCGAATTCGGCGCGTTCCTCGGCGCGATGCCTGATCTCGACGCTGTCCGCTTCGGCGCGGGCGACGATGGCCTTGTATTCGGCCTTGCCCCGATCCTCCGCTTCCTTGACCAAGGCCTCGGCCTCCCGTTCGGCTTCCGCCAGGAGGGTCTCGTAGCGCCTCTTGAGCTCCTCGGCGACGCCCCTTGCGGTGGCCGCGCCGTCGAGCTCTTCCCTGACCTTGGCGGCCCTTGTCTCCATGAATTTCTTCATGGGCTTCCAGAGCAAGCGCTTCAGGACGAAGTAGAGGATGGAGATATTGATGATCGTAATGAAGAAGGTGACTCCGAAACTGAGCACGGGCCTATCCCTCCAGCCTTGTGAGGCGCACCGTTCCCGCTACTTGAACAGGAGGAGGAGGCCGACGACAAGGCCGTAGATGGCGGTCGCCTCGGAGAGGGCAATGCCGATGAGGAAGACCCCGTTGATCTTGCCGCTCACCTCAGGTTGCCTGGCGACGGCTTCGGCCGCCTTTCCGGTGGCGATACCGACGCCTATCCCGCCGCCGATACATGAGATCATTGCGATTCCGGCGCCGATAAGTGCTGCGGATTGTGCATCCATGTCATTTTCCCCCTATTCGATTGCCTCGGCGATATAAACCGTCGAGAGGAAGCTGAACACGACGGCCTGGATGAGGCCATCGAAAAGATCGAAATACAGAGCCATGATGGGCGGAAGGCCCACGGGAACGATGATCTCGATGAGTTGCATGATGATGAAAGCCGCGAGGATGTTGCCGAAAAGCCGCAAGGTGAGCGAGAGCGGCTTGACGATGTACTCGAGGAGGTTGAAGGGAAGCATCATCGGCAGGGGCTTGATGAGGGTCTTCAGGAAACCGATGGGACCATGATACCTGAAGTTGGAGAAGACCACCACCGTCATCGTGATGATGGCGAAGGCCGCGGTGACGTTGATGTCCCTCGTGAGGGGCTTGATCGTGAAGAAAGGCTCGAAACCGAAGCCCCCGATCGGCGTGAGGAGGGGAAGGAGGTTGGCGGTCACGAGGAAGAGGACAATGGTCCCGATGAAGGGCGCGTATTTCTTCCCGTGATGGCCCATGTAGTCGGTGGTGAAGCTGTCCGCGAATCCGATGAAGAACTCGACAAAGACCTGGACGCCGGCCGGGATCATCTTGAGCCTTCGCGTGACGATGATCGAAAAGCCGATGAGGATGGCCATGACGACCCAGGTCGTGATGACGGTGTCCGAGATGTCGATGGAAAGGCCGAAGGCATGGATCGTGAAGGCCACCTTGATGGCGATGGCCTCGGTTATGCGCTCGCCGATGGTGGCGGCGCCTTCGTGGGCTCCTGTCATGCGGCTGACTCCTTCGAACTGCGGCTGGCCAAGATGACCGTCGCACGGGAAAACGCCAGGAAGGTGGCGGCCATCGGTCCCGCGAGGGCAGAGGCGGCGGCCCAGGGAAGAGCCGTCTTGTCGTGGCTTCCCACGACATAGAGGCAGACCGCGATGGCGGCCAGCGAGGCCATCCAGCCCGAAAAAGCCAGGATGCCGGCCATGCCGAAGGAACCGATGGCGGCCGAGAAGGAAGCCATGCACAGGTAGCGGACAAAGGCCAAGGCGGCCACGATGACGGCGACGGCGGCTGCCCGGGGAGACGAGAAAACGGCCGCGGCGACGACGACAAGGACATGGAGGAGGATAAAGAGCGCCTTCGCCTTGACCTCGACAGCTGGACTCCGCACGGCTTCTCCTCCCTTTATCAAAGGATTCTCGCTAAAAAAGGGTCAGAATACAAGAAAACTAGTCCTTGAAAAAGAAATCATCCTTGAAATACTTGCCCAATACCTCATTTGACATCTTTTCGCCACGCCTCAGCCGGAGGAAGGTCTCCTCGAGGAAGCCCTTGGTCAAGTAATAGGAACCGAGCATGAAGAAATCCGCCACCTGGTCGGCGGCGTCCATGAGGGCGTAGATCCGATGGGCTCCCTCGAGGTCCTCCTCCGCTACCAGGTACTCGACCACGGCCTTGCGGTCCTGGGATAGCGCCATCGTGAGTTCGGATACCGAGATGCCCAGCGCGCAGTATTCCTTGCCTACCATGACAAAAAACGCGCCTATCTCGTTCTTGTCCGCTTCCTTCTCGAACCAGCGGCCGAGCTTCCTCACGATCTCCTCGTGGAGGGAAAGAAGCTCGGAGTCGGAGAGGCTGTTGAAGGACTTCAGGTTCTGTGCGGCCTTGATCTTGGAAAGCCAGCGCTCTCCAAGTTCACGAGCCGAGCCCGAAATGATGGCTTCAAGGCTTCGAAGAAGCATGTGACCTCCCCTTTCCTACCGTAGGCTTGCGAGAATTCGATTCATGAGGCCCAAAGCCTCTTCTATGACGGCGCTCCGCTGGACAGCGAAGGCCACTGAGGGGATGCCGTCCCCGTCTTGAAGTCCGTATTCGGCAAACTGGGCATGGGTGCCGCCTGCGATCTCCACATAGCGGGTGTTTGATGGCAGGAGGCGGCGGGCGGATCGGACCTTTGCCGGGGTGGCAAGGCCGTCATTCGAGGCCGAGATGCTGAGGACCGGCAGGGTAGAGGCCGAAAGATCGCTGCCGCCACCCGGGTAGGACGCCAAAAGCAGGAGACCAGCGATGCCAAAGGGCTTCGATGCGCAATAGCCGGCGGCCATTGCCCCCCCAAGGGAATGCCCGCCGAGGACCCAGGCTTTCACCTCGGGCTGGGCCTTGATGGCGACCTGGGCTTTGGATGGGGCGAAAACGGCGAAATTGAGGGGGAAAGCCACGATGACCACGGTGAATCCTGCCCTCGCGAGGGCTTGCCCGAGATATGCGTAGGCTTCGGGCGGAACCCGCGCGCCTGGATAAAAGACCATGCCCAAAGCCGAAGGACCGCCCTGTGGCGAGAACACCCAGCCGTAGCTGCGTCGCTCAACGCCCACAAGGTTGTCCGCTTTGAGGAGGGAGGGATCCGTCGTCGCCACCGCCGGTCTCACGTACCAAGCGAAGGCGACAAAGAGCAGGGCAAGAATGAGGACAGCGATGAGTGGACCTGGCTTGCCGAGGCGGGCAGTTTTCATCAGTACCAAGAGAGTATAGCTTAAGACCTTGTGTGTCAAATCGGAACGAATCTTTCGCCGTGCCCGAATTTCTGGTATTATCCTCAAGGAGTATCGGCGCCGTCGTTACCCCAAGGAGAGAAGGGATGCCAAAACATGAGGCCGCCCGCACGCGACTGGGAGGGAAACAGGCAAGGGAAAGACTTGCCGCCACCTACGGAAAAAACTCAGTGGCCGTGCAACAGCTGCGCTATGAAAGCCTGCTCGAAAGCCTCGGCTCCTCTTCCAGCGGCGCGGAACCCCGATTCTACTCCGCCCCAGGAAGGACCGAACTCGGCGGCAACCATACCGACCATAACCGCGGTCGAGTGCTTTGCGCCGCCGTCGACCTGGACGCCGCCGCCTGCGTCCTCCCCTCCGCGGGACAGGTTGTCCGCATCCGGTCCGAAGGCTGGAAGGATCCCATCGTCGTGGACCTGGCCGACCTCGAGCCCAAGGAGGCGGAAAAAGGGAAGACCGAAGCCTTGGTGCGCGGCGTGGCCAAGGGCCTTGCCGACCGCGGCATCCGGCCCCAAGGCTTCGAGGCGCACATCCATTCCACGGTCCTTCCCGGCTCGGGCCTTTCCAGCTCCGCGGCCATCGAAGTCCTCTTGGGAACCATCATGGCTGACCTTTCCGGAACGAAAATGGATCCGGTGGATATTGCCAGGATCGGCCAATGTGCCGAGAACGGCTATTTTGGAAAACCCTGTGGCCTCATGGACCAGATGGCAAGCGCGGTAGGCGGCATAGTCGCCCTGGACTTCGCCAACCCCGACAAGCCCAAGGTCGAGCGCCTTGGTTTCGACTTCGGGCGTGAAGGCTATGCCCTTGCCGTCGTCAATACCGGCGGAAGCCATGCAGATCTCACCGCGGACTACGCCGCGGTGCCCGGGGAGATGAGATCCGTGGCCTGCTTCCTTGGTGTCGAGTTCCTTAGGCAGGTCGCGCCCGCGGAAATCGTGGCGCGTGGCCCGGAAATCCGGGCGGCCTGCGGGGACCGTGCCTTGCTGCGGGCACTGCATTTCATCGCGGAAAACTCCAGGGTACGGGAAATGGTCGCGGCCCTGGCGGAAGGGGACTTCAAGAGCTACCTCAAACAGGTCAAGAAGTCCGGAGACTCGTCATGGCGCCTCCTCCAGAACCTTTATCCGCCGAAGGTCCCCGGAGAACAGGGCTTGTGCCTCGGCGTGGAGATCAGCCAGGACTTCCTCGGGAAAAGGGGAGCGACCAGGGTCCATGGCGGCGGCTTCGCGGGCACCGTCCAGGCCTATGTCCCGGAGAACCTCTTCGCGGAATGGAAAACCCTCATGGAACGTTATTTCGGCCCCCTCTCCGTCATTCCCATAAAGGTACGATCCCTCGGAGCGGCGCGGATCCTCTAGCCGCGGCATTGAACAGTACGGACGCGGGCGGGTTCCCTCGGGGCCGGACCGCCAAAGATAGGCTTAAAGCAAAGGAGATCGCATGGACGATTCCAAGGGCGGATTCAGGAAATACTCGGGCCTCACCTTCCTGATAGGTTTCGGCTTCTTCACGATGGGCATCATGGACGTCCTCTACGACACCTATCTCCCCATCTTCCTCTCCAACATCCTCGAGAAGATGTTCGAGGGCAAGGGCGCCGGGAATTTCATCAACACCATCGTCGGTTTCATCATGACCTTCGACAACATACTGGCCATCTTCCTCATACCCATCATCGCGGTATGGTCGGACAACACGAGGACCAAGATCGGCAGGCGGATGCCCTTCATCGTCATCCTCCTTCCCCTCTCCGCGATCTGCTTCTCGGCCATCCCCTACATGGTTCCCCAGGCCCTCATGAAGCCCGAGACCGCCAGGCTCATCACCGACCCGAGCGCCGCGACCAACGCCCTCGTCGGCATACTCCTCGTGGTTTTCGGCCTGAACATCTTCAAGCAGTCGGTGCGTGGCCCCGTCGTGGCCCTCATGCCCGACACCATCCCCGGAGAATTCCGCTCCGAGGCCAACGGCATCATCAACACGATGGGCGCCCTCGGCGCCATCATCAGCACGCTTGGCCTGGCCAAGCTCATGAACCTCAACATCGCCCTGCCCCTCCTCGGGAACACCCAGTTCCGCCTGCCCTTCCCCATCGCCGGGTTCCTCGTCGTCCTGGCCACGGTCCTGCTCTACAGCTTTGTCCGCGAGAAGAGCTCAGGCGAGACCGCCCGTGAGGAGAAAGTGCCGGTGTTCAAGTCGATCAAGGGGATAGCCGGACAGGCCGACAAGAGCGCCCTCTGGATCCTCCTGGCGCTCTTTTTCTGGTTCCTCGGCTACCAGGGGATCCTCCCCTTCATCGGCAAGTTCTGCAACAGGGTCCTCGATATCCCCGCAGGCAATGCCGCGCTGCCGGCCGGCTTTGTCGCCATTGCCCAGGCCCTCTTCGCCATTCCCTCGGGCTTCATCGCCCACAGGATCGGCCGGCGGAAGGCGATACGCATCGCCCTCATCGCCCTCATCGTCATCCTCGGCTTCGGAGCCTTCATCGCGAGTCCCCTGGCCAACCCCCTCGGCTCGGCGACCAGGTTCTACATGCTCCTTGGCATGATGTTCGTCTACGGCATTTTCTGGATCACCATCATCACCAACTCCTTCCCGATGCTCTGGCAGATGGCCACCTTCGGGACGATCGGGATCTACACCGGCCTCTACTACACCTTCAGCCAGGCCGCGGCCATAAGCTCTCCCCCCCTGACCGGTTTCCTCATCGATCGCATCGGCTATTCCGGGATCTTCATCTTCGCCGCCCTCTGCATGGGCGTGGCCTTCTACTTCATGGGCAAGGTCAAGAAGGGAGAGGCCTCCGAAAAGACCCAGCCGAAGGCGGCCTAGGCTTGGAAGCCCTCGAGAGCGCGGCACAAGGCCTCCTCGAGTCCTACGAAATGTCCGGCGGCGTGAACCACGCCGCCGGGCCGAACCTTCCCTCGAGGGCGGCGGTGCTGTCGGCCCTGGAGGTTCTCGAGACCCTCGTCTTTCCCGGATTCCGCCAGGAGGACGGCATCGACGAGACCAACCTGGATCTCGTCATTGGGGAACTGGTCCAGCGCGCGGCCAAGGTCCTGGTCCGCGAGACCGAGCGCGGCATCGAATACCGCCGCCGGCTCGAGGGCGGCTCGGGCTGTCCGGCCGCCTGCCACCTCGAAGCCCGCGACCTTGTCCTCAGGTTCTTCTCGGCCCTGCCCGCCCTGCGCGACATCCTCATGGAGGATGTGGAGGCGGCCTTTCGGGGAGATCCGGCGGCCAAGAGCGTGGACGAAGTCATCCTGGCCTATCCCGGCCTCGAGGCGGTGGTGGTCCATCGACTGGCGCATTTTTTCTGGGAAGAGGGACTGCCCCTCATTCCCCGCATGATGAGCGAGCATATCCATGGGAAAACGGGCATCGACATCCATCCCGGCGCCACGATAGGCCGCCGCTTCTTCATCGATCACGGCACAGGCCTTGTGATAGGCGAAACGGCCATCATCGGCGACGACGTGAAGCTCTACCAGGGCGTGACCCTCGGCGCACTCTCCGTCCGCAAGGGAGAGGGAGGGACAAAGCGCCATCCCACGATAGAGGACTCCGTCACCGTGTATTCAGGCGCCACCATACTGGGCGGCTGCACCGTGGTGGGCCGTGGCTCGGTCATCGGCGGCAACGTCTGGCTTACCCACTCGGTCCCGCCCCTGTCCAGGGTCTACCTCCCCGAAGGCGATGGCGCCGTGGTCGAATCCAGGGAACCGCCGGCGGCAAGTTGTCCCTAGCTTCCCTAAGAAGGCTTTCCTGGAAGGCATCACTGAGTCGCGCATCGCGCATCGCGCATCGCGTGACCCCGCTTGAAAAATGCGGACAAAGCGCTAGAATGGTGTGTAGCGGTCTTCGACCGAACAGGAGGAATCATGAAAGGCCAGGACAAGCAGAAGAACGAAGAGAAGAAAAAACCGCAGAAGACCCTCAAGGAAAAAAGGGCCGAGAAGAAGACGAAAAAGGACTCAAAGAGCTCCGATGTCGTTTGATCTCCGGGCGCCCATGAACCAACCGGCCACGTGGCCGGTTTTTTTTTAGCTCCAAGCCCTCGCCCCCCTTGTCCACCGCCAGGCGGTCGGTGCCCTATTCGTCGAAGCGGATAAGTATGTCCACCCGCCGGTTGTAGGCCCTGCCCTCGGGCGTGTCGTTGGAACGCAAGGGCTTCGCGTCCCCGTAGCCCGTCGCGGCCACACGCTCCTTGTCCAGGCCCAGGAGCTCAAGGGCCTCCGCCACCGAGACCGCGCGTGACGCGGAGAGGCCCAGGTTGGACGTGAACGCCCCCCCCCGCCCTACCGGGGTGGAGTCGGTGAAGCCTTCCACGACGATGGGCTGGGGCAATTCGCGCAAGAGCTCGGCGATCTGCTCCAAGGAGGCGAGGGACTCGGAGTTGAGGACAGCCTGGCCTTCCCGGAAAAACACGTCGCCTGAAAGCCCGAGCACTATGCCGCGCGCTTCCGTATCGATGCGGATGGTGCCGGTGTTGATCTGGGACTGGAGGGTCGAGGTGGCCCGCTCGAGGAAGGGCGTGTTTTTCTTCGCCCTCTTGGGTGAGAGGCCCGTGCCCGGCGCGGCCCGGAGGGGGGCATTGGTGCGGGAGAGCGAATGTCCGCCGGAGCCTTCCGCCTGGATGCCCGGCATGCCGCGGAAAGCCACGGAGAGCGATTCCGAAAGCGCCTCGAACTTGGACTTCTGGAGGTTCGAGAGGGCGTACATGACGACGAAAAAGGCCATCATGAGGGTGATGAGATCGGCGTAGGTGAGAAGCCAGCGTTCGGCATTTTCCGGCTTCTCCGGCTCCTCTTTCCGTTTCCTGCGCGCCATGGATCAAGCCTCGTTGAAGGATTCGAGGGCACCCCTATCCTTGGCTTCGAGGTAGACGGCGAGCTTGTCGCCCACGAGCTTGGGGCTCTCGCCTTGCTGGATGGCCAGGACCCCCTGGATGATCATTTCCTTCACGCGCTTTTCCTTTTCAAGCTTGAGCTTCAGCTTGTTGGCTATCGGCAGCCAGACCAGGTTCGCGAAGGAGATGCCGTAGAGGGTCGCGATGAAGGCTGTCGCGATGCCTTCTCCGAGCTTCTCGGGCTCGGCGAGCTTGGAGAGGACGACGATGAGGCCCAAGACCGTGCCGATGATGCCCATGGTCGGGGAGAATCCGCCAGCGGCCTCGAATATCGCGGCTTCGTGCTTCTTGTGCTTTTCGTAGATGGCGGCGTCATTCTCGAGGAGGTCGGCGAGGGCCTCTGAATCGGTGCCGTCGATGACATAGCGCAGGCCCTTCTTGATGAGGGGATCCTGGTTACCGTCAAGGGACTGGAGGTCTTCCTCGAGGGAGAGCAGTCCATCGCGGCGCGACTTCTCGGCGAAGGCGACGAACATGTTCGCCAGCTCCTTCTCCTTGGTGACCACCGACCTCATCGCCGCGCCCATGAGCTTGGGGATGGATGCGACGTCGGACATGTCAAATGAGGTGAGGAGGGCGGATGCGGTGCCGCCCAGAATGATGATGAAGGGAGAGGGCTTGACAAGGCTGGCCAGGTTTCCACCTTCGATCATGAAGGCGACCAACATGCAGGCGAAGCCAAAAGGTATACCGATGACGGTCGCGAGATTCATAAGCCCTCCGCAGGCCAGTATATGAAGACAGATCGAGGCCGACAAGACGGAACTTGCACCCTCGTACTAAGCATCGACGTGGAAAGGCTAAAACCTTAACGCGAGCGGCTGGGAGGCTGGTCGAAGAGGACGATCCGGCCTTCCAGCCCCTCCTCCCGGATGGCATGGAGGTAGCGCTCCTCCTCCTTTTCCACGAGGTCCACCTGGCTTGGCGATATCCGCTTGAGCAGGACCTTCCCGGTCCTCGGGAAGAGGAAGATCTTCCGCGGTTCCCTTCCTCCGACGTCCGAAGCCAGGACAGCGATGGACTCCTTCCTGAGGTACTCGAAGGTGAAATCTATGTTGCTCTGCGGGATCTTGGTCATGCCGCCGTCCGCGAAACGGAGGACCGCCCCGCCACCGAAGACCTTGGCCCTGATGTCCCGCTTGGCTATCCCGAGCTTCATGAGCTCGTTCACGAGGAGCTCGATGGCGAACATCCCGTATTTCGCGTTCGGGCTCCGAACGAAGTCGTCCCTGCCCAGCTCTCCGGGGAGCATGAAGTGGTTGAGCCCTCCGACCCCCGCGCCAGGGTCGAAAAGCGCTACAGCTATGCAGGATCCGAGGACGGTGGAAATGATGGTGTCGTTGCGGGTCGCGAAGTACTCGCCCGGATGTATGGTGACCACTTCCTGCTCGAATTGCGTTATCCGGTGCCGGAACAAGGATGGCTCCTTGGTATTCAGGATCTTCCGGAGGGCCGCCGAGCGGGGCGCCCCCGCGCCGCGACCGCCCCCGCGCCGCGACCGGCACCACGCCGCGACCGGCACCACGCCGCGCGGAGCCGCTAGAAGAGAGTGACCTCGCCCGCCTCCGCTCCATCCTCGACCGCAAAGCTGCCGATCTCGCCGGCGGTCCTCTTATGGGCAAAAATGGTGAATTGGTCGATCATCTCCCTCAGCCGCCCGCTCTTGATCCGGGACGCGGAATGGTCATCGCCCAATTCCGCGCCGATCGCCTTCCGGAGCCCGAGCAAGTCGTCTTCCATGACGTGGAGGCGGGAGATGAGGACCTTGATTTCACCCAAGGCCCCGGTGGCTTCCGTGATAAGCGAGATGAACTCGGGAGTATAGAGAAGGAAGCCTCGTATAGCCTCCCCCACCCTGTTCCTGGCCTCGTTCAAGCTCAATAGGTCAGCCTCGACCCGGTTGAGCGTGCTGAGCAGCCTGTCCCCTTCCGCGGCCCCGCCCCGAGCCCTGCCCGAGGAGGAGCTGCGCTCCAGGTCCTCGTCCCCTGCGTATTCCACGATGGCGGTATAGGCTACCTTGATGAAAGCCTTGGTAGTGTCCATCGCCTCGCCCACATCCAGCTCGATACGGTCGGTCAGCTGGATCATTCCCTGCACGGTATTGGCCACGCCGGAAAGCGAGCGGTTTTTCGCCACCTCGATGCGCGAGGCGACGACGATGTTCTGGAAACGGGAGAGGAGGCCGGAAAGGCCACGGAAACTTTCATCAAGGCCCTTCACCTGCTCACTCAGCCGGCGCGAAGTCTGGATCACTTTTTTCTTGAGGTCGAAATAGCGGGCCGAGCCTTCGGAAAAGCGGCGGGCGTCGGCCGTCGAATCCGCCGCATCGCCGGCGAGCTTATGGACAAAGCCGCGCCGACGCTCCTCGACACCCCCGACCAGCGAGCTCACGGAGCCGCTCTGGGAGGCGAAAGTATCCATGCATGCCTCGAGCTGGAGGATGATGTCCACCACTAGGGAACCGGACAGCTCGCAGATGGCGGCCACGAAGGCAAGCTCCTCGACCCGGCCGACGCCTTCGATCGCCGCCCGGCCCGGGCTTTGATCGGCGTCCGTCGCGGCCTTGCGCGCTTCCTTGAGCGAAATGGTCACATGCTGGAGGGATTGCCGGATGATGTCCTGGAGCTGGACGCCTTGCATGATCACCTGGATGGGCTCACGGACGCCCTTGGCCTCCGTGATGAGACCACCGAAAAAGGCGATGGCTTCGCGGATCTCCTTTTCGAGCCCCTGGTATCCCGTCGTGAGCGCCAGGTCGAGCTGAGCGAAGAAACCGCCCTGGAATTCATCGAGCTCCCTCAAGGAATCGCGAAGGCCGCGGAAACATTCCATGAGGTCCCGCCCCCGATCGGTGATGGCCTCCGTCAGTCCGATGGTGCGCGAGGAGAGGCGCTTGAGCTCGTCGGTGATGACGGAAAAGGCCTTGCCGGCGTTGCCCGATTTAAGGGCGACCGTCATGGCGTTCAAGGAGATGATCTCCATCTCCTCGGAATCCGAGCGCACCCTGCCGATGACGTCCTCGAGGTTGCCGAGGCGGGCGATGCTGTCGTTGATCCTTGCAAGGAATGCCACGTCCCGATCGTGGATGGAATTGAAATACGCGCCAGACTCCGCGGCGAAGCTGGTGATGGAACGGAGCCCCGCATCCGCCCGGCTTCCCGTGAAGGCGGTGAACCCGTCAAGGGAGGCGCTCGCGTTCTGGCCGCTCCTTTCCATCTCGGACATGATGGACGGGAAAAGCCGCCCGAGGGTGAGGTAGGTCTCCTCGCTCTCATTTTCAACGCGGTCAACCTCGTCGATAAGGTCCGCGACACGCTCGGCAAAGCTGGACTGCATTACGACGAGTATAAGCCACGGGCATCGAAGCCGCAAGGACGAGGCCCATCCCCTGCCTTTGGCCTCCCTGCCCCGTCGCGGATCCCCACGAAAAAAGGGCTTCCGGCAAGCCGGAAGCCCTCGATTCCCAGGAAAAGCGGCAACTAGGCCTGTTCGTCGAACTTTACGGGGAGGATGGCCAGTTCGTTCTCGCGGTCGAAATAGCGGGCCTTTTCCATGAGGGGAGCGAAGGCGATGTCGTCGCCGATCTTATAGGTATGGTGGGGAGGCACGCGGGAGATGAGGGACTGCTCGTTGGTGGAGGCATAGATGTTGATCTCGGCGCCGAGGGGCTCGACGACGGTGACCCTGGCGAGGATCTTTCCCGCGGAGGAATCGATGCCCTCGGCGGCGACGGGAATGTCCTCCGGCCTTATGCCGAAACTGACTTCCTTGCCCACATAGGCCTTGAGCAGCTCCACATGGGAAGGCGCCGGCTTGAGTTTCATGTTGCCGACGACCACATAAAGCTGGCCGCCCTCGTCCACGATCTTGACCGTGAGGAAGTTCATGGGCGGGGAACCCATGAAACCGGCCACGAACTTGTTGATCGGATGGTTGTACAGGTAGAGGGGCGAACCGATCTGGTTGACCTTTCCGTCGCGCATGACGACGATCTTGTCGCCCATGGTCATGGCCTCGACCTGGTCATGGGTCACATAGATCATCGTGGCCTGGAGGCGGTTGTGGAGTTCGATGAGTTCGGCGCGCATCTGCACGCGGAGTTTCGCGTCGAGGTTGGAGAGGGGCTCGTCAAAAAGGAAGACCTTGGGATTGCGCACGATGGCGCGGCCGACAGCGACACGCTGGCGCTGGCCGCCGGAAAGCTGCTTCGGCCGGCGGTCGAGGAGCTTCTCGATGTCGAGGATGCGGGCGGCGTCCCGCACGCGCTTGTCGATCTCGGCCTTGGCGACCTTGCGGATCTTGAGGCCGAAAGCCATGTTCTCGTAGACGGTCATGTGGGGATAGAGGGCGTAATTCTGGAAAACCATCGCTATGTCGCGATCCTTGGGCGGCACGTCGTTGACCATCTTGCCGTCGATGTAAAGCTCGCCTTCCGTGATGTCCTCAAGGCCGGCGACCATGCGGAGCGTCGTGGATTTGCCGCAACCCGAGGGTCCGACGAACACGACGAATTCCTTGTCATTGACGGTGATCGTGGCCTTGTCGACGGCAGTGACGTTGCCTTCGTACACCTTGACCAGATTCTTCAGTTCTACCTTGGCCATAAAGCCTCCATAGTGGGGGATATATTATTGTGGTCAAGTGTAGATGGCTTTGATGCAGGCGTCAAACGAAAAGCACTGGGGGCCATACTGACCCGGCAACATAACATCGGATGCTCTCCCATGATTCTGGCCGGTCGCTACGGGTCAGAATCATGGGCTTATAGCCAATGTTCGGTTGCCGGGTCAGTAAGAGCGCCTTTTTTTCGCAAGGCTCGCCGACCAGGCGGAAAGCAGGATGCCGAAGGCCACGCCGACATTGAGGGATCCCTTGGCCCCTACCATGGGGATGCTCACCTTCCCAAGATCGCAGCGGCCCAGGGCTTCCGCCGACACCCCTAGTTCCTCTGAGCCAAGGATGACGATGCCCCGATCGGGAAAAGGAAACTCGCCGAGGGGCGTCCCTCCAAGCTCGAGGGCGAAGATGGAGCCCCCCCCATCAAGCTTCGCAAGCCCTTCAAGCTCGTCCAATGACGCGCGGCGCCAGGAGACCAGGGCGGCTGCGCCCATGGCGGAGCGTGCGGCCCGGGGATGGCCAGGATCCGCCGTATCCGGCGAAAGGAGGACTTCGTCCATGCCGAAGGCCTCGGCGCTGCGCAACATGGAACCTACGTTGAAGGGCGAACGGATGTCCTCCAGGAAAACGCGCATTCCCGGATAGGTCGTCCCCAGCCCCGGACCAGGCTTCCCCGTGGAAGGATCGACTAGATCCCAGTCCGCGGGCGACTGGCCCGATTCGCGCAGGAGGTGGTGGCGCAAGGCGTTCAAGGCCCTGATCTCGCCCTCTTCCACCGCCTCTCCCGAGCTTGCGGGAAAGCCGCTGGCTTCGATGTACGCCCTTGCCAACATGACAACCCGCCCGGGACTGTCAGGATCCGCCGCGAGGAAGGCGGCGATCGACCGTCCGTAGTCGGCTGCCCGCCTCGAGGCTTCCCGGTCATGGCCCCGAATGCCCGCCTCGACCTCATGCAGGATGAGGCTCGCCTTGCGAAGGCGGTGCCGGGGATTGAGCTTGCCGAGGTTGCGGGGAGTGAACACGGATCGCCTAGTATGCGGTCTTCAGGAAGTCAAAGACATCGTCCACCGAGACGGCGCGCGGAAGATAGTTCACGAAATCGAGCTCACGGGCATCCCTTGCGGTTTCCACGAGGCGATCCAGGGAAAGGTCGAAGTCCTTGAGCCGGCTTGGGATCTTGAGGAGGCCCAGACGGGTTCGGAGCCACTCGACGGATTTTGCCGCGGCATCGGAGGCGGAGAGCTCACTCGCGTCCTGCCCCAGGAGGGGGCAAAGGGCGGCGATCTTCTCAAGCCTGCTCTTGGCCGCTGACTCCATCGAATATGGAAGGAGGATGGCCGCCAGGCTGGACTTGGGCACGGGGTAGCGGGCGTTGATGGCAAGGGCGAGGGCTTGCCCGATCCCCGGAGCGCTCATCCCGAGTCCGAGCGAGGCCAGGAAGGAACCCCTCCAGGCCTCCACCCTTGCCTGCGGATCCTCCGGGCGGGCGATCAGGGCGTCGAGGGCGAGGGAGAGCGAAGAGACCGCCCTTTCAAGGAGTATGTCGCTCATGAAGGAGGAGCGGGCCGAGACGTAGGCCTCGATGGCCCCCATGAGGCCGTCGAGAAGGCAGGATGCGGCGAGCTTGGGGGAGAGCCCTGCGGAAAGCCCCGGATCCACAAGGACGGCCATCGGCGCCGAATTCGGGAGACGGACCAGGCGAACCCGCCTGTCCCGGCTATCGGTGAGGATTACGCAATCCTCGGTCATGAAGGGATGGCGGAGCGACGTGGGTATCTCGATGAGGGGCACGGTATTGGACTGGCCGATCTTGCCGTCAAGGATGGCATCCATGTCGAGATTGCTTCCCATGGGAAGCCCCGCGGCCCAGGCGGCGGCGCGGGCCGTCATCAAGGTCTTCATCCCGCCCAGCCCGACGACAAGGGGGCTGCGCGAACCTCGGGCCAATCTCAGGGCGTCATCGGCCGCGCGACTCGTGGCGCGGTCGGGAATCTCGTCGAAGACGAGCACCTGTATGCCCCGGTCCTCAAGGAGGCTTTTCACGCGGTCGACGATCTTGAGCTCGTAGAGAAGGGGATCGACAACGAGGAGGGCACGCGTCGTGGCGGTCTTTGCCAGCTCCGCGGCCAGGAGCGGCAGGCGAAGGAGGGAATCGGGGCCGATCCAGACCTTCGGCCGCACCGAGAAGTGGAATTCAGCCATGGGTGCCCTCCCCCGAATTCTGCGCGCTTCTTTGCATAAAAAAAGGCGGAAGACTGACTAAAAAGACCGGACAAACAAAGTTTCGTCCGGTCTTTCCAGCTTGCTCCCGCTCAGGGACCGATCGACGGAATTGCTCAGCCAAGTAGCTGGTCGACGATCCTGTCGGCCGTCATGGAGACAACGGCGTCATTGATGTAGGCAGGATCCTGGATCTTTGCCTTGAGCGAAGCGACAAGATCGCTGCGCACATCAGGGGCAGCCTTGGCTATTTCCATCGCGTTGTAGAGCTCGGCCTTCTTGGCGGCGTCCTGGGAGATGGCGATGGAATCGCCACGGACGTCACGGGAAGACCGCTCGGTGGCGGACGGTTTCGCGGGATCACGGATAGGATCGACGGAACTCAGGCGATCAATGGTCATATGGCGCCCCTGCCTTTCACCAAATATATCGGCTCCGAACTGGAAATAGTTTACGGTAAATCAGTCCCCGAGACAAGCACCGCGAACTCTCCCCTGGCCCCTTCCTCCCCACCGAAGCGCTGAAGTGCCTCAGTGGCCGAAACGACGACAAATTCCTCATGGATTTTCGTCATCTCGCGGCCGATGCAGACTTTGCGGTCGGGGGCCAGACCTACAATATCGGCAAGAAGCTTGCCGATCCGATGGGGGGATTCATACAATAGGAAATTTTCTTCGCGGGCGAGGAGCTCGGCGAGGCGGCTTCTGCGCCGTCCGGGCTTCGGGGAGAGGAAACCGTCGAAAAGCACCGATCTTCCGCCAAAGCCCGCGACGGAGACCAGGGAGGCGAAGGCCGAGGGGCCGGGAATGGGCTCCACCCGATGGCCCGCTTCCCTGGCCTTCCGGACCACGAGGGCTCCGGGGTCGGAGAGACCAGGAGTGCCCGCGTCGCTGCAGTACGCGACATGCTTGCCCTCGGCAAGGAGGCCTAGGATGCGGGCGGCGCCTTTTTCCTCGTCATAGGCATAGCAGGCGACGAGGGGCTTCCTGATCTCGAAATGAGTCAGGAGCTTGAGGGTATGGCGTGTATCCTCACAGGCGATGACGTCGGCGGCCTTGAGCGTTTCGAGGGCCCTGAGGGTGATATCCCCCAGGTTGCCGATGGGCGTCGCGACGATGGAAAGGGTGGCCATCAGCCCAGTATGGGCCGGGCTCCAGCAAGGGTCAAGGCTAGCGGCAGGATGGTCCAGCAGCTATACTCCGACTATGGCTATCTTCCTCGCGGCGGCGGGCGTCTTCATCGCGGTCGCCCTCATCTTCTTCCTCTCAGGAAGGTTGTCCAGTCCTTTCCGGAAGGTCGCAACGACAGCGCCGGCCGCCGGCGCGAACGCAAGGACCTGCCCCCTGTGCGGTTCGGCCCTGTCGCTTGGCGAAAGGGTGAAATCCGACCTGACGAAGGGACCCGGGGACAGGATCATGCGGATCTACGGTTGTCCCCGCTGTTGGCCCCAGGGGGTGGGGATCTCGAAGGGTTCCGCTTCCTTGCCGCCCAGGATATGCCCGTACTGCAAGGGGGAGATCCCCATGGATGGTTTTGCGATAGCCCGGTATTTCGAGCGGCCCGGCCGAAAGCATGTACATGTCCTCGGCTGCACTCGTTGCCGGCCGCGATCATAAAGGAGTCCCCATGGATGGCAGAAACGTACGGAGGATGCTTTTCCTCGCCCTGTTCATAGCCCTCTTCATCCTCGTCGCCCGCCTTTTCTATCCCTTCCTCACTATCCTGCTTTGGTCTGGGCTCCTCTACGTCCTCCTGAAGCCGGCCTACGACAAGGTGACCCGGACCAGGAAGGCGAAACCGGCCAGGGAAATCACGCGGCATATCCTCGCCGGCCTTTTTTCCGTAGGCGGCGTCCTCATCATCGTCGTTCCGCTCATCTTCATTGCGGTCAACCTGGCCAAGCAGGTCGGCGAACTCACGACAGCCTTGCGCCGGGCCATCGAGCACCATCCTGAATGGCTCGACCTTACGCCCAATGGCACGATCGGAGGCCTCGTGAGCCGCCTGACGAACGGCGACGTCAACCTTTCAAGCATCGACCTCCACGGCGAGCTCGTGCGCTTCCTGGCAGGGAGCACACAGCGCATCCTGGGCATGTCGGGCGCCATCCTCAGGAACGCCGCCGCCTTCGCCTTCTCGCTCGCCTTCATGATCTTCACCCTGTTCTTCTTCTTCATCGACGGTGGCCAGCTCATCAAGGTCCTGGTCGGCGCGGTTCCCATCGAGAAGGAGTATACGAGGCTCTTCATCCGCACCCTCCGCGACACCTCGAAGCACCTCGTCCGGGGCTACCTCCTGGTCGCCCTCTACCAATCCCTGGCGGCCTTTGTCATCTTTTCGCTTTTCCATGTGAAGGCACCCCTGGTCCTGGCCATGTTCACGGCCATAACGTCCTTCATACCCATGGTGGGCGCAGGGCTCGTCTGGGGTCCGGTCGCGATCGCGCGACTTGCGACCGGGGGCCTGGTGGGCGGCATCGCCCTCCTGGCGTGTTCCGCCTTCTTCATCTCCATCATGGACAACTTCCTCCGTCCCCTCTTCCTGCGCGAGCGCCTCAACCTCCATCCCCTCCTCATCTTCTTCTCGATCCTGGGCGGCCTCAACCTCTTCGGATTCAACGGGATCATCCTGGGACCCCTCATCATGATCCTCTTCTTCACCGCCCTCGACCTCTATGAGAAGATCTACCACCAGGCCGACACGGCGACCGAGGCCGGGGCAGGGGCGAAAAAAAAGGGATGAAGCACAGGGCCCGGGGTCAGCGCGCTATTTCCGCGAGGTAGGAATCGGCGATCACGAGGTCGCCGGCGGTCTTCCCGAGCCTTCTCTCGGGACGGGCGGCCCCATGGAAGTCGCTTCCGGCGGTGACGCGGAAACCGCGGTCCCTGGCCATCTTCTCAAGGCGCCTGCACTGGCCGAGCTTCGCCGCCGGGTGAAAGGCCTCGATCCCGTCGATGCCCATCTCCTTCCAGCCGTCCATGATCTTTTCAAGGTGGGACCAGGAGACAAACAGGGAGAGCGGATGGGCCACGATGGCCAAGCCGCCGGCGCCGCGCACGAGTGACATGGCCTCCTCGAGGGGCAGGCATTCCTTGGCTTCGTAGCAGGGGCGGCCCTTGGCCAGGAAGCGGGCGAAGGCGTCCTGCCGGTTCTTGGCGGCCTTGTGCCTGACGAGGAGTGTCGCGATGTGCGGCCTTCCAGCCCGCATCCCCCCTGCGGCCTCCGTGAGCTCCTCCATCGTCACCGGCACCCCGGCCTCGCGCAGGTTGTCCATGATCTGCCGGTTTCGCTCATCGCGGGCCATGCCGAGCCGCTCGAGGGCGTCCAGGAGACGCTCGGCCCCGAAGTTCGCCGGCTGGCCTTCCCCGTCGAAGAGCGGGGCGAGGTCGAGGCCGAGGAGATGGAACTCCCCGGGCTCGAAGGCTATCTCGATCTCGACTCCGCGGATGAGGCGGAGCGATGCCGAGGGATCGGCCGTGGACGCGGCCGTCTCCGCTTCGGGAAGGCCGGCCACCGTGTCGTGATCGGTGAGGGCAAGGGCCGCCAATCCCCGCCCGCGCGCCATGGCGACAAGTTCCGTGGGGGAATAGCTGCCATCGCTGGCGATTGAATGGCAGTGGAGGTCGATCATCGCAGCTCGCCGTTTTCGCCGAAGGACCGGACCGGAAGGCCCGTGCGGCTGGCCACGAGGGCCGCGGCGGCGCGAAGCGCAGCGTCGCCGATCGGGGAGGTCATCCCTCCGGGCGAGGGCCGGGCCTGGGCATAGAGCTGGATCCCCTGGATCAGCGAGCCTCGGGAGGCCAGGGTGGAGACAAGGTTGGCATAAGCCCCTGCTTCCGCCAGGGTGGAGGCCGGGCTTGCCGGATCTCCCCCAAAAAGGCAGAGCATGGTCTGTATGGTTATCGGCGTGACGGCCGAGAATGCCTCGATGGCGGCCGCGATTTCGGCCAGCTTGAAAGCCGAGCGGCTCATGCGCGAAAAGAGGCCCTCGGTGCCGGCGTCGAGCTTGGCCCAGATCTCAAGGCTTTCCGTGCGGGCCCACAGAGCGAGGAGCGAGGAGACGGAGGCGTCAAGGAAGCCGCTTGAGTTGGTTATGAGAACTAGCTTCGCTTCCCCGAGGACTGCCGGATGGCCCACGCGGGCAGCCGCGCAGGCGAAAAGGGCTTCCTCGAGATAGGGCGAAAGGGTGGGCTCCCCATTGCCGGAAAAGCAGATGTCCTTGACGATCCCCGGCCTGGTGCCTTGGGCGAATCCGGCAAGCTCCCTCTCCAGCTCCGCTGGATCGAAGGCCGCCTTGCCCGAAAAGGGAAATACCTCGCAATAGGGACAATCGAAATTGCAGCGCTTGCGGTCGGGAAAGAGGTTGATGCCAAGGGAAAGCCCACCCGACCGTCGCGAGTACACTGGATAGACCAGCCGTCCCGCCTCCCTGTCCTCACGGTGCCTCGAAAAGGGTGCCGGCGAAGTCGTATCCATGGAAGGGATAGTAGCCTTAAGGGCGCCAGGTCCTCAAGGCTCCCCGCTGGACGCCCGATCGCGTTTCTCGCCATAATAACAAAACGGACCAAGGAGGAGGCAAACAGTGTCCCATGAAACTCACCTCTATCTCATCCTCCATCCCAATCATTCCCTGATAGCTTCCCAGCTCGGTCCCGCGGACTTCGTCAGGCATTATGTCCAGGGCTCCACCCGCTATTTCGAAGGCAAGCTCATCTTCGCCGAGGTCGACCCGGCTTTCCGTTCTCCCTTCTTCGAAATCGACAAGGCCTATGCCGAACTCGTGCCGCATGAGGATGGCCGTCCGAAGGCCACGAAATTCATCATGAGTTACCGGGTCCTTGAGAACATGGACTTCGAGGCCATCGACAAGCTCTACCTGGGCAACGCCTCGGGTGACTTCGTCCAGCTCGATCCGGCGCCCTTCGAACCGAAACCCGCCGAGGAAGAGATGCAGATCATGATCGAGATCAATCCGGTCAAGTTCATGGTCCTCACGCGGCATGACTTCCTCGAGTTCTCCCGATACGTCACCGACCCCAAAAACGGCAAGGGCGCGCCGAAGATGTTCTACGCCCAGCTGGAATTCTCCGTGGACGATTTCATGCGTGACTTCGAGGAAAACCCCTTTATCCGCACCTTTGTTCCCGGGATACATCCGGCGAGGCTCAAGAGCGCGGTCCTGGAGATACGCAGGACGCCGGGAAAGATGGTCAAGGGCATCTCCGTCGACTGTCCCATCGACAAATTCTCCTACAAGCTCCTCAAGACCGGTTTCATGTTCGCGAGCCAGGAAAAATCGAGGTTCTATCCCCTCCTCCCCCTCGAGGAGGTGGAACGGAAATACTACAATTTCTGGAAGGCCATGTAGCTACCCTCGAAGCTTGACAGCCACCTGAATCCGGCATGATAGTTTGCGCTCACGCAAGAGGAGGAACACATGAATCGCAGCGTCATAGCCACCAAGAACGCGCCCGCGGCCCTCGGTCCCTATTCCCAGGCAGTCAAGGCGGGCCACTTCCTGTATTGCTCGGGGCAGCTCGGGCTCGATCCCGCGACGGGGAGCCTCGCCGACGGCGTGGAGGCCCAGGCCCGCCGCTCGCTTGAGAACCTGAAAGTGGTGATCTCCACGGCCGGCGGCTCGATGAAGGACATCGTGAAGACGACGATCTTCCTGGCCGACATGGCGGATTTCCAGACCGTGAACGCCGTCTATGCCTCGTTTTTCGAAGGCGAGTATCCCGCGCGCTCCACGGTCCAGGTCGCGGCACTTCCGAAAGCCGGGCTGGTCGAGATAGAAGCCATCGCCATCCTCAAGGACTAGTCATGGAAGCCGCGCCGCCAGGCGCGACGCCGCCAGGCGCGACGCCGCTGGCGAACAGGACCAGGGAGGAAGCCAGGGCATTCCCGCCTTCCTCCTGGCCCGGCATCTCCGCCAGGCCCGGCTTCGCGGCGGCAGGTGCATCAAAGGAATAGACAACCGGCTCGAGGTCTGCCAAGGGAGCTGCCGCGCTCCAGGCGCGGCTCCGGCGAATGAGGCCGCCGCGCTCGGGCTTGGCCTCTGAAAGGGGAGACAGCCAGTCCAGCAGGCTCCGATGCCCGGCGAATGAAGTCACAAGCCTCCCATCGGGTCCCGCGATGCCGATTATCCTGTACAGGCTCGGTCCGCCGAGGATGGTCGCCGGCCCTGCAAGTTCCGCCCGTTCGACCACGAGGGCAGCAGCCGAAACGGGAAGCTCGACACGCTGGAGGGTCGGCACCGTATCGCGCTCCTGGATGGTGAACTCGCCGCGGAAAGAAGCGGCGCTGACCGAAAACGGAAGGAGCCGCGCTATGCGGCCGGGTCCGCGAAGCGGCAGCCAGCCCGAAAGGGCGTCCGAGAAAAAAAAGGCCGCCAAGAGGGAAGCGCACAGGAAAACCAGGCCACCGACACGAGGGAAGGCCCCGAACATCGCGCCGAAAAGCGCCATCGCCACGAGCCAATAGACAAGGATGAAAGTCCTCCCCGGCCCAAGGGGCAAGGAGGAGATGCCCGAGAATACAAGGAAGGCCGCGGCGGCGAGCACCGACAATGCGAGGGCGAGGATGGCCAATGCGGAGAGCCGGGCACTTCGTCCATCGTGCTTCAGTAGGGAGGCAAGCCAGCGGATGGCCAAAGCAGAAGCCAGCCCGAAGAAGAAGGCCGCCAGGGCGGACCAGAGCCAGGGGTTGCCCGCCAGACTCGCCAAGGGCGAGTCGCCGGGGGCCCCCAAGGCAGGGACCGCTCCTTTGGCAAGGCTAGAACCCATAGACCCGCGCGTATTTCTCGTTGAGATAGGCGACAAAATGCTTCGCCTCGAGGTCCTTGCCGGTGGCCCTTTCGATGAGCTCTCCGGGCAGCCAGGTGCTTCCCGGCCGGTGGATCTTTTCGCGCAGCCATTCGCGCACCCCCGCCACGTCCCCGCGCTCCAGGCTTGCCGCCGCGTTCGGCAGGGTCTCGCGGAGACGGTCCCAGAGCTGCGCGGCATAGAGGTTGCCGAGGGCATAGCTCGGGAAGTAGCCGATGTAGCCTATCGCCCAATGGATGTCCTGGAGGCAACCCCGGCTGTCGTCCGGAGGCTCAACGCCAAGGAGCTCGACCATCTTCGCGTTCCAGGCCCCGGGGAGGTCCTTCACGGCGAGGCGGCCGGAGACAAGGTCGGATTCGATCTCGAAGCGAAGGATGACGTGGAGGCTGTAGGTGACCTCGTCCGCCTCCGTCCTGATGAGCGAAGGCTCTACCCGGTTTATCGCGCGGACAAAGCTGTCGAGGGTGACCCCGTCCAGGATCGGGCCTGCCAGGGAATGTAGCTTGGCGAGATTCGGCTTCCAGAAGCCGGCGGACCTGCCGATCATGTTCTCCCAAAGCCGGGATTGCGACTCATGCATGGCCATCGAGGCGGCTTCGGAGAGCTTGCTGCGGCGGAAAGGCGCGGGAGAGTCGATGCCAAGTTCGTACAACGCGTGGCCCGTTTCATGGATGGTGGAAAAGACGCTCGAGGGAAGGAAGTCGCCGACATACCGGGTCGTGATGCGCACATCGTCGCTGCCGAGGGTGCTCGTGAAAGGGTGGGCGGTGACATCCAGGCGCGCGCGGTCCTTGTCGAGGCCCAGGAGGTCCATCAGCCAACGGCTCACCGCCGCCTGTCGCCCGGCCGGGCATTCCTGGTGGAGGAAGGCGTCGTCCACCTGGGGCTTGGAATTGATCTTCCCCAGGAGCTTGACGAGCTCGGCGCGGAGGTCGACGAAGACGCGTGCGATGTCCGCTTCGGTCGAACCCGGCTCATAGAGGTCGAGGAGGACATCATAGGCCGGCTTATCCGGATCGATGCAGGCGGCCTTGCTGCGGGATAGCGAGAGCATCTTCTCGAGCCATGGCGCGAATGCGGCGAAATCGTTTTTTGAGCGGGCTTCGACCCAGGCGCCTTGGGAAAGGGCTATCGTGCGGGCAGTATCCTTGACCAGGTCGATGGGGAGGCAGGTCTCCCGATCGTAGGCCCGCCTGAGGACGCGGAGATAGGCCCGCTCGTCGGGACTGAGGGAATCGTGGCCCAGGGGATTCGCCTTGGTGGAGCCAAGCGCATGCAGGAGGCTCCCGATCTCCGGGTTCGTGAGCTTCTCATGGGCTAGCCCCTCCAGGAACGCCAGCTGCTCGGCCCTTTCCTCGATGCCCTTCACAGGCATGTAGGTCTCCTGGTCCCAGGAAAGGACGGAGGCGATGCGGGTCACGAGGACATGGCCGCGGTCCAGCTCTACAAGGCGTTCGATCTCGCTGCGCATGGTAGCTCCTTGTGTCGCCCGCCTACGGGACTTTGCCATGATTCCATTAGGGAAGATCGAGGACCAGCCATCGTAGCATCCATGGCCTTGAGTAGACAAGCGAAGCGTTGCCGGCCAGCCGGGGGCTACGAAGTCCTTGCACCCCCGGCGCCGCGGGGCTATAGTCGGAATCTCCATGTACCTCCGCGAACTCAACCAGAGCATCACGATGCTGCGCGGCGCCGGTCCCGCCATGTCGGAGAAGCTCGCCCGCCTCGGCATCTACTCGGTGTCGGACCTCCTCCTCCATTATCCTCGGGACTATGACGATCGTTCGGTCTTCATCGGCCTTGATGCTTCCCTCGCCGGAGGCCGCGCGAACACGGTCGTTGAGGTGCTTTCGCATGACTGGTTCGGCTTCGGGCGGATGCGCACGCTGAGAATCATGGTCCGCGATTCGCTTGGGGGGACGGAGGCCGCCCTCCTGTGCTTCAACCGCCCTTTCCTGGAGCAAGCCCTCCCGGTGGGCTGCCGGGCGGTGGTGACCGGGAAGTTCCAGTTCCGGCGAGGCGAGCTGCAATCCTCGGCCTTCGAGACGGAACGGCTCGTCGAGGGCCAAGCCACGCCCCAGGGGGTCCTCCCCCTCTATCCCGCCACCGAAGGCCTCCAGGTCGGCCACATCAGGAAGCTCGTCCGCGAGGCCTTGCGGGAGTTCGGCTCCCGGGTCGAGGACGAACTGCCCCCCTTCCTCATCGGGCGGCGCGGGCTCCTGCACAAGCGCGAGGCCTTGCAGGGGATACACCATCCCGAGGCGGCCGGCGAACTCCTTGCGGCCAGGGAAAGCCTTATCTACGAAGAGTTGTTCTACTTCCAGCTTGCCGTGGCCAGAAGGTCCCTCATCCGGAAAAGGAACACCGTGCGGCGAAACCCTTCAAGGGGGGCCTTGCGCAACCGCCTCCTGGAGCGGCTTCCTTTCGCGTTGACGGCAGACCAGAAAACCGCGGCGGCGGAGATAGTCGCGGACATGGCCTTGCCCCATCCCATGGGGCGCCTCCTCCAAGGCGATGTCGGCTCGGGCAAGACCCTGGTCGCCTTCCTCGCCTGTCTGGAGGCGATCGAAGCCGGAGGCCAGGCCGCCCTCATGGCGCCCACCGAGCTTCTGGCTCGCCAGCATGCCCAGACCGCGGCGCGGCTTCTCGAACCTTTGGGCATCCGCTTGGCCTTCCTCTCGGGAAACGTGGAGGACGCGGCAAGGCCGCCCCTCCTTGCCGCCCTCAAGGCCGGTGATGTGGACCTCGTCCTTGGGACCCATGCCCTATTCCAGGATGAGGTCGAATACAGGAGCCTCCGGCTTGCCGTCGTGGATGAGCAGCACCGTTTTGGCGTCCTCCAGCGGCTGGCCTTGGGCCGCAAGGGTCCCCTCCCCGACCTCCTCATGATGACGGCGACGCCCATACCCCGGACCCTGGCCCTCACCGTTTTCGGCGACCTTTCGGTCTCCACGATCAGGACGATGCCACCGGGGCGCAAGCCGATCGAGACCCATCTGGCCCGAACCGGGAATGAGAGAAAGGTCTACGATTATGTCCGCCGACTCCTCGAGGCCGGGCGCCAGGCCTATTTCGTCTATCCCCTCATCGGTGCCTCGGAGCGCTCGCCGGCAGCCACCGGCGCGGAGCTCAAGAACGCCGAAGCCATGTTCGAAAAACTCGCGAAGGAGATCTATCCTGACTTCCGCGTCGGCATCATCCATTCGCGCCTCAAGGAAGACGAGAAACGGGCGACGATGGACTCCTTCGCCCGCGGCGAGATCGATCTCCTCGTGGCAACGAGTGTCGTGGAGGTCGGGGTCGACGTCCCCAACGCGGCGGCGATGGTTGTCGAACATGCGGAGCGCTTCGGGCTGGCGGCCCTTCACCAGCTGCGCGGCCGGGTCGGCCGGGGCCTTGAGCAGTCCTACTGCTTCCTCGTCTATGCCGAGGCACTCACGGAGGACGGCAAGGCACGCCTGAAGGCGATGCTGGCCACGACGGACGGTTTCCTCCTGGCCGAAGAGGACCTGCGCATCCGCGGCCCCGGCGAGCTCACGGGAACGATCCAGTCTGGCTCCCTCAGGCTGACGATAGCCGACCCTGCCCGCGACCTGGCCATCCTGGAGAAGGCCCGAGAGGATGCCTTCGCCATCGTCGAAAAGGACCCTGGCCTACTGGCGGAGGAACACCGGAACATAAGGGAAGTCCTAGCCCGCGCCAATCCTTTCGGGGATGCGCCTGTCGGCAAGGGCTAGCGCGGCATCCTGGGCCCGCCGCAGTCGGCCATCGCCGCAGCCCGCCTAAGCCGCGCCGGCCCCACCCGACGAGGGTGCCAGGCGAAAAAAAACCGGAGGGCTGCACAACGGCAGACCTCCGGAACCAACGCGACACCTTCATCTCGAAACAGGTACACCGATCCCGGGAATGACTATTTTGCCCTTGCCTGCTTGGCCGCGCTGCCGGGTTTCCTGGCCGGAACGACCAGTTGCCTCCTGGGCACCGCCGACTTTGATCCGGACGGCTTCCCTGCGGGCTTTCTGGCCAAAGGCTTTGCGCCTTTCCGGGCCGGCTTGGCGGCGGGCTTCCCGGCAGGCTTGCGCACGGCAAGCTTGGGCGAGCCTGCGGCAGCCTTGGCCGCCTTTGCTGCAACTTTGGCCCGTTCCTTGCTGGCCACAAAGCTTGCCTCGACGGCTTCGCTTCCCCTGCTCAGCACCGATTCCGCGCAAAGGAGGTACTCGATGACCTTTGCCTTGGAAGCGCGGGCACCGAGTAGGTTTTCCACCTTTCGGCATTTTCGGCGCATGTATTGAATGGAGGGGATGCTCGAGCCGAAATGCTCGGCCAGCTGCCAGTCCTTCCTCTCGTAGCGTTCTGACTTGTCCTTGGCGTTAAGGGAGAGGAATTCCTCGACCCTTTCCCGTGACCAGGGAAGGCTCTCCCCGCTCGAGTAATTGTGCTCCTCGAGACGACGGCGCGTACGCTCGACGGAGCCTTCCATCTTTTTCTTGCGCCAATAGGGATGGCGGTTTCGGGCATAGAGGATGTCCTCGCGCGTGAAGCCCGTCTTTCCCATCCAATCCTTGGCCAGCCTAGCCTTGGAAGCCGGATTGAGGCGCGACTTGAGTGAAGCCTCGATGTACTCGTCCGGGTTCCTGGAATCGAGTATCGTGATTTCTGCTTTCGTCATGTAAATAGCTTAATGCGGGTCAAAGCGCAATGCAAATCCACGGTCAAGGATTATTTTCCGGCCCTCTCTGCCCCTTTTTCCCGGACAATCCGAGGATGGCGCACATCGCGGTATGGGACGGAAAGTCACGCGATCCCGGAACCGGGGACAAGGCCGGTCAGATCCGGATAAAGGCGGCCGCCGTATAGGTTTTCTTGCGCTTTTCCCCGGCCCTTTGGAAGCCAGGGGCCCTTTTTTTCTCGAAACGGAGGAGCTCCGTGGGGGGGCAGGCCAGGATGAAGGTGGCGCCTTTCTTCAGAAGGCGGGCAGCGGCCACCCATAAGGGCGAAATCCAGTCATGGTCGGGGACAATATCGGGATTCCAGGCGATAAAGTCGAAGGCCGCAGGTCGAAGCTCGTCGAGGCGGAGCGCGTCCACGGCCATATAGGCCGGCCTACGGCCGGGTTGGCTTGCGAGATTGGCTCCGGTCGCGGCCAAGGACAGGATGTCGCGGGAGGCGGCCGCGACCCTTTCGGGCGCGAGCCTTTTGTTCAGCCAAAGCGGAAGATGGCCTATGCCTGGATTCACGAATAGGGCATCCCGGACGAGGCTGCCGGCCAGGACCCTCGCGGCGAGCTCGGCGGCAGCGACCGTCCCGTAGCCGACCGTGTCGAACTCGGGAAGTCCCCAGATTCCGGAGGCCTCATAGCTTGCGTCCGCGAGCTTGAAGCGGGTCCGGCCGCGCAGGTAGACGCCGAGGTCAAGGCTTGAAAAATCCAGTGGCCTCAAGCCATGCTCCGGGCTCGCCGCGGCGTCGGCCAGGGGCGCGGCGTTGGCCAGGAGCGCGGCGTCGGCCAGTGGCGCGGCGTCGGCCAAAGGCCTGGGTTGCTGTAGGGCTGGGGCCTTGGCCTGGGCCACAAAGGCATGATGGTTGGCTCCGCGCTCGTCAACCAGGACATCCCAGCCGTAGTCGTCAAACCAGGTCCTTGCGGCCTCGACCAGGGGGTTCACGATCACCACGCCCAGACGGCCGCCGGGACACAGGAGGTCCTTCGCGCCTTTGAAAAAGGCCTCGAGGACGGGGCCGCCGGCCTTGGCCGGGATATTGGTGAGGATGTAATCGTAGGATCGATTTGGGTCCTGGCCTTGGCCGGACAGGCCTGGCGTCGAGACCGAAAGAAGGCCGGGGGCGGCGTTCAGGTTTTTCACCTTGTTGGTCTTCCGGTTGCGTTCCGTAAATGCGCAGGCCAGGAGGTCGCGATCCCTGGCCTCGACGACGCAGTCGGGAAAAGCCGCGGCCACGCTCAAGCCGATGACGCCGACCCCACAGCCGGCATCAAGGACCCTTTTCGCCTTGGCCAGCACCTCATCCTTCCCGATCGCCTTGCAGAGGAGGCGAGTGCCCGCATCCACCTCGTAGGAGGAAAAAAGGGCATGGGAGAGGTCCAGGCGCAACTGGGCGCCGTGAAATTTGAAAGTCACGTTCTTGTTGACAAGGGGGAGAAGGTCGATCATTGGGCTACTCTAGCAAAATCCGGAGGGAAAATATACGCCGCGCGGCGCGCCTGGGGAAAAATGCATGGCGGCCGCGGATCCTCCGGTGGCCGCCATGGTCCTATGACTTTGGCTCTTCCGACCTAGGCTTTCGCTTCCGCGACCTGCGCCTCGCGCTCCTCCGCATCCTTGGTCGCGGAAAAGGCGGACATCTCCTCCGCATTGAATACCCGGTCGATGTCCAGAAGGATGATGAAAAGCTCGTCCTTCTTGCCTACGCCTTTTATGAATTCGGCGGATAGCCTTGTCCCGAAACGGGGCGCCGGCTCCACATCGCCTTCATCGATCTCCACCACTTCATGCACGGCATCCGCAAGGGCGCCGACGACAACGGTACCCTCCTGGCTTTCGACTTCCATCACGATGATGCTCGTGTCCTTCGTTATCGGCGTCTCGGGAAGGCCGAATTTCAGCCTGAGATCGATGACGGGAACTCCGGCGCCGCGAAGGTTGATGATGCCCTTCATGAATTCGGCGCTGCGCGGGAGCTTCGTGATCTTCGTATGCTCGAGCACCTCGCGGACCTTTGATACACCGATGGCGTATTGTTCGTTGTCGAGGGTAAAGGTGAGGTACTGATTCGCATTTGAGGCTTCCATCAATTCTCCTCCTAAAAAGAGATTCTAGAGCTTTGTGCTCTTCCCGTCAAATGCGCCATAGGCAAGGCGGGCATTCCTGCGAAAGGCCGCAATTTCCATCCAGGCCCTCCCGAGCACCGTGCCGTGGAGGCGTTCTCGGATTTCGGCGTCAGGAGCGGCAAGAAAGAAGCCTGCGGGAAGCCCGGGGCCGAGATGCCCCCCGCGGGCTCCCTTTTCAATGCCGCTTTTCCACCATGGGCAGGCCTCGAGGCAGAGATCGCATCCATACAGGCGATTGCCCCAGGCGGCCTCGATGGCGGGGGGCAGCACCGCGTCCAAGGCACTCCAGTGCTGGAGGCAGAGCTCGCGCCGGAAACCCATGGTCCCTTGCTCCGTGCAGGATGGCGCTGCGGCGCGGCCATGCAGGCCGGCGACCTCGTCACCGGGGATGGCGCCGGTCGGGCAGGCCCGGACGCAGGCAGCGCAGGAGACACAGGGGCCGCCCGGAGGAAAAACCTCGGAATGGAAGGCGGCAGGGAGGACTTCGGGCTCGATCCGGATTGCCGAAGGGAGGAGAAGGACGCCCAGGATGGCTCCCGGCCCTATGGCATCGCCAAGGGAGGGATGGCCAGTGGCCTTGCCTTCCGCCCCGAGGATGACGAGGCTGTTCCGGCCGGGGCTCCCCAGCCCGGCAGCGAGGGCAAGGGGCTTTTCCGGCAGGCCGGAATTCGCAAGGATGCGCCAGTCGCGCGAGTGACCGGGGTCCAGTCCGGCGTCGCGCAGGCTTTGCCGTGCGGTGGAGGAGACCGCCCGGAGGCGGGCGCGAAGCTCGCCGTACCAATCGGCGCGGGCAAAACGGGCCAGGGCCAGCAACGGCCCCCCGTAGGGGAGGGCCCAGTCCGGCGGCTCGGGGGGGCCTTCACCGTAGGCCAGGGAGGCGACGACTGCCCCGCCAGCGCCGGGCAATCCGTAATCCTGCCACGCCGAAGGTGAGAGGCCAGAGCAAACCGATCGCAGCGTATCGCGGTCCAATAAGGCCCAGGATGAGGGGCCCTGCCCCGCCATGGCCGCGGATCCGAGAGCGGCATCGAGGATGGCAACGGCGGCCTTTGCGGCCGCCGTTGCTTCTTCGCTCGAGAAACCCATCGCTTGTTTTCGCTAGTAGGACGCGGCCGAGGCTCCCTCTTTGCGGGCCCTCTCGATCTTCTGCATCTTCCGGTAGTATTCGGTCTGCTTTTCGATCTCCGTGACGTCGGTGACCATGAGCTTGTTTTCCTGGAGCTTGAACTTCGAGTTGTCAAGGAGCTTGTGGATGACGAGGTTGCCTTCTCCCGCCGGGAGGCCGACAAGGCCGATGAGCTCCTTCGGACCGATGTCGAAGCTGTAGGCCGCCCCGGATTTGAGGGGGATGCGGTTCTTCTCCAGCTGCATGAGGAGGGCGTCGTACATGCGCCCGAGGGGGTCGGAGATGAGGGTGTTGGCCAGCTGCTTGTAGATGAACCAGATCCGCTCGGAAAGCAGGGTCGTGAGGCGGGTGACGATCTGGGGCTGGGTCTGGACCATGCGCTCGAAATTTGCCTTGTTGACGGCGAAGAGGTAGGCGTCCTCGAAGGCCACGGCGCTCGCCGAACGGACCTTGTTCTCGAGGATCGCCATCTCGCCGAAGATGTCTCCCGGCTTGAGCACGGCCAGGAGGACCTCGTTGTTGTCCAGGATCTTGGTGATCTTCACCGAGCCTTTCTGGATGATATAGAGTTCCGAACCCGGCATGCCCTCGGAGAAGACCATCGTGTCCTTGGGATAGAACCGGTTGAACTCCTCGTTGGAGCCGTCGAGGAAGACCGCCTTGGAATAGGGCTTGATCTTGCCAAGCCGCTCCCCGGCGAGGGCCACATGCTGTCCGTTCGGGCAGAACTTGAGGTATTGGTAATACGCGAAGTAAGCCTGGTTGTACTGGCTCTGCTTGGCATAGTACTCGGCGACGCGGAAGAGGTGGGAGGGATCCGCCTCGGCGGTGTTCTTGAGGGTGAGGCGCATCAGGGCCTCGTCCAGATAGCGCATCCGCTTGGAAAACTGCAGGATGATCTTCATCGCGACGGGGGTGTTCTTCTCGATGAGGAGGCCGAACTGCTCCCGTTGCACGGAGATGAGCGTGCAATCCGTGACCGCCTGGGCGGTCTCGATGTGGGAATGGCTCGACATCGTCGATACGACTCCGAAGAAATCGCCGGGACCGAGGGTATTTCCACCCTCCTCCTCAACAACCTCGACTTCCTTGGAAAGTCGCACCTTGCCTGATCGGATGATGAAGAAGCGGTCGGCGTTCTGCTTCCCTTCGACGATGATGTATGAGTCTTTCTTGAAGTTGACGAACGAGAGCTGGAGCGGGTTTTCCATCCTGTTTCCTGACCGTACCTCGGACGACCGACTTCGGGTTAAGTATAGGGACCACGTTACGAGGTGTCAACGCAGGTCCCTCGCTACACTATCGGCCCGACAGGGAAGTCACCTTAGCCCCATCGGACCAATTCGACCGCAGTGACTATATCATGGCAAGGGAAAGCGCGCAGTGAGCCTCAGCACTTTTTCCTTCACGGCGCAGATCACCTTTTCGTCGCCCTTGGCCTTCAAAACTTCCATAATATACCCCGCAATCTCGCCCATCTCAGCCTTTCCCATGCCGCGGGTGGTCACGGCAGGGCTTCCCACGCGGATTCCCGAGGTTATGAAGGGGCTCTTCTGGTCAAAGGGTATGCCGTTCTTGTTCACCGTGATATGGGCCTCATCGAGCCATTTCTCGGACTCCTTGCCCGTGATGCCCAAGGGCGACACGTCCACGAGCATGAGGTGGTTGTCGGTGCCGCCGGATACGATGCGGGCTCCACCGGCGGAAAGCGCGGCGGCGATGGCCTTGGCGTTGTCCAGGACCCGTTGCTGGTAGGCCTTGAACTCGGGGCTCAGGGCTTCCTTGAACGCGACCGCCTTGCCGGCGATCACGTGCATGAGGGGACCTCCTTGTATGCCGGGGAAGGTCGTGCCGTCGAGTATCTCCGACCATAGCTTGGTCTTGTCGCCCTTGGGATTCATGATGCCCTGGTCGTTTTCCCCGTCCTTCCCGACAAGCACCATGCCGCCGCGGGGACCACGCAGGGTCTTGTGGGTCGTGGTGGTGGTGAAGTGGGCCAGCTTTACGGGACTCGGATGGAGGCCCGCCGCGACAAGGCCGGCGATATGGGCCATGTCGACCATGAGGTAGGCGCCGACCTCGTCGGCTATGGCGCGGAAGCGCTCGAAATCGAGGATGCGGCAGTAGGCCGAGGCTCCGGCCACGATGAGGCGGGGCTTCGACTCGCGGGCTATGCGGGCCATCTCGTCATAGTCGATGGTCTCGGTTTCCTTGTTCACCCCGTAGCTCGCGATCCTGTACATCTTGCCGGAGAAGGAGACGGGGGCTCCATGGGTGAGGTGCCCACCATGGGCAAGGTTCATGCCGAGGATGGTGTCTCCAGGCTTGAGGACCGAGAAATAGACCGACATGTTGGCCTGGGATCCGGAATGGGCCTGGACATTGGCATGATCGGCGCCAAAAAGGGCCTTGGCGCGGTCGCGGGCCAGGTTCTCGGCGATATCCACGAATTCGCAGCCGCCATAGTAGCGCTTTCCCGGATAGCCTTCGGCGTATTTGTTGGTCAGGACCGATCCCACGGCCTCGCGCACGGCGGCCGAAGTGTAATTCTCGCTCGCGATGAGCTCGAGGTTCTCGCTTTGGCGAGCTGTCTCGAGCTGGATGGCCCTGAAGAGCTCGGGATCCTGCTTTTCGATGACGGACATGTCCCCTCCTTCCTTTTCGACGGCCGCGGAGCACGCCGCCATCACCAGTATAGCTTACAGAACTCCGCGCCGGGAATGCGCGGACGAAAAAGCGTCAATAAAGTCCCGTGACCTCCACCTCGCTCCAGAAGGATGAATAGGCTTCGAGCGCGCCCGAGGATTCCTCGTAGAAGCTCTGCAGGGCCATGGGATGCTGGGGGGAGGCATGGCGGGCGGTCTGGGACATCGGCTGGAAGACCGAATAGCCCCTCGAAAACGCGATATGGCGATTGTCGAGGTTGCCGAAATACCGGGTCCTGTCCTCGAAGGCCACGGCGAAATCCCCGGGGGAGGCGCCCGAGCCAAGGATGGGATCCATGGGCACCCAGCCCAGCCCGAAGATGTAGAACTCCACCCAGGCGTGGCGAGCCGCCTTTCGGCCCGGATCCACGAGATAGCCCTTTACCGGCAAGGCGGGGATGCCCGCGGCGCGGAGGACTGCCGTGGCGGCGAGGGCATAGCTGCTGGAGTCGGCGATTCTGAGGCTTAGGGAGGAGAGGGGCTTCCTCTCAAACGAGGAGTCTGTCCAGGCCAGGTTCTTGATGAGCCATTCATAGACGAGTCGGGAGGCCTTCCAGGGGTTCCTTTCGCCGGCCACGATTTTCTTGGCCAAGGCCTGGATCTCGGGCGCATCGGAGGGGACCATTTTGTCGGCGGCCGTATACGCGGCGGCCAAGGGGGGGAGGTCGGAGACCTTGACGATCTTGTCCGGATCCACCGTTGTCTCGACGCCCCAGGCTTGGATGAGCCAGGATTGGTTGACGGCCACGTCCTGGTTCGTGGAGAGGTCCTTGAACTGGTAGAGGGCGGAGCCCCGGTAATTGGGTACATAGGGGGCGGGTTCCTGGGAGAGGGCGCGGACAATGCGCTGGGAGGCAGATTCAACAGGCCGGGGAACCCATAGATAAAGCTCGTTCGGTCCAGAGGCCCGCAGCTTGGTGAGATTCACCGAATAGGAGAGCGAATAGGAGCGCTTGTCCTTGAAATGCTTGCGTCCCGGGAGGTCGGAGACCGAAAAGAAGACCGCGTTGCTTTTCCCCATGCCCGTGTCGACGATGACGCTTCCCGAAGAAGCCCCGTCAGGCACGCGGACTCGGATTTCCTTGTCGGACCAGAGTTCGTAGCCCAGGTCCACGTCGCTGTTCTGGACAAAGCTGGCGGCTCCCCTATCCTCTGGGCCTGAACTCATCCCTTCTGGGTTCCAGCCAAAATGCACGGTCCCGAGGCCGCGGTTGGAGCCAAAATTGAGGCCGGAGATGACGAGGAGGGAGCCTATCTGCCCCTGCTCCGCGGAGATCGACGTGACATAAGGCCCCGTCCTGCCTTGGGCGGCGCCGCGGGGAGAAGAGGGCAAGCTCGCGCGGTTCATGAAAAGCTTGGCATTGCTTCTTCCGTGTTTCGTGACCACATGGACGAGGCCAGATTCGGCGCCAGGGGGAAGGCTGATCGTGATGCTGTCGGCATGCCAGGAGATATACGAGGAGGCGGTAGGAGCCAGCCCGTCAATCTCGACATGGGAATCGCCCCGGACCGCCCCGAAATTGCGGCCGATCAGGCTGACCGTGCCGCCCGACTCCACGACGACGGGGGAAAGCGCATCTATATGGGGCTCCACCAGAAGTGAATAGCCCCAGGCCAGTGCGCTGGAGGCGAGGCCGACAAGCGCGATGGCAAGCGCCGAGCCGAGGATCCGGATCCTTGCCCTCCTTGAGGGAATGAAGGGGGACCGCTTGGGGTGGAGGCTCGTCACTTGTGCGGGGTCTCAGGGCCTGGGGGACTCCCCGTAGCCGCAGGACTTCCGGCTGCCTGGCTTCCCCACGGGGCCGCGAGGGCCGGGCCAGGCGCGGAAGGGCCAAGGGTGGCGGGGTTCGCCTGAGGCAGGAGTCGGGCGGGACCAGTGGCTGCCGGCAGGGGGGATCCAGCGGTGACTTGGGAACCGGTGGACTGGACAGGGCCCAAGGGCGCCGCGGAGCCGGACGCTGACTTGGCCGATGGCGGGGCCAGGGCATAATGCTCGACCGAAACCTCCACGCGCATCGCGGCCTCACCCGAAGTGGACCGGCCAAGGGGGAAAAAGTACACCCTTTCACCGTAGTGGACCGCCACCGTATCCAGGCTCGTGAAATAGGAAAGCTCGCCATTTGGCCGTTTCACCCAGACCTGCCCCTGGGTCACGAGGACCAGGCCGCCCTTGCCGTCGTCGAAGGGCGTCAACTGGACAAGTATGGCCACGTTCGTTCCCACGAGCTTGACCCCCACGGGCGTGCCCGGAATGGTGGACCTGGAACTCCCCGCCTGCCAGGCCACGGTGTCGGCCTGGCCCATCACCACGGCGTTGATGGTGATCGTGAGCGCCTTGTCCTTGAGGCCCTCGGGGATGTCGCTTTCCCGGGATTGGGCGCGGGCGGCCACCGAGACGAAAAGGGCGCAGAACGCCAGACAGAAGCCGGCAGGAAGGCGTTGACCTGAGGTCATTTCCCAACCGTGCCGGTCATGGGGAGGAAGTTCGCGTCGGCGGCGCGGACGACGAGAGGTTTCCCGGAGGAATCGAGGGTCGCTCCGGAGGGAAGCTGGATCGTCAGGTTGACCTTGGCATCCTGGGTCTCGAGATAGCGGATGAGGGCTTCCATATTGGCTGGCGGGGATGACAGGGGAGACAACTCCGCGGCGGCCAGGTTCTGCACGGCAGGCCGGGCGGGCTTGATGATGCCTGCGAAGGCAAGTCCGGCAAAGAACACAATGGCAGCGGCCGCGACCGCGGCGATAGGCATGGGGATGGCAAGTCGCCGCCGCCACAGGGCGACGCTTCCGGCGGCCCGGGTCGATCCGTCAAGGCCTGGGGATCGCTGTCCAATAGCGATGCCAGCTGTTTCGGCCGCTTCGGGGGAGGCGCAAGGAGGCGCGAGCCTGGGTCCCAACCTGGCCTCGAGGCGCCGCAGCACCGCGCTCTCCGCCTCCTGGCATGCGGAAGGCGCAAGGAGGGCGGCACGAAGCGCGCCGTAGCCTCTGGCCCGCTGGGCGCAATCGGAACAGGCGGAAAGGTGGCCCGCGATGCGTTCCTTCCAGGGAGAGGGCACCTCGCCATCGACGAAGGCCGAGATGAGTCCGGGTTCAGGACACATGCTTGCCCCCCTCCTTCATCATCGCAAGAAGGGCCTCGCGGGCCCTGAAAGCCCGCACTTTCACGTTACCCTCGGTTATTCCAAGGACCCTTCCGATCTCCCGGTAGTTCATTCCACCGTACTCCTTCAGCACGAGGACAGATTTCAGGTTCTCGGGAAGTTTTTCAAGGAAGAAACGCATTTCCTCCCTGGACTCCCCACGCATGAGCTCCACATCTACCGCTTCGGTCTCCGCCTTCTCCCCACGCCACCATCGCTCGTAGGCGCGGGCCTCGCGGCCCTTGCGCTTCGCGTAATTCAGCGCTCCGTTCTTGACGACGCGTATGAGCCAGTATTTGGCATCGTCCAAGGTGGCAAAGGGGATCTTTTTCTCGATGAGCCGGATGAAGGACTCATGGACGATATCCTCGGCCGCCTCTTCGGTCCCGGCGATGCGATAGGCCACCCGGACAAGCATGGGAGCTGTGGCGTCGTAGAGTCGCCTGAGCTCTAGGTCACCGGGTGGTCCACTGGATGAAAACAACATCGCCTCCGTCTGGTTACGTTGAGCAGTTCGACTTTTGCGCAGTGCGGAAAGGCTTCATCAAGCGAGCTTCCAGGTCGTCCCTCCAGCCCCGTCCTCAAGGACAATGCCCTTCCCCTTGAGCTCCAGGCGGATCGCGTCGGCGCGGGAGAAGTCCTTGGCTTTCTTGGCGAGGGCGCGCTCGGCCACGAGTCCATCCGCCAAGGCGGCAAGCCCTGCATCGGCGACGGGAGCGACCGTCTTTTCGATCTCCGAAAGACCCAGTCCGAGGGCGAGGTCCATTTCGCAGGCGACCGCAAGGGCTTCCGCCGGGCTCAGGGCGGGATCCTTGAGGAGACCCCAAAGGTCGGCCAGGGCCCGGGGGGTGGATAGGTCGGTCGCGAGGTCATCGAGGAAGGCATCCAGCCATTTCTGGGCCTGGGATGAGCGGGGCTCGCTGCCGGAGGGCGCCGCCATGGTTCCTCGAAGCTTGTTGGCGTGGCTTTCCAGGGCGGCTTTTTCCTTGATCGCCAGGATCCGCTCTCCCAAGGCCTTGCGCGAAGCCCTGGCGGAATCGAGGCCCTCGTACGAGAACTGGAGCTGGGAGCGATAGTGGGCGCCCAGGAGGAAATATCGGTAATCGAGGGGCTCGTAACCCGCGTCGACCAGGGTCTGGAGGGTGAGGAAGCTCCCGGAGGACTTGGACATCTTCCCCTTGTCCATGACCAGGAACTCGTTGTGCATCCAGTAATTGACCCATTTATGGCCGGTAGCGGCCTCGGACTGGGCGATCTCGTTGGTATGGTGGATGGGAACATGGTCGATGCCGCCGGCATGGATGTCGAACTGCTCTCCCAGGTACTTCATGCTCATCGCCGAGCACTCTATGTGCCATCCTGGATAGCCGCGCCCCCAGGGGCTGTCCCAGACCATCGCCTGGTTCTCGAATTTGGACTTGGTGAACCAGAGGGCAAAATCGGCGGGGTTCTTCTTGTTCGGGTCCATGTCGACCCGGGCGCGGGCCTTGAGGTCTTCCAGCTTGAGGAGGGCAAGCTCTCCGTAACCCGGGAATCTGGTCACATCGAAGTAGAGGTTGCCGCCGGCCGAGTAGGTAAAACCGTTGGCCTCGATGCGCTTTATCAGGGCGACCATCTCGCCCACGTGTTCGGTCGCCTTGCAGACCACGGTCGGGCGCCTGATGTTCATGCGCCCCGTGTCCTTGAAGAAGGCGGCCGTATAGAATTCGGCGATCTCGTAGACGCTCTTGCCGCGCTCCTGGGCCGTCTTCACCATCTTGTCCTCGCCCGTATCCACGTCGCCGGCAAGATGGCCGACATCGGTGATGTTCATGACATGGGTCACGTCATAGCCGAGGAGGGTGAGGGTCCTTGCCAGGGTGTCGTGGAGGACATAGGGACGGAGGTTGCCAATATGGGCATAATTGTAGACGGTAGGGCCGCAACCATAGAATCCGATCCTGCCGGGGACGAGGGGCACGAGGTCCTGGACCTCCCTCCCGAGGGTGTTGAACAAGCGGATCGTACGCATGATGGCGTCTCCTTCTTGCGGGACACAAGGAGTCCCGGCTACTATTGAGCGCATGCCTACACTACGGGACTTCCTCGAAAAAATCAATATAAAGGCCGAGTCTGCCTGGGACGCCCCCCTCGCGCCCCTGACGACCTTCAAGGTCGGCGGTCCGGCCGAACTCCTCCTGGCTCCCGAAACGACAGGCGACTTCGCCCGCATCCTCCGTGCGGCCCGCCGCGAGGGCATTCCCTGCTTTATCCTCGGCGGCGGCGCCAATATCGTCGTGGCCGACCGAGGCCTGCGCGGCATTGTCATCGAGACCCGCCGCCTCGACGCGATGGGCTTCATGCCTGGCTGCGCCGGCGGGGTGGCCGAAGTGGTGGATGCCCCGGCCCTCCTTATCGCCGAATGCGGCCTTTCCATGGACCGGCTCTGCGAAAAAGCCCTTGAGCGCGGCCTTTCCGGACTGGAGACCTTCTATGGCATGCCGGGCTCGGTTGGCGGGGCGGTCTACATGAACGCCCGCTGCTATGAAGTCGAGGTGGCCGATCGCCTGGCCTGGACGGAAGTCTTCCTCCCGCCGGCCGATGGCAGGTCAGCTTCCCGCTTCGCCCGTCTTCCCCTTTGGGCGCCCGACTGGTCCTACAAGCGCTCCCCCTTCCAAAGCGCCGGCCCGGCTGCCGGAGCGGCCATCCTGCGTGCGGCCTTCCGCCTGGTCCCGGGAGACCGCCGGGCAATCGAGGCCGTGATGCGCGAAAAAAAGGCCGACCGGGAAGCCAAGGGCCATTACCGCCTCCCCTGCGCAGGCTCCGCCTTCAAGAACGACCGGAGCCTTGGAAGGCCCACCGGCAAGATCCTCGACGAGCTGGGCCTGCGGGGCAGGAGGCTGGGCGGGGCGATGGTCTCGGACTGGCATGCGAACATTTTTGTCAATGCCGGGGGGGCGACCGCGATGGACATCGCCGCCCTTGTGGACCTTGCGCGCCGCGAGGCACGGGCGCGCCTTGGCGTGGAACTGGAGAGCGAGATCATCTTTGTGGGCGGAACATAGGCACCGCAGCTCAGATAATTCAAGGCCGGACAAGTTTTTGCTTGCTCCGAAGAGCCCCACAACGTACACTATGTTCACTATGCCCTTCGCGCTGCCGATAACCGACGCAGGCGGGACTTTTTTCATTGTCCTAGCCCTTATCCTCCTGGCTCATTTCCTCACCGATCGCCTGCGCCTGCCAGCGCTTGCCGGCCTCATGGCGGCGGGGATCCTCGTCGGCCCGGCAGCGCTCGACCTGGTCACGCGAGGAACCGTGGTGGACCATCTAGGCCAGATAGGGCTTGTCTACGCGTTCTTCCTCCTGGGCGCCGACGTCGATTTCGCGCGGCTCAAGAAAACCTCCTCCCTCCAGGCGGGCTACGCCGCCCTTCTGGCCCTCATCCCTTCCATGCTCGTGATCACCGCCTTGACCTTGGGTTTCGGGGTCTCCGTCATCGGTGCCATCTCCGTCGGCCTCGTGCTTGCCTCCCAGAGCCTCCTGCCATCTGGCATCCTCTCAAAGCTGGGCCTTTCCAAGTCCAGGCCCGCGCTGGCGGCGGAAAGCGCGATCCAGGCGACGGGCATCATGCAGCTTGGCTTGCTTGCCGTCCTGGCAGTCGCCTGGAGGAAACCCGAAGAACCCGCCGCCTGGCTCCTTTCCCTCCTGGCCTTGGTCTCTGCCGCCCTTGTCTTCTATTTTATCCTGCCCCGGATAGCCTCCCTCTTTTTCAGGAGGGCCAAGGCCAATGACATGGCGGAGTTCGTCTTTGTCCTGGCACTGGCATTCCTCTGCGCCTTCGCCCTCCGCTTCGCCGGCCTCGAAGCCTTTGCCGGCGCCTACATCGCCGGAATTGTCCTGGGCCGCTTCTTCCCCGAGCGCTCTTCCCTGGAAAAGCGCCTTCGTTTCGCGGGCGAGTGGCTTTTTGTGCCCTTCTTCTTTGTGGCCCTTGGCATGAGCCTGGATATCGGCGGGGTATTCTCAAGCTGGCGCTTCCTCGTCTACGGCCTGGTCCTTTCCGTCCTCGTCCTTGGAGCCAAGCTGCTCTCCGCCCTGGCCCTCAGGCCCTTGGCCGGTTTTTCCCGCACCGAGGCGGCGCTGGCCTTCAGCCTCACCGCAAGCCAGGCGGTTTCCGCGGTCGCGATCGCGGGAGTCGCCCATGCGGCGGGAGCCATTGACGACGCGATGGTCGTGGCCATCGCGATGGCTTCCATGGTCACAAGCCTCGTGGCACCCCTTGTCGCCCGCTCGGCCGGCGGGAGGCTGGCCCTCACCGAAGCCCAAGCGAGTCCCAAGACCGAAGAGAGGCCCGAGCGCATTGTCGTGGGCATCTCGAACCCCGCGCGCCTCGACAACCTCCTTGAGCTGGCCTTCATGCTCCGCCGCCGCGGTTCCACCGACCCCGTGGTGCCGGTGTCCATCGTCGCGGAGGCCGAGGACAGCGACCTGGAGCTCTCCAAGGCGGAAAGCCTCCTGGCCAAGGCCATAGTCCGAGGCAACCAGGCCGGCATCCCCATAGCTCCCGCCACCAGCGTGGCCGTCAGCGCCTCAGAAGGGCTGCGTCTCCTGGCCGAGGAAAAAGGCGCCACGACCCTGGTGATCGGCTGGAGCCGGGCTCCCAAGTTTTCCCGGGCCATCTTCGGCTCCGTGATCGAACAGGTCCTGGACACAAGCCCCGAGCTCATCGTCGTGGCCCGCCTCTCCACGTCGATAAAGGACATCTCGCGCGTCATCCTCGTGCTGCCGCCCCTCATCGAGCACCATCCCGGCTATGCCCGGGGACTTTCCATCCTCTCGACCTTCCTGTCGCGTTCGGGATCCCACCTTTCCATCTACGCCCAGAAGCCCGGAGGCGCGGCGGCAAAGGACGCCGCGGGCAAGCTGCGCGCGAGGGGCAGCATCCAGGTCACCGAACTGGACTCGTGGAAGGACGTCGGGGCCACGGCCAGGTCTTCAGGAGGCGCAGCGGGCGCCTCGGGTGGCGGCAATGTCGCCTTCGCCATGTTCTGCGCCCGCCCAGGCGGCCCGGCCTGGCATCCCGCGGTGGAAAAGCTACCCCATATCCTCGAGGACGAGTTCCCCTCCTCGCCCCTCATCCTTTTCTACCTTCCGGAATTGTCCGTCCAGGTCAAGGGCGAGCCAGACGCCGAGGGGGAGACCATCGAAAAGGACCTCTTCCAGGCCGCCTTGGACGAAAAGCGAGTCATCCCCGCCATGAAGGAGACCGCGATAACCGACGGGATCCGGGAACTCCTCCGACGCAGTTTCGGCGACAACCGCAAGAGCTTTGCCCGACTCGCCTCCCAGCTCACCGAGATCGCCCAAAAAGCGCCCATCGAGCTTGAGCCGGGCGTCGTCCTCCTCCATGCCCATGTGGCCGAGGTGACCGAGCCCATGGTCTTCTTCGGCGCCCGCCCCGAGGGTTTCCGCATCCTGGCCCTGGAAAGCCCCGCCCGCGTCCTCGTGGTCCTCTGCTCCCCCGAGAGCCTCTCGCCCGAGGCCCACCTGGCCACCCTTGGGGAAATCGCCCGGCTTTTCAAGGACAAAGCCCTCGCCGAACGCCTCCTTTCGGTGGGAAGCGTCTCGGAGCTGGGCAAGGAAACCGAGCAGATACGGGATGAGGACCTGGATTAGACGAGGTCGCGGTTTCCTCGCAATCAACATTCCTCGTGCCATCCCAGGTTTCGATCGAAATAGATCCAATAAATCGCCGAAAGGCCCCGGCTTCGGGTGTCCGGATTGACAATTAATTGCACTGTGATATATTTTTACTGTACCTATAAGGAGCAAGAGTCATGACTGAAAAAGCGCAGAAAGGCCCGAATCATATCATTCGCCTAGGGCTTCTGGCCCTCGTCCTCCTTTTTTTCAGCTCCTGCTTTTTCGCCGGCAGCGACAGCGTCTCCCTATCGCTCTATAGCCCCTACGCCTCGCAGTACCAGACGAGCACCATCCTGTCCATCTCGGGCTACCTGAGCTTCAGCGGCGGCACCTACGACTACTACGATGTCGACGAGATCGACTTCGCCCTGACCTACCAAAGCAGCTCTGGCCAGAAAACCTACAACAGCTACCTGAGTTACATCTATTCAAACAGCCTGTCCACGAGCGTCACCATACCAAGTGACGCCATTTCGGGCTCCATGACACTCAAGGTCACGATCGTCGGTTATTCCTCGACCTTCTCCGACGTGTCCACGAGCGTCACCTTCGATTATTCCGTGAGCGACTGGTCCCCCCCCTACCTGTCCAGCATCACCCTGATGAAGGGCAGCTCCGCCGCGACCGCCACGGCCTTCGGCTACGGCGTCCAGCCTTCTTACTATTCAAACAGCGCGATCTATGTGAAGGTCTCCAGCGCGACCGACAATATGGGCGTTACGAAGTTCGGCTATTCCTCCGACGGCTCCTCCTACACCTATGTCAACCTCGATACGGCCGACATCAGCACCTCCATCTCCAACAAGGTCATCACGATCCCCTCCAGCTTCACCTCTGGCCTCGGCGCAGGCACCAATAAGTACCTCTACTTGGTCGCGACCGATGCGGCAGGCAACAATTCCTCCTATCAGTACTCTTCCTTCGACCTTTCGAACTTCACCCTTCCCACCCTGACCATCACCTCACCCGGCTCGGGCTCCTACCTCAGTTCGGGCTCGAGCGTCACGGTGAGCGGCATCGCCACGCGGGGCTCCACGGATGCTGCGATCACGAGCATCTGGACCCAGATCGATGCCCACCAGGCCACGACCGCGGGAGTGACCCTCATCGACTCCGGCACCAGCAAGCTCTGGACCATCACCTATTCGAACCTGACCGAGGGCAGCCACACCTTCAAGTCCACGGCCACCGACGGCACCGACAGCACGGACGAGCAGTCGATCACCTTCATCATCGACGGCACCGCTCCGGCCAAGCCCACGATCGGCGGCGTGACGGCGCTCCAGAAGGTCACCACCTCCTCCCTCGACCTCTCCATCTCGGCTTCGGACACGGGCGGCTCGGGCATGGCCTCCGTGGACATCTTTGTCGGCACCGCGAACGTCGGCAGTGCGACCCTCTCGGCCACCCCCAATGTCTACACCTACAGCCTGGCCCTGACCTCCAATGGCAACATCACGATCAAGGCCCGCGCCACGGACAATGCCGGGAACGCCACCGACTCCGACACGGTGACCTTCGTGAAGGATGCCCTCCCCGTGCTCAGCCAGTCGAGCCCGGCCCCCGCCTCCACCGTCTACACCACGCTTTCCACTTATACGGTCAGCGGCAGCGCCTCCGACAACTCCAAGGTGAACAACCTCCAGTACCAGGTCGCCGGCGGCGCCTGGACCGACTACACCATCACTCCCTCCGCCTCCATAAACTATTCCTTCAGCGTGACCCTGCCGGCCAACGCCTCCACCCCCGTCAAGGTCAGGGCCGTGGACGATCTTGGGCTGACCTCCACCGAGGCAAGCTTCACCCTGGTCAACGACACCACCAACCCGACGGTGGGAGCCACCATCGGCGTGACGGCGGCCAACACCTCGGGTAGCGCCTACTCCGGCGCACTGACCATCACCGGCACCGCCTCCGACAACCTGGGCCTTGCGCAAGTCGAGTTCCAGGCCCCCGGCTCCTCGACCTGGTCCACGACGAGCCTCAGCGGCACCACGAGCTGGACGCTGAGCCACACGCCTTCCGCCAACGGTTCCCTCACCTACAGCTTCCGTGCCAAGGACAGCGCGGGAAATTACAGCGCCACGGTCACCAAGACCTTGACCTATGACGTCCCGCCCAGCATCTACAGTGTCACGATTCCGGCCACAACCTGGGTCGCGACGGCTTCGGCCTCCTTCACGGCCTTCGCCTCCTCCACGACCCCTGCCACCGTCAGTGCGATCGAATACCGGACCACTCCCCCCGGCTCCACCACGGCCTCGACTTGGATGGACATGGGCACGCTGAGCTCCGTCAGCGCAACGCAATACAGCGCCACGGCGGGCATCCCCCTCATCCAGGGAGACGGCCAGTACAAGGTCGAGTTCAGGGCCAAGGACAGCGTGGGCTTCTACAGCGCCGCCAACACCTCCATGGACAAGCTCATTGGGCTTGACACCTCCAACCCCATCCTCTCCTTCACCTCGCCGGTCGCCAACTCCGTGGCCAACTTCGGCGGGACGAGCGCGGTCACCAGTGACCTGACCACGGGAAGCGTCACGATCTCCGGCACGGCCATCGCCTCGAGCGGCTTCACCACCCTCCAGATCCGCTGGAAATCCAACGCCGGATCCTTCGGCAGCTGGAACAACATCACGGCCCCCGCGGCCGGGACCAGCGCCTGGACCTATACCGCCTCCAGCATCCCGATCGGCACCACGGTCGTGGAAGTCCAGGCCACGAGCGCAGTAGGCAAGACCGCGGCCCTGTCCGAGGGCAGCTCCACCTCCCTGAGCTTCAAGGCCAACGGCATCTACTCACTGGGGCTCATCTCCTACTCGAGCTCCTCGAAGACCTGCAACGTCGCCTATGCGAACCAGCCCATCATCGTGAGTTACTACAACTCCTACTCCGCCACCCAGAAGGTGTACTGGACGGAACCGGGCCCCAATGTCACGGTCAGCCTCTATGAAGGCTACAACTGGGACACGAAGGTCATCGTCCCCCCCTACTTCAGCTGGGACACCTACAACAGCGCGACCACCTTCGTGGGCAAGAGCTCGACCTACTACTGGATCGTCCTTACGCCCACCATCGCAAGCACCGGCTCCCTCACCGTTCAGATAACGCAATAACTGGATAATGGAAACAGGAGGAATGATGAAACGAACGAGGCTCCTTGGGGTAACGGCAATCCTTGCCCTGCTCATGACGCTTACGAGTTGCGATCTCCTGACCGGGCTTTTCGGGGGCGGGGGAACCGACCCTGATTTTACCGTCGCGGCCAGCAACGGCTCTGTCCTGGTCACCCTGTCCAACACCAGCAAGGTGACGGCGGTCAAGATCACCCGCAGCACGACCTCTGACGGCGTGTACGCAAGCGTCTATGCCGGATCTGAAACCACCTACACGGACAGCGACGTGACCGTGGGTTCCACCTATTATTACAAGGTCGAGGTCACCTTGAGCGACTCGACCGTGAAGACCCTGGGGCCCAAGTCCCTCACCCTCACCTCGGGCCTCGCGGTGCCTTCCAGCGTCACGATCACCCCGACCTATGCTGACTGGGCGACCTATTACGTGACCCTCGGCTTTACCGCCGTGACCGGAGCCACGAGCTACAAGGTCTATTACGCCACCGACTACCAGGATGACCCCACGTTCTTCGCCACCGACACGAACTTCGTCGAGGTGAGCCTCGCCAGTCCCTTGACCACCAACAGCCTCAAGATCGCCAACGGCGTGGCCTCGGGCCAGATCGCCTTTGAGAAATCCTCGAGGTACTACTTCTTCGTGAAGGCCCAGAGCGCCGCCCTGACCTCGACCATGAGCACCGCCAAGGTCTTCACTGACACCCCCGGTCCGGCCAAGAGCCCGACTGACGTGACCATCGAAGCCGCTTCCGGCACCAGCCTCAAGCTCACCTGGTCTTCCAGCGCCGGAGCCACGGCCTACCAGATCTACCGCTCCGCCACTGAACTGGGGAGCTATTCCCCGGTCCAGAACTACACGGGCGCGGCGGACACGACCACCGGCAAGTTCTCCTTTACCAACACGGGCCTCCAGACCAGCGGCACCTACTACTACAAGGTGGTCGGCTATAACGTCACCGACGGCCCGAGCGAGACCGAGATCCTCCAGAACACCTTGGGCACGATCAGCCCCGTCTCGGCCAACACCTCGGTCGCGGCTCCTGCCGGCCTCGTTGCAGTGGATGGAACCACCTCGGTGACCTTGAGCTGGACGGCGATCTCCGGCGTTTCCACCTACAGGGTCTACCGCTCCTACACCGACCTCTACAGCGGCTATACCCTCCTTTCGAGCCCCTCGACCAACGGCTACACGGATTCCTCCAACCTCAATGCGGGCATGACCTACTATTACTATGTGTCCGCAGTGGACAGCGCGGGAACCATCGAATCCGGAGCCTCGAACAAGGTACAGCTCACCAGGACCACGACCCTCAAGGCCCCGACCTCCTTCGCGGGCACCGGCCAGACCGACACGAGGATCCGCCTCTCCTGGACTTCCCCCACGGCACTGACCACCGGTGACACCTTCGTGTACACGGTCCAGCGCAGGGACGGAGCCACATGGGTCTCCACCAACGTCGTAAACCGCAATGCCAACAGCGCCATGGTCACGGGCCTTACCGCCGCCACCTCCTATACTTTCCGCGTCTATGCGACCGAAAAGGACGGAACCGGCACGGTAGTCGCCACTTCTGAGTATTCCAGCAACCTCACGGCAGCCACGATGCCTGCCAACCCGACCCTCACTGCAGGCACCCTGACGGCCACCACCGCAGTCCTGAACTGGACGGTAGCGGCCGGAGCAAGCGGCTACAACATCTACAAGGCAGCGACCCAGACCGGTGACTACAGCAAGGTGAATGCCTCCACGATCACCGCAGCCACGACGTCGACCACGATAGACCAGCTGAGCGCGGGCAACACCTACTGGTTCGTCATCACGGTCCTCGATTCCAACAACCGCGAATCCCTCGTGAGCGAGCTCAGCGACAGCGCCCTCTCGGTCACCACGGTGAGCCTATCCTCCCCAGTGTTCTCCGCGACGCCGACCTATTCCGCCGGCACGGGAAAGATAAGCGCCTCCTGGAACGCGGTGTCCACGGCAACCGCCTATGTGGTCGAGTACAGCATCAACGGCGGGGCCTACGCTTCGGCCTTCACCTCCGGAACGAGCACAACCGCGCTTACCCTGAGCTTCACGCCCAGCGGCGCGGTGACGGGGGATGCGGTCGATGTACGGATCAAGGCCCAGAAGGGAACGGGAGCGAGTCTTCAGGAATCCGGATGGACGGCGACCACGAGCTCGGTCGAGATCCTCTGAGATCCTGAAGGATTGAATTGAGACCAAGGCCGCCCACGAGAGATCGTGGGCGGCCTTTTCTTGGAAAGAGGGCCGATGACTCCCTCAGTTTCGTCAAAAGACACATTAGAAGGTGCAAGCATGCAAACATCCAAAGCCCGAAAAAGCGTTTTCATCGCCCTGGTCCTCGCCATCGCTTCGTCGCCCTTGTGGTCAGACAGCGGCACGAGGGTCTCCCTCATGGACACGGAGATAGCCTTCCCCATGCAGGTCAACCTCGGCTTCCTCTCCCTGACCAACGTTTCCAACGGCTTCCTGATCGGCGTCACCTTGGCCAAGATGACCTCGATGTCGCCGTCATCCGACTCCGGTTCGAGCAGTTTTTCGGCGGTCAGCGTCCTCCCCCTTTCGGTCGGGCTGGCTTTCAGCATGGACAGCGACGACGATTCCATGTCCGCCGTCCTCATCGAGGCTTCCTTCATCGGTGCCAAGTTCTTCGACGCCGGCGTGCGCCTCTATTTCCCCGCCAATGGCTTCGGCTGGTATGTCGGGACCGGCATCAAGGGCTTCGCGGCCAGTGATTCGAGTTACGACTCCAGCTCCGCCATTCCCCAGACGACGATGTTCTATGTATCCATCGGCTGTGGGCTCCTCAACTACATCCAGATGCGCTGAGCCGCTTCCTTCCGCTTTTCCGGCACCGCCAAAAAAAGCGCCGTCCCCCAAGGGGCGGCGCTTTTCGTCTGCCAGGGCTGCTGCCCTCTTCCTACTTGTTCTTGATGAGCACGAACTCCACCCGCCGGTTCTTCCACCGGTTGACCGCGTCCTTGAAGTCCACGACCGGCTCGCTGGAACCAAGGCCGGTGGTCGTAAGACGGGCTGCGTCCACGCCATCCTCGATGAGGAGCTTGCGCACCAGGTCAGCGCGCCCGAGGGACAGGGGCACGAGTTCCTTCGTTTCCTCGTCGGCGATCCTGGCAGGCGTATCGTCGATGATCTTGCCTACGCTGTTGGCGTTGCCCTCGATCCTGATCCGGTAGTCCTTGAAACGGTTGAGGATCTGGGCAATTCGCTTGATGACCTTGGCATTGCGCTCGATGGTCGCGGCGTCCAGGTCCACGAAGTCGGCATAGTTGGCCCTGAAGACGATGGACGGCACCTTGATCTTGAGGCGGTCGCCGTCCTTCATCACGAGGACATCGACCGCGAGGCTGCCCTTGAGCTTGGTCACGTTGCCAAGGGAATCCTTGATCGTGAAATAGAAGGGGTAGTCGGTCGCGGCCTCGACGAGTTCACCGCGCGACGAGCGGCCGTCCCATACGATGGAGGGAGCCGGTGCGCCCTTTCCGCCCCAACTGATGAATGAGCGCTCTCCCGGCTTGGCGGAGGATCCGCCTTCCACGACCGCGGTCTCCGCGATCTCGAGCTTCCAATCCGTTATGGAGCTGGCGTCGGAGACCGCGATCGCGAAGGTAAGCTCGTCATCCACGCCGTCATTGTCGGGGCTGAAGTACTCCGGTGTAACGGAGATGGCGGCGCTGGGCCCTTCCACGTCCGAGGAGACCAGGCTGGACTTGGCGGTGCTGCGGTCGCCTTTCAGGTAGTCCACGGACAGGAATGCCGCATAATCACCCTGGAGGACCTTTCCCGCGATGTCCTTGCCGTCCCAGTCGATGCGCGCGGGGACTTCCTTGGTGCCAGAATACACGCGTTGCTCGACACCGGCCTTGTCCGTGACGGCGAGGCGCCAGGCGGATATCCCCTCCTTGAGGGTCACGATGGCGGAGAAGGAGACGAAGTCCTTGTAGCCGTCGCCGTTGGGGGAAATGCCGGTTTCAGAGGCCGTGACAAAGGCCGTGGCGACCCTGTTGTCCAGGACCATGCCCGAGACCGCCGCCTGGCCCTTGTTTCCGGCCGCGTCGGTGGAGGCGACCTCGTAGCTGTAGCTGCCATCCTTGACCAGGTTGCCCGCCTCGTCGGTGCCGTCCCAGGTGAAGGTGGGCGCCTGGCCCTTCCAGGTGAAGGAGCGGATGACGCCCTTGTCCGCGGCGATGATGGAACCGAGCCACGCCTCCTCTGCGGAGGAGGACTGGGATATCGTGACCAGGTCCTGCCGGCCATCGCCATTGGGGCTGAAGAGGAGGGGCGCGGCGCTCGCCGAGATGGAGGGAGCGATGCTGTCCAGGACAAGGGCGGGCGTCTGGGCCTCGACCTCGTCACCGTTCTGGTAGGAGACCTTGAGCCGCGCCAGGTAGCGTCCGTCGGGCACCTTGATCCCGGCGCCATCGAGGCCGTCCCAGGTGTAGGAATCGGCGAGGCCGTTCGTGCCCTTCCAAATCCTCGAAACAGAGGTGGCGTTGTCGGCGGCTTCCACGGTGAGGACAAAGGACTTCACTTTGTCCTTGGAAAGGACGGAGGTGGTGAAGCGGACCTGGTCTTTCACCCCGTCGCCGTTGGGGCTGAAGGAGCGCTGGTCGGCGGAAAGGCGGACCGCCTTCTTCTCGGTATCGATGAGGATGGGGAGGAGGGGCGAGGCGAAGACGTTGCCCGCGCGGTCGCTCGAGGAGAGCCTGAAGGAATAGGAACCGTCGCCCACGGCGCGGCCCTGGTCGTCAGTGCCGTCCCATTCTAGGCTGGCGTCGGGTTCGGTGGCCATGGTCCAGACACGCACGGGGCTCCCCGCGTTGGCCGGGAGCACCTCCGCCAGCCAGCGGTCCTCGCGGCTCCCGCCCAAGGCAAAGGTTATGCGATTCTGGCCTTCGGAGCCAGCCGGATTGAAGGACTGGCGGTCGGCCTTGGCCGTACCGGCCGGTGGCGTCAGGTCTATGGTGAAGAGCGGGGAGAGGACCCGCGGGTTGTGGCCGTTCGAGTACCAGGCCGAGAGGCTCGCCTGGTACTGGCCCTCGGCGAGGACGCGACCCGACGTGTCGCGGCCATTGTAGTCGACCCGGGCCGGCAGGCTGGCGGGATCCGTGCCGGAGACGACCCAGCGTTCGATCTTGTTGCGGTCCACCACAGCGAGGCGCCAGGAGACAAGGCCGGCCTTGACGGGCACGCTCGTGTTGATTGCGAGGCTGTCCTTCCGGCCATCGCCGTTGGGGCTGAAGCTGGACTGGTCGATCGAGATGTTGATCGGGGCCTGCTGGGTGTTGACGATGATGTTGTCCACGCGGACCGTGGTCACGTTGCCCGCGCGGTCCTTGGAGGTGAGGATCACGGAGTAGACGCCGTCGGGAGCCACGCCGCCGGAATCCGTCTTGCCGTCCCAGGTGAACTCCGTGGGCGCCTGGTCCTTGTAGGTGCGGGTGATGAGGACATTGCCGCCTGCGTCCACGAGGGTGAGGGTCCAGAGGTCCTCGACGGAGACCGTGAAGCCGAAGCTGATGCTGTCCTTGTTGCCGTCGCCGTCGGGGCTGAAGATGAGGCTGGATTCGACGGGGGCTATCGACGCGACGGGAGCCGTCCGGTCGACGACCACCTTGTAGGGACCGACCACTCCCTTGTTGCCATTGTCGTCCGTGGCTTCGACGAACACGCTATAGATGCCGTCGGGCACCGTCGAGCCATCGTCGGCGCGGCCATCCCAGGTGAGGGTAGGCGGGATGGCCAGGCCTTTCTGCACATAGGTCAGGCGCTTCCAGAGCGAGTCGAAGTTGACGCTGTCTGGCCTCGTTTCCTTGTTCCCGATGGTCCGCACGGGGCTTCCGCCCGCCTCGTCGCCCACGTCGCCGCCGCGGATCACGAGGGCGAAGGACTCGATATAGCGCTGGTCCTTGATATCCAGGGGGAATACGAGGCTGTCGTTGCTGCCATCGTTGTTGGGGGAGAGGTAGACCGGGCCCCAACTCGACTTCGGGACGGCGGCTGTGATGACGGGGGCCACCCGGTCCACGACACCAAGCGACAGGACGGCGCTCGCCCCGACGCCAACTACGGAGCCGTAGAGGGGAAGGGCCGCCAGGCTGGCGGAGAGCTCGCTCCTGTCCCATCCTTTCTGAGACAGGAAGGAGGCGTCGGCCTTGCGCACAAGGGGAATGCTGCCGGCGAGCGTGAGGCTCGGGATGAGGCTCCGCTTGGAGTCGGCAAGGAGGATTTCCCGAAGGTCGAAGCCCCAGGCTGTTTTCAGGGTGAGGACCTTCCTCCAGGACGCGTTGGCCGACATGGAGAGGCTCAGGTCCTGGAAAGAGGGGAAGGAGAGCTGGAGGCTCGCGCCGATCTTCCAGTCCTTGCCGCGCAGGAGGAGAGCCTCCGCGCCGAAGGCGGGCGTGAAGGGCGCGGGAAAGGCGCTGGCGACGGCCGTAGGGTCGAGGACTCCGTTTGCGGGGGTAGCATAGGTGAAGCCTCGGCCGATCCCGGTGAGGGCGCCGCCCCAGCGGAAGTCCAGGAAGGGTCCCAGGTCGCCAAGGAAGTGGACAAAGCCGAGGTCAAGGCCCAGGCCCCAGCCGAAGGTGCCCGCTCCACCTGCGGCGGCGACTCCCAGGCTCAGGTCAAGGCCGGCACCCACATAGAGGTTGGGGAAGAGGGCCTTGGAGATGGAGCCGCTGGTCACGACAAGGGTGCCCAGGTTCATTGAGGTCATCGTGGCGGGCGTCGAGACAAAGCGGAGGCCCGCCCCGATGACGCCATAGGGCTGGGGGAGGCTCATGCCGAGGGCAATGGCGGTTCCGAGACCCTGGCTGCCGAAATCCGTCAAGGCCTGGTAGCCCAAGGAAAGGACATTGCGTTGCCTTCCAGCCGAGGCGGCGGGATTGAGGCGATCCGCCCAAGGTGAATCTAGGGCGGTCACGGTCAGGCCCGCGATCGAGGCTTCAGGAGAGCCCAGGACGGGGAGAAGGGCTCCTCCGGCGGGGGGATTATAGGAAAAAGCGGGAAGGCTCGCTCCCGCAAAGATGACCGCGATGAAGAAACAGGCCAGGTTCGGTCGCCTCATGGATTTCCTCCTATTGGTAGATGACCAGCACGGGACGTGGGCTTAAAGATAACACTTCCGGCGGGGTAAGGAGCGGATCATCGAAGCCGGCGCCGGGCACCTTGGTCTTGAAAAAGAGCTTAAACCCCTTGAGGGGCATATTCCCAGCCAGCGCATTGAGGGCGTAGCCGTTCTTCTTGAGGGCGGGGGGGCCGAAGCCGTCCGCGGTGTGGACAAGGAGGACGCGGTCATTGTCGGCCCTGACCCTTTCCCTTCCCAGGATCATGCTGGAACGGAACTGGTGGATCACGAGCATCCTGACGCCGGATATGCCCTCGGCGTTCATGTAGTCGCGCATCATCTCCTGGGCCTTGTTCACTTCCTCCGCCGTGATGGAACCGATCTCCTCCATGGGTACCGTCGTGCGCCATTCCGGATCGAGGGCCAGGTGGACATTGGGATACTTGAGCCAGGGCAAGAGACGGCGCATCGCTTCCACCACCGTGTACTTGCCGATCTGGTGGTCGACATAGACTATCATGCCCTGCGAAGCCGCATAGGTCACGTAGTCCCGCACCACGGAATCCTTGAGATAGCCTATGTCGCCACCCGGCCAGCAGGTTCCGTAAATCAGGTAATAGGCGGGCACTACCCCCTCGGGCCCGTTGGCCTGGTCATAGAGCTTCGCATAGCCCTTGAGGAGCTTGCCCAGGTCCTCTTTTGAATACTCTCCAAGGATGCCCATGCGTCGGGAGGAGGGATGACCATAAAAGGCAAGGACCTGGTTGTTGGCCAGGAGGGGGAGTTCAGGCCCCGCGGAATCAAAGACGCGGGGTGACGAAAGGTCGGTACCTGAGCCGAATGAAACGGGGTAGGTTGCCGCGGCCTTTTCCGGATTGAAGAGGGCCGGAAAGTAATATCGTGGCACATCCGGCCTGCGAAGCGGCTTGGACGACGACTCGTCCACCGCCAGCCCCTGCGCCGTGTCGACAATCCCCTCGAAGCCCACCGAATCGATGGAGTAGCTTCCGTCATCATCCGGGGGGCTGACGAGGCTTTCGGGGGAGGTGACAAGGGCTGGAGCATCCCCTTGGGCAGGGGAGGACGCGTCCTGCGCCGATGGCAAAACCGCCTGGGGAAGGCCGAGGGACAGGTCGACGCCATTGGCAATGCCAAGGTCGACGCCCGTTTCGGCTGTGCCACGGCCGGCTGTGGCGATGCTGCCACCCAGGACCAGGATGGCAGCGCCGATGAGGACATAGGGAGGGATTCGAGCGGAAACCATGCTGCAGAACCTCTAAAGGATGTACGCTATCCTCCTTATCGGCATTGACCCGCGGTCTCTGGAGGGTATGCTATAGAAGATGGAGACAGGCGCCGACAATGAAAGCGATGAAGCCATTCGTACTGCCTGCCCTTTGCATCCTCCTCCTGTCCTCATCCCCGGCAGCCGCGGTTGCCACTCCGCCCCTCCCCGGGGACGCAGCCCTCGAGGCATTCCCCGACAGCGCCACGTTGCGTGCCGCGCTCTACGACGGCTTCCTCTCCGCACCCCGCGAGGCCGTACTGGCACGAAACGCCCGTGTCCTATCCAATGAATGGGGCAACTTCAGGCTTTCCTCGGTGAGGTCGGGTGACGCCTTCTATGTCATCCTCGCCCCCGCGCGGGGCAAGGATTTCCCCCTCTATGCCCAGGGCTCCTGGATAATCAAGCGCTCCCTGGATGACGGAAGGTTCATCCAGGCCAAGGTATTCCTTCGAAGCGATCCCGGCTGCTTTGTCCGCATCTATCCGGCCGGCGAACGGAGCCTCATGGATGTCGTCCTCTACGGCGCTGTCCTCAACAAGGAACTCCCCCTTCCGGTCAGCTTCGACAGGCTCCTGGGCCTTCCATTCTCGGACATCGTGTCATGGAGCGGCGCCTGGGTGGATTGGTCGCTTTTCTCCCCACGGGGCGGGGACTACGAAGGCATCACCTGGCTTTCGACGGAGATCAGGAAACGGCTTCCCTCCCTCCGCTATCTCGATGACGGCGGCCTCGACGCCTCCGCGTCCCTGGTGTTCATCGAGTCCGGGAAGCCCCAGGGACGGTACTGGGGCCTCAACTGCTCAGGCTTCGCCCAGTGGTTCATCGATGGCCTTGTCGCTCCCTTGGGAGGGCGGCCCCTGGATTATGCCATGCTCAAGGAAAAGCATCCCGAACTGCGCGCCGCGAGCGTCGACCAAGCGATAGACGACCGTCATGATCCCTTCTTCGGCCTTGACTGGACGCGCAACCTGGGCCAAGCCTGGGCCTCCATCACCTCGCCGGCGCGCAGCCACAGCTATACCGAAAACGATGTCCGGCTTTCGCCCTTCGCCCTCTTCTCGCCCTCCTCGGACGCGGTGAACGGTGGTTCGAGCTACGAGGCCTTTCCCCAGTACGACGTGGACACCGGAACGCCGATCCGCGGGCTCAAGGCCCTCCTCTACATCCTCGCGGTCAAGGACCCCGGGGAGATATACCTGGCCTCCTTCTCCCGCGCGGACCGGACCGGACTGCGGCGCCATTACCACGTGGCAGTCCTCCTTCCCTGGTTCGACGAAGGCGGCACTTTCAGGGTGAATGTCTTCGAGAGCGCCGCCGAGACGAACCTGGACGCGGTCATGTCCCGCGCGAAGACCGACAGTGTCCACCTCGTCCGCATCCACCCCGGACGGGACTTCGACCCTCCCGTCCTCCCCTGATGCGCATAAACTTCCTCGGCACCGGGACGAGCCACGGGATCCCCGTCATCGGCTGCGCCTGCCCCGTCTGCATCTCGGCCGACCCGCGAGACGCACGGTACCGCGCCTCGATCCTGGTCGAAAGCGGGACCACCTCGATCCTCGTGGACGCAGGTCCCGAGTTCCGCCTCCAGGCCATCCGCGCCCACCTGAAACGCCTTGACGCCGTCCTCGTGACCCACGCCCATGCCGACCATGTGCATGGCCTTGACGACCTCCGCCCCCTGGCCGAGGAAGCGCCCATCCCCGTGTGGTGCGACAAGGCTGCCGTCGACGAGATCCATGAACGCTTCGCCTACGCTTTCCGCACAAGCCAGAAGGGTGGAGGCAAGCCCAGGATCGACCTCCACGAGACCAGCGGCAAGGCCTTCATGGTCGGGGTGCTCGAGGTCCTGCCCCTGCCCCTCCTCCACGGGAACCTCGGGGTGACCGGATGGCGCATCGGCGATTTCGCCTACCTTACCGATTGCTCGGCCATCCCGGACTCCACTTGGCCCCTCCTGGCGGGCGTAAAAGTGGCCGCGATAGACGCACTGCGCTTCCGCCCCCATTGCACGCATTTTTCCGTGGATGAGGCCCTCGCCGCCGCCCGCCGCATCGGCCTTTCGCGCACATGGCTCACCCACATCTGCCACGACGCCAGCCACGCCGAACTCGAGGCCTGGTGCCGGGGCCATGGAGAGGATGTGGGGGCCATGCCCGCCTGGGACGGGCTCGGCATCCAAGTCGACTGAATCCGCATCTGAAGGCAATGCTGATGAGCGGTTTTAACGCGCCGTTAACCGCGCGCATCCCCTTCCTCATGCGTCCTGAATAGCCCGGATCGCAGCCTAGGCCTATCCTTGTCAGTGTCGAGGGGAAATACGGCCAAGCTGGCCGGGATTCCCCCGCGCGAAGGTCGCGTCCATGCATGCAAAGGATTATCCGTACTCGATCCTCCCCAGAAAAAGCCCGGCCATTACCGACATGCTGTCTTTTCTGGACAGCTTTGCCATCAGATCCGCGGCAGGTGAAGCTGAAGCCCGGGAACGCCGGCAAAAAACCGGAATGGTCGACCGCCCCTTTCTGCACCCCTCACCGCGCTGTAGGATGAAGGAAGAAATGCGGCATCAAGGCTATGGGGGGTAATAGTGGGCATGGCTGAAAGCCGTGGAGCCGGGCATGAAGAAGAAGGCAAGCCAAAATTCCGCCTCTACTTCGGCATGTGCGCCGGTGTAGGCAAGACCTATGCCATGATCCAGGAGGCGACGGCGGCCAAGGCCAGTGGCATGGACATCATCGTCGGCATCATCGATACCCATGGGCGTCCGGAGGTGGAGAGACTGCTGCGGGGACTCGAGGGCCTTCCCTCCGTGATCGCCGCCCAGTCCCCATCGGCATCCAGGGAGATGGATGTGGATGCCCTCCTGGAGCGCAAGCCAGCGGCCGTCCTCGTAGACGACCTGGCCACCGCCAATCCTCCCGGCTCCAGGCATGCCAAGCGCTGGCAGGATGTCCTCGAACTCCTGGACCACGGAATCGGGGTGTGGACCACGGCCAGTGTCCAGCACATCGAGAGCCTATCCGATGTCGTGGAAGGGCTCACCGGCGAGCGCATACGGGAAAGGGTGCCGGACACCGTCATCGACCGCGCCGACGAGATCAGGCTGATTGACGCTGCCCCTGGCGACATACTCCACCGTCTGGCCGAGGGGAAGATACCGTCGGCCGGCCCCATGGATGGCCTGACGCAAAACCTTTTCAGCCAGCGCAACCTCAGGGCCCTTCGGGAGCTTGCCCTGCGTTTCGCCGCACGCGCGGCGGAGCGCGGGCTCCATGCCTATTCCAGGGCAGAGGGCAGCCTGGACTCCAAGGGGTACAGCGAGGGAAAGATCCTCGTGGCCATAGGCCCTTCTCCGAACTCGGCATTCCTTGTTCGATGGGCCCGGCGGACAGCATGGGCCCTTCATTCCAGTTGGGTCGCCCTCCACGTGGACCCAGGCTCCCCGCTTGGCGCCAAGGACGCGGAACGGCTCAAACTCAACCTCTCGCTGGCGAGGAAACTCGGGGCCGAAACCATCCTGGTGCAAGCCGAGGATGTCGCCGGCAGCATCCTTGAGACGGCTCGCGCCGTGAAGGCCACGATGATCGTCGTCGGGCGTTCCGGACTGTCCCGGATGGGATACTTACCAAGGAGACCGACAGTCCCCGATCGCGTGATCCGCGAGGCGGGACCGATCGACGTGGCGGTGGTCCAGGACGCCGCCATGCCGGGGAAACGGCTCACCCTCCCCCGCCTCAAGGCAGCATTCGTCTCATCGTGGCGCGAATACGCCTTCCTTGTGGCAAGCTTCATCGCCGTGACCGCCGCGGGCGTCTTCCTCGAACCCCTCATCGGCCATCGCTCGATGGCCCTTGTCTATCTCGCCGCCGTCCTGGGGCTTTCCTTCCTGGCTCGGCCTGCCCCCGTCGCCGTCTTCGCCGTCCTTTCGGCCTTCGTCCTCAATTACTTCTTCATGACTCCACGATTCACGTTCCGCATCTCGACAGCGGACGACATCGTCCTCTTCGTGACCTACTTCCTCGTGGCCTTCGTCACCGGCTCCCTCGTGGCGCGCCTACGGACCAAGGCGCGTCTTCTCCTCGAGCGGGAGAGGAGGAACTCGTTTCTCCTGAGCTCGGTCCAGCGCCTCGCCGAGTGCGGGACGATACAGGCGGCCGCCGAAATGACAACCCTCATCGTGAAGGAGTTCTTCGCCGCCGAGTCCCTCGTCTTCGTCTCCGCCGCCGATGGCGGCCTCTCTCGGCGGACGGTGGGAAACATCGAAGACGTGGACAATCCAAGCCTGGAAGCTGCCCAGTACACATTTTCAAGGTCAGTGGTCTGCGGCCACGGCACGGAGACTTTCGCCGCGGCCAGGCTCCGCTGCGTCCCGGCTGCGGCGGGCGAGCGCGCGGCCGGCGTCATAGCCATCCTGACCCCGCCATCGACCCCATGGCGGCCCAGCGAGGACAGCCTCCTCCTCGCCCTCGGACGGACCCTCGCCTTCGTCATCGAGCGCGAGCACGCCGAGGCCCGGCGCAGGGAAACGGCGCTCGAACTTGCATCCGAGCGCTTTTCCAAGGTCCTCCTCGATTCGGTCTCGCACGAGCTTCGCACACCGCTCACGACGATAACCGGCTCCCTGAGCGCCCTCACGGACAAGGACCTAGCCGCCAGGCCGGAGGCGCGCACCGCCCTTATCGAAGGCGCCCTCGAGGCCTCCACCCGGCTGGACCGCATCGTCGAGGACATCCTCTCCATGAGCCGCATCGAGGGCGGGGCCCTTGCCCTCGCTCCCACGATCATCGACCTCGAGGACCTGTCGAGGGAAGCCTTCGCCAAGGCAGGGCCCGGACTGGACCCTATAGCAATTGCCTTATTTCTAATAGCATATAGATTTATTAAGCATTGCCCCCGCTACGTCTACCATTGGTCTACCGAAGGCTGGCAAGCCGTGTCAAAGAATATGCCCCCATACTAATTTTGGCAGCGAAAAATCTTGCCTGCCTGTTACGGTCTATTCCAATGGCTTCCAAAGAATTGACCCATGCCCCCTACCTTGCAAACCTCGCCACGGACCGGACCTTCTCGTCAACCTCTTCGGTCAATGGCTCCGTATTCGTGATCCGCTCATCCCGCGCGAGCTCCCTGAAGAGTGCGCGCATACGTGAGGCCTTCACGCGGTCAAGTTCTCCGGAGGCGAGTCCGTCCCGGATAATGGACTCCGCCCTGTCCAGCCCAAGGGATTGAAGCCCGAGGGCAGCCAGCGTCCGCTCTAGGTTCTTCGGCGTCATGCCATTCATGGTTAGGACCACCTCCCGGCGTTTCGGTATCTTGAAATACATGGAGTGCCAAGCCTTGACCGCTTGCCCGTAGGCCTCCGGTTCCGCCGTCTCCCATGGGTTCAAAAAACGGCCGTAGAGGCGCTTTAGGCCACGTTTCCAGCGTAGTTCCAGCCGGAGCGTATTCAGGCCTTCCATGGGGCAGGGCAGCGCTTCCGGGGCCATTTCCTCGCCCTTGTCATAGCCGGAAAAGGACCGGCCGCCATTCGCGAGGGTAACGGTTCCCCCGTTCCCGTGAGTCTGTTTTATGAAGCGAGCGAGTGGGCCCCAGGCAGCCAGGTAGTCCCGTGGCGGATTCTTGACTGGCAAGGTACAGGCGGTTTCCAGCAGATAGACCCTTCCCCTTTTCAGGTCCAGCCCTATCTCCCCTTCCAGCTTGCCGAGAGCCCCCCGGAGGCCTTGCCGGGTCAAGGGCAGGGCATTCCCCCCATTCAGGTATTTGGGCAGGGAGCCCCGAACGAAGACGCCTTGTGCCCCTTGGATGATCCGGAGGCCCCCGAGCTCCCCAAGGTAGCATCCCTCCCGGCGGAGAGGCCGGAGCCCCGCGAGGCGGTCAAGCGGCGCGAGGGCTTCCGGCAGAAAGATGCCGATAGAGTCCGTCATGTTGCAGAATCTGTAGCCAAGTAGACATTGTTATTTAGACTTCCCGGCGGAGACGGGACTAGGCCTTCCGCCCCAAGGATAGGCGGAGGCGGTGCCACCTCTTCGGCCACGCCCCCCGCTGGACCGGTGATCCACGCGAGGAAAAGCGTTTGAGCCTGAATCCCAAGCCCGAGGAAGACAAGGATTATTAGGTCTCCCGCGAGCTCATCCCGGCGCGTGAGGATCGCGTCAGCGCCCGGCCGTCCCGGTCCAATGTCTCCGAAGCCCTGCCCCGGATGGTCCAAGGAAGGTTCATAGATGCTGGACAAGTTCCGCCCAGGCTCTCCGCGTCCACGCCCCGGAGCGGCGAGAATCAGGCTACTTTTCCGCGTATCAGGCGAGGCCCAGGCCTTCGCCCGTTCAGGCGGTAGTCCACGTATAAGCGGCCTCGCTTTTCCCTGATGAAAACGCCCATGGCTCCCCCTATTGCGGGTTCCCTGTCTACCTAATGTCTACCATCAGTCTACCAAACAGGGGCAAAAGAAGTCAATAGACGTATAAAAAAGATAAAGCCCCGGATTTCTCCGGAGCTCTATTTCTAGGCCTCATCAGGTTTTAAGCTGATTCTCGTTGATCTTTGTTGCCTTACGGAAGCCTATAGCAGGGCCCGGACTGGACCCCGCCAGGGTCACGGTGGCCTTGCCCGAAAACGCGGCGCCTGTCCGCGTCGACCCTGTCCTTGCGGCGATGATGGTGGGCAACCTCCTGCGGAACGCGGCGCGCTATTCGCCAAGCGGATCGGCCATCGCGCTCGCCTTCGCCCAAAGGGGCGATGACCTCGAGATCCGCGTGCGCGATCTCGGCCCCGGCGTCCCCGAAACCGAACTCGCATCCATCTTTGAGCGCTTCAGGCGGGGGAGCGCCGCGGCTGGTGGCGGCCTTGGGCTCGGCCTGGCCATCTGCAAGGGCATCGCGCTTGCCCACGGCGGCCACATCGCCGCGCACAACGCCCCGGGCGGAGGGCTCGAAGTCAAGGCCGTCTTCCCTTCCTGTGTCGAAAAGGAGACATCGTGAGAAGGATCCTTGTCATCGATGACGAAGCGCAGATCCGCAGGCTCCTCGAGATCGCCTTCGCTGCCCGCGACTGGGAGGTTTTCCAGGCCCCGACAGGCTTCGAGGGGATCCAGGCCATCCAGGCCTTCAAGCCCGATGTCGTCCTCCTGGACCTCAACCTGCCGGACATGTCGGGGCTCGAGACGCTCAAGAGGCTCCGGGAATGGAGCACGGTCCCGGTCATCGTCGTGTCGGTGCGCAACGCGGAAGCGGACATCGTGGCCCTCCTCAACGCCGGAGCGGACGATTACATCGTGAAGCCCTTCTACACCAATGAGCTTATGGCGCGGGTTGAGGCCGTGCACCGCCGGCGCATGCCCGATCTCGAGCCTGTCTTTGTCAGCGGCCGCCTGAGCTTTGACGCGGAACACCGGCTGGTGAAGGCCGGCGGCGCGGAAGTGCACCTGACTCCCACCGAATACTCCGTGCTCGAGATCCTCGTCCGCCACGCGGGCAAGATAGTCACCAGGGACAAGCTCCTTCGGGAAGTCTGGGGCCCGGCAGCGGACGCGGAGGAAGGGAGCCTCCGTGTCTACGTAAACGCGCTCAGGAAAAAGCTGGAGGAGGATCCGTCCCGGCCCTGCCTCATCGTCACGGAGAGCGGGGTCGGCTATCGCCTCTCCCTTCTCCCTTCCCAGTGATTCCAGGCTTCGGTGGCGGCTTTCCCCGACTTCTCCCTCCGTTTCCAGGCCAGGAATAGCGCGGAAGCCAAGGCGAGCGAGAGGGGCATGAGGACGAGCCTCACCTGGTTCACTGGATGCGCGCTTGCCTTGCCCCTTGCGATGATCTCCAGGGATTCGGCATGGATGTCCATGTCGCCCCCGTGCTCGGGGCAGGCCCTGTGGAAGACCCCCCGGATGCGAACCACATCACCCTTAGCCTGGTAGGAACCCCAGTCCTTGATCGCATCGCTGTCTGCGGCAGGCAGCCATATGCCCATCGCGGCATTCGCGTCCAGGAGGTTGACCCAGGCATGGTCGCCCCGTCGCATCGCATCGCCAATGGCTTCCCCCAAGAAAACAATCGTCTTCCCGTCGAAATCCCGTGGCTTTTCGATGAGGTCCTTTGTGCCTACTGAGGCTGTCTCCGCGATGGCCGGAAGCGAAGCCAGGGCGCCCGCGAGGATGAGGAGGAGCGCGATCCAGGGGCGTTTCATGCCGTTTTCCTCCTGAAAAATGATCCCACGAAGGCGAAGAAAGCCAGCACGGCCATGAACTCGAGACGGCCTGCCCACATGTTGAAAATGTAGACCACCTTGAGGAAGGAGGGCATGCCTGCCTGCGTGACACCGATCGAGAAGCCGACGTTTCCGGTCACCGAGGCGGACTCGAAGGCCGCGTCGAGGAAGGGATAGCCGGCCGCCGTTCCCGCCATGGTCGCGAAAAGGAAAATGGCCATGTACATGAGGACGATGAGGGCCGCGCTCCTCACTTGCGCCTCCGTGAGGCTCCGTTCCCCGTGGTAATGGAAGCGCTGGGAGAAGACAGCCGAACTCGGCTTGAGCATCTTGCGCGTCTCCTGGACAATGGCCTTCCAGAGCATTCCCATGCGAAGGCCCTTGAAGCCGCCGGCCGTGGAGCAGGCGCTGCCACCGATGAGCATGGCGAGGATCATCGCGCCAAGGGCGAGGTCGCCCCACTCGATGGCCAGCTGCCTCGGGTAGACCGACATGAAGCCGGTCGTGGTGTGCGCCGAGGCGAGCTGGTAGAAGGCCTTGCGCACAAGGGCCATGAAATCCGGGTAGACATGGAGCTTCATGAGTCCCCATGCCGTCACGAGGGTGAGGGCGCTCATCGTCGTGGCGAAGGAGACGGTCTCGATGTTCCGGTAGACCTCCTTCCGGTCACCGCTCCACACGGCGTGGTGGAGCGCGAAGTTGAAGGAACCAAGTATGAAGAACACGACGGTGATCGTCTCGTAGAGGCCGCTATGGTAATAAAGGAGGTTCTGCGACATGGGCGCGAAGCCTCCCGTGCTCCAGGCGGCCATGTAGATCCACAGGGCGTGGAGGAAGGCGGGGGCGAGCGGGAGGCCGATGGCCAGGCCGGCTCCCCAAAGGGCCAATGTCCCCACGGCGAGATAGATGAGGCTTATCTTCCAGATCGCCTTGGCGGTATGGAAGACGCTCGGGAAAAGGCGTTCGTCCTTCCCTTCGCCGACATACAGCTTGTAGCCCCCCCCGGAATCCTTCACGAGGAAGGTGAGGGCAAGGACGATCATGCCCTGTCCGCCCACGAAGGTGAGGAGGTGGCGCCACATGTTGAGGCTGACCGCCACATGGTCAAGGTCCTGGATGAGGACGAGGCCCGTTGTCGTGAAACCGCTCATGATGTCGAACATCGCGTCGAGGTAGGAAAGGTAGTTGCCCGAGAACCAGTAGGGCAATGCGGCGATCGCCATGACAACGATCCAGGAGAATGCCCCCGTGACCATGCCATGCATCCATGTGGGGCGCCTGTCGGTGACGCCTGCGATCGAGAGGAGGAATCCGGAGGAGAGCGAAAGGCCAAGGGAGAGGGTGAAATAGACCAATGCGTCCCATTCGGCCGCCGCGGCGGCCGTCGCCATGGGCACGAGGAGGAGGAGGCTGACGCCGATCACGACCTTCCCCGTATAGGAGAGGATCAGCTTCGCGTCATCGATGGTCGGTTTCACTATCATGGTTCAACCGGCCAGGACGTACACGAGCGCGGCAAGTGCCACGCAAAAGGATGAGAGCGCGAAGACGTAGAACGTCTCGGCGACCATGCCCCAAAGCGTGCCGCGGGCGCGCATGGCACGGGCCCTTGTGGCAGGACTCATCTGTCGCCTCCCTGGAGGGCCTTCCGCAAGCCCTCCACCGCGTCGAGCCGCGAGAGGGCGAAGACACGGTCGCCCCGCTCCAACACCGTCCGGCCTCTCGGGAAGGAAACGACACCGTCCCTGATGAGGGAGATCAGGAGGCAGTCTTCGGGGAGGACAAGCTCCGAAACGGTCTTTCCCAAGGCAGGAGAGTCGCTTTCAAGTTCCAGTTCGGCCATCTCGACGTCCCCTTGGCTGAAGATCTGGGAAAGCCGCATCCCCTTTGCGGGAAGGACCTTCTTGATGGTTTCCGCCGCCACCGCCGTAGTGCTTATCGTGGCGTCCACGCCAAGGCGCTTCATGATGACCTCGTTCTTGGGGTTGATCACGCGGGCGATCGTTTCCCTTACGCCATAGGAGCTCTTTGCCATCTGGCAAATCGCGAGGTTGGTCTCGTCCGAGCCCGTGACCGCCACCATATAACGTGCCTCGGGAGCGTCGGCATCGAGGAGGATGCCCGGTTCCGTGGCATCGCCGCAGACAACAGTCACTTCAAGGTCGGCGGCGACCATCGCCGCCCGTGCCGGATCCCTCTCTATGACTCCCACAAAATAGCCAGAGTCCTTCAAGGTGCGGGCAAGGTAATACCCCACCTTGCCTCCTCCCGCGAGAAGCACATAGCTCTTCATGATTCCTGCCTCCAGGTTCCCGTCCGCCGCATGACGAGGACGTCGCCTTCGACAAGGACCGTCGAGTCGTCGGCTGCCACCAGCTTGCCCCTTCGTTCGATTCCAATGACGTGGCGGCCGCGGGGAAGGTCCAGCATGCCAAGGGCCTTTCCCGTCCATCCAGGAAGCGGGATGACTCCGGCAAGACCAGAGTCCAGGTGCCCCTCGAGGGGCGCGAAGGTGAAACGCTGGATGCGGTCGAGTATCTGGTTGATTCCGGTCGAGGTGGGACAGACCGTATCGAGGCCGATGCTCCGGTAGAAGCCTTCCCGCGCGGGGTCGGTCATGCGCGCCAGGGCGAGCGGGACATGGAAGACGGTTTTCGCGATCTGCACCGCCATGGCGTTGACCACATCATCGGAGGTCGCGGCCACGAACAGGTCCGCCTTCCTCAGGCCGGCAGCCTCCAGGACATCCTCATCGATCGGGTCGCCCTCCACCGTCACGCCGTCAAAATCGTTGCCGAGCCACCTTGCGTCGATCTTGTCCCCGATGACAACGACGTCATCGCCTTTCGCGGAAAGCACACGCGCCAGGCCTGAGCCAAGCCTGCCACTGCCTGCAATGATAGCCATCATTCCCACAACCTTCCTGCGACCCCGGGAGCACATGGTCGCTCACCGATAAATTTCCCCAATAATGCCCTCCTTGCCCAGCCGGAAAGCGTAAGCAAGGACAGGCCTTCTGTTAACGCGGCGTTAAAATGCGCAAGGATCGCCTCCGCTTGACGCCCGGCCACCAAGGATCTAGTCTGTCTACGCATGAAACCGGAAGACAAAAGCCAAATGGCGCCTTGGTCAATCCTGGCCATGGCCGCCCTTGTCCTCGCCAGCCTTGTCGTATCCCCAAGCCCGCGCGATTCTTCGCTTGCCGCCATCCTCAATGCCTTTTCCCGCGCTTGGGGCAGCACGGCAGTCATGGGCTCGGAGCTCCTCATGTCCTTCGGCGTCGGCGCCGGTATCGTCATACTTGGTATCATCATCGTCCTGGCCTTCCTGGACCGCAAGTCCGGCAGGGCGGCCCGCCCCGGCCGCCACTCGCGAAGTGTCAGGCAGGCCTGGATCGCCCTCGTGGTCCTTGCCCTTGCCTTCACCGTCCTTCCGCAGGTCATGGCCGCGATATACGGATCCTTCCTGTCCGGCAACCAGGGAGAGGCAGGCCAGACCGTTCCGGCGGACCCAAGGGCATCCGAGGATGCCGGCCTTGCGGCTGCCCTTGCCGGAAAAGTCCCCTCGGAGGAGCCAAGGCTGCCGAAGGACCGCCCCCTCCTCCTTGCCCTTTTCGCCGCGGGCGGAGCCCTTGCGGTGGGAGGGACCTTGCTCTTCGTCCTTCGCCCCGGCCGCGCCAAAAGCGGAGGGATGGCCTTCCCCATCCTCCCGGAAGCCCCGTTGGACATGGAAGCGGAAGGTGCCGGCCAGCTGGAATCCTTCCTGGTCGCACGGCGGATCCTGCAAACAGGGGACATAGTTCGGGACGCCGTCATCGCCGCCTATGCCGCGATGTGCGACATCCTGGCCCCGCCGTCCTTGGCCGGCAACGGGGACGCGACCCTGACAGCCAGGGAATTCGCGGCCCTCCTCGGCTCCCGCGGAATTGCCGAAACCGGGATAGCCGTCCTCACCGCGAAGTTCGAGATGGCCCGCTATTCGGCCGAAGCCATGGGCGAAGGAGACCGAAGCGAAGCCCTGTGGGCCCTCGAGGCCATTGAGGCGCGGCACAGGGCTGGCCTTGGGGGCCGGGCATGAGCGGCTGGACGGGATTCGCTCCGGTGGTCGCCCGCCTTGCGGCCGTGGCCGCGATGCTTGGCCTGGCCAGCCTCGTGCTACTGCGCTGCTTCCGGGCGGGGAGAAAAGCGGCCGGACAGCACGAGCTTGGGCGGGCCGCAAGGCCCTGCAGGCAAGGAGAGCGGGAGCTCGCGGCCCAGGTCGAAAGCGCGAAATCCCGCCCCCACTCGCGGGACATCCTGGCCCAGAGGCTCAAGGCCCTCTCCCGCGAAGTGGCTGCCCTCAGGTTCAACCTGGATGAAGGCGCGGCGCGCGACCTTGTCGAGGCGCGGGGTTTTCCGCCGCAAGCCGGCGCGGCGGACTTCCTTCTTGTGGATTACCTTTCCCGCAAGGCATCCGTCGATTCCGACTTCCTCCCCAAGGCCCTCGCGGCGCTGTCGGCACTCAAGGAAAGCGCCGGATTGGACACGGAAAAAACAGGCCAGGCCAACATCGAAGATTCAAAGGAGAGCAGCCAGTGGATCCCGACAAAATGAATGCGGCCGAAGTCTGCAAGGCCCTCCTCGACGAGATGGAGAAGGCCATCATCGGCAAGCGGGCCTTCCTGGAGAAGCTCCTCGGCGCCGCCATAGCCGGAGGGCACGTCCTCATCGAGGACAAGCCGGGGCTTGCCAAGACCCTTGCGGCGCGGAGCTTCGCGCGCGTCTTCGGCCTGGTCTTCAAGCGCATCCAGTTCACGCCCGACCTCCTCCCCGCCGACATCACGGGTGCCTACATCCTCGACCGCAAGGAAGGGGGCCTCCGCCTCCTCGAGGGGCCCATCTTCGCGAACTTTGTCCTGGCCGACGAGGTCAACCGCGCGCCGCCCAAGACCCAGTCGGCCCTTCTCGAGGCCATGGAGGAGAAGCAAGCGACCCTCGAGGGCAAGACCCTCCTCCTGCCAAGTCCCTTCATGGTCATTGCCACGCAGAACCCCATCGAGTACGAGGGGACCTTCCCCCTTCCCGAAGCCCAGCTCGACCGCTTCCTGGTGCGCCTCTCCATCGGCTATCCCGAGAAGGAGGACGAGCTCGAGGTCCTCATGCGGCGGGCGGCACGCGGCACCGAGGAAGTAGACCTCTCCCGCCTCTTTGAAGCCTCCGACTTCCTTGGCCTAGTGGCCGCGGCCGAGACCGTCCACGTGGAACGGGACCTGGCGCGTTATGCGGTCGAGCTTGCGCGGGCGACCCGCGAGGCGCCCAGGGTGGCCGTCGGGGCCAGCCCCCGGGCCTCCCTTGCCCTCCTCAAGCTGGCCCGGGCCCACGCGGTGATGGAGGGAAGGACCTTCGCCGTCCCCGACGACATCAAGTGGTGCGCCTTCGAGGCCCTGGTCCACCGCGTCATCCTCAAGCCCGAAGTCTGGGCCGCCGAGACCCTCGTGGAGGACGTGGTGCGGCAGGCAATAGCCTCGGTTCCCGTGCCCAAGGCCGAAGCCTCCGCATGAGGGACCCGCGCGGCCCGGCGGCCTTCGCGGCCCTCCTCCTGGCCGCGGCCGGCATCGCCTTCGCCGAAGGCGCCTTTTTCGTGGCGGCCCTCCCCTTCGCGGCCTGGCTGCTCTGCGCAGCGCTGGCCAAGGCTCCCGCCATCAGCCTGGTGGCGCGCCGGGAAGCAAAACCTTCCTTCGTCCGACCCGGCGACCATGGGGAAGTGCGGCTATTCGTCACGAACCAGGGCGGCCGTCTAGACCTCCTGCGCCTCGAGGACCAGGTGCCGGAAGGTTGTGCGATCCTTGAAGGCCTGGCGCGCTGGGAGGGCAGCCTCGAGGCGGGGGCGACCACCGAGTTTGCCTACAGCCTTTCGTTGCCGCGCGGGGTTCATTCCTTCCCTGCCATCGAAGCCAAGGCCGAGTCCCTCTTCACCGCGCGCGCTTCCAAGGCGAGGCTCGACTGCCCCGCCCTCGTCGTCGCCTCCCCTCGGGACCTTCCCCTCAAAAGCCTAGCCCTACAGGCCGAGGCCGCCCGGAGCTTCTCGGGCAGGAGCAGGTCCAGGAAGGCGGGATCGGGCACCGACTTCGCGGGGACCCGCGAGTACCGGCCGGGAGATCCCCTGCGGAGCCTCAACTGGCGGGCCGAGTCCCACTGGGACATGGCCATCGTGAATGTCTACGAGGAGGAGAGGGCGCTTGACGTCGGCGTCATCCTCGATGCGCGGGCCGCAAGCTATGGCAGCGTCGGAGAATTCGAAGCCGCGGCGGCGGCGGCTTCCTCGATAGCCCAGACCTTATTGGCGGGCGGCAACCGTGTGGCCTTCCTCTGCTACGGTTCGACGGTGGAGTGGACGGCCCCCGGCCTCGGCCGCGAGCACTCGCTGCGGCTGGCACTGGCCATCTCCCGCGCGCGCATCGGCGACCACGCGGTGTTCGAGCGTTTCGACAACATCCCCACGAGGCTCTTCCCCCCGAAGTCGGCCATCGTCCTCGTCAGTCCCCTCCTCACCGATGATCTTGGCCCCCTGCGGAGCCTTGCCCGCCTTGGCTACACGGTGAGCATCCTCAGGCCCCTTCCTGCCGGGGCAAGAGCCGACAAAGGCACGGCCCCAAGCGCCGCCACCTTGTTGGCACGGCGGATCATCGCACTCGAGGGCAGTGTCCTTGAGGCAAGGCTTCGCAACGCAGGCTTGACGGTCGCCGACTGGCGGGAGGGAGAGGCGCTATCAGCCGTCACCGGCTTTGGCAGGGGCCGCGGCCGGCCTTCCACCGGGAGGATGGCATGACCGCAGCGACCGATCTCGCCGGAAACCTGGCATTTGGCGCCCTCCTTGCCGCGCCGGCCGCGGCCTTCGCGCTTTCCCGCGCAGCGGTAGCCTGGGGGAAGGTGGACCGTAAGGCCAGGCGAAGCCTCCTTGAGCGTTGCGCTACCTTCATAGCCATGTCCATCCTTGTCTGCTCTCTCCTCGGTGCGGTCCGAGGCGCTTTTTCCTGGCCGCCACTGGCGCAGGTCGTCGCAGGCCTGGCGGCATCCGCCGCCCTTTACAAAGCCGCCTCGGGGTTCCGCCGGGACTGAAGCCCTGGCCGTGACGGCCTGCGTCGCCTAACGCCTCGCCGCGATGATGTAGCCGAGGGCCGCGAGCACGAGGCCCAGGACGTTGTCGAGGGCGATGTTCGCGAAGGCCTTTCCCCATTGGGCACGGCGCATGAACTCGAAGGTGTCGAAGGCGTAGCTGGAAAAGGTGGTCAGGCCGCCAAGGAAGCCGACGATGAAAAGCGGGCGGGTGCGAGGAGGGAGAAGCTGCCGTTCAAGGAGTCCTGCCGCGGCGCCGATGAGGAAGCATCCAATCAGGTTGACCGCAAGGGTGGCCCAGGGGAAACCCGGTCCCAGGAGCCTGGCGCCGAGGCGCGAGGCGGCGAAACGCAGCACGGCACCGAGGCCTCCACCCGCGAAAACATAGGCGAACTCAGCGAACATTCTCCTGCCCTCCCATGGCCTTGCCCAGCGGCTTGACATAGCGCATCTCGACGGCGCCGAGGTTCTCGATCACCTGGGTCTTGCCCTCGGCGCGGAAGCCATGCTTTTCATAGAAGGCCCGAGCTCCCGGGTTCCTCTCGAAGACCCATACCAGGACTTCCTTGCGGCCGCGCCGGCGGGCCTCGTCCTCGCAGAGCTCGATGAGCCCGCCGCCGAAGCCCGAGCGCAGGAAGGCCGGATCGACGTAGATGCCCCAGAGCTCGAAGCTCGTCCCGTCGCGGTCAGGGTCCCGCGTATCCCCCATCGTCATGAAGGCCCTGATGATGCCGTCCGTCTCCACCACCCAGGTCTCGCCCGCGCCGGCGGCTGTCTCCGCCTCGGCCGTCAGGCTTTTCCTCCAGCGCTCGGCCGAGGCAGCGACCCGCATTTTGCCAAAGAGGACATCGTCCGTGACGATGCCGCGGTAGGCGCATCGCCAGCCGAAGACATGGATCTCCGCTATCCTTCCCGCGTCGTCCAGTTGCGCGCGCCTGTGCATGGCTTCCCCCGTCATTTCGGCAGTTTGTTCCAGTCCAGCCCCTTGCCGGCCTTGTCGGGTTGGCAGACGGGGCAAAAAAAAGAATCAAAGCCGAGGACGCCCGCCTTGCGGATGGAGGCGCCGCAGCGCGGACAGGCCTGCCCCGCGCGGCCGCGTACGCGCATGTGGTCCCGCACCTTCTCCTCGAGGGGGCGCCCCGCCTCCTCTACCTTCGCGATCCCCCAAGACAGGACCGAATTGGTCGCATCGTACAATGCGCGCCTTTGCGCCTCGTCCAGCCGATTGCAGGACGCCTTGGGGTGGATGCCCGCCTCGAAGAGGATCTCGTCGGCATAGGCGTTCCCGATCGCCGAGAGGCAGGACTGGTCCATGAGGAATACGCGGGCCTGGCAGCGTCTTTTCGCGATGAGGGCTTCGAACAATCCCCAGGTGAATTCAGGGGAGGCCAGGTCAACGCCCTGTCCCTTGAAAAAGGGGATGGCACCCCTGTGCGAAGGCAGGCAGATGTAGACCTTCCCCATGCTCTTCTCGTCGCCGTAGGAAAGGACCTGGCCATCATCAAGGTCCATGCTGAAGCAGGTATGGGCAAGGGGCTTTCGGGAAGCCTCCGCAAGACGCAACCGCCCCGCGAGCATCAGGTGCATGATGAGATCAAGCGGCCCATCGGCGCCAGCAGGCGACGCGCCAGCAGGGGCCGCGCTCGGTGGCGCCGCGTCCGCGGCCGCGCCACAGTCGGTCATGGCCGCCGGCCCCAAGGTGAAGTGGAGGAAGGGGCCGCGCCGCACGAGGGAAGAGAAGCGCCGCCCTGTCACAAGTCCACCAAGGGTGCCTGGAAGGAGGAGCCGCAGCACGATGGGCTCCTTGACCCTGGCCGCCTCTATCCGCCGCCCTTCCAGGGCGGGGCCAAGCGCTTTCACGATGTGGACGAGGTCGGGCAGCTCAGGCATCAGCGGCCCTTCCGGAAGCGGCCGAGCCCCACCACGGCGAGCGCGAGGAAGAGGAGGCCGAAGCCCCAGATGGCCGCGAGGGCGGGAAGGATGGAGCCAAGGCTCCTGCCGTGTATCATCAGGTCCCTGAGGGCGTTGCCCGCGTAGGTGAGGGGAAAGAAATAGGAAAGGTTGGACAGGCCATCGAGATCCCCATAGAGGGCATCGGCCTGGGCCATGTAGCCCACGCGGGAAAGGGTCTTCCTGCAGGGAAGCTTTTCGCCGAACAGCCTGACCTCGCCGGAATCCGGCGCAAGGAGGCCGACGAGGACCCGCGCGAGGCTGGTCTTTCCCGAACCGGAGGGGCCGATGAGGCCCAAGACTTCCCCGGGCAGTATGTCGAGATCGAGGGAGGCAAGGGCTTCCACCGAACCGAAACGCTTGGTGATGCCGCGCGCCATGGCTATAGCCGCGCTGTCGATGCTCATGACACCGAGCATACGCCTACTGCCAGGCCTCGGCAAGTCACAAGGTAGGTTCCAGCGCGCGAGTCTATCCCCCGCGAAAGCGGATTGTGGTATCATTTTTCCATGAAGAATGAAAAGCCGGACCGCAAGGCCCTTGAAGCCTTGATCAGCCATGATCCCTCGGCTGCCTATGTCTTCGCCCGTGACATCCTTGGCGCGAAGGGAAAGGAGCTGGAGACAATCCGTGCCGCGTCCTTGCGCGCTCCCCTCATGCTCGAGCTCATCGCCGATCTGGAGCGATGGCCTGGCATCCCCCTCGCGAGCCACAAAAGCGCGGAGCAATGCTTCCACAAGCTCTCGCTGGCGACGGAACTCGGCTTGGCGAAAAGCGATCCTGGCGCTGGGGACTTGGCCAGCAAGGTGATGGCCTCCGTTTCGGATGAGGGTCCCTTCGCCCTGCCCATGAAGATCGGCGCCGGGCATGGGGGAAGCGGCGAAAGCCTCCCAGCCTGGGCGCTTTGCGACGCGCCCGTGACCTTGCGCGCCATTGTGAGGATGGGCTACGGGAAGGATGCCCGCGTCGTGAAAGCGATCGACCATCTGGCAAGCCTGGCCTTCGCGCGTGGCTGGCCCTGCGCGGCTTCGGCCACCTTGGGCGGCTGGCGAGGTCCAGGGAGGAAAGACGATCCCTGCCCCTATGCAACCCTCGTCATGCTCGAACTCCTCCTGGATGCGACTGACGACGACGGCAGGAGGATGTCCAGGTTCGAACCCCTCGTCGCCAGCGCCGCCACAAGCCTTCTCGACCTCTGGAAAAGGAGCAGGGATGCCCATCCCTACATCTTTTACATGGGCAACAACTTCAGGAAGCTCAAGGCTCCACTCCTGTGGTACGACCTGCTTCATGTCCTTGACGCCCTTTCGCGCATCGAGGCGATCAGGAAGGACAAAAGCCTCGCCCAGATGGTCGATGTGCTGGAAGGCCAAGACGAGAAGGGGCTCTTTGTGCCCGGATCCGTATATGCGCGATGGAAGGGCTACGACTTTGGCCAGAAAAAAGCGCCTTCGGCCTACCTGTCTGTCGTGGCCTGGCGCATCCTTCAAAGGCTAGGAAGATTGTAGAGGTTTTGGAGTGCTACCAAGATTGTTGGGGCCTCGAATTCCAGGCTGAAGGTGCCGCCGAGTATTCGACACAGCTTACTAAGGTTCGAAGTTCGGCTAATGTTTAAAATGAAAAACCGCCTCGTATAAGGCGGTCTTCCATGAGCAATTCCCTTGCGGGATCAGGAATTAAACGTACTTGACGACTTTCCCGGCCTTGAGGCAGCGGGTGCAGATCCTGACAGATTTCACGCTGCCATCAATCTTTGTCCTCATCTCGAGGAGGTTGGGAAACCAAGTCCGGCGGGTCCGGTTTTTGGCGTGAGAAACCGTATTTCCGAACGCAGTCCCTTTGCCGCAAATATCACATTTTCTCGACATAGCGCGACTCCAATCGACGTAGTAGCAGGATGATAGCAGAAGCGAGCCGACTATGTATAGTCCCCGCAAGCCCCTCGATCACCTTCCGCCCTGTTGTTGCCCCTGCATCATCTTGGCCATGGCGCCCTTGTTCTTGACCATCTTCTTCATCATGAGGCGGGTTTTCTCGAACTTCTTGAGGAGGCGGTTCACTTGGGCCACCGAGGTGCCCGAGCCCTTGGCGATCCGCGTGCGGCGCGTCTGGCCGATGATGAGGTGGTTCTGCCTTTCCTTCTTGGTCATGGAGCGGAGGATGGCCTCCTCGTACTTCATGCCCTCGGCGTCGAGCTGCTCCTCGCTCACCTGCCCGGCAAGGCCGGGGATCATGTCGAGCATCCCTTTGACGGAGCCGACTTTCTTGACCTTGGAGATCTGGTCCAGGTAGTCCTCGAGGCTGAAGGACTCGTTGGCCATCTTCTTCTCAAGGTCGAGCGCCTCCTCCTGGTTGTAGACTTCCTGTGCCTTCTCGACGAGGCTGACCACGTCGCCCATCCCGAGGATCCGGCTGGCCATCCGGTCCGGATAGAAGGGCTCGAGGCCCTCGGGCTTTTCGGAGACGCCGACGAACTTGACGGGCTTGCCCGTCACCGAGCGGAGGGAGAGCGCCGCGCCGCCGCGGGCGTCGGAATCGAACTTGGAGAGGATGACGCCGGAGATGCCCACCTTCTCGTCGAAGGTCTTGGCGATGTCGGCCGCGGCCTGGCCCGTCATGGCGTCGGCGACAAGGAGGGACTCGTCGGGCTTGACCGCGGCGCGGACGCGCACAAGTTCGTCCATCATGGATTCGTCGATCTGGAGGCGTCCCGTGGTGTCCACGATGAGGACGTCGTAGAGCTCGTGCTTGGCCTTGGCGAGGGCGGCGGCGGCGACCTTCACGGGGTCTGAGGCGCCCTCTTCCTTGTAGACGTCGACCCCGACCTGGGCGCCGAGGACGGCGAGCTGCTCGACCGCCGCGGGGCGCACGAGATCGCAGGCGGCGATGAGGACGCGCCGGCCCTTGCCCTTGAGATGGAAGGCGAGCTTGGCGGCTGTCGTCGTCTTGCCGGAGCCCTGGAGGCCCAGGAGGAGGATGACGCTCGTGGTATCAGGGCCCTTGAGGACCAGGTCCTGACGGCCTTCCCCGAGGAGGCCGACCATGCGGTCGTAGACGATTTTGATGAACATCTGCCCAGGGTTGACCGAGCGGAGGACCTTCTCACCCTTGGCTTCCTCGAGGGTTGCGTTGACAAAGCGACGAACGACCCGAAGGTTGACGTCCGCCTCGAGGAGGGTGAGCTTGATCTGCTCGACCGCGTCCTCGACATTCTTCTCGCTGATCGTGGCCTTGCCACCGATGGTCCTGACTATATCGCCAAACTTCTGGCTTATTTTCTCGAGCATGCCGTGTGCCTCGTTCTTTCGCTTGCGTGGGGTAGTGGATTATTGCCCAAAGGGCGCAGGATCGTCAATGTGGGAAGCCTACTGACCCGGCGGCCAAACATTGGCTTCAGCCCGATGTTATGTTGCCGGGTCAGCAAGCCTCGCGGAGCTTGCTCCAAGGACCTCCATAGCATAGACTTCAGCCAATGAGTCGATCCAGGGTCAGGCTTGAGGTTACGGTAATAATCCTGCTGGCCGCGGTTTTTGGGGCCTTCGGCGCCGCCGTCTACCGCTATTTCACGGATACGATCTCCTCCTACCTCGGCCAACTGGCCAGCCTGACCGCCCAGGCTTCGGTCAGCGTCATCGAGGAAAGGATAGGGGAATATGTCCAGCTCAGGACACCCGCCGACGAAGCCACGCCCTACTACCTTGAAATGCAGGCTGTCTTCCAACGGATCAAGGCGGGAGGCGTAGCGCGCTATATCTACACGGAACAGCAGGTTTCCGTCGACCAGGTCGAGTACATCCTCGACGCCGAGCCCGTGGGCAGCCCTTTTTTCTCCCCGGTGGGCAGCCGGGACAACATGGATGACCTGCGCCGCCGGGCCTACGCGGAGAGGAAACCCGTCTATGGCCCCTTGGACAAGGATCCTGTCTGGGGTGTCCTGATCACCGGTTACGCTCCCATCATGAAGCGGTCGTCCGGCGAATTCATCGGGCTCCTGGGCGTGGACATCGATGCCGCGACAGCCAACTCGATCTTTCGGAAGACCGCCGTGATCATCGGACTCATCGCGCTGTTCAGCCTGGCCGCCACGGTCACCTTGGCCCATACGCTCGTGGGGCAATTGACGGTCCAGCTCTCCACGGACGTCCTCACTTCAACCTTCAACCGCCGCCAGCTCGGGGCCGACATCGAAGCCATTGTGCGCTCGATGCGCGCCGCCAAACAGGGCCTGGCAGTCCTCCTTATCGACCTCGACCACTTCAAGCGGGTGAACGACCTGTACGGCCACCAAGCCGGCGACGCGGCGCTGACCGCTGTGGCGGGAGCCCTCAAGCAAACCCTCAGGGCAGGGGACAGGATCTATCGCTACGGCGGGGAGGAGTTCGTCATCGTCATGCCTTTCGCGTCCCTTGACGTCGCCATGGCGATCGCCGAACGCCTCCGGTATTCGATCTCGGTCTTGCCCATCTGCGTCCGCCATCCTGGGACGGAGGCCGAAGGCGTCGTGGCTTGCGCCGATGGCGAGGATGAAGTCGAACAGATCAGCCTGACGATCAGCGTGGGAGTCGCTGCCTGGGAAACCGGCCTCGAGCCCGCCGACCTCATCCGCCGCTCCGACGAAGCCATGTATGTCGCCAAAAAAAAGGGGCGGAACACTGTCAGGGCATGGGTGAAGCCCGAACGAGGCTAGAGGTTCCCCTTGACGCCTAGCTCCTCGGCCTTCGCGCGCATGGCAAGGATGGTCTCCTGGATGAGGTCCTCCAGGCTCATCCCCAGCATTGCCGCGCCCTTCTCGATCACCTCCCGGCTCACGCCTGCGGCGAAATTGACCGCGCCCCATTTTTTCTTGACCGATTTCACTTCCAGGTCAAGGACAGAACGGGAAGGCCGCACATAGGCGCAGGCCGTGATGAAGCCGGTGAGCTCGTCGGTGGCGAAGAGGACCTTTTCCATCACGTGGAGGGGTTCGACTTCGCTGCAGATCCCCCAGCCATGGCTTTCAACAGCCCGGATGAAGGCTTCGGACCAGCCAGCGGGAGAGAGGATTTCGCGCGCATGCTTGAGATGCTCGGTCGGCCATCGGCCGTAGTCGACATCGTGGAGAAGCCCGACGAGGCCCCAGTATTCGGGATCCTCGCCATGCTTGACGGCGAAATGGCGCATGGACGCCTCGACCGCGAGGGAGTGGCGGTACTGCGATTCCTCGCTGTTGTATTCCTTCCAGAGCTTCAGTGCGTCATCTCGGCTGGGCATCGGGTCCTCCGTGTCGGTTGTACATGGGAGCCAGGAATCGAGGCTAGATTCTATACCCTCTTTTTCGGCAGTACAATACGACGAAGGCGCAGGGCCAGGACGGCGGCGATCGCGAGGATGGGCCCTGCCAGGATCACCAAGGGGGAAGCCGCCTTGCCGCGATACAGGCCCGACTTCCCCTCCCCCGGCCAAGGGCGAGGATCGTAGGCGAGGCCGGTCCTGGCGCAGAGGTCCTCGACATCGAGGATCCTGATCACGGGCAGGCCGTCGCGCAGGAAGGATTGCACGAGTCCATGGCCGGATACGCGGCCTCCTGGGAAGTCCTTGAGGCACAGGAGGCCGGTGCGTCCGAGGAGGGCCTCCCCCGGCCCTGCCGCCGCCCAATTGCCGCCAATCGAGACAAAGATGCGCGGCTTGCCTCGCGATTCGAGGAAGGCCTTCCGCGCCGCGACGTCCCGGCCAAGATCGGCCTCCCGGATTATGCGCGCCCCCGAGGCTTCGGCCCTGGACATAGCCGCCTCGAGCGCGGCCTTTTCCATATCGCGCCCGATGTCATCTGAACCTCCCGGGGAGACCGAGATGGGCAGGTCGGCGAGGATGCCACGGCGCTCGAGGGCGAGGACCATGTCCGGAAGGGTGAAACCCGGCCGGTTGGCCCCCCAGGTCGACGAGCCGATGGAAAGGCTGGCCGTGGCCGTGGCGCCAAGGCTTCCTGCCGCCACCAGGGAGGCGATCGCGAAGCCGGGGAAGGAGCCCGAGCTTTCCACCGCGACCAGGTCGCCTGGCTTTATGCCTGCTTCAACGAAGAGCCTCGCCATGAGGGCTGCCGCGTCAGGCTGGGCGGCGCTTCGCTTGGCTGGAAGGCTGCCCAGGGTAGTCGTGATGGGCGACCATTCAAGCCCGATGATGCCGCTCCGGTTGGGGTCGGTCCGGGGTTCCGGCGTCTCGCCCCTCGCCTGGGCATCCTCGGAAAGGGCCTTGAGGGCGGCTTTCATCTGCCGAGCGGCGCGAAGTTCCGCGGCGCGAAATTCCGCGGCGCGAAGTTCCGCGGCGCGAAATTCCGCGGCCCGCGGCTCGGCCGGATAGGACCCGGGTCGGGAAGCCGCCCCAAACAGGGTCAGCACAGCGTACCAGGCCGCGAGGATGCCCAGGAAGATCAAGAGGGCGCGGATATCTCCCATGCCTCGCGGCTTCGTGGTCAGCCTCATGCGCCCGCCACCGCCATCCAGACCAGCTTGACAAGGAGGGCTGCGGCCAGTGTGGCCGCCAGGGTCCGGCCAGGGCCCTGACGGTCGGCATCAGCGGCGAGGATGCCCGGGATGAGCCATCCGGCGGCGGCCAGGACCGGAGCCTCGGGGGCGATGGCCGGGAGGGCGCGCTCGAGGAGGAAGCGCGCAAGGAAACCCGCGAGGAGGAAGCAGGCATAGCGGCGGCGGCCGAAGAGGATGAGCCAACAGCCAAGGCGGCGGACCAGGAGGAAGGCGAAGGCCGCGTCAGCGAGGGTGGCCGCAAGGCGAAGGGGCTCGCCGAGGTACAGGGCGATGTAGCCTGGCACGATGATGCCGCCCGGGGACAGGCCGATGAATTCGGTCATGAAGAGACTGGCCACCGCGCCGAGCACCAGGACATATTCCGAGTTCATGCCTGCCCCTTGCGTTCGAGTCCGGCCAGGGAAGGACCCAATTGTTTCCAGTTACCCACGGCGAAGACCGTCGTGCCGGGGCCCTCGTCGAGCAGCTCCTCGAGCCGGCGCAGCGTCCTAAGCCTCCCTTGTGCAGGCGCTGGCCCCTGTCCGCGGCTCCGCCGCGGCTTCGACCTGGTCCCGAAGGCGGCCTCGAGGAGGCGCCATGCGGTCACAGAGGGCCTCCCCGCGACCAGGACCTCATCCCAGCGCTCCGGTTCGGCTGCGGCCCACCTGGCGAAGGCCAGGCAGCGGTCGGCGCGGTCGCTGCGGTTGGCAAGGAGGAGGACACGGCGTCCTCCCGGCAGCCGGCCGATGTCCGCCCGGCCGAAAAGGAGTTCGGTGGAGACAGGGTCGTTCGCCGAGAGGGCATCCACGACGCAAATCGCCGAGCTCCCTTTCCCAAGCCGCCTGATGGCGAAGGCGCCTGGATCCGCCTTGTAGCCGCCCATCCCCTTCAAGGCTCTTTCCCGGGGGATGCCTGCATATTCGGCCACAAGGAGGGCTATCCCGGCGTTCTCGTCCATGATCGCGCAGGTCCCACAGACGGGCGGGGCGAGCGTGGCCTTGCCCCCCCGCACCTCGGCGGCGGCGGCGAGGATGCCGAGGATGGCGGCGTCCGAAGTGAAGACCTCCCCGCCTTTGGGGCAGCCCTGGGCAAAGACCTTGGCGGCCTCTCCAGGTTCGCCCAACTCGTCACCATGGTCGGGTCGCGAATTGGTGACGACCAGGACCGAGGGCTCGAGGAAGGCATGGGAGGCGGCCTGGGCATCGGGGGACACCGCCATGCACTCCGCCACGACAGCCTCGACATGGAGGCGGGCGCCAAGGAGAAGGAGGTTCCGCTGTTCCCGCACGTTGGGCGATCCCATCCGCCTGATCACCCTCTCGGATCCATCGGGCATGATGAGGAGGGGCAAGGTGCCCGTCGTCTTGGCCAGGGTGCGCAGGCCCCCGGCGCGGAAGGCGGCGGCGATGAGGCGTGTGGTCTCCGTCTTGCCCCGGGTGCCGTTCACATGGACCACGAGGCGGATGGAGGACCTGGCCTTCGCCAGTGCGGCCTTTTCGGCCAGGAGGAAGAGCGGATACAGGAGGGCCGCGGCGACGGCCAGGCACTCGATGGGTAGCATCGCCCTTCATCCTAGCATGGGCGCCCTAGTCCATGCCGAGGAGGACGAGGCAGGCCTCGATGACGGCCAGGTGGAGCCGCGTCCGCTCCTCGAGCGGGAGCCGCGCGGGAACCTCGACGAGGATGGCCTTTCTCCCCGCCCTGCCCAGCTCTCCAACGAGGCTCCCCGCCGGCGCCCCGCCGGTGAAGACGAAGTCCCGGCCCGCTGCGCTGGCCGCCTGGACGAGGTCCATGACCAGGGCGGCGGCCGGGGGTGAAAAGACTATGGTGGGGAGATCGGCCTCTGCCCAGGCCAGCCCTTCCTCGTGGAGGTCGATGACCAGGTCGGCTTTCAGGGCGAGGGCGAAGATCGCGGCCGCGCGGGCCGGCTCCTCGGGCAGCCTGGCGGTCTTATCGCCGGGATAAAGGCGGTTCAGGTCTGCGCCACCTGGAGTGGGGGCGCTGCGCGTGCCTGCGGCCAGAGCCGCCGGATTGGCCTCGGGGAGGACCAGGACAAGGCCATTTCGGGGCGGGGGGGCCGCCGCGAGTCGCCTGGCGGCCTGGGCACCGGAGGGCTCGTCACCATGGGCTCCGCCGATGACCAGGACTACCTTCCCGGACCGCCGGGAGTCCAGGACCCCGCCGCCAAGGGAGTGAAGGATCGCCAGGCTGTCCTTGGACGGCATTGACCGCAAAGAGGTCGCGCAACCCATCAAGCCCGCGGCCAGGAGGGAGGCCACGAAGGCCGCGCCCAGCCGGGCCGGGGCGGCCCATCGGGCGTAGGACTTCATCAGAGGAACTTCCCGAAATTCCCCGCCACGAGCTCCTCATAGGGCGGCATGCCGTCCACGACAAGGGGCTTGTCGGGGTTCTGCGCCGAAAATGCCCCAAAGATCGCCTCGAGACCGGCCATATGGCGGCCGACCCGCGTCGAAAGCGGCCAACCTTTTTCGTCAAAGGGCACGAAGAGGCGGCCCAGCTTCTGCGCGCGGACATAGAGCTCGTCCTTGCCCTCGAGGATGAGGGCCTCGCTGGTCCGGCCGCGGAGCCGGCCCTGTGATGGATTCGTGTCCTCCATGAGGATGGCCAAGGTCTTCGTGGCGTCGCCCAGCTCACGGTGGGTCAGGCCATGGAGGCTCTTGGGCGAGGGCTCGAGTCCCATCGTGATGTCCTCGAACTCCAGGTCCAGTATGGCCGCGGAGGCCACCGGCATGGCCCGCTCATGGGCCACGATGGCGTTGATTACAGGATACTCCGGGGAGGCCTCATGGAGGTCGACCGTCACGTCGACGCCCTCCTTGAGGATTAGGGCGGTGATCGCAAAGGCCACCTTCTCGGTGAAGGTCCCGTCCTGCCTTCCTGGGTAGGCCCGGTTGAGGTTGCGGGTCTCGGATCCCGAGAGCTGCTGGCCCGAGGAGGCATGGATGTAGATGTCCGGATCGGGCCATTGGTCGATCGGGTTGGTGGCGCGGGAACCGAAGCGGAAGCTCCGTTTTCCCGAGGCCGCGTCGATCGTGAAGCTGCGCGGCGTGCCTTCCATCGGATCGGTGTGGGTGGCGGCCGAGGCGTTGGCCCGCGGGATGACGAAGAGCCGGCCCGCCTGCGGCCGGGCGTTCTCGACAAAGAGGATGGCCGTCATGTAGCCGGCCGGTTCGTTGCCGTGGGTCCCGCCAAGGATGAGGGCGCTCCCACCCGGCTTGCCCGAGTCCAGGATGTAGACTTCGGAATCGCCCACCGTGCCCTTCACCCCGGGGAAATACTCGGAGAGCAGCGTCACGCGGGAGACGCCCGGACCCTTCCTGATCGTGTCCGGCTTGCGCATGGCCAGGTAGCCGGGGGTGACCATGGCGACTGCGGCGAGCGCCGCGGCCAGGAGGAGGCAGGACACGATGATATCAATTGTCTTCTTCCGTTCCATATCCCATCCTCCTTTCTAGGCGATCATGAGGGCGCGAAGCACGAGGGGGATGACGACGATGGCAGCGTTCAACTTGAGCTTTAGGTCCTTCTGCGAGAAGAGCTCGATGACGACGAGGGCGGCGGCGGCGGCCGTGATGACGCGATAGCAGATGGTCAGCATGGTTTTCTAGACCCCCAGGAATTTCGCGACGGGATTCGCGAAGACGATCATGAGCACGCCCACGGCGACGGCCAGGGCGGCGGGGAGGACGCAATAGCGGTTGATGCGTCCGTACTTGGGTTCGCCGATGAGGCCAGCGGTCACGACGGGCGTGAGCGCGACCGGCGGCATGTAGGAGCCCATGGCGCCTATCAGGGACAGCGCCGAGAGGACGACGATCTGGTTCTTGCCGAGGAGGGCCAGCGCCAAGGGCACGCCGAGGACGGAGGCCGCGCCGAAGACCGAGATGCCGCCGAAGAGGGGGAGGACGACCGCGATGGTGAGGAGCATGAGGGACGAGGGCAGGGAGAGGGCGCCCACGACAATGCCACCGCGGATGCCGGTCAAGGTCATCACCTCGATGAGCATGCCAACGCCGAAGAGGATGCCCACGACGCCGATGATGTCTGACAGGCCCTTGCGCACGACCTTGGCGACCTCGAACTTCTTCCCCGTGATCAGGCCCAGGAGGGTCCCGATGAGGAAGGTCAAGGGCAGCATGAGGTCGGGGAACCAGTGCGGGAAAAGCTTGGGGCCGACCATCAGCACGACCACGACGAGGAGGGGGATATAGACCGTCCAGCTTGCCGCTTTCGGGACCTTGCGGTTCTCGGCGACCACGATCTTGAGCTTGCTCCTGTCTACGTAGCGGTAGCCGATGAAGAGGGTCGTTAGGATGGCGAGGGGGAAGGTGACGAGGGCGAGGATGCCGTCGAAACCGACAAAGGGAAGGTCGATGCCGCCACCCATGATCATGACCGGTATGTTCACCGGCGGGGCTATCATGCCGTAGACGGATGCGCTGGTCACCACGGCCCCGGCCACGGCCAGGGGAAGGCCCATCTGCATGAGTATGGGCGCGACAAGGGCGCCCGTCCCGAGGACGGAGGCGGTGCAGGAGCCCGTGATCATGCCGGGGAACATGATGATGAGGGTCAGGGAGACGAGGAGGAGGAGGGGCGAACGGCCGAAGGCCGAGATCACGGCGCGCGTGAGCTCGGCGAGCATGCCATTGGCTTCGATCACCTTGATGAAGACCATCGCCGCGATGAGGACCAGGCAGGTGTCGATGTAGCCGAACATCCCCTCTACGAACTTGTCCAGGGGGAATCCCACGCCCGCGGCAAGGGCGATCACGATGGCCGTGACCGCGAGGCCCAACGAGGCCGGAAGTTTCGCGACGAGGACGAGGAGGACGAAACAGGCCACCATGAGACCGAGAAGGAGGAGGTAGGTCGTCATGATCTTTCCACCTATTGGAAGGACTTGGTGAGGGGCTCGACGACCTTCGAGATCTTGTCGACGCTGTCGAGGGGGATCTTCGCCTGGGCGCAGAGCTTGGTGAAGAGGCCATCCTTGTTGCCCTCGGCCACCACGATCACATAGTCGCACAGGGGGACAACTGCCATGATGAAGGCGTCGGAGAGCTCGCCGCGGCGCGCTTCCCCGCCCACGTGCACGCCGATGATCTTGAGCCCGAGCTTCCTGGCCTCGGCTATGACTTCCTTGACTCGGGCCAGTTCCGCCTCGGTCGAGATCCCCGCGGCGCCGAGGCCTTTCGAGGAGCCGCCTATCGCGATGAGGAGGGACTTGGAAAGCGCCGCCTTGAGGGCGCCGCCCTTGGCCTGGCCATCCGTCTTGTAGGGGATCTTGGAGCGGTCAAGGAGGACCTTCACCATCTCGATGTCGGCGCTCTGGCCGGCCGAGGTGAGGAAGACGGGCTTGCCCGCTATCGGGGATTTCAGGTTGTAGGCCTGGGCCGAGGCGCTCATGGCGAGCCCCAAGACAAGCGCCGCGAGCATGAGGAATCTAGCTTGGGTTTTCATGTGACTTCACCTTGGGAAAGGGATGGGCGCGGGCCACAAAGGCCCGCGGCACCCGCCGCGGAAGGCCGGATGCCGCATGCCGGGAGAAGAGCTCAGTAGGCGACGGCCTGGCCGTCACGGCGCGGATCGGCGCCGCCGAAGAGGGTCTTGGTCGCGTAATCGTAGAGGCAACCCTGGGCGACGCCCTGCGAGGGCGAGTAGTCGTCCTGGTACAGCAGCTTGTGGCCGAGGGCGATGAGGCCGTTGGCGGCCGAGACCGGGATGCGGCCCTCGACGCTATAGTCCGATGTATTGGTGCGATAGACATGGGGAGCGGCGATGGCCTGCTGGATGGGCATGCCATGGTCGATCACGTTGGAGATGATCTGGGACACGGAGGTGATGATGCGGGTGGCACCCGCGGCGCCGAGGGTCATGAAAGAGCGGCCCTGGGGATCCAGGACAAGGGTCGGGCTCATGGAGGAGAGGGGACGCTTGCCGGGCTCGACGGAGTTGGCGGAACCCGGCTTCGGGACGAAGTCGTCCATCTCGTCGTTCATGATGATGCCGGTGCCGGGGATGCAGACGCCCGAGCCGAAGAAGTAGTTGATGGTCTTGGTGCAGGCGACCATGTTCCCGGCCTTGTCCATGACGGAGAAGGAGGTCGTCGAGCCGGACTCGTACTTGGCGGGCTCGCCTGCGTTGATCGGGGCGGGCATGACCTTGTCGAGGGCGATGAGGCCGGCGAGTTCCTTGGCATAGGCCTTGGAGGTGAGACCGGTGAGGGGCACGCCCTTGACGAAGGCCGTGTCGGCCATGTACTTGGCACGGTCCGCGTACGCGAGCCTCATGGCCTCGCCCCAGAGCTGGAGGGACTTGGTGGTGTTCTGGCCGAGGGCCTTCATGTCCCAGTTCTCGAGGATGTTGAGGATCTGGATGATGTGGGTCCCGCCCGAGGAGGCCGGGGGCGTGGAGATGATGGTGTAGCCGCGATAGGTGCCGGTGACGGGCTTGCGGAGCTCGACCTTGTAGTTCTTGAGGTCGGCGGCGGTCATGATGCCGCCCTGGAGCTGGATCTCCGCGGCGATCTTCTGGGCCAAGGCGCCTTCATAATAGGCCTTGACCCCGTCCTTCGCGATGGCCTTGAGGGTGGCCTGGAGGTCGGGGTTCTGGATGACATCGCCGATCTCGTAGGGCAGGCCGTCCTTGAGATAGATCTTCGCCAGGGCCGGGAAAGCCTTGATCTTGTCGAAGTTGTCCTTGATCGCGCCGTTGAGGTTGGCGGTCACGGGGACCTTCATCGCCCAATCGATGGCGGGCTGCATGACTTGCTGCCGGGTGAGCTTCTTGGAGCCGTAGTTTTCGAAGGCGTAGAGAAGACCTGCGACATCGCCGGGGACGCCGACGGAGAGGCCGCCGACCGTGGTGCCGGTTCCCGGAAGGGCACCGTTCGGACCATTGACCGGGAGCTGTTTGCCGTCGGCGCCGAATTTGTACATGTCGGGCGTCGAGGCGGCTGGCGCGACCTCGCGGAAGTCGACGACAACCGCATCTCTCATGGACGCAAGCCTGATCGTCATGAAGCCGCCGCCGCCGAGGCCGTTGGCGTTGGGTTCAAGGACGCCTTGGGCAAAGCCGACAGCGACCGCGGCGTCCACTGCGTTGCCGCCTGCCTTGAGGATGTCGATGCCGACCTGGGCCGAATCCGGCTTTGCGGTTGCGACAACGCCGTTGGCTCCCTGGGCTCCCCGCGTATAGGTATCGGCGGGCACCTGGGCCAGTGCCACGGTTGTTGCCGCGGCAAAAAGCGCAAGAATGACGAGCAGACGTTTCATTGATTTCCTCCGGAATTGAAATGGGCTGGCTTCGATTATAAACCCGCCCATAAGTATTCCGATGGAAAAAGCGGAAGGAATCGAAAAAAAGGAGGGGATCAAGAATTGCTAAACTGAGCCTTTTTGCCAATATGTATGCAAAAATCATCCGGGCATAAAAAAAACGGTATGCCTGGACGTCAGTTTGCATACCGTTGGTAGAGGTTGCCCTCTACAAGAATTTTCGGCAGACCGGCGGAAAACTTTAATGACCGAATCGCCAATAGAGCGCATTTCAGGGCTTTCCACCCCCGGCGGTCAGCGCGTCGAGGTGATATCCCGCAGAATCGGCCACTCGGGTGTAGAGTTGCTCCGACCTCAGGAGGCTCTCGGCCAGGTCCTTGGCCCTTTCTCCCACGAGCTCGTGGAGCGGCGGGAGAAGGAAGCCGATGACATCCCCGGCGCTCCCTGCAAGGAGTTCCGCGTCCAAGCGGTCCAGGGCTTCAAGGTGCTCGCGCGGGTCCTTTCCCAGGAGGAGCTCCGCCCTGGCAGCCGCCGCTTCGGCAGCGGCGCGGGTGGAGGACGTGAAGGCGCCTTCCAAGGCGGCCTTGAGCTCATCGAGGCCCAGGGCTGCCCTCGCAAGGGCGTCCCCATCCTCTACCATGGAGGCTATTTCGTCGAGGATGGGGTCGAGGGCGTCGCGCCGTGGCCTTCCTTCCTCCAGTTCGGCGACGCCGACGACCCCCATGCCGGGAATCCGCAAGCCATGGGAGCTCAGGCTGAAGGTCGGCGGAGAAGCCGCGCGCGCCAAGCGGCTCTCGAACCACCAGGCATAGAGGGTCATGCGCTTGTCCGTCCTCACCAGGGCGCCGTCATTGGCGCCTGACCAGAGCCCTCCCCCGCCAAATAGGGCAGCGGTCTGCCCGGTCTCCGCCGGAGCGAGGCGCGAGCCCGAAGCGAGGGCACGCTGCTCGAAAAGGCTGGCCTGCGCATGGGTTTTCCCCTCGGGAAAGGAAAGGTCGAGGCCTGCCATGTAGATGGGCGAGGCACCCAGCACGCGGGCGAGGTCCCATGCCGTCGTGGCCACCGAGCCGCCCGCTCCGAGTGCGCCTTTTTCCCCGACCTTGGCCTCGATGGCCTTGCCGAGGGGAAAGAGGCTTGCGCAGAGGAAGGTGGCCCTGCCCGAAAAGCGAAAACAGGGAGGCCAGGCCGCCGACTCGGATACGAGGATCGAGGAGGGTGAAGCAAGCCCCTCGAGGTGGCGCCAGTTCCAGTACTGCGGATCCACGACCACAAGGAAGTCAGGTTCGATGCCGACGCGGAGAAGGCTCCGCAGAGCCGTATCGACGCAGATGACAAGGAAGCGCTCCCGCAGGGTGGAAAGCCGGGGAAGGACCTCGTCGAGGCTTGGCCCGGCGGCCACGACAAGGGCAGGAAAGCCTGAGAACCTCCCTTCCAAGCTCTTTGTGCCGGGGAGGCTCCCGATCAAGGGCAGGTTCTTCGCAAGGTTCCTGACCCAAAGGCGGCCGAAGCGCGTCAGGGTGTTCTGGTTGATGCTTTCCTTGGCCGAGAAGCGCTCGACCGCCGTGCGCAGGTCGGCGAACCATTCGGGCCATGCCTTTTCCACGGCTCCCAAGGCAAGCACGGACGGATGGCGGCACCTAAGGTCGTCGAGGGCGGTGATGAGGGCCGAGGGACTTCCACCCACGAGAAAGCCGAGACTCTCCGAGCCAAGGACGCCGGTCAGGTCGCGGACGGAAAGGCAGGAGGCCAGGCTCGCGGCGTCCGCCTCGCAGACGAGCACCTTGTCGACAGGGGCCTCCTTGCCTCCAAAACCGAGGAGGGCCTCTGCCACATAGCCGAGTCCAAAACCGAAGAGGACGAGGACATCCACGGTCGACGAGACGCTTTGGGCAAGCCGCGATGCCTCGCCTTGGGGATCATAGGCGGAATGCAGCCATCGCCCCCCCAGCCTTGCGCTGGGCAAGTTGCCACCCGCGGCGGGCAGGACCTCGAGGGTGACTGCACCGGCACTGGCGACGCCAGCATTGGCGACGCCAGCAGTGGCGACGCCAGCAGTGGCGACGCAACTGCTGGCGCGCAGGAGGCAGGCGAGGCCAGGAAGGCGGACGGCAAGGACGGCGAGGTTGGATTCAAGGAAGGACGATGGGCTCATTTTAGGAAAAGCTCGATCGTCATGCCTGGCTTGATCGCCTCGCCTGCGGCTGGTTTCTGGGAGTCGACATAGCCTTCTCCCGAGATCCTCACGGTCAAATCGCTTCGCTCAAGCAGCGAAAGGAGGAGACGCTTGGGCGTGCCACGGAGGTCGGGCATGGTCGTCCCGATGCTGACCGGCGAGAGCCGCGGCAGGTTGATCGTGGCGGGCCCTTCGATGCTGGGGCTGTCCCCACGCGGCAGGTCGGTGATCGAAAGGATGGCATCGGCGGCCTCGCGCACGACGGGAGCGGCGATCTGGCCTCCGTAATAGGAAGCGCCCTTGGGCTTTACGATCGCAAGGTAAAGGACGATCCTGGGCGAGTCGGCGGGGAAGATGGCGAGGGTCGAGGCGATATAGTCGGTCTCCGAATAACGCTTGGTGTCCTTGTCGATCATCTGGGCCGTTCCCGTCTTCACGGCCATCCTGATGTCCTTCACCTTGGCCCGCCAACCTGTCCCGCCCTTGCTCGCGACCGTCTCAAGGGAGTCCATGATCGTATGGGCCGTCTCCTCCGAGAGGACGCGCCGCATTGCCTGTGGCTGGTTTTCGTAGACCAGCTCGCCCTTGGGCGAAAGGACCTTGCGGACCACGATGGGCTTCTTGAGGACGCCGCCGGACGCCACGGTGACGGCGGCCTGGATCATCTGGACGCCGGTGACCAGGATTTCCTGTCCCATGGCGATCGTCGGCTTGGACCGCAGGGACCAGGATTCCGGACTGCGCAATACCCCGGCGCTTTCGCCGGAAAGGGCTATCCCCGTCCGGGATCCGAAGCCAAAGGAGAGGAGTTTCCCGTAAAAATCGAGGGGCTGGACACGGTCGGAGGAATAGGCCGCGCCGGCATTGCAGGAGAACTCGAGGATCTTCTCGAGATTGACCTCGCCATGGACTCCCAGGCACTTGATCGTGATCGGCTCACCCGAAGGCACTGCACGATGGTAGGCGCCATCGCAGACAAAGGTCGAGTTCCGGTCCACCCCCCCAAGGTCAAGGATGGACGCCAGGGAAAAAACCTTGAAAACGGAGCCGGGCTCGTAGGAATAGACCGAAGGCCAATCGTACCAGCTCTCCTGGGGTGAGGAGAAATAGCTGTTGGGATCGAAGTCAGGCATCGAGACATAGGCCAGGATCTCCCCGGTCCGGGCGTCACCCGCAAGGAGGATCACAGCCTCGGCCCCGGTTTCCTTCATCGTCTTGCGCGCGATCTCCTCGAGGGAAAACTGCATGGCCGAATCGATGCTGAGGACAAGGTCATTCCCCCGCAGGGCCTCGCCCTCATCGCCCGAAGCAGCCAGCTTGGAGGCATTCGCGGCCGTCTTGCCGCCGGACTTGGCGGCGAGGGCGGCGCGATTGGCCGCGGAAGGCGAGAGCTCATCCTCGTACTTGCTTTCCAATCCCTCAAGTCCCCTGTTTCCATCACCGACAAAGCCGATGAGGTGGGATGCCAGGCGGCGCTCCGGATAGAGACGCCCCTCCACCCTTTCCACGACGATCCCGTCCAAAGCGCCTTCCGATTTCAGGTTCTGTATGGACCGGGCGACCTGGGGACTGACGCGCTTGCTGACATAGAAGAAATCGCCAAGGCTGGTGGCGTATTTGTCCAGGATCTCGGCTTCTGGCATCTCGAGGAAGGATGAGAGGCGGCCTGCGTCGGCCTTGAAGCTGGCCGCATCGGTCTCCGGCCGCCACACGGCGATGTTGTAGAGGGCGGTATCCATGGCAAGCAGCCTGCCCGTCCTGTCGACAATGGACCCGCGCACCATGTCCACCGAGGCAGCGGCCTTTCCAGGCCTGCCCATGGCCGCCAGGCTGGCATAGCGGTACAGGACCAAAAGGGCAGAAAGGCCAAGGATAGCCAATATGAAGATGGAACGAAGGCGCGTCCGCTTATTCATGCCGGGGCTCCCAGCCTTGGCTGCCCAGCCCGGAAAAGGCCAGGTCCGGTCTGGCCAGGCGCCCAAAAAGGGGTCCGCCCAACACTCTTCCCGCTATCATATCATCGGACACGGGGCCGTAGCTGCGGGAATCCACGGATTCGGGCAAGTTGTCCCCGAGAAGGTAGACGCTGCCGGTCGGCAGCATGATGAACGAGCCAAGGACTGACTCCTCCCCCGGATCGAGGACCAGCTCGAGGGGCCCGCCTTTCAAGCGCCCGGCCTCGACGCTGAGGGTGAGGGGCCCGACGGCAGCTATGCGCTTGACCACAGCCCGGCCGTCGTTTGGGCTGGCCGCCGCCACTATGTCTCCTGCCGCAGGCGAGGCCCAGCGGAGGAGATACCTGGGGCGTCCCCCAAGGCCGAGCGGAAGCCTGAGTCCGTAGGCGCACCGCAAAACGGCGACGACTTCGCCGGCCCGATAGGTGGGGATCATCGAGCGCCCTTCCACGATGGCCAGGTCGAGAAGGAAAGACTTGGTGAACAGGGCGGCGAAGGCGGCAATGAGGACGACCGCGCCGAACCTCAATCGCTGTCGATGCATCGGATTGCCGTTACTATAATGCCGAGGGCAGGAAATGTCGATAAACCAGTAGCCGCCATGGAAAGTATCATAACCCGACAGAATGTCGCCCGTCGCCGTCCCTCCTCCTCAAGTCCAAAGCATGAAGGCCAAGCCTTCGTCTTCAAGGGCCCTTCCTCGCCATCGGGTCCCGCCTTTTTCAAGGGATCGTCCGACGCCGCGCCACGGAAGCGAACACGAAAGATGGCGCCTTCGCCGGGCTTCCTGAAGCAGAAACCCGCCCATCGAACGCGAAAAGCGGGATCTGTAGGGCCTTCGTCCCTCGCAAGGATCCTTGGCGCGATCCCGAGATGGATCGGACGAAGCCTCAAGGCCACGGTGGCCGCCGTAGGTGTTGCGCGGATTTCGGTCCCCCGGGCCTTCGCGCCCCTTCTTTCCGGCCTTGTCTCTGTCCTCGCGAAGGCGAGGAAAAGGCGTGTCGGAGCCAATCGGGCCACAAATGCCCAGAGCCCGGCGGAGCAGGCCTTTCCACGGTTCCGGCTTCGAAGATCCTGGGCCGGGAAAGCCGGCATTGGAGCCTTCCCCCGCCTCCTCGCCGGCATCAAGGCCCTTGGCGGCCTCTTTTCCGGAGCATCTGCCGAGACCGGGAGGGGGAAACCTCCATCGGTAGCCAGGATAGCCGGGGCAGGCGCCGCATTGGTCGGCCTGGGCGTCCTGGCTTTTGTCCTTTCCCTCCCGCCGTCCTTTCCCCTCCCGGAAGGCGAGCTTCTCCCGGCATATGAGGGGGCCGATGATCCCGCGGCCAATCTCCTCCTCGACTATCTCTCCGCGGACTTGCTGTCAGCCGATCCGAACCCCGACCTTTCCGGCCTCCCGCTCCCGCGCAGTTTCCAGGTCTCCACCTATACGGTAAAGGCAGGGGATTCCGTCGGCTCCATCGCCAAGCGCTTCGGCAGGCGGGCCGACAGCATTGTCAGCCTCAATGCCATCAAGGATGTCAGGGCAATCAGGCAGGGCATGGAACTCACCATCCCGAACATGGACGGCGTCATGCATACGGTCACGCGCGGGGAGAGCCTCGCCAAGATCGCCCAGGACTTCAAGGTCGAGGTGACCATCCTCGCCGACGCCAATGATCTTGGCTCGGCAAGCCTGAAAATTGGCCAAGGCATCTTCATCCCGGGCGCCCGCCTGCCCGAGGCCATGATCAGGAAGATCTACGGCACGACGGTGACCTGGCCCGGCCGCGGTCCCATCTCCTCAGGCTTTGGCATCAGGTCAGATCCATTCACCGGCGTCAGGCGCTTCCACGCGGGCCTCGATATCGTCGTACCCCTCGGGACCCCGGTCAAGGCCGCGATCGACGGGAAAATCGCCGACCTCGGCTATAACGCCAATTATGGCAACTACATCATCATCAGCAACGGGGACGGTCTCCAGACTCTGTATGCCCATCTCGAGGCTTTTTCGGTCAACATAGGGCAGACCGTCAGGCAGGGAAGCGTGATCGGAAAGTCGGGCAACACCGGTTACAGCACGGGGCCGCATCTCCACTTCGGGGTATATCGGCAGGGGATCGCGGTGGACCCCCTCAAGCTCCTCAAATAGGGAGCTTGAACGAAGGCAGTGGGAAACGCTAATCTCCAGGGGTACAAGAAACGAGGAAGCACATGAAACGTCTGGTCGTGATCCTGGTCGCAATACTAGCGATTTTCACCTTTATTAGAGATTTTCGGGGCGGAGCTTCCGCCCAGGAATTGCAGTCTCCAGGGGTTTCCAAAGCCGAGCTCATCCCCTGATGCGAATTTCCTGATCATTCATCAGGTTTTTTCGCACTGCACCGTACTATATTGTAATAACTGGGGCTTGAACCGAAATTAGTATCTTTTTGTTAAGGGTAAAAAAGACCGAAAGTGCACTAGAGTAGACATGAGCAGAAAAAAGGAAGCCTCAATCTACGAGCTTCCTTTTTTATTTCCTTGCAAGGTATACATTTAACAATAAAGCCTATTCTTTCATTTCTATGGCATGGTTTGTGCATAGTAATCTATGTGGAGCAATGCCGTGAAAAACACAATTGATGCCAAGAACCAGGAAGACATCCTCTCCTCGTATTACGCAGCGATCAAGCGAGTCAACCTATTGACCGCCGAGGAAGAGCGAGAGCTCTCGGCCAAGATCGCCTCCGGCGACGAGGCGGCGCGAAGAAGGCTCATCGAGGCCAACCTCCGACTTGTGGTCAAGATCGCGCGAAGCTACGTGACCCCCGATATGCCGCTTGTGGACCTCATCCAGGAAGGGAATGTCGGCCTCATCAAGGCTGCGGAAAAATTCGACGGCGAACGGCAGGTGCGTTTTTCCACCTATGCGTCCTGGTGGATCAAGCAATCCATCACGCGTGCCCTCGTGAACAGCCGCAGGGCGATACGTCTCCCCCACCGCAAGGAAGAGCTCCTGAAACGCGTCCAGCGCACCTACAATACCCTGACCCAGATACTCCAGCGGGAACCCAGCTCAGCCGAGATAGCCGCTGAGCTCAACCTGCCCACCGCCAGCGTGGAATCGGTCATCGGCATGTCGACGACCCTGATCTCCCTCGATGCGGAGGCCGACGAGGAATCAGGATCGATCGCCGACGTCTTCGAAGACTATACCTACAGCCCCGACGGCGAACTCCTCCAGGAATGCAGGCGCGACGAGGCGGTCCGCATGCTGGAGCTCCTCCTGGAAAAGGAAAAAAAGATACTCCTCTACCGTTTTGAGTTCTGTGGAGGGGAAAAATACACGCTCAAGCGCATCGGCACCGAGCTTGGCATTTCGCCGGAGACCGTCCGGCAGATCGAGAAGCGCGCCCTTCGCAAGCTCAAGGACAACGCACCAGGGGACTTTTCCATGCGGATCTAGCCTTGGTGGGCCGATTTCCCCTTTCCTTCGCGACTGCCTTGCCCTTGTGACAGTGCCCTCGATATAGTCGAGGAAGGTGCCGCAGAAACCAAAGCACGGCGCGCCGCGACGGAAGCGCGCCGCCCCCCGCCATATCGAAAAGGGCGGGAAAATCCGTTCATTCATGCTGGCGAGCGCAGGGCTTGTAGCCCTCGCCTTGGCCCTCGTCTTCGGCCTGGGGCCGGCGCGGGACGGGACGGGAACCGAAGTGGCCCCGGCCATGACCGTCGAAACGAGCCTCTCCCTGCCAGCCCCAGGGAAGGCGGCTGATATCGTCGCGGAACCTGCTGCCGATGTGCGCAGCTCCTCCACTCTGGATGGACTTGCGCCACGTGAAGCCGCCAAAGCGGCAGGAGATCCGGCTCTTGGCTATTCCCCGGACCCAAAAAGCCTCCAGGAGGCGGCGGCCCGACTCTGGCGAAAATCCGCGGACGCAGGCAAATCAGGCGTCGCGGCATCGGAGGTGGAACAGGGGGCAAAAGGCTCCGCCACCAATGCGGTCTACCGGCCGCCGAATCCGGCTCCGTCGCCTGCCAATGCCTTAAAGCTCATCCTTGTCATCGACGACGTTGGGAACAACCTCGCCCAGCTCGACAGCTTCCTCAAGTTGCCCTTCCCCCTCACCTTCGCCGTATTGCCCGGACTCCCCTGGAGCGGAGAGGCGGCGCGGAGGATCCGGGCCGCGGGGAAGGAACTGATCCTCCACCAGCCCATGGAAGCCTTGGGGGGACAGGATCCCGGGCCTTCGGCCATCTATTTGGCCACGGATGCGGCGGAAGCCGCCGCGATTGTCCGCCGAAACCTCGACTCCTTGCCTGGGGCCATCGGCCTGAACAACCATGAAGGCTCGGCCGTGACCAGGGACCCGGAACTCATGGCCTCGATCATGGGCGTTGCAAAGAAGCGGGGGATATACTATCTTGACTCACTCACCATCCCGGAAACGGCCACTTCGGTGGTTGCCGCCCGGGAAGGAATCCGCTTCTGGGAGCGCGACGTGTTTCTCGACAACAGCCCCGACCGTGTTTCGATCGTCCACTACCTGGATGTGGGGAAGAAGAAAGCCCAGAAAAACGGCTCTGCGGTGATGATCGGTCATGTCTGGTCCGCCCAGCTTGCCCAAACCCTCAGTGAACTCTATCCCCAGCTTGTGGCTGAAGGATTCTCGCTCTCCACCATCTCCAAGGTGATGCTGGAAGAAGTCGATGCTGGTTCTGGGGATTGAGTCCTCCTGCGACGAATGCGCGGTGGCGGTCGTTGAGGATGGCCGCAGGATCCTTTCCGACGTCGTAGCGACCCAGATACCCTTCCACGAGAAATTCCAGGGTGTCGTACCCGAAATAGCAAGCCGCAAGCACACCGAATGGATCCATCGAGTGGCCTCCCAAAGCCTGGCCGAGGCAGGGGTCAGTCCAGCGGGGCTGGATGGCATCGCGGTGACCGCCTTGCCCGGCCTTGTCGGTTCCCTCCTTGTCGGCATTTCCTTCGCAAAGGGCATGGCCTGGAGCCTCCGAAAACCCCTCATCGGGGTCAACCACATCCTGGCCCACCTCTACGCACCCCAACTGGAAGCCCCGATCGAATATCCCTTCCTCGGCCTCCTCGTCTCCGGAGGCCATTCGATCATCTGCATAGTCAAGGATTTTGACGTGATCGAGGTCCTTGGGACGACCATCGACGATGCCGTGGGCGAGGCCTTCGACAAGGTCTCCAAGTACTATGGCTTCGGCTACCCGGGAGGCGCGGTGATTGACAGGCTTGCCGCCAATGGCGATGACAAGGCCTTCGTCTTTCCCAAAGCCTCGCTGCACAAGGGCGAGCATCGCTATGACGTCTCCTATTCGGGCCTCAAGACCGCGGCGATCCACCAGCTCGACCAATATCGCCGGAACGATGCCGCCGCGACGCCAGAGAACATCGCCGCCTCCTTCCAGAAGGCGGCGGTGGACATCCTCCTCGACCGCCTCCTCAAGGCCATCGGGGATACCGGCCTGCGGACCGTCGTGGCCGGCGGGGGCGTGGCCGCCAATTCCCGCCTCCGTCGCGAGCTTGGCAGCCGCGCGGTCCGCGACGGCCTCGATGTCCGTTTCCCCTCGCTGAAGCTCTGCGGCGACAACGGAGCCATGGTCGCAGGCCTTGGCTGCCGACTCCTTGAGCGCGGAGACAGGTCGGGCTTCGATCTCAACGCCTCGCCGAGGGTAGCCCTTTTCCGCCGAATCTCCCGCTGAAAAACGCGCGCTCCTATGCCTTCCCTCAATCGCCGGCCGCCTCGATGCCGCGTAGCCATGGCAGCGGAGGCAACCATGATCATGGGACGTCGCATCCTTCTGGCACTTGCCATCCTCGCCCTGTCCTCGCCTTCCCTGGCAGCCGACGCCGGGGAAGGCGGGGCAGGCAGTCCATTCCGTTTTTCAATCGCCGCGGGTGCCGAAGCCGGGCTTGAGAACATCCTTCGTGGAGCGAGCGTGAGGATTGAGGCCGGCCTTGTGTCCGGAAAACAAGGAGAGAGGATCGGCGGAGCCCTGGAATTGGGCGTCGACTACGACGCGAGCCTGGGCGGAGGCTTCCTGGCCTTGGCATGCCTCTGCCTCGTCCTGGGCGAGGACCTTCGCATCAAGGTAGGTTCGGAACTGCCGTTTGCCGGCCTCGTCCTGAGCGAGCCCATTTCAGGCGGGAAGATAGGACTTTCACCGGCCGCCCTCCTTTGCCGATTCTCGCTTGAATCGGTGCTCTTCCAGCTTGTGCCCGCAGGATCGGGGAAAGCCCGCGTCACGATCGCGGGGGAACTCTCCTGGTCATGCTATGAAGCGGACGAAGGAAGGCTCCCCGAGGCGGTGGCGAAAAGCCTGGCGGGCATCCTCGGCTTTGAAGCCGGGTTCCGGGCAGGCATCCTCCTCCGGATCGGAGGGAAGGAACCATGATGTCCGCCGCGCTCCGGCGAGCTTGACAGGCGGCCTCGGGAAGGGCTTTCATGGGTTCCATGCAAGCACCGACTGGATCGACCGAAGGCGGGGACAAGGGGCTGGAAGCGGCGGCTCGGATCGCTATCGTCGATTCCCTCAAGATGGCCAGGGATGAGAAGCTCCTCATCATCACCAATCCCAGGCCGGAGGTGCTGGCCGTCTCCATGGCCCTCTATGCGGCAGCCGAGGAAGTGGGGGCCAGGCCCACGGTCATGATCCAGGGGGTGAAGGCCCAGATGGACTATGCCGAGGAGGCTGTCCTGGCCGCCTTCGAGTCCCAGCCCGATGTGGTGATCTCCCTCTCCGCCGAAAAGCTCGGCAAGGACCGGATGGGGATCATGAGGCCCTACACTTGGGGCGACGTCAGCTATGACCACGTCTTCAACTACCAGCTCCATGGCTCGAAGACCATGCGCGCCTTCTGGTCGCCGAGCGTCACCGTGGAGATGTTCAAGAAAAACGTGCCCATCGACTATGCCCAGCTGCGCTCCCGTTGCGCCAGGCTCAAGGCCATCCTCGACGAGGCGGCCTTCGTGCGCGTCACCAACCGCAACGGGACAGATATCCTCGTGGGCGTCGAGGGTCGCAAGGCCAAGCTCGATGACGGAGACTATTCCCTTCCGGGCTCCGGAGGCAACCTTCCCGCGGGCGAGGTATTCATCTCCCCCTGCCTTGGCCAATCCAATGGCCTCATCGTCTACGACGGCTCCATCTCCGACAGCGCGGGGGACATCATGATCCGCGAACCCATCCGCTGCCGCGTGGAAGGCGGCTTTGTGGTCGATATCGCCGGCGGCGCCGAGGCGGCGGCGCTTCGCGCGGCCGTAGACGGGGCAAAGGCCAAGGCGCTCGCGATGGGCGCGGACGGCAGCCTGGGCGAGGACAAGGCCGCGGCCTATGCCAGGAACGCGCGGAACATCGGGGAGCTCGGCATCGGCCTCAACCCGAGCGCGGAGATCGTCGGGAACATGCTCGAGGACGAGAAGGCCTTCCGCACCTGCCATTTCGCCATTGGATCCAATTACGACGAGGATGCCCCCGCCCTCATCCACCTGGACGGCCTCGTCACCCGGCCCACGATCACGGCCATCACCGCCGCCGGCAAGGAGACCCTGATCGAAAAGGACGGCGAGTTCCTTGCCTGAGGGCGGGACCGTCCCTATTGTCACAGTTTATTTATAATCGATCGTGGCACTTTACGCTTTTTTCCCCCTATGCTATTTTCTCACCATGCGCACCGCACACGGGGCGCGACGCCCCTTCACGGGACGCATCCTGATCCTTGGAGGGCGTAGATGGATAAGGTATCTGCACGTGCCGCCGGTCTCTGGGGAGTTCGGGAACACAAGACGCGGGCATAGACCCGCACCCTCCCGACAGGTCGTACTGGCTCTCCTGACATGCCTGTCAGGCGCCTCCCCTCACTGACCCGGCAACATAACATCGGGTGCTCTCCCATGATTCTGGCCCGTCGCTACGGGTCAGGATCATGGGCCCAAGCCGATGTTCGGTTGCCGGGTCAGCAAAGGCCAGCCTTGGTCCGTGAGCTTGGCCCCCTGTCCGGGGCCAGCGAACTCGCGGAACAAAGGCAGGCAAGGCGCATTGGCTCCTGCATGGCCGTGTCTACCATGCACGAATCACCAGGACTGGCTGGTTTCAGCCACCAAGGTCCGCGATCTAATAAAGGGTTTTATTGCATGTACTACATCCATGTCGAGTTTTCGGACGCCGACGGAGCCCCGCGGCGTGACGAACTCCGGGACTTCGGCTTTGACCAAGGCTTCCTGCGCGACTATCTCGAAGTGGCGCTTCCCGGCGAGATCCCGGCCCGCGTGGTCGAGGTGCAGCGCGGTCGCTACGGCATCATGTTTCGCGGCGAAGGCGGGAAGCTGGCCGAATCCGACGTCGTGGCTTCCGGCCACCTTATCCATGAGACTGCGGTCGGCTCCTCCTTGCCCACCGTAGGCGACTGGGTGGTGGCCCGCCTTTCCGATGACGGCAGACAGGCGGCATCGATCAAGGGCGTCCTACCGAGGCGCAGCGCATTCATGCGCCGCGCCTCGGGGGACAAGGCGGATCGCGTCAATGCCCAGGTCCTGGCCGCCAATGTGGACGCGGCCTTCATCGTGGCGGCGGCGGACGCCCGATGGAGCCCCCGCCGGATCGAACGCTATGTGACCCTCGCCTACGAGGCCGGCGTCGCGCCCGTCGTGGTGATTACGAAGACCGACCTCGTCGATTGTCCGGGGGATTACCTTGCCGAAGCGCAAGCCCTCGGCCCAGGAGTCTCTGCTGTCCTCGTCTGCGCCCCCAACGGCCAAGGCCTTGAAAACCTGGATCCATGGCTCACCATCGGCAAGACCGTCGTCCTCCTCGGCTCTTCGGGAGCGGGCAAATCCACCCTCCTCAACGCCCTGGCCGGCTCGGAGATCGCCGCCACCAAGGCTGTGCGCTCCGACGACGACCGCGGGCGCCACACGACGACCCATCGTGAGCTCTACCGCCTGCCATCGGGGGCCCTCGTCATAGACAGTCCAGGCCTCCGGGAAATCCAGATCCTTGCCGGGGAAGCGGCCCTCGCGGAGGCCTTCGCCGACGTGGAAGCCTTCGCCGCATCCTGCCGCTTCCGGGATTGCGGCCACGGCGCCGAGCCCGGCTGCGCGGTCCGCGCCGCCCTCGAGAAAGGTGAGCTTGACCATGGCCGCTTCAATGGATGGCGGAAACTGCAGAGGGAAGTCGCCTTCCTGGCCGCCCGCGAGGACCCCCGTGTCGCGGCGGAGCAGGCCCATCGCTGGAAGACCATCAACAAGAGCATGCGCGGCTACACGAAGGAAAGGCGGTCGATCCAGGGAAAATCGCGCTGAACGGGCTCGGGAACAAAGCCCACGCAGAGGCCGCACAGGAGCGGAGGAAGACAGGACAGGATGCCGTTGGCAGGCAGTCTCCTTGCGCAGCTGGATCGCCCCGCCTCGCGGCATTCGCCGATGGAGCCATCGTTGCATCCTGCCGCTTCGAAAAGTTCGGCCACCAAGGGCATGGGGAGCCTGTCCCCATCCAGCTAGCATCGAAACCCGGTGTGGGGGTAGCGGAGCGCGCCACAGCGCAGCGTTGCCGTGGTAGCGCCAGCGACGATCAATCCATGCCACCCGGCTTGCTGAGCGCAGCGACGCAGGAGCGCGAAGCGAGGGGGCGCCGCGCGAGGCTCGCAGCGCGGCGAGCGGGTATGGGAGATCCGCTCCCAACCAAGCGGTAGCGAAAACGGTGCGGGGGCAGGGCGAGACCCCGCAGGGCGGAGCCCGAGGAGGCTCGGCCGAGGGGGAGGCGCGCCTGCGCGGCTTCCCCAGCCATCCAACAAGCCCTCCCCCTTTATCCCAATTATGAATAAAGGGCTCCCCGCGGAGGGAAGCCCTTGCTTTCAGTTGTGGAGGAAGGCGCGCTAGTCGTTCGCGGCGATCCTCACCGGGACGGCGCCGTGGCGGGGAGCCTCCACCCCGTTCTCCGCGGCGACTTTCCGGAAGGCCGCGAGGTCGGTGTAGACCTCGACCTTGAGGGGGTTGCGCCTGGTCTTGAGGACCTTGTGGATCTCGTAGCCGAGGACGGCCAGGTTGGAGGCCAGGGCAAGGCCAGACACGATCCAGAGGGCCGTCGGGCTGTGCGAGGACTTGACCGCGAACTTCGAGGTGTCGACGAAGGCGGGGAAGCACATCACGAACATCATCCAGATCCCGAGGGTCTGGGCGCGGTGCTGGAGCCATGCGCCCTTCCTGAGGAAGAAGGCGGGGATGGTGCAGGAGACAAGGAGCGCCGCCCCCGCGTAGAAGGCGTGGTCGGAGACGCAGTTGTAGACATAGGCGAAGTTCCACAGGTCATAGGCGATGACCCAGAACCAGAGCATGTCCGGCCACATCATGTCCTTCTTCTTGCCCTTGCCGATGAAGATGCCCATCCAGCCGGTGATGGTGACAATGTTGATGAGGCCGGCCACGCCGTTCATGATGTTCCATGGACCGCCGAGGGTCTGTATGCCATCCACGAGGCCATTGACGCCCACGCACTGGAAATCGCGCACGACGGCTTCAAGGATGTTGAGGGCGAGGATGAAGGGCGGGAACATGAGTGCCCACTTGTTCGTGGAGAGTCTCTTGAAATTGCGGATGGCGAGGAAGCCGAGGCATCCGGCAAGGGCCGAGTAGACCTTGGCCCAATGGAACCAGTCGCCGACGCTCGAGCCGGGGCCTGCCGTGCGGTTCCATACGGTGAAGGGAAGGACAGCCGGGAGGACGAGGAAGATCGCGAGGGCGAACCACTTGTTCAGGCGTGCCAGCTCGTTGACGAGCATGAGGCCGCCAAGGACGGCGAACCACATGAGGGCAGAATACCAGGGTATCGACGCAAAGAGGAACATCGCGAAAACCTCCCACCAACAAGGCAAAATGAGTTCTTTCGGGGTATTGGAGCAAAAAAGAGTGTAACAGCGGTATATGGAAAGGTCAAGTATTAATGACGATGATGTTTTTATAAACACAGTGTAACGATAAACGGCATGTCGGGATATTATGGCTTTTCGCAGGGAGGCCGTCGCCAACCCTAGGGGCTTGGCGACGGCCTCCGCGTCAAGTCTTCTTCTCTCCTACTCCGGAGGTCACGCCTTGGCGGCGCACCCGGCGACGAGTTTTTCGAACTCGGCCACCTGGGCCGCGATCACGTCGAGGCCGCTCTTCCAGAAGGCCTTGGTCTCGATATCAAAGCCGGCCATCTTCGTGACCGCGACCGCCGAGGCGCTGCCCGTCTGGGCCAGGAGGTCGCGGTAGCTAGCCGCGAAGCCTGGGCCCTCTTCACGGTAGCGGGCAAGGAGGCCGAGGCCGAACAGGAGGCCGAAGGCATAGGGAAAGTTGTAGAAGGAGAGGTCGGGGCTGTAGTAATGGCCCTTGGCCGCCCACATGTACTGATGGAGCTTGTCAGGGTCCAGGCCCTCGCCGTAGCTGCGCCTCTGGGCGGCGACCATGAGGGAGGAGAATTCGTCTGCGGAGAGCTCGCCCTCCTTGCGTTTCTCGAAGACGGAAGCCTCGAACCAGTAACGGGAGAGGATGTCGACAATGACCTGGCAGGAATCCTGGAGATGCATCTCAAGGAGGCCCAAGCGTTCTTGGGCCGGGGTCTCGGCGATCGCGGATTCAAAGACCAGGGTTTCCGCGAAGATGCTCGCGGTCTCCGCGAGGGTCATCGGGTAATCGGCGAGGACCACGGGCTTGTCCTTGATGCAGTCGTAATGCCAGGCGTGTCCCAGCTCGTGGGCTATCGTGTTCACGTCGGAGAAGGTCCCATCGAAGTTGCACAGGATGCGGGCCACTTTCGCGGCGGGGAAGTGGGTGCAATAGGCGCCGCCGACCTTGCCCTCGCGGGGTTCGGCGTCGATCCAGGACTCGTCGAAGGCGCGCTCGGCGAAGCGGCCCATGGCCGGGTCGAAGGAGCTGAACTTGGCGACGATGAAGGCCTTTGTGGCCGCCCAGTCGTATTTGCGCTGATCTGCGCCGGCAACGGCCACGGGACCGAAGAGGTCGAAGAAGGCGAGCTTGGGGAGGCCAAAGAGGCGGGCCTTGGCGGCCAGGTAGCGGCGGAACACGGGAAGGGAGTCCTCCATCGCGCCGATGAGTGCGTCGAGGGTCTTCCTGGTGATGCGCGATTGCTCGATGGTCCTGTCGATCGCGCTCTCCCAGGAGCGGCGCTTGTTGAGGGTGGAGGCGAAGCCCTTCACGCCGTTGAGGGCCGCGGCGACGGGGATCTCCACGCCCTTCCAAGCGTCGAGCTCGAGGCGCCAGGCCTTCTCCCGGATCGAACGGTCAGCGTCATAGGCGAGGTTGCGGAGTTCGACGATGGTCTTGCGCTCCCCGGTCCTGGGTTCCCAGAGCACGCTCGTGTTGGAGGTGACCGCTTCCTGGAGGCGGCCCCAGGCGTCGCCGCCCGAACGAAGGAGGTCCGCGGCAAGGTCCTCGAGCTCGGGGGACATCTGCTTGGACTGGAGGAAAAGCTCCTCCTCGAGATGGAAGGCGAAGGGAGAGACGCGCGGGTCCGCGTCCTTGCCCCGGGCGGCGGCGAGGACTTCCTCGCGCCGGGCGGCGAGGGCGTTGCGGAAAAGGACGGCGGAGCGCTTGAGGGGCAGGGCGAGTTCCTCGATCGAATTGAGCTCGGCCATCGAGGCCTCATCGCGGGTCGCGGTGGAATAGCGGGCATAGGCATAGGAGGAAAGGGTCAATTGGAGGCTGACGGCCTCGTCCTCGATAGCCAGGGCCGCGGAGAGCCAATCCCCGATCTTCCCTGCGGGGGAAGCACAGAGCCTCACCATCCCTTCGGCGAGTTCGGCCACGCGGAGCTTGGCGGCCAGGTAGTTCGGGGCTTTGCAGTCCGCATATACGGGAGCGAGGTCCCAGCGGGGCGGCTTTTCAGATCCAGCCATCGTTTCCGTCCTTCCAGTCTATGATTTCTTCGGGTTTGAAAAAAAGTGACATCTCCCGGGCCGCGCTCTCGGAGGAATCCGAGGCATGGATGATGTTGAGTCCCGTATGCATGGCGTAGTCGCCACGGATGGTTCCGGGGAGGGCTTCCTCCGCCTTGGTGGAGCCGCAGAAGCGGCGCAGCATCGCGACCGCACTGTCGCCCTCCAGCACCATGGCCAGGACGGGTCCGCTCGTGATATAGGCCACCAATTCCCCGAAAAAGGCCTTGTCCCTGTGCTCTGCGTAGTGGATTTCCGCCAGGCTCCGAGGGATGCGCATGAGCTTGGCTGCCACGATGTCAAAGCCCTTGTCCTCGATGCGGCTGATGATCTCGCCCGCTATGCGCCGGGAGAGCACGCCTGGCTTCAGCATGGAGAATGTGCGCTCTATGGCCATGGTTTCCTCCTTGCCCCCACGCGATCCTAGCATGGCTCACGGCCTGTTTGCCAGCCAAAGCCACCCTTCATCCCCTCTGCCTTGATCCTCCCCCCCTATGATGCTAGGATTCCCGGCCAGATGACCAATGAATACAAACTAGGCGTGGATGTCGGTTCGACGACGGTCAAGGTCGCCCTCCTTGACGGGGCGAATGACCTGGTTTTTGGCCGCTACGAGCGGCATCGTTCCGACGTGGCGGGGGCATTGGCAAGCATGCTCGATGAAGCGGCGGCCCATCTCGAGGCCTGCGCGCCCGGGGCAAGGGTGAATACCGCCTTCACGGGGTCGGCCGGCATCGGCGCCGCGACGAGGATCAAGGTGCCCTTCGTCCAGGAAGTGGCCGCCTGCGCCCGCGCGGTCGAGGGCCTCCTGCCCCGCACCGACGTAGCCATCGAGCTCGGGGGCGAGGACGCGAAAATAACCTACTTTGGGCCCTCCATCGAAGAACGCATGAACGGATCCTGCGCCGGCGGAACGGGCGCCTTCATCGACCAGATGGCGGCCCTCCTGGACACCGACCCTGCAGGCCTCGACATCCTGGCACGAGGGGCCACCACGATCTATCCCATCGCCTCCCGTTGCGGCGTCTTCGCCAAGGCCGACATCCAGCCCCTCGTGAACGAGGGCGCCCGACGCGAGGATGTGGCTGCCAGCGTATTCCAGGCCGTCGTGAACCAGACCATCTCCGGCCTGGCCTGCGGCCGGCCCATACGCGGACGGATAGCCCTCCTTGGCGGCCCCCTCCATTACCTGCCCCAACTGCGGAAACGATTCGCGCTGACCCTCAAGCTCGAGGCTGACTCCGTCCTTGTGCCGCCCGACGGCCGGCTTTTTGTCGCGGTCGGCGCGGCCCTCCTCGGCGATGCCCTGGCCCGCCGCGACGGGGAGGACCCCGCGGGCACGCCCCGCACGAACACCGTCCTCGAGGGGCATTCCATCCGTGACCTGGCCGAGCGGACCCGTACCGCGGAGTACGCGGCAGGCGCCTCCCCCCGGCTCCCTCCCCTCTTCGCCACGCCGGAGGGGCTCAAGGCCTTCCGCGAAAGGCACGGTCGCGCGGCCATTCCCCACGCCTCCCTGTCCGCCCACCGCGGCCCCGTCTACATCGGCATCGACGCCGGCTCCACGACCTCGAAGCTCGCGGCGGTGGACGGCGAGGGCCAGCTCCTCTGGTCGAGCTACGCCTCGAATCGTGGCCATCCCCTCGAGGTGGTGATAGAGGCGCTCCGCGGCTTCTACGCCGCCCTCCCGGCGGATGCCTACGTGGGATTCGCCTGCGCGACTGGCTACGGTGAAGGGCTCGTCAAGGCGGCCTTGGGCGCCGACGATGGCGAAGTGGAGACAATTGCCCATAGCCTCGCGGCTTCGAGGCTCGCGCCGGGAGTCGAGGCGGTCCTCGACATCGGCGGACAGGACATGAAATTCCTCACCCTCGAGGACGACGTCATCTCCTCCATCCTCCTCAACGAGGCCTGCTCCTCGGGTTGCGGATCCTTCCTTGAGACCTTCGCCCGCTCCATGGGCAAGAGCGCCGAGGAATTCGCGGCCCTCGCGCTGCAATCCACGGCTCCCGTGGACCTCGGCAGCCGCTGCACGGTCTTCATGAACTCGCGGGTGAAGCAGGCGCAAAAGGAAGGCGCCACGCCGGCGGACATCGCCGCGGGCCTCGCCTACTCCGTGGTCAAGAACGCCCTCCAGAAGGTCATCCGCATCCGCAACCCCAAGGACCTCGGCAAGGTCATCGTCGTCCAGGGGGGGACCTTCGCGAGCGAGCCAGTCCTGCGGGCCTTCGAGTTCGTGGCCGGACGGGAGGCGGTCAGGCCCGTCGAGACAGGCCTCATGGGCGCCTGGGGCGCCGCCCTCATCGCCATCAAGCGCGCGACAGGGGCGGCTTCGGGGCTTGCCTCGCAGGCTGAACTCCGCTCCTTTTCCGCCCGCACCGAGTCGGCGCGCTGTCCCGGTTGCGGCAACGCCTGCCTCCTCACGATCACGCGTTTCGAAGGGGAAGGGACAAGGGCCAGGGAGGCCCATGTCACGGGGAACCGCTGCGAACGTGGAGTGGATATCTTCCTGCTTGGCAGCGCGGCCAGCCCTGGCGCTGGCGGCCCGACAAGCGCCGCCGCCGCGACGGGTGCCGCCGGCACTACGGGTGCCGCCGGCACTACGGATGCCGCCGGTTCCGCGGTCGCCCATGCGGACGCGAGAGCCGTCCCGCACGGCGCAGGGCTCCCCGCGAGGAAGCTGAACCTCAGGATACCCGACCTCTATGCCTGGAAGTACACGAGGCTCTTCCGCTACGACGCCCTGCCGGCTGATAAGGCCCCGAGGGGAAGTGTCGGCATCCCACGCGTGCTGAACCTCTACGAGAACTATCCCTTCTGGTTCACCCTTTTCACGCGGCTCGGTTTCCGGGTCGAGCTCTCCCCCCGATCCTCGAAGGCGCTCTACGAACTGGGGATGGAATCCATACCCTCGGAATCGGCCTGCTATCCGGCCAAGCTCGTCCACGGCCACGCCACAGCCCTCGCCGCGCGGGGACTCGACCTGGTCTTCTACCCCTGCATCCCCCGCGAGAAGCGCCTCGTGGAGGGCCAGGACGATTGTTTCAATTGCCCCATCGTGACCTCCTATCCCGAGGTCGTCCTCAACAATGTCGAGGGCATCCGCGAGGGCAAGGTGCGCTACCTCGATCCATTCCTCCCCATCGATTCGCCCGGGCATTTCGTGCCCCGCATCGCAGCGGAGCTCGCATCCTTCGGAGTGGGCCTTGCCGAGGCGCAGGCCGCCGCGGATGCCGCCTACGCCGAGGACGCCGCCTTCCACGCGGAGCTCCGCGCCGAAGGGGAGAGGGCATTGGACTGGATAGAGAAGACCGGAGGCCACGGCATTGTCCTAGCGGGCCGGCCCTACCATGTGGATCCGGAAATCCACCACGGCATCCCCTCCCTCATCGTGAGCCTGGGGATGGCAGTGCTGTCCGAGGACGCCATCGCCCACCTGGGCTCGGTGGACAGGCCGCTGCGTGTCGTGGACCAGTGGTCCTACCATTCACGCCTCTACGCGGCGGCGACCTTCGTCTCCGGCCGGAACGACCTTGACCTCGTGCAGCTGACCTCCTTCGGCTGCGGCCTCGACGCCGTCACGAGCGACCAGGTGGAGGAGATACTCAAGCGCCGGGGCAAGGTCTACAGCACGGTCAAGATAGACGAGCACGCCAACCTCGGGGCGGCACGCATCCGGCTACGCTCCCTCGCCGCCGCCATCGGGGAGCGCGAGGAGGCAGGAAGGAAGGTCCATGAACCCGCCCCGCGCCCGAAGCGGCCCATCTTCGGGAAGGAGATGAAGGCGCGATATACGATCCTGGCACCGCAGATGGCTCCCTTGCAGTTCGAGGTCGTCGAGGAGGCCTTTAGGAGCGTCGGCTACGATTTCCATATCCTTCCGCGCGCCGACCAGGAGGCCATCGACGAAGGGCTCCGCTCCGTCCACAACGACGCGTGCTTCCCTTCCATCCTCGTGGCCGGCCAGCTCGTCTCGGCCCTCCGCTCCGGACAATACGACCTGGCGGCGACGGCGATCCTCGTCACGCAGACGGGAGGCGGCTGCCGCGCCACCAATTACATCGGCTTCATCAGAAAGGCCCTCGCGGACGCAGGACTGTCCCACATCCCCGTCATCTCGCTTTCCTCGAAAGGAATAGAGCGCAATCCCGGCTTCAGGATCACGCCGCTTTTCCTGTGGAGGAGCCTCGTGGCCTGCGTCGCAGGCGACCTCATCATGCGCCTCCTTTACCGAGTCCGTCCCTATGAGGCCATCGAAGGCTCGTCGGACGCCCTGTGCGCGCGATGGATCACGGACGCGCGCAGGCTCATGCACGGCACGAGCCTCGCCCGCTACCGCGCCTTCTGCCGCGGCGCCGTGGCCGCCTTCGATGCCCTGCCCCTGAGGGACATCCCGCGCAAGCCGCGAATCGGGGTCGTGGGGGAGATCCTCGTGAAGTTCCATCCGGACGCCAACGGCGACATCGTCGCGTCGGTCGAGGCGGAAGGCGGCGAGGCCGTCGTGCCTGACCTCTATGGCTTCCTCCTTTACGCCTCCTACAATCCCATTTTCCGGCATGACTTCCTCGAAGGCAGCCGCCGCTCCGCCTTCGCCGCCCGGCTGGTGGTCGGCGCCCTCGAACTCCTCAGGCAGCCTGCCCTGAAGGCCCTCGGCCACAGCGACCGCTTCGACGCGCCGCCATCCATCGACGCTCTGGCGGCGGCGGTGGACGGTGTCGTACAACTTGGAAACTGCACGGGGGAGGGCTGGTTCCTCACCGCGGAGATGATGGAGCTCATCGAAGGGGGGGTTGACGGGATCGCCTGCCTCCAGCCCTTCGCCTGCCTGCCCAACCATGTCACCGGAAAGGGAGTGCTCAAGGAGCTCCGCAGGAGGCATCCGGAGCTGCCTATCGCAGCGATAGACTTCGACCCTGGCGCGAGCGAAGTGAACCAGGAGAACCGCCTCAAGCTCCTCCTGGACAATGCGCGCCGCCTCCATGGCAAGCATGGAAAGGCCCCGCAAAGGGCAGGGAAGGCGCTTCCATGAACCGCGAGTTCCACTACTACGCCGTCCACTTCCTGGCATCCCGGGCGGGCTACGCCGAGGACGAAGCCCGCACCATCGCCACCTCCTCGCAATACGTGGACGACGCGATAGTCGCGCGGGAGATCGACCCCGGGAGGGACGCCTACCGGACTACCGTCACGCAGAACTACCTGTTCTGGGACCGCGACACCTCGACTTCCGTCTACCTCCCCTTTCATTTCATCCCTGGGGAGAAGGCACGAGCCGCCGCCGAGCGCAGGGACGGCATGGCCAATCCCTTCGTCGTCACGGCTGATTCGCCCAACGCCCGCTCCCTCCTCGAGGACGCGCTGCGTTCCGCAGACCTTTTCAGGATCGGCATCGCCCTCCATGCCTATGCGGACACCTGGGCCCACCAGCATTTCACGGGGCGCCTCGAGGACGCCAATGCCTTCGACCCGGCTTCCCTCCTCCCGGCGGCAGGACACCTCCAGGCCCTCCGTGCCCCCGACCAGGCTGTCGGCCGCTGGCGCGATGACCGGCTGCGGGACGAGCTGGCCGAAGTGGACAACCGGGAACGATTCCTGGCGGCCGCGCGGATGGTCTACCGCTACCTGAGGACATCACGCCGGGAATCCTTCTCGGACGAGGACTTCGTGCGGGCCGAACTCGAGGACATCTGGCGCCGGGACTCCACGACCATGGAATCGCGCATCGCGGATTTTCGCATCCTCCTGGGCATCGAGGCCTACGACAGGCGGAGCTGGGACGAAGAGGCCGGCACCGTGGAGCGCAGGGAGGACGGCGCGGAATTCGAGGACGAGCTGGGCGCCGGCTACGACAAGCTCCAGTGGATCAAGGGCGAGTTGCGGCGCCGCGTTTCCGGAGGGGACGGGATCAAGCGGGTGGAGTCAGGGGGGCATTTCCGCGGCTCCGCCCTCCACCGATGGAACGAGGCGGCCAAGGCGCATCGCGTCGCCTTTTCCCGAATCCTGGGCGAACGGGGTTTCCTCCTCACGAGGGAAGGCGGATGGATCGCGAAGGCCGAAGGCCGCCAGGGCGGCGGGGCAGGCGAATGAGGCGGCTGGCGGCCTTGGCGACGGCACAGGCGCTCGCAATGGCGGTGGCGCTCGCGTCGGCGCTCATGTCCTGCGCCGCCCCCCTCGTCCTTGGGAGGGAAACCGATCCCATGGCCCTCCTTTCCCCGGGTGCCTTGTGCTATGTCGGAATCGGGCATGAAGGGCTTTCCTCCCTGCTGCCAGGGATCCTTCCCGCGAAGGAAATGGAGTCCCTCGCCCCCTTCCTTGATCGCACAACGCGTGCCGTCCTGGCCGTCTTCCCACCGGAAAACGGCCATGCATCCTACGAGGCGGCGCTCGCGGGGGCCTATCCCTTCCGCCAGGCTGGGTTCGCGTTTTCGGGAAGGAAGGGCTGGAGGAAGAAGGCCATCAAGACGGGATATCGCGCGAACGCGGTGGCCTCCTGGGTGAACGAGGCTTCGGGACTCAATGTGGCTTTCCCGGGACCCAACCTCGTGCTGGCGGCTTCCCGGCCCCTCGATGCCCTTGTCGCCGCGCTTTCCCAGGCCGGTGCCGCTTCCGTCCCCACGGTCCTCCCGGCCGAGATCGCCGCGGACAGCCAGGCCGACATGATCCTTTGGGTTCCCGAGCCTTTCATGCGCCTCGGCAGGGCTTTCCTGGGATCAGGGATCGACATTCCCTGCAGGGGGCTCCTCGTCGCCTTCATGGCCACGGAGCCTCCGCAGGCCGACGCAGCCGCGGTCAAGGATCGAAGCTGGGAAGTCAAGCTCGCCTTCCTCATGGAGAGCAGCGAAGATGCCCGCCTCTATAGGCCGGCGGCGAGGGTCGCTTGGTATGCGATGGGCAGGCTGCTTTTCCCGACCGCCGCCGGGGTCACCTTCTCGCTGTCCGCGAACGCGATCACGGCCAGCGGCTTCAGGCTCTCCGCATCCGCCCTGTCCGCGACCTTCGCGGCGCTGATGGATCCCCCCTCCACGCCCAAGCGCTAGAGGGGATGTGCGCTTCGTCCTGAGGATGGCCTTCAGGAGGCCTTTTGGCCAGGATGCCCTCCCCATCCCGGAGCTTTTCCCCTACTTGGCTTCCATGCCGGAGGAGTCCAGGCGTGGCAGGCCGGCTGGCAAGGCTCCGCCTTCGGCGAATGCCGCCACAAGCTCGGCGAGGCCCGGAGCGAGGGGAAAACCCGGATCGGAGAAGGAGCGGTAGTTCTCCTCGAGCTCCGCGGGCACGGCCTTGAGGACATGGTTCATTTCGGGCACCACGAAAGCCGGCGCGGTCGGCCTTGTCCCGGCCAGAAGGGCGAAATCCTGGAGGTCCACCTGGAAATCCCTGTCCCCCTGGACGAAGACGAGCTGCGCCCTTATGGCCGCAAGGTCCGCACGGACATCGAAGGTGAACCATGAGGCGAGCCAGGGCTGGAAGGAGGGCCTGAAGAAATCCGCGAAATACTCGGATGGGTTCGCGTGGATCTTGCCTGCCTTCAGCTCCGCCATGATCTCCTCGGCCTCCGCCTTGAGCTCGCTCGGAGTATCTGCCAGGGCCTCCTCCACAGTCTCGATCGCGGTCTTGCCCGAAGCGCACAGGAGCGCCAGGCCGTCTACCCTCGCCCCCATGGCCTCCAGCCGCCGCGTGGCGGCCGTGGCCACGAGGGCGCCTTCCGTGTGCCCCGCGAACACTAGCCGGGAAAATCGGTTGTCCAGGGCGAATATCTGCGCGATGGCGACCGCGTCATCCACATAATCCGAGAAGCGCGACGCCGCTTCGGGACCGGCGAGGACATAGCTCTCGCCCGCGCCGCGCTTGTCGTAGCGGTAGGTGGCCACGCCGCGGTCCGCGAGGGCAAGGGCCAGCTCGCGCAAGCCGTCGTTCTTGCCAGGAACGTTATAATTATTACCATCCCGGTCGGTGGCGCCGGCTCCGGCCACGAGGATGACCAGGGGCATCGTCGGCTTCGCCGACGGTGGCGGCGACGCAAGCTGCGGCCCTTCCGGCACGAGGAGGCTGCCCCTGAGGCTACCTCCGCTCATCGCCACGTCGACCTCGTAGCCTGCCGATTCATCGTCGGGGGCGGACAGCAGGTGGAAAGGCCCGACGGAGTCCCCCTTGCTGTATTTGCCCTCCAGGCGGAGCGCCGCCCTTCCCGAGACCAAGGCGCCGCCGGTGGCGAAGGCCTTGGCGTCGAAGCGCAGCGTTCCATCCCCGTTCCCCGGGGCGCCACCCGATGAATCCGTGCCAAGGAGAAAGGCGAGGCTGTCGCCCTTCACCATGAGGCTTGCCAAGGGGTAGCCATAGAGTCCCTGCATTGGAAGGTCGACGAGGCCACCGCCGGATGGCAGGAGCCGGAGCACGATGGGGGTCTTCCGGCCACCGCCTATGTCGAGCTCCCCTTCGTAGCGACCTGTCGTGATCGCCGCCCCTTGGGCTTCCGTGCTTATGGCCACGCCCTCCCGGGGCGCCTGGGCGGCCAGGCCGGACGCGAGGCCGAGCGCTAAAAAGGCAAGGATCAAGGGCAAGTTCCTCATGCGGGGATTCTAGCGCCCTCCCCTCCACCATGGCTAGGAGAGGGCCGCGCTCAGCGCCCGCTGAGCACGTCGAAGGAGCGTTGCGCCTCGTTGCCCTTTTCGTCTGCTACCACGAGGAGGTGCGGTCCCTTGCCTGGACGGGCGCCCATCCGGTGGTCCCCCGTGGTGCCGCCGAGGTAATCGCCGTCAAGGTACCAGAAAAGAAAAGCGCGCGGGTCGCGATGGATCGCGCTGAGGATCGTGGCGCCAGCCCTTCCGGAAAGCTCGATGGGCACATAGATCGAGGCGCCTGCCTCGGGAGCGACGATGGCGAGGGGGGAGAGCCCCCCTGGTTCTACGCCGCCTCCCGGCCCCGCCTTCCATGGCGGAAGGCTTCGATACTCGAGATGTGTCTGCCTCCAGTACCATTCCATCGTGGGAGGGAGGACAAAGCGCCTGACGGACCGCATGCGGTCCAGCGCTTCCATGTCCGCGTTCACGCGCCATTTCCCGTCGAGGCTCAGCTGGACCAGCCGGCACCAGGGACAGGGCCTCTCCGTTTTCGCGGAGGCGGGCACGAGGCGCCGCACCGTCCTCTCGCAGTCGATTCCCGCCGGATAGCCAGAGTCCGCGCAGAGAGTCTCATAGCGGAGGTCTCCGTCGGGCCGCTCCATCCAGGGGGCCGCGGGCAGGCAGGCGAACAGCTCGAAGAGGATCGGCGCCGCCACGAGGGATCCACGCAAGCCCGGCCTGCCCTCGCCGCTCGCGTTGCCGACCCAGACTGCCACGACATGGTCAGCGGTGACGCCTATCGCCCAGGCATCCCTGAGGCCGAAGCTCGTGCCGGTCTTCCAGGCGATCTTCCGCGCCGATGCGTATTCCTGCCAGGATGCCTCCTCCCCCGGCCGCGCGACCTGGAGGAGAGCGTCGAGGGTGAGCCAGGCGGCTCCCGGCCCGTAGGGATCGGGACGGGCCAAGCGGCCCGCGCTTTCGCCCCGGCGCCAGGCCAGGTCGAAATACTGGCCGCCCCGCGGCGGAGACAGACCCTTCGCGCTCCTTGCCAGGGCGGCGTAGCGTCCGGCCATTTCCCAGGGGCTGACCTCGGCGCCTCCCAGGACGAGGGTGAGGCCATAGTCGTCGGCGCCGCGACGGAGCGTGGAGAGTCCGGTGCCCTCGAGGAGGGCCTTGAAGCGGTCGACGCCGTAGGAGCGGAGCAGCCGCACAAAAGGCACGTTGAGCGACCTCGCCAGCGCTTCGGAGGCGCTCACCGCCCCGGAATAGCTTTCTGACGCATTCTCGGGGCTGAAGGAACCGATGCGCGTCGGGATGTCGGGGACGAGCATCGAGGGGTTGAGCTCCCCGGTCCCCAGCATCGCCGCGTAGAGGAAGGGCTTGAGGATGGAGCCCGAGCTGCGCCGGGACCTGATGATATCGACCTCCCCGCCATGGCCGGCACCTGGGAGGTTCCCGACGTAGGCAAGGACCTCGCCTGAATCGATGCGAGCCACGATGCAGGCGGCGTTGTGGATCCCGTTTCCCGCGAGGGCGTCACGGTGCCTTTCCACGATGTCCATCACCCTTTCCTGCAGGCGGGCATCCAAGGTGGTCTCGACCCTGCCCCTCGCCGCATAGCCCTCCGACCCCGCGCGGTCGAGGAGCTGGGGAGCGAGGCGCGGCATGGGCCAGGGTTCATGGGGGAGCTCTTCGATGAGGGCGAGGGAGAGGTCCTCCTCCCCGATGGCCCCCAGGTCGCGCAAGCCGTGGAGGAGCCGGTCCCTCTTCTCCTGGAGGAGGTCACGGTTCTTTCCGGGGTGGGCGATGGACGGGGCGTTCGGCAGGACGGCCAGCGTGGCGGCCTCGGCCCATGAAAGGCGCTCGGGAGGAAGGCCAAACCAGCGGAAACTCGCCGCCTCGAGGCCCACGACATTCCCTCCGAAGGGGGCGTTGGCGGCGTAGAGGCCAAGGATCCCCTCCTTCCCAAGGAGGACCTCGAGCTTGACGGCAAGGACAGCCTCGATGGCCTTCCGCACCAGGTTCCTTTTTCCCGGCGGGGAAGCCAGGCGGGCCACCTGCATGGAGATCGTCGATCCGCCCGCGACGACCCTGCCTGAGCGCGCGTTCTGGGCGGCGGCCCGGCAGATGGCGAGGATGTCGAGGCCGGGATGGGAGAAGAAACGCCGATCCTCGAAGGCGACAAGGGAGGTGACGAATTTCTCCGGCAGGGCAGGACCGGCGGGCAGCTTCCAGAGCCCCTCGGCGGAGACGGCCGCACCGAGAAGCTCGCCGTGCGCGTCATACAAGGCCGAAGAGAGGCCGCCGGGAAACCCCGCATGGGGCGGGCCGAGGAGAAAAAAGCCGAGCAGGAGAAAAGCCGACGCCAAGGGCGGAACAAGTCCCGTCCAATTGGACGGGACCCTTTGCAGGAGGCGTTTCGCGGAAAAGCGGCGACCGCGGATCAAGGCTTGGCGTTCCGCAAGCGGCGCGTATCCTCGACCGTCGTCGCCTTAGCGGCATCGCTCATCCAGCGTCCGGGCTCGATGGCCTGGAAGCGCCCGTCGTACATCGCCTCGACCGATACCGCGGGCAGGTAGAACCTGCCTTCGTAGGTCTTGTTCACGTAGGTCCTGAAGGTCTTCGTCTCCCGGGCATCGAGGGAGAAATAGGTGAGGACGCGGTCGTCGCGCTGGTCCCGGTATTGATACAGGGGCGGCTGCGGCGGGACGAGCTCCTGGTCGCCGCCCTCGTCATCGGGCCTTGGCAGGGCTTCGCCCGGGCGGAAGCTGACGATCTCCCAGCCGGAGGGGAGGGCCTGCGTGAGGGCGAGGTTGCGCAGGGCGAGCCCCGAGAGGTTGCGCACCGTCGTGTCGATCACGAGGTCCTGGCCTTGCTCCACCGAATTCGGGTTAACCTCGGCCTCGTTCATGTCGAAGTACGCGACGTTGACGTCAAGGCCGTTCGCGACCCGCTTCTCATCCGGCAGGGCCGGCATGCCCCGGGAGACGACGCGGACAAAGACCGCGGTCTTTCCCGCATTTGAAATCGCACAACGCGTCTTCAAGGCATCGCCCGGCGCCAGGTCCAGGCTCGCCTGGGAGCGGTCGAGCCTGAGGCTCACCGATGCCCGCTCGCCCATGGCCACCCTGAGCTCTGGGATGTCTCCGGCCTGGGCCGCAGCTGCGGCGGCATAGGGAAGGGCCGCCGACAGCGCGGCGCTCAGCTCCTGGGTGGAGAACCATCGGTTCTGGGAGATCTCCTCGGCGAGCTGCCTGTAGATAGGCAGGCCACGAGCGGTGTCGCCCATGGTGTTGAGCGCCTCGAGGATCGAGGCGCGCTCGCGGAAAAGCGTCCCGTAGGTATGGTCATCGAGGCCTCCGTAGGCCTCGATCGCCTGGGGGGCCTCTCCAAGGAGGCGGTTCGCGCCATCGCGCTGGCCGCAGAGGGCATAAGCTGCCGCCAGCCGGTACTGGGCCGAGGCCGGAAGGGGCTTTTGCTCACGGAGGCGGTTCATGGACCCGAGTTCGCCCTTCCCCGCAAGGGCAAGCACATAGAGGCGGTAGGCCTGGACCGACTTGGACCAGTCATAGGCCGAACCCCAGAGGCGGGAGGCCTTCGAGAGACAGGCGAGGGCGCTGTCGATGAGGCCGTTGTCGACGCTGTAGCCCGAGCGTCGCGACGCGACGAGGAAGTGGGTGGCATACACGGACAGCCATTCGTCCTCGCCCGCCTCGCCTGGCCAGAAGGTGAAGCCACCGCGGGGCGTCTGGTAGCCGGGCAACTTGGCGATGGCCGCTTTCACGTTGGTGCGCAGTTCCTCGAGCTTGTCTGCGGAGAGGCTGACGGCAGCCGGCACGTAGAGCTGGGGAAAGGCCTTGGAAACCGTCTGTTCCGCGCAGCCATGCGGATAGCCGATGAGCCAAGGCAGGCGTTCCCCCAGGTTGAGCGTGGGAAGGCGGGAGAATTCTAGGGAAGCGCTGTTCGATCCGGCGGCCCCTGGATAGGAGATCTCGCCCGACCAGGTCTTGCCCGCCTCCACGACGAGGTTCTGGACCGCATTGATTGCCACGGCGAGGCTGCGGACCCCCAGGTCGGCATCCTGGCCCGCCCGTGCCTCCCCAGCCTCGGCCTTGAGGGAGAGGTGGACTGGACCGGGCAGGTCGCCGGCCTTGATGCGGAAGGTGGCCAGGGAGTCGCCGTCGCCCGCGAAGTCGAGGAATTGCTCACCCGCTCCAACAAGGGAAGCGGCGCCCTTGACCTCCAGGGTCACCCTCGCCCGGCTCTTTCCGAGGAAGGAAAAAACGGTGGCGGGTATCGTGGCCTCCTCGCCGGGTGAAAGGACCCGGGGCGCGGTGAGCTGGGCCATGAGTTTCGAGCGCACGGGCACCGACACTTCCGTCTTGCCGAAAGCCGCGCCGGCTGCCCCAACAATCTTGGTAGCACCCGTGGAGCCGCCCGCGTCGGAGGGAAGGCTCCCGGCCACCACCATGAAGCGCACGGCGCCTACATATGGCCCGATCGGGAAGGTCTTCCTCACGGTCTCGCCGGCCTTCACCTCGAAGGCCGGAAAAAACCAGACCACGGGAGGGAAGCGGCTTACCTTGCGCTGGCCGCCGGCTAGCCCGGCTTCGGAGCCGCCCACCGCGAGCAGGGTCTCGAGCTTTCCCGACCAGGCGCCGGCGACATACTGGTAGAGGTCGAAGCTCCCGAGCAAGGAGGCTTCCTTGCGGTAGAATTCGTCACGCGGGTCAGGAGTCGCATATCGCGTGATGCCAAGGAGTCCCTCGTCCACGACGGCAACGGTGCAGGTCATGGCCTTGCCCTGGCCTTCCCGGACGGCGAAGGCCACGTCCCCATTGGGCGCGATCTGGGCGGGGAGGTCCAACACCGGCGACAGCCTGGTCGCGGGGTCCTGGACCATGACAGGCAAGACGCCGTAGAGGCGGATGGGGAGGTCATTGGCGGTCTGCAAGTGGGGCTGGACGAAGGAGACATGGACGTAGACATTGGGCGCCATGTCGGGAGTCAGTGAAAGCTCGTAGACGGTCCGGTCCTTCGAGGTCGCCACCCATTCCTGCTTCATGAGCTTGCCTGAGCGTTCGATGGCCACCAGGGCCCGACCGCCCTCGTTCGAGGGGAAGGTCACGCGCGCGCGTTCGCCCACCGTGTAGCCTTCCTTGTCGGACTTGAGGCTCAGGGTCGTCGCGGCCGTATCGTCGCCACGGCCGCCGCCCGAACCGTAGGGCCAGTCGACGTAGAAGATGGAGCCCGAGGCATGGCGCACCTGGGCCTGTTGCGGGGACTGGGAGGGCTGGGAGGCCGGCGCGGCGTCGGACGCGCGGACGAGGTAGCGCCCCCAATTGGGGTAGGAGACCGAGAAGGACCAGGACGCGGAGCCGTCTCGCACGTTCACGATCTCGCGCTTGATGGGCCTTGCGTAGAGGTCCTTGGCGACGTCGGCGAGGCTCTCCTCGCCTTTTTCCCACCACCAGCGCCATTCCAGCTTGTATAGGGAAACCTCGATCCGGCCTGACTTGACCGGCTTGCCGTCGCGGTCCACCAGGGCGAGGTCCACGCGGTGCTGCTTGTCCGTGGGGAGGGCTCCCATATAGAGGTCGCCTTCGGGAACCTTCACGCCGACATACTGGCGGTAGGGATGGAAATCGACCTGTACCGCGTCGCTTGAGAAGACGCCCGAGGGCTCGAAGACGCGGGTGAGGATATTGGCCTTGAGGAGTCCCGGGGGCTGGCCTTCGGGAGAAAGGTCCATCGGGATGTCCGCCGTGCCGTCGGCTTCCAGGCTATCGTCGAAGAGGACTATCCGGCCGGATGGCGGCGAGCGCGTGGGGTCGTCGAACCGCCAGCCCTTGTAGGCCGGAAAGGCCGTCGAGGCGGGCGAGAAGGTGAGGGAGACGTCGGCTTTCAGGGCCCCCGCCTTGGCTCCCGTGAGCCAGGTGGATTCGAGCCGCATGGAGGAGCTGTCCGTGGAGAGCCAGGGGGAGGCGCCCCAGCCGAGCTTGATCTTGAGGCGGTTGGGCATCACCGTCTCCACCCGGAGGCTCTTGGAGAAAGCCTTCCCACCCACCTTGACGCGGGCGAGCCAGGGGCCTGTGGGCGCGTCCGGGCTGGTTCCCGTCTCGATCGCGTAGAAGCCGCCGAGGGAGTCGGTATAGGTTCCGGATCGCACAACCCGCCCGTGCGGGTCCTCGAGCTCGAAATGGATGGGATTGCCCTTGGGGATGGCCATGTTGCGGTCATAGAGGATGAAGGTCAGGTGGATGTCGTCACCAGGGCGCCAGACGCCGCGCTCCCCATAGATGAAGCCCTTGACGCCGTCCCCGGTGTGCTCCCCGTCCACGTCGAACTGGCTTACGGCGAGGGCCGACCCGGCATCGACCCTGAGCCAGTTTTTCTGGCTGCCATTGGCGAGGACGATGAAGGAGGCCTCCTTCGCCGGCAGGAGCCTCACCATGCCGTCGGCGCCCGTCGTGCCGGAGGCGAGGAGGATGCGTTGGTAGCTGTAAAGCCCCACCAAGGCGCCCCGCATGGGCTGGGCGCTGCGCAGGTCGCTCGCCGCCACGGTCCAGGCACCGTCCGTCTCGAGCCGCGCGATCGCCCCGATGTCCGAGACCAGGACGTTGCGGCGGATGCCGATGTCATGGTCCCAGCTCGGGATGTAGAAGGCCGGGTGGCAGGGATCCTTCTTGTATTTGTAGTAGTCGTCCCAGCCGTCCGGCCAGTCCTTGACGTAGTCGTAGAGCCCGCTCTCCTCCCGGTCGAGGAAGACCTCGTCGGGGAAGGAAAGGTCCTTGAATTCGTGCCCTTCCTTGCAGACATAGCGGACATCGGCCTTCCGGAAGGTTATGCGGATCTGGTACATGCCGTCCTTGTTGGCGGCGACGAGCGGGGAAAGGTCCAGGCCTTGGCTCACCCAACGGTTCTTCCAGTCCTCCTTCCATCCAAGGTCGACGGTCTTCCTCCAGACCACCTCCCCGACCCGCCGGAGCTCCTCCGACGAGGAAAGGTCGTTCACCTGGAGGAACTGGAGCATGTTGTCGCCGTGGATCCGGACCGCCTCGACCACGAGGCCGGAGACATTCATGGTCTCGACCGGGAGGGTGAGGCCCTGGCTCGTCGGAAGTATCGCCCCCTTGGACAGGTAGCGGACGGCGGGGAGCTCCCAATCGAAGACGACGTCAGCCGAGACCGTCTTGCCGAGGGAGGAACCTGACGCGGAGCGGAGGGAGGGATCGACGCTCACCCTGGCCGAGGCCGGCCAGACGGGGAGGTAGAGCCTGAGGCTGCCGCCCTCCACTTCGCTGCGAAGCCCTTCCATCCCGCCGGCTCCACCCGTGGCGCCGCCGCCCCTGTCGACACCCTCGACGCGGACGAGGCCGCGCAGGTCCTGGGAGCGCTCGAGGGGCTCGCTGAAGGAGAGCTCGACGGCGCCTTCAGCCGCGCGCGAGGCCAGGAGCTCGAAACTGCCCTTGGCCGGCAGGCGGACATGGAGCCGGCCGCCACCCGAGCCGCCGACGGCGCTCCCATTCCACTTGATGCACAGGTCGCCCGCGGCCGCGCCGCGCGCGATGCCCTTGACCGTGAAGCGATGGCTCTGGGCCGACTCGTGGCTCCAGGAGAGCCGCAATCCCCCGCTTTCCGAGGGTCCCGAGGCGGCAATGGCCTTCTCCACGGCCACCGGGCTCGTGTCGTCGGAAAGGGAAACAAGCCCCGAAAGCTCGACGCTTCCGTCCCGCCCCACGTGGAGGGGCTCGAGGGAGACGGCCACGCGCTGGTCGGAGGTCCTGAAATTGAAGTTGAACCAATCCCCGGCCGCGGCCCCTTCCTTGTCGCCTGCCGCGTCAAGGAGGCCGAAATCGAAACGGGCCGAGTAGAGGGTCCCGGCCTTGAGGGGGCTTTCGGGAAGGAAGGCTATCGTCCTCTCGTCCTCCCACCTCGCGACGCCGCGGATAGGGGGATCGAAGCTTAGGGGACTCGCGGGAAGGGCTTTTCCGCTCTCACCCCGAGCGTTGACAAGGACTACCCGAATGCCGCCTGACCGCGACACGAGGCCGGAGGTATGGGCCTCCACCCTCGCCGCGTCGGCCACCCGCCGGGGACCCGGCCCTTTTGAGCAGGAAGCCACGGCACAGCCGACAAGCGCGGCCAAGCCGATGCTGGCGGCCGTGCAAAAGAGCCGATTTCTCAGCATGGGTAGTCCTCCGTGAGGGCGCTAGACGCCCAAGGCCTTCCTGAAGCGTTCGAGGACGACCTTGGGGTCGCCCACGCCGTCTATCGTGACAAGCTTGCCCTTGGCGCCGAACCAGGCGATGAGGGGTTCGGTCTGCTTCCGGTAGGTCTCGAGGCGGAACTTGATGGCCTCCGCCTTGTCGTCGTCGCGGGTATAGACCTCGCCGCCGCAGGCATCGCAGACGCCGTCCTTCTTCGGGGCCATGGTCTTCACGTTGTAGATCTTGCCGCAGCCACGGCAGACGCGGCGGGTCGAGAGGCGGCCGATCACGATCTCGTCGGCCACCTCGAAATTGACTGCCCTGTCGGCCGGCGCGAGCTTTTCCAGGGAATCGGCCTGGGGGATGGTGCGGGGAAAGCCGTCGAGGATCCAGCCGTTTTTCGCATCAGGCTGGGAGAGGCGCTCGCGCACGATCTCGATCGTGAGCTCGTCAGGGACCAGTCCTCCCGTGGCCATGATGTCCTTTACCTTGAGGCCAAGGGGACTGCCGGCCTTGACCGCGGCCCTGAAGAGGTCGCCCGTGGAGATATGCGGAACCTTGAGGACATCGACGGCGAGGTCTGCGAGGGTACCCTTTCCCGCTCCGGGGGGGCCGAGGAATATGAGCTTCATGCGGTGTTTCTCCTTATGCAGATACTCTAACGGAAAGACCGGCCTGCGTAAACGCGCCTAAGGGGACTTTAGATTTCGAAATCGCCCTGCCGGCCGGAGCCACCGCTGTCCTCGCCTTGCCTGGGGACAGGAACGCCGGCGGTCGTCCATGCCTGGTTCAGGCCATAGCGGAAGAGGAGCTCGAGCCGCGAAAGGACCGCCTCCGTGGGGAAGACGATGGTGAAGTTGCGCGAGGCGCGGAAGTCGGTGGAGGAAGGGGCCTGGACGACTCGATGGTCGACGGCGAACCGCGATCCCAGGTCCCGCACTATCTGCGCATAGGGTTCGACAGGGTCGCCCGCATTGCGCAGCTCCACATGGATGCCGTGATCCAGCTCCACGTTGCGAAGGGCCGCCCTCGCTTTCCAGGCGACCAGGTCCAGAGGCAGGAGGCGGGTCGCCGTGGGAAGGCTGTCGGAGCCAAGCACGTGGGTGAGCTTGAGCCTGGCGCCTGGGTGAAGGTCGATGATGCGCTCGACCACGCCGATGGTGTCCGTGCCCTTGCCGATGTCCAAGGGCACGACGAGGGGAGAGAAGATGCCCTCGATCTGGAGGCGCAAGAGTTCCCAGCGGAACTCGTAGGCGGTCTTGCTGGGCTTGCCTGGGTTCTCGCTGCCTTCCGGCACCACGAAAACCAGGTCGGATTCGCTCTCGTCCGAGGCCATGAAACGGAGGGCCGCGGCGAGGTGGGTCATCTGGAAGGGATCGAACGAGCCGATGAAGACCGCGATGCGGGCGGCATAGCCTGGGTAGTTGAGCACCTGGGGAAAGCCCGTCAGGTCGACGGGGGTCAGGCGGCCGCTGGCGATCTTCTCGTCGATACGGGCCAGCTCATGCTCGAACAGGGCGAGGTAATACCTGAACTCCCTCCGCTCCGCCTCCCCAAGGTAGGCCCGGGAGTCGAGGCCAGCGAAGACGCGGCGCACCTTTTTGGCGATGCGATCCACCACGCTCGACTGGGGGCGAAGGGGCGCGACCAGGTCCCCGTCGGCCTTTTCCCGATGCTTCATCGGGTGAGTATACCAGTCCGTTTCAGGAGGGCAAGAAGAATCAGCCTTTTCGCCCGATTTATATATTTATTTATCGATAAAATCGACCATTGGCACGATTGTTCAAAATTTGTCTATTCGTGCCAGATAACTCGATATATTTTTCTTGACAGAAATAAAAAGCGTATTAGAATCGATTTCAAGGACAGGTGAAGACTCCTTTACCTGTCGACAAAGGCCAATTTCCGGCGAGGAGGTTCCATGTCGTCTACCGCGATCATGAAGAATCGCGTTCCGAGTCTGGATGAGATCATCGAAGCGCGAAAAGGCAAGGCCGGAGCCTTGCTCGGGATCCTCGAGGATGCCCAGGGACTCGAGGAGCATCGATACCTCTCGGAGGATACCTTGAGGCGCATAGCCCTGGGCACGGGGACTCCCCTTTCCACCGTCTATTCGGTCGCCACCTTCTATTCCTTTTTCAACCTCGCGCCCCAAGGGAAGCACTCCATAGTCGTTTGCCGCGGCACTGCCTGCCATACGCGGGGTTCCCTCGAACTCCTCGAGACCGCCCTCGCCCGGCTCGGGATCGACGGCTTCCGCGAGGACGAGTGCAATTCCATCACCAGCCTGGATGCCTTCGCCTCGGTGCGGACGGTCGCCTGCTTCGGGCAGTGCGCCCTGGCGCCCGTCGTCGAGGTCGATGGGACCCTCCATTCCAGGGTGACGGTAGGCAAGCTGGCTTCCCTCATCTCGAAGCTTGGCAAGGGAGGCGACAAATGAAGAACGCCGCGATAGACCTGGGCTCGCTTCGGGCCCTCGGACTCGAGAGCATCAAGCCGAACCGCCCCGGCGTCAGCGTGGGTGTCGGCACCTGCGGCCTGGGGAACGGGGCCGGACAGGTCCTGGAAGCGATAACGAAAAGCTGCGAGACGGAATTCGCCGCAAAGTCCGCCAGGCCCCTCGTGCGCAGCGTCGGCTGCTTCGGCTGGTGCTCGGCCGAACCCATTGTGATGGCATATCGGCCGGGGAAGCCCATCCTCGTCTTCACGGCCGTCAAGACATCGAAGGCGCCGCGCATAGCGCGCGGCCTCGTCTCGGACGAAGCCTTCGACAAGCTCTCCCACGATGCCCAGGCCAAGATCGAAACCTGGGATTTCCGCACCTCCGTCATGGAATACGGCAAGGGCTATCCCACCCTCCCCCAGTGGAACGAGCTTTCCTTCTTCAAGGGACAGGAAAAACTCGTCCTCAGGGACGCGGGCCTCATCGATCCGGAATCCCTCTCCGAATACCTGGCTGTCGGCGGCTACTCCGGGCTCATGAAGGTCCTCGGCTCGATGCGCCCCGAGACGGTCATCGAGGAGATGAAGAAGTCGAAACTCCGCGGCCGCGGCGGCGCGGGCTTCCCGACCTGGAAAAAATGGGAACTCATGAGAGCTGCGCCGGGAGAGCGGAAGATCGTCATCTGCAACGCCGACGAAGGCGACCCGGGCGCATACATGAACCGCAACGAGATCGAATCCGATCCCCACGCCCTCGTCGAGGGCATGGCCATCGGCGCCTACGCGATGGGCGCCTCCGAGGGGCTCGTCTACGTGCGCGCCGAATATCCCCTCGCGGTCGAGCGCCTGCAGAAGGCGGTCAACGCCGCGCGCGAGGCCGGCATCCTTGGGCGGAACATCCTCGGATCGCACTTCTCCTTCGACATCGAGATCGCCACCGGCGCGGGCGCCTTTGTCTGCGGCGAGGAGACGGCCCTCATAGCGAGCGCGGAAGGCCGCGCGGGAAGGCCCACGCCGCGTCCGCCCTTCCCCGCGCAGAAGGGGCTCTACGGCTGTCCCACGAACATCAACAACGTCGAGACCTGGTGCAACGTCCCCCTCGTGGCCTCCCGCGGCGGCGAATGGTTCGCCGGCTTCGGCACCGCCACGAGCTCGGGCACCAAGGTCTTCTCCCTCGTCGGCAAGGTGGTGAACACGGGTCTCGTGGAGCTGCCCTTGGGCAAGCACCTCGACTCGGCCGTCTACGGCATGGGCGGCGGCGCGGGCCCGCGGAAGAAGATCAAGGCCCTCCAGTCCGGCGGCCCTTCCGGCGGCTGCGTGCCGGCCAACCTCTTCAACACGGCCATCGACTACGAGGAGCTCGCCAAGCTCGGCGCCATCATGGGCTCGGGCGGCCTCGTGGCGATGGACCACGACAACTGCATGGTGGACGTGGCCCGTTACTTCGTGAGCTTCACCGCGGGCGAGTCCTGCGGCAAGTGCGCGCCCTGCCGTGAAGGCCTCTCCCAGATGCTCCACATCCTCGACTCCGTCTCGAAGGGCGAAGCCCACGAGGAGGACCTCGACACCCTCGAGGAGCTCGCCCTCGCGATACGCGACTCCTCGCTGTGCGGCCTCGGCCAGACCTCGGCCAACCCCGTCCTCACCACGCTCCGCTACTTCCGGGACGAGTACGAGCGCCACATCCGCGAGCAGCGCTGCGAAGCCGGCGTATGCGAAGGCCTCTTCCTGGCCCTCTGCGAGAATTCCTGCCCCCTCCACATGAACATCCCCGGCTACCTTGAGCTCCTCAAGGAAAACCGCCTGGAGGACGCCTTCGAGCTCACCCTGCGCGAGAATCCCCTGCCCGGGACGATAGGCCGCATCTGCCACTTCCATTGCCGCATGCGATGCAAGCGGGACCAGCTGGACGACCCGGTGGCCCAGGGCGAGATCCACCGCTACCTGGCCGACACGATGTACAAGATGGGCCGCGAGCGCGGGGTCTACAACCGCCTCATCAAGGAAAAGGCCGCGCCCACGGGCAAGCGCGTCTCCATCGTCGGGGCCGGCCCTGCCGGCCTGGCGGCGGCCTTCTGGCTCGTCAGGCTCGGCCACGAGGTCACGATCTATGACGAGAAGGAAGAGGCGGGCGGCGTGCCCCGCTGGGGCATCCCGGCATACAGGCTCCCCCGGGAAGTGCTCGCCAAGGAAGTCGGCTTTATCAGGAAACTCGGCGTCCGCTTCGTGTTCAACACGAGGATAGGCCGCGACATCGCCTGGGACCGCCTGGCGGACATGAGCGAAGCCGTCCTGGTCTGCGTCGGGGCCCTCAAGGACATCCCCCTCGACATCCCCGGCGAGAACCTTCCCGGTGTCATGTTCGGATCCCTCCTCCTCGAGGAGATCGCCAAGGGCAAGAGGCCCAGCGTCGGCGATGAAGTCGTCATAGTCGGAGGGGGCAACACCGCCATAGACGCGGCCCGCTCGGCGAGGCGCCTGGGCGCCCATGTGAGCGTCGTCTACCGCCGCTCCGAAGCCGACATGCCGGCCAATGAGGAAGAGCTTGCAGGAGCCCTGGAGGAGGGCATCGATCTCATCACGATGGCCCAGCCGATGGAAGTGACCGCGGACCCGGCCACCGGGAAGGCGCGCGCCCTCGTGGCGATGAAGATGCTCGCGGGCGACATCGACGCGAGCGGCAGGCCCACCCCCGTGGCTTCAGGGGACAAGTTCGAGATCCGCTGCGACAGCCTCATCGTCGCCGTCGGCGAGCGTGTGGACGCGGCTGGCATCGAGAGGTCAGGCGTCGAGGTCGACCGGTCGGGGCGTGTGAAGACCGACAGCTTCGCCTTCCGCAGCAGCAACCCGAAGTTCTGGGCCGCGGGGGACTCCGTGACCGGGCCGGCCACAGCCGCCGAGGCGATGGGAATAGCGAAGCGGGCGGCGGCGGCCATCGACCTCCAGCTGACCGGCGTGAAGCGCTTTGACAGCCTTTTCCGCAGTTTCGAATACGCGATGAAGATCCCCCTGGAACCGGCCACCGAAAAAGCGGGACATCCCGCACATCTGGCGCCTGAAGACAGGAGCGCCAGTTTCGCGGAGATATCCCTCGGCTACAACGGGGAGCAGGCGCGCATCGAGGCGGAGCGTTGCCTCCGCTGTGACGTGCGGGCCCATGTCCGCAGGAGCCTGAGCTCGCCATCGCCCGAACGCATCGCGGCGGACACCGCCGGGATCCACGGCGCCCATGCCGCGCACAGCGGGCACGAAGACGCCGAAAGGAGGCAATCATGAGCGACAAGATGGTCATCCTCACCATAGACGGCAAGGAAGTGAGCGTTCCCGAAGGCAGCGGGCTCCTCGACGCGGCCAAGGGCGCCGGCGCGGACATTCCGACGCTCTGCTACCTCGAAGGCCTTGTTCCAAGCGCCTCCTGCGGCCTCTGCGTCGTGGAGATCGAGGGCGGCAAGTCGCTCTCCCGGGCTTGCGTGACCAAGGCCATTCCAGGCATGAAGGTCAGGACGACCAGCCCGCGCGTCATGGCGGCGCGGCGCACGGCCCTGGAGCTCCTCCTGGCCAACCATCCATCGGACTGCCTTTCCTGCACCCGCAACGGCTCCTGCGAACTCCAGACCATGGCCGAGCGCATGGGCATCCGCGAGCGCCGCTTCCCCAGGACCAAGAAGCCCATGGGCATGGATGTCAGCACCGAAGGCATCGTGCGGGACAACGACAAGTGCATCCTCTGCGGACGCTGCGTCTCCGTCTGCGCCGAAGTCCAGGGGGTCTCCGCCATCCAGTTCGCCGGAAGGGGGATTCGCACCAGGGTCGCGGCCTTCATGGACCGGGGCCTCGCCTCCTCCTCCTGCGTGCAGTGCGGCCAGTGCTCGGTCGTCTGCCCGACCGGCGCCATCACCGAAAAAGACGAGACGAGGGCGGTCTGGCGCGCCCTCCAGAGCCCTGCCAAGACCGTCTTGGTCCAGACCGCGCCTGCCATCCGTGCCTCCCTGGGCGAGGCCCTCGGCATGGCGCCAGGCAGCCTCGTCACCGGCAAGATGGTCGCGGCGCTGCGCAAGCTCGGCTTCAACCGGGTATTCGACACCCAGTTCACCGCCGACCTCACGATCATGGAAGAGGGCAGCGAGCTCATCTCCCGGCTCACGAAGGGCGGGACCCTGCCCATGATCACCAGCTGCTCGCCCGGCTGGGTCAATTTCATCGAGGGCTTCTACCCGACCCTCCTCCCCCACCTCTCGAGCTGCAAATCACCCCAGCAGATGTTCGGCGCCCTGGCCAAGAGCTTCTATGCCGAACGCGCGACCATAGACCCCGGCTCCTTGAGCGTGGTCTCGATCATGCCCTGCACGGCCAAGAAGCGCGAGACCCAGCGGCCCGAGATGAGGTCGGCCTGGGAGTGGTGGAAGGGCAAGGGGCACCAAGGATCCAGTTATTACGATGTCGACTTCGCCCTCACTACGCGGGAGCTCGCCCGCATGATCCGCGAGGCGGGCATCGACCTGGCGAGCCTCCCCGAAGAGGAGTTCGACGACCCCCTGGGAAGGAGCACGGGCGCGGCGACCATCTTCGGCGCCACCGGCGGCGTCATGGAAGCCGCCCTCCGCACGGTCTATGAGATCGTGGAGGGCAAGACGCTGGCCGAACTCGAGTTCAAGCCCCTGCGTGGCCTGCACGGGATCAAGGAGGCCACCGTGGTCCTCGGAGGCAAGGAGATCCGCGTCGCCGCCGCGCACTCGCTCTCCAACGCGCGGGTGCTCCTCGACGAGATCGCCGCGGGATCCAGCCCCTACACCTTCATCGAGATCATGTCCTGCCCCGGCGGCTGCGTCGGCGGGGGCGGCCAACCCTACCTTCCCACGGATGCGAAGCGCAAGCTCCGCACCGGGGCCATCTACACCGAAGACCGGCGCATACCGATCCGGAAATCCCATGAAAACCCGGCCATCACGGCCATCTACAAGGAATTCCTGGGCGAACCACTGGGACATCTCTCGCACGAGCTCCTCCACACCGAGTACAAGGAGCGGACTTTCTAGACAGGCCCCTGCGTGGACCCTGCTTTTGCGGGAAGGGTTCACGCAGAGGGCGCGGCTAGACAGGGAAGGGGCTTTCGTCTATACAAAGTCGATGTCAATAAAAGCGATCGCCTTCGATATCGATGGGACACTCTATCCCGACGCGGCGCTCCGGGCGAGGGTCCTCCCCTTCGCCCTTCGCCACCTTCGGCTCCTTGCCGTCATGGCCAGCGTCCGTAGGGCGCTCCATGCCCGTTCGGCAGCGGCGGGAGGCAATGGCCCCATGGCCGCAGACGATGGAAAACCCGATGACCTGGCTTCCTTCAGGGCGATGCAGGCAGGGCTTGCCGCGGCGCGGCTGGCCATTCCCGTGGACCGGACCGCGGCCCTCATCGAAGCCTGCGTCTATGGCGAGCTCGAGGATTCCTTCGGCCATGTCCCCCTTTACCCGGGCGTGCGCGACTGCCTGGAATCCCTTCGGGGCGCGGGCCTGCCCCTGGCCGTCCTTTCCGATTTTCCGGTCAGCAAGAAACTTGAGGCACTGGGCCTCTCCGCCTTTTTCCCCATCGGACGGACTTCGGAGGAATGCGGACGCCTCAAGCCGGCCGCCCGTCCCTTCCTCTCCCTTGCCAAGGAGCTCGGCCTCGAGCCGCAGGAAATCCTCTACGTCGGCAACAACAGGCACTTCGACATCATCGGCGCGAACGCCGCGGGCATGGAAACAGCCCTCAGGACCTCTCGCTTTCGCTCGGCGAGGCTCCAGGCATCGGAGCGAAAGCGGGACGGCAATCGTGGCCGAGCAGTCGACCTGAGCCTTCCGACCTTTTCCTTCCACCGCTATGAGGACCTCTGCAGCTGGATCCTCACTCAAACCATGTCCCGTCGATGACGGCGCTGCCGCCCACGTAGCGCTCCTCGGAGTCCGCGAAGCGCAGGCGGATTTCGACGACGGCGGAGGCGCCGGAGGGAATCCTTTCCTGGAAGAGCTCGGTCCTCCAGTACTCCCGCGCGGCGCTGGCCACCTTCACCGTCAAGCCGAAGCTCTCCACCGCAAGGCCTTCGGCGACACTTACCCGGACGGTGACAACTGCTGCCGCCTCGGCCTCGGTTGCCTCTCCCCAAGAGGCGATGATCGATGCCTTCGCCTCCGGCATGGCCAGGGGAGAGGAGCAGGCAACCGCGAAGACGGCGGAGGCCGCGAGACATGACCAGAAAAGCGCCCTTGTTCTCATGGCAGTCAGACGCGCCCCGCGATCAAGGGCGCTTGAGGTCCAGTCCCGCTATCGGGCCTCAGTCTCGCAGGCGGGCCTTGGTCTCGCGAACGAGCCTTAGCCTCGCGAACGAGCCTTAGTCTCGCGAACGAGCCTTAGTCTCGCGAACGAGCCTTGGTCTCGCGAACGAGCCTTAGCCTCGCGAACGAGCCTTAGTCTCGCGAACGAGCCTTAGTCTCGCCAAGTTTCCGTGACCCAGGCCAGCTCCTTGATCCTTTCGAGGGTTTCGATGGAGGCCGAGCAGGTGATCTGGGGATTGGCGCGCACAAGCACTTCGCCAGCGGAGCCGGTGTCGCCAGCGGAGCCGGTGTCGCTGCCACCATCCTCCCTGGCCGCCCCTGACGACGAGGACGCGGGAACGTGGAACCATAGCGCGCAGGGGCCGGTCTCCTCGAAAAGCGCGTCACGGAGGTCGTATAACTCGTCTTCGGACGATATGCCGTCCCTGAGCCTGATGTGGACCTCCCGCCAGACCTTGTCCCGCAAGGAATCCGGATCGACGATGTCCTCGACCTTGAGGCTCGGCGCGTTCCTCGTGACGTCGATCTTGCCCTTCAGGCAGAGGACCTTGTCCACGACGAGGCGGTCGCGGAACTTCTCGAGCGAGTCGGGGAAGACCACGATCTCCATCGCGCCCGCGAAGTCCGCAACGGCCCCGAAGGCCATCTTCTTGCCGTTCTTCGTGATGATCTCGCGAAAATCCTTGAGCATGGCCACCAGGGTGTAGACCCGGTCGGGATTGGCCCGCTCGGGGTGGGCAAGGTCGGCATCCGCGCAGCGCTCCCAGACCTTCCGGTACTCATCCATGGGATGGCCGGAGAAATAGAAGCCGAGCAATTCCTTCTCGAGGCGCAGGAGCTCGGAGCGCGGATATTCATCGGCCTGCTCGAGGACAAAGGGCGGGAACTCCTCCTCGTCGCTCGAGTCGAAGAGGCTCACCTGGCCGTAGCGGCCCGCCTCCTCCTTCTTGGCCGCGTAGTCGACCGCCCTCTCCACGCCCAGGACAAGGCGCTGCCGGGGAAGGCCGAACTCGTCGAAGCAGCCGGCGAGGACAAGGCACTCGAGGGTCTTCTTGTTCATCGAGCTCGTGCCGAGGCGCTCGACGAAATCCATGAAGCTCCCGAAGGGACCATGGCCCTCGCGCTCCGCGACAATGGCCTTGGCAAGGCCTTCGCCCACGCCTTTGATGCCAAGGAGGCCATAGACTATCTTCCCTTCGACGACGGTGAAATAGGCTTCGGAATGATTGACGGTGGGCGGCAACACGGCCAGGCCCATGGAGCGGGCCTCGTCGATATAGGCGGTCAGCTTGTCGGTGTCGTTTATCTCGTTGGTCAGGTTGGCGGCCATGAATTCGGCGGGCCAGTTGGCCTTGAGATAGGCGGTGCGATAGGCGACGACGCTGTAGGCGGCCGCGTGGGACTTGTTGAAGCCGTAGCCGGCGAAGGGAATGAGGATCTCGAAGATGCGGTCGGCGTCCGCGGCCTTGAAGCCGTTCTTCACCGCCCCCTCGACGAACATCACCTTCTCCTTCTCCATGACATCCTTTTTCTTCTTGCTCATGGCGCGCCGCAGCAGGTCGGCCTGCCCGAGGTTGTAGCCGCCGACGCGCTGGGCCACCTGCATGACCTGCTCCTGGTAGACGATGACGCCGTAGGTCTCCTTGAGGATGGGCTCCAGGCAGGGGTCGGGATAGGTGATGGGCGTCCTCCCCCACTTGGAATCGATGAACTGGGGGATGTAGGCCATCGGGCCGGGGCGGTAGAGGGCGTTGAGGGCGATGAGGTCCTCCATGCAGGAGGGCTTGGCCTGCTTGAGGATGCCCTGCATCCCCGCGGACTCGAACTGGAATACGCTCGTGCTCCTGCCCTGCCCGAGGAGCTCGAAGGTCTTCGCGTCGTCCTCCGGGATCCTGTCCTCCTCGAGCGCGAGGCCCCGCTTGGCGATGAGCTCGAGGGTATGCTTGACGAGGGTGAGGGTCTTGAGGCCCAGGAAGTCCATCTTCACGAGGCCGCACTTCTCCAGGTAGTCCATCGTGTACTGGGTGGCCACGATGCCTGTCTTGGGGTCCTTGAAGAGGGGCACGAAATCGGAAAGTCCCGTCTTGCCGATGACGATGCCCGCGGCATGGAACGAATTGTGACGATTTTTGTTTTCGAGCTTCCGGGCCACCTCGAAAAGGTCCTTGTACCTCGGCTCCTCGGCGATCGCCCTGAGCCTGGGCTCCTGCTCGAAGGCCTTGTCGAGGGTCATCTTCGGGTCATCGGGGACGAGCTTGGCGATGGTCCCCGCATCCTCGTAGGGGATATCGAGGGCCCGCGACACGTCCTTGATGACCGCCTTGGCCTTGAGCGTGCCGAAGGTCACGATCTGGCCGACTCGGTCGGCGCCGTACTTGCGCGTCACGTAGTCGATGACCTCGCCACGGCGCTCGTAGCAGAAGTCCACGTCGAAGTCGGGCATGGAGATGCGCTCGGGATTGAGGAAGCGCTCGAAGAGGAGGTTGTAGCGCAAGGGGTCGATGTCGGTGATGCGCACCGCGTAGGCGACTATGGAACCGGCTCCCGAGCCGCGGCCGGGGCCCACGGGGATGCCATGCTCCTTGGCCCAGTTGATGAAGTCCCAAACGATGAGGAAATAGCCAGTGAACCGCATCTTGATGATGACGTCGAGCTCGTATTCCGCGCGGTCGCGGATCTCCTTCGTCACTTCAGGATAGCGCCGGGCCAGGCCCTCGTAAGTGAGGTGGCGGAGGTAATCGGCCGGGCTCGAGTATTCCTTCGGGAATGCATAGTCGGGAAGGAGGGGCCCCGGGTAGGCAAGGTCGAGCTTGACCATCTCGTTCACGCGCATGGTGTTCGAGACCGCCTCCGGGACCTCGGCGAAGAGCGCCGCCATCTCCTCCGGGCTCTTCATGTAGAACTCGCTCCCCGGGAAGCGCATGCGCTGGGGATCGGAGACCTTGCGGTTCGTGCCGATGCACAGGAGGGTGTCGTGGGCCCCTGCGTCGGCGCGCTCGAGGTAGTGCATGTCGTTCGTGGCGATGAGAGGGAGCCCCAGTTTTTTCGACATGGCGACGAGGGCACGGTTCGCGGTCCGCTGCTCCGGCATGCCGTGGTCCTGGAGCTCGAGGAAGTAGCGGTCCTTCCCGAAAAGCTCGGAATAGTAGGCGGCTTTCCTCTCGGCCTGGGCTTCCTTGCCCATGAGGACAAGGCTGGGGATCTCCCCTGCGATGCAGGCAGAGGAGCAGATGAGGCCCTCGCTGTGGCGGGCCAGGAGCTCGTCGTCGATGCGGGGCTTGTAGTAGTAGCCCTCTATGTAGGAGGCGCTGGATAGCTTGAGGAGGTTTTTGTAGCCGACGTCGTCCTGGGCAAGGAGGATGAGGTGCCAGTACTTGTTGCCGTTTTCCGTCCCGGTTTTTTCCGTCCTGGACCCGCCAGCCATGTAGAACTCGGAGCCAACGATGGGATTGAGGCCTTTTTCCTTGCACTCGTCGTAGAACCTGGCCGCGCCGAACATGTTGCCGTGGTCGGTGAGTGCCAAGCCGGGCATGCCAAGGGCCTTGGCCTTGGCGACCATCGAGGGGACGCTGGCCGCCCCGTCCAGGAGGGAATAATCCGAATGGTTGTGGAGGTGGACAAAATCGGGCATGGGCGGAGTATAGCGCGGTCCGGGCTTGGGGCGGAAGTGGCGAAAGGACAGCAAGGGGCAGCGCAGTCGAGATGGCTTTTCCGCTCGCCTGCTGACCCGGCAACATGACATCGGGTGCTCTCCCATGATCCTGGCCCGTCGCTACGGGTCATAATCATGGGCCCAAGCCACTGTTTGGCTGCCGGGTCAGTAAGCCTGTTTTTGACCATTCAGGGCAGGATCCTCCGTGCTGCTCGGCTCAAGGAAAGGCTTTTTCGGGGGGTGGAGCCAGGGAAAATCGCGGAGACGAAGCGTGGGCTGTCCTGCGATTCCTGGTCGAGGTCGCGCGGCGCCGCGACGAGGCCGTCCCTGGACTGCCTGCGATGCCATCAGGACACTCGCAGAGAGAAGGGCTCGGCTGAAATGTGGTGCCATGATGCCTTGCAGGTTGACGGGGGGGGCATAGGGGGATAGCTTGTCGGGGCGGGGGGTGGGCATGGGTGCTTCTTCGTGCGCGCGCGGCGCCGCGGCGGTGTGTATTGGGCTGGTGGCCCTCCTCCTGTCTTGCGTCAATCCCGAGGGACCCACGACGATCAGCGGGGACAATGCCGAGGAAACGGGCATTTTCTGGCAGGACGGCTTCGAGGCGGCCTTCCCGGCAAGCACCTGGACGAGGGTGGGGATCCAGGCGGCTATAGCGCAGGGATCCGCTTCCGTCCACGCAGGGGCCCAGGCGCTTGTCTTCGATGCGGTCGAAATAGGCACGGGCCAGAGCGCGACCTTGTCCATGGACCTCACGCTCGCGAAGGCCGCGAACCTCAGGTTCTGGCTTCGAACCGACATCGGCTCGGATATCGCGACGGATTTTTCCCTCGAGGTGGACGGCGTGGCCATCGGGACTTGGACAGGGCTCCAAGGCACGTGGACGGCGGTGGACCGCCTCATCCCCGCCGGCTCGCACAGCCTTGGCTGGAAGCTTTCACGCACCTCCAACCTCTACTATCCTTCGGCCACGAACTGTGTCTATCTCGACGATGTGTCGCTTTGCGAAGACACCGCGGCTTCCCTGTCCATCGATTCCGCCGCCCCCCAGGAAGTGGTCATGGGCGGGAGCCTTTCATACTCGGCGTCGGTCCTTCGCGCGGACGGAAGCGCGAAGACCGGCCAAGCCGCCACCTGGGAGCTCATCGGCGGTAGCGGCTCGGCGGCGATGGGTTCGGACGGGCTGCTGTCGGCGACCTCGGCGGGAAGCCTCGGCGTGAGGGCCGTCAGCGGCCAGCTAGCGAGCCCGACCGCGGAGGTCACCATCCTCCCGGCCGACCATCTGGACCTTCCGCTGGTCCATGCGGGCAGCATGTATGAGGGGCGGGCCAACGACGGCCTCCTCCAGCCCTGGATGGACCAGGCCTCGACGGTCTCGGTCTCGAGCCCCGTGGTGAGCGGTTTTTCCGCGGATGCCTTTTTCACGATGCGCGGCCATGTCACCGGATCGGGCTCGACGCAATATGCCTGCATCTACCTGAAAAAAACGGAAGGCCAGACGATCCAGTCGACCTATGTCTTCGTCTCGGGCGACTTCGCGCAAAGGATATGGCTCAGGTTCGGCAAGGGCGACTATACCGTCACCGTCTATCCGATCAACCTCCTGACCACCAACCAGGATTACCGGGGCGACATCACCAGCTGGGAGTCCTTGGGGGCGGCCTGGTCCTGCACGGTCACCAACACGAGGGACGAGGACGGCACAAGCCTCTACCCTTCCTACGCCCTGCAGGCCGACGACCTGGCCATCAGGAACCTCTGTGCCCGCCTCGTCTTCGGGAAGGCCGGCGAGGATGAAAAGCTCCTGGCCCTCCACGACTACGTGGTCTCCACCCTGAGCTATGACGACTCCTCGCTCGCGGACGGCTCGCGTGCGAAGCAGGACGCGTTGAGCGCCCTCTCGAACGGCACCGCCGTATGCGAGGGCTATACCTCGCTCTTCGGCGCCCTCGCGCGCGCGGCGGGCTTCCGCGTCAAGGCGGTCGCGGGCATCGCGGCCGGAGGCAGCCATGCCTGGAACCTTGTCGAAAAGGCCGGAGCCTGGTCGATGGTCGACTGCACCTGGGACGATCCTGGGCCCAACGACGCCGATCCGACGAACCTCAGCCATGACTACTTCCTGGCGACTTCCCCGAACGGCGACCTCGGAGACCACCTTGTCGACGACTACAGGCCCGGCCGGGGTCCCGGGATCGCCGGATTGCCCGCGCCTGCCCCCTTCCTCCTCGACTAAAGGCCCCACGCGGCCTGGGCGTCCTTGGTTCAGGAAGGGCGCCAGTCCACGTCCACCTTGTCCTTGGGATTGTAGGGTGATTTCACGAAGATGGCGGTCCAAGGGGTCTTCCCGGTGTTGCGTAGGTAGTGGTTTGTCCTCGGCGCCACCTGCACGAGGTCGCCGGGAGCCAGGATGGCCAGCTCCCCGTCGACGAAGATTTCGCACTCGCCCTCGACCGTATAGAAGATCTCCTCGACCTCCGCGTGGTGGTGGGTGGTGAAGTCCTCGCCTGGAAGGATCTTGACGATGCCGAAATCCACGTTCGGCCCGCGGGTCACGTACTTCGGTCCCGACTTGTTGTCGTTCCGGAAGGGGATGCTCGCCTCTTTGACGATCTTTAGCTTGTCCGACACCTTTGCGCTCCTTGGCCTTTATTCGCCCGGGGCTCGCCACATGGATTGCGTGGCACCGCTCCTGGCCAGTTCCAGCTGGGGCGCGTAGACGGCGCTCCAGCATTGCTTCATCTCTTCATATTTGGACGCAAGTTCCGGTCGGGGCTCGACCACCCGCTCGAAAGCGACCGTGCGGTCGATCGCGGCCTGGAAGGAAGGGTAGATGCCCAGGCCGACGCCGGCGCAGATGGCGGCGCCGAGGGCGGTGGCCTCCTTGACGACGGGGATCCGGATCGGGACGCCCAGGGCATCGGCGACGATCTGGGGCCAGAGCTGCCCTTTCGAGGCGCCGCCTGCAAGGATCGCGCCTTGGGGCCAGGCGCAGCCCATCGACACGATGCGCTCGATGTTCGCCCTGACCACGATGGCGGTGTTCTCCAGGAGCGCGCGGAAAAGCGTTATGCGATCGCATTTCTCCGGGTCGACCGAGAGGTTGATGAAACCCGGCGCGGCGTGCATCCAATGGCTGTAGTCCATCGCGTCGGAGAAGATCGGGATGACGCCGTTCGAGCCGACGGGCACCTTGGCGGCCATCTCCTCAAGGACCGCATACGGGTCACGGCCTCCGTCAAGGGCCGCTTTCTTGATATCGGGGAAGACGGCGTCCCGCATCCATCGCACGGCCAGTCCTGCGAAGAAGACGATCGTCTCCGCCTGCCACTGGCCCGGGACAGCATGGAAATCAATGCGGATGCGGCCAGAGGGATCGCTCGGGGGGGAGGCGAAATTCACTTCCTGCTGCCAGAATGTGCCGCCGAAAATGGCCACGTCCCCGGCGCGCACGGCCCCTACGCCGATCGAGCCGAGCTGGGCGTCGCCGCCGCCCATGAAGATCGGCGTGCCGGGGGAAAGGCCGGTCCGCTCCGCCGCCGCCACGGAGACCTCGCCGACATGGTCGCCGGATTCGCGCACGGGCGCACAGGAGAAGGAAGGGGAAAGGCCGGCCGCGGCCATGAGATCCGGCGACCAGAGCCTGGTCTTGAGGTCGAAGAGCCCCATGGTCCCGCCGTTGGAGCGGTCCACCGCGATGGGAGCGCCAAGCCGCGTCGCGATCCAGTCCGAAAGCATCGCGACCGATTCGGCGCGCGCATAGAGTCCGGGATTGTTTTCCTTGAGCCAGAGAAGCCGGGGGGCGGCTCCGAGGGCGAAGGTCTGGCCGCTCGTCCCATAGAAGCGGCTTTCAAGGCCACGCCTGCGCAGGGCCCGCACCTGGCCGACAGCCCGCGCGTCCACGTTCGCGCAGGCCCAGAGCTCCTCGCCCTTGTCGCCATAGACGACGATCGCCTCGCGCATGCTCGTGGCGGCGATGGCGTCCACGCGGAGCCCACCGGCCTTGCCCACGGCCTCGCGGATGCACTCGACGATGAGGGACCAGTTGGCCTCGGTGTCGAATTCCATGGAACCGGGCACCCCGGGGATGCTTCTATGGCTCCATTCCCGGCCGGCGATCGCGAGCTGTTTTCCGCCTTCGTCAAATAGCACGGCACGGCAGGAACCGGTGCCCGCATCGAGTGCCAGCAAGACCGCCATGGCAAGACCCCTAGGGTAAGGGCGGCGGCCCGATGAGAGGCGCGCCGCCCGGATCGGGGGCTCCCGCGCTGCCGCGGCCAAGCCCCCTGTTCATTGTAGCAGAAATCAGAACCTGTGGTTGTCGATATTCTCGGGCGCGAACACCGTGCGCTCCGGGAGGAGAATGACGCCGTTGTTCGGGGCCTCATAGCTGTATCCCTGGACAGAGTTGGGGCTGATAAGGACCTTGCCGACGCCGGGGACCTCGAACGTGTCGCTGCCCTTGAACTTCGCGCCGGAGGCGAGCTGGGCAGCGATATGCACGGAGAGCTTGCCCTGGACCACGACGTCCCAGAGCCCGAACTTCTTCACCGTCCCGCTCTTTACGTACTGCTTCATGGCGTTGGGCGTGGAGAATCCGACGATGATGACCTTTCCGCCCTTCTTGAGGTTCTCCGCGGCCTGGGCAGCGGCGGGCAGCGCCGTGGAGTCCGGGCAGATGATCGCTTCAAGATCGGCATAGGTATTGTAGATCGAAGTTGCGGTCTGGAGGGACTTCTGGGGATTCTGGTAGCCATACTGGGTCGTGACGATGGTCCAGTTCGGGTATTCCTTGGCGATCTTGGCCTTGGCGACCGTGCCCACTGGTTCTGGTCGGTGACCTCGGGGCTCGAGTAGAAGAAGGCGACTTTCTTGGCCGCGGTCTTCGCATCGGGCATCTGGGAGGCGCTCATCTCGACGAGCATCGCGCCGAGCTGCGCGGGGGTGCCCTGGTCGAGGTAATAGGAGCGGAACTGGGGAGCGACATCGGAGTCCCAGGTGAGGACCTGGACGCCGCGGTCCATGGCGCGCTTCAGGGCCTGGTTGAGGCCGTCGGGCGACAGGGAGGACAGGACGATGGCATTGTAGCCCTGGTTCATGAAGTTGTTGATGTACTCGATCTGCTTGGAGACATTGGCTTCGCTCGGACCATCATACATGACGGTGATCCCGAGAAGCTTGCCCATCGCCATGGCTCCGCGTCCGCCGGACTCGAAAAAGCCGTTGCCGGTGAGCTTGGGGATGAAAGCGACATTGATGTACTTCTTGATCGTCACGGGACCATCCGCGAAGGCGGTGGAGCCGACCGCGAACATGATGCTCGCGGCGATGAAGGTGCCAAGGATGGAGCCCCCGCTGCCGTTCATGTTCGTCCCCCCGAAGACGACGGCGGTGAGCGCCGGCATGAGGGCGTCCTTGCCGAGGTCGGAGCGGGAGGAGGTGAAATAGGCCGTGAGTAAGAGGCCGGCGATGGCGGCTCCAAGCCCGGCAATCGCGACGCGGGCATCGCGGACGAGGCCCCTGATGATCTTGACCAGCTGCTGGTTGGCGATGGAGAGGGTCGAGGCGGGGTCCTGGAGGTTTCCCTCGAGGCCAAGGTCCGCGGCGTAGGAGGCCACGCGCTCCAGCATGGCCTGGGCCTTCACCTTCATGCCACAGATGATGTTCTCGAACACCGACATGTTCGGGAAGACCTTGGGTTCCTGGGGAACGAGGTAGATGCCTTCCTCATGGGCTGATTCGGGACTCGCGAGCGAAAGCTCCCTATCTGCGGCCCTGAGGCTGCCGCCATCCTTCTGGTAGGCGCCCGAGAGGATTTTCATGAGGGTCGATTTGCCCGATCCGTTTCCGCCGAGGGGGGGCATGGACCTCCCCTGCTTTAAGGTCAAGGTCGACACCCTTGAGGACAGCCACGGCCCCGAAGAATTTCCAGATGGAGTCCATCTCCACGAGGATCTCGTCCCCGTCCCCGCCTCCGCCCGCAGGCCGCGGCAATGCCGTCGTCATGGTCGCTTGCATGGCTATCGCTCCGTCCTTGGCCCGCCGGATCAATGCAGTCTGCTCGTCGCGACATCCTCCTTGGTCTCGACGAAGAGCTCCTTGCGCCTGGTCTTGTCGTTCTTGAGGCTCTCGACCAGGTCGAGGGCTGCCTTCACCTTGAGGCCTCCGTGGAGGATTCCATGGACGCCGGCCAGGATGGCTTCGGGATAGGCGTGCTGCCAGACATTGCGGCCCATGTCGACGCCGATGGCACCGCATTGGATCACGTTGTAGCAGAGCTCCAAGACATCCTTGTCCGTATCAAGCTTGGGTCCGCCGGCCACCACGATGGGCACGGGGCACTTGACCACGACTTCCTCGAAGCCGTCACAATAGTAGGTTTTCACGATGTCCGCCCCCAGCTCGGCGCATATGCGGGAGGCATGGGACAGATAGCGCTTCTCCTTCCTGTCCTTGAGGGCCTTGCCGACGCCAGTCACGCCCAGGACGGGGAGATTGAACTTTGATGCCGCATTTATCATGTCGGTCAGGTTCATGAGGGTCTGGTGGCCGTGCTCCGAACCGATGAAGACAGAGACCGCCACGGCGCTCGCGTTGAGCTTGATGGCTTCCACCGCCTCGAGGATCAGCTCCTCGTCGTCGATGTCGGCATCCAGGACGGTATTCCCTCCGGATGCGCGAAGCACGATGCCCTTGGCGAAGGAGTTGGAGATGCAGGACGAAAGGATCCCGGGACTCAGCATCAGGGAATCTATGTACGGAAGGAGAGTCGCGATCGCCTCGGCGGGCCTTTCCATGCCCGTGGTCGGGCCCATGAAATATCCGTGATCAATGGCGAGCATGAGGGCATGGCCGTCAGCGGCGACAATTGACGCGAGTCTGTTGCGCTTTCCCCAGGACATATTCTCAAACATCGTGCGTATCCTCCTGAACAAGACCAAATGTATCCAGGTATTTGTATATTTGTCAAACGATTTTTTATCTTTTGTGTTTCATTTTAGTACATTTGTGCATCATAATGTTAACTAATGTTGCGGAGGCCTTGATGCTTGATATCGCAGAGCTGAGACGCGCTCGCTTGGCACGAATGTCCTACCTCTACTACGTCGAAGGCAAAAACCAGGTCGAAGTCGCCGACGCCATGGGACTTGCCCGTCCCCAAGTATCGCGACAGCTCAAGGAAGCCGAGGACGAGGGCATCGTCAAGATCAGCGTTGAATACCCCATACGCTCGGGCGTCCTGGAAAAGGCCTTCAAGGAGCGCTTCGGGCTTGCGGAAGCGCGCATCCACATCGTCGAGGAGGACGACCCGGCGATTGCCAAGGCCCTCATCGGCCTGGCGGCGGCCAAATACCTCTCCCAGGAGGCGGCGCACTGCAAGCGCATCGCCATATCATGGGGCTCGACCCTCTACGAGATGGTCAAGCAACTCGAACCGAGGGAAGACCAGGGCGTCGAGGTGGTTCAGCTCATCGGAGCCACCGGACGGGAGCACAACCCCAACGATGGCCCCATCATCGCCCGCGCCCTCGCCGAACGCCTCCATGCCCGCCTTTACCTCCTCCATGCCCCCCTCGTCGTGGAGAGCGAACTGGTAGCCACTGCCCTCATGAAAGACAGGGTGGTGCTCGAGACGCTGAACAAGGCCAAGGATGCCGACATCGCCTTCATCGGGATCGGTTCCCTTGAAAGGGAGAAGAACAGCCTCTTCCGTGCCGGTTACCTCTCTGAGGAGGAACTCGAGCGGATCAAGGCATCGGGCGGCGTCGGCGACACCTGCGCCCGCTTTTTCGACGCCAGTGGCCGCCTCCTGGACATCGACATAAACCGGCGCGTGATCGGCCTCCTTCCGGAGGACCTCGAGCACTTGCGGAAAGTGGTGGCCGTATCCCTCGGCGAAGAGAAAGTCCCCGGCATACTCGGAGCCCTTCGCGGCCACCGTATCAAGGGACTCATCACCGACTACCGCACGGCGGAGATGGTCCTCGAGCTTGACGCGGTCGGGACGTCCTTGTCGGCCGCAATGCCCGACCCTACCGGGAAAGCGGAGTGAGGCCATGAGCGGCGTCATCGAAATACTCTCCAGGTCGGCGCCCATCTTCGCCATGTTCGCCATCGGCTACCTTTTAAGCGCCGCGCCTTCCTCAGGCCCGAGATCGTCGCCGGCATCAGGACCTTCGTGGCCCGTGTCACCCTTCCCGCCGTCGTCTTCGGTGCCTTTTCCGCCATCCGCATCGACCTCTCCGCACTGGTGGTCTTTGTCGCGATCTTCGGTTCCTGCCTGATCGCCCTCGGCCTCGGCCTCGATGCCCTCCAGAAGCGCTGGAGCATGAGACCCTTCCTAATGACAGCCATGGAAGTGGGCATGCTCGGCTATCCCCTCTTCACGATAGTCTTCGGCGCGGCCAACCTTCCCCCGCCTCGCGATGGCCGACCTCGGCGAAATCGTGTTCACCTTCACGATCCTCATCCCCTGCTGAACCAGCGCAACGGTGGGCCTGCCGGACTCAAGCCTGCCCTGATGCGGCTCGTGACCAACCCCGTGATCTGGGCCGCCTTCCTGGGCATCGCCTCGGCCCTTGCGGGCATCGGCGCCTACCTCGGCGCGAATCCCGGTGGAAGGACCTTCCTCTCCTGCCTCTCCTTCATCGGAGCCCCCACAGGAGCCCTCATCCTCTTTGTCATCGGCTACGATATGGACTTCTCCCTGAAAAGCCTCGGCAAGGCCATGACCACCATCGCGCTGCGCTACCTGATAATGGTCCCGCTCTTTTTCGCGGCCTGGGCTCTCGTGAAGCGCTTCGCCCCCTCGTCGGCCGAACCCGTGCTCCGCTCCGCGCTGATGGTCCTCTTCACCATGCCCTCGACCTTCGCCATCCCCATCTTCGGGCGTGAAGGGGAAGAGAGCGAATACATCTCGGCGACCCTGTCGCTCAACACCCTAGTCACGGTCTGCCTTCTGGCTGCCGTGACGCTCATGGGGAAGTAGGCGCCTGCCCTTGCGCAGCGCTTTTGACAAGGGCTAGACTCGATGCCATGGCTATGGAAAGGGCATGAAACGAATAGCCCTCGTGATGGACCTCGCCGACTTCTACGATCACGGGATCGCGAGAGGTGTGGTGCGCTACGCCAAGTCCCGCCCCGATTGGCGGATTTTCGGGCGGGGATGGATGTTCGGCGGCCTTGGAGACCTGGAGAATTGGGAAGGGGATGGCATCATCGCCAGGGTGGAGAGCGAGGACGAGGCTGATTCGCTTGCGGCCCGCGGCCTCCCCCTTGTGGATGTGGCGGGTGCCTGCGCCCGGCCCGGCTTCCGGAGCCTCACCAACGACGACTTCCTGACTGGATATCGGGCCGCGCGCTATTTCAGCTCCATCGGCTTTCAAAAGCTGGCCTTCCTCGGCGTCAATGATGCCATCTGGTCTCTGGCGCGGAGGTCGGGGGCGGCCCGCGCGCTGGGCATCGACCCGAAGGACATCACAAGCTTCGAGAGGAGCCTCCCTTGGTGGGAAGACCGCGCCATGGACGGGTGCGCCCTCGCCTCCTTCCTGTCCGGCTTGCAGGCCCCTGCCGCCGTGTTCGCCTGCAACGACAGCGCGGGCCTCCGCGCCGTCGAGGCCTGCGGGCGCCTGGGCCTGGCCGTGCCCGCCGAGGTCGCAGTCCTCGGCGTCGATGACGAGGACCTGGTCTGCGAACTGGCCAGCCCGAGCCTCTCGAGCGTCGCCCTGGATTGCGAAACCATCGGTTTCCGCGCGGCCGCCCTCCTCGATGCCGTCCTTGATGGATCTGGCCCGCCGCCCGGCACGACCCTCACCGTCCCCCCGCGCGACGTGGCCGAGCGCGAATCCACCATGACCTACGCCTCCTCGGACATCCTCGTCGCCAAGGCCGCCGCGGCCATCCGCGCCGGCGCCCATGAGGGCCTCGACGTCACCGGGCTCCTGCGCCTTGTCCCCGCTTCCCGCCGAAGCCTCGAAAAGCGCTTCCGCCAGGCGACGGGCAGGACCCTGCACGAGGAAATACTCCTGGCTCGCCTGGCGCGGGCCAAGCGCCTCCTTTCCGCCACCGAACTGACGATGGACGCCGTGGCCGAAGGCTCCGGCTTCGGCTCTCTCCAGCGCTTCCACGAGGCCTTTCGGCGCGTGGAGGGAAAGACGCCGGGGGAATTCCGTGAGGCCAAGCGGCGGGGATCGGGGCAACGGGGATAGGCGACGGAGCTTTGGGGCGACCGACCGGCGTGATATACTCCCTGGATGCGCATACGGACAAAGTTGCTTAGCCTCGTTCTCCTTGTCGCAGGCGGCTTCATCCTCTTGGCTGGCCTGTCCGTCCAGACCTATGTCAAGCTGAGCTCGATCCGAGGCGCGATAGAGGGGGGGCAGCGCCTCATGTCCCAGGCCCAGCGGGCCGAGGGCCTGCTCAAGGACCTTGTCTTCGTCCTGTTCGGCCCTCGGCTTTACTCTTCCCTCCAGGGAGTGACGCTTGCCCCAAGCGGGCCGGCGACGGAGCGGGCATGGATAGAAGCGGTCTCCGATTTCCGCTCCGCCTACCAGGCCTATATGGCCGATCCCTCGGTGAAGGCCCTCCTCGTGGACGAAGAGCTCAGGGAAGCCTACGCCGTAGCGGTCCCCATGAGCGAGCGCGCCTTCAGCGAGCTGGACAGCCTGAGGACGACGATAGTCCATGTGCGGGCCGCGTATCCCGACAGCGAGGACCTGTATTCGCGCATCCAGCTCTCCAAGGACGAGTCCCTCTATGCCGTCTTCGACCGGGTGAGGTCCTCATCCCTCTATCTCGGCAACGTCTTCGAGAGCTACCTCAACCGTTTTGTCTCCGGCCTAAACCGCCAATCGGTCGAAACCGAGCGAAGGGTCATCCTCCTGTATGCCGTGGCCTCGTTGTTCGTGATCGGCTTCGCGGTCGCCCTCGTCCTCATGGTGACGCGCTCGGTGGCCGCCAACATCGGCCTCGTGGACGGTGCCCTCGAACGGCTGGCGGAAGGCGATTTCTCCCTGCGCGTGGAAGCCCACGGCTCCGACGAGACAGGCCTCCTTGCGATGCGGATGAGCCAGATCGCTGAAAGGCTCAAGCGGAAAGTCGATTCCCTCGCTTCCCTCCTGGCGGACGTGAACCTGGCCATACCCGACGCCCCCGACCTGGACCGGATGCTCGCCATAGTCACGGATGCCCTGCTGCGGGACGGGAGCTCGGAATGCGCCGCGATCTACCTCCTTGAGGATGGAGCCTGGAAAAGGCGGTCCTGGTCGGGCTTCGATCCCTTTCCCGAAGCGGCCCAGGACGCCCTGACCGTCGTGGCCGAAGTGGCCCTGGCGAACGAAGCCCTCATAGTGCGGGACCTGGCCGCGATGGAGGCCATCCGGGTGATCAAGGGCCTGGACCCCAGCCTGCGTTCCCTCATCGCGGCCCCGCTTGCCGTGCGGAGGAGGGTCGCGGGCGTCTGCATTTTCGGTCGGCGTTCCCGGGCCTTCAACGACCTCGAGATAGCCCAATTGGTCTCTTTTGCGGACTACACCGCCCAGGTGATCGACAATGCCGTTGCCCAGGCCGCCCTCCTCGCGAGGCGGGATGCGGAGTTTTCCGCCCTGCAGGCGCAGATCCAGCCCCATTTCCTGTACAATGTCCTCAACAGCCTCGTGGCACTCAACCGGATGGAAGCCAGGGACAAGCTCGAGTCCTCGCTCCACGCCCTCAAGGACCTGTTCCGCTACAGCCTGCGCAAAGAGCGGCTGGCTACGGTCGGGGAGGAGACCTCTTTCATCGAAGCCTATTGCCGCCTCCAGGGGCTGCGCTTCGAGGGGCGATTGTCCTTCTCGGTAAGGGTCGATCCCGAGGCCGCCGGCCTGCGCATCCCCCGCCTCATCATCCAGCCCCTCGTCGAAAACGCCATGATCCATGGGGTCGAGCCCCTCGAGCGTCCCGTGCATGTCCTTGTCTCGGCGACCGCGGAAAAGGGAATGCTTTCGTTGCGCGTCGACGACGATGGCGCGGGCTGCGATCCGGCGGATATCCGGGAGAAGGGGCACATCGGGCTGGGCAACGTGCGCGAACGGCTCCACCTCCTCTACACGGATGCCTCCCTTCGCCTGGAGGGAAAGCCGGGAGCCGGCTTCACCGCCGAAATCCGCATCGCCGGTGGCGAGGCGACCTACTCATGAAGATCCTCATCGCAGATGACGAAGCTCCGGCCCGCTATGTCCTCCGCTCGATGCTCGAGGAAAAAGGCTTCCCCGCCGCTTCCATCGTCGAAGCCGCAAGCGGGGGCGAACTCCTTTCGCTGGTGCCGGAGACGAGGCCGGCATGCGCCTTTGTGGATATCCGCATGCCGGGAATGGATGGACTCTCGGCCATCGAGGCGGCGGCGCCCCTATGCCCCGGCACGCGTTGGGTAATCGTCTCCAGCCATGCCGAATTCAGCTATGCGCAGACAGCCCTCCGCATCGGTGTCCTCGAATACCTGCTCAAGCCTGTCCGTCCCGAGGAACTCGGAGCCTGCCTAACGCGCCTAGGCGTCGGACCGGCAGACCCGGGGAAGGATCCCATCCTCGCGAAGGTCCTCGAGTACCTCGGCCGCAATTTCAATGCCGATGTCTCGGTCGCCGAGGCCGCGGATCTCGTAGGTCTTTCCCCCAATTACCTTTCTGCGCTTTTCCGGCGCCGGATGGGCCGAACCATCTCAGACCATATCGCCCGGCTCAGGATGGAGGAGGCGATGCGGCTGCTGCGCAAAGGCGGGATTTCAGTGGCGGATGCGGCCCATGCCGTCGGCTACGCGGACCTGCGCTTTTTCGCAAAAAAGTTCAAGGCCATCACTGGTCTCCTGCCTTCCGACTGCAAGTCGTAGGGAGTGCGACCAAAATTGTTGAAAGTGAACCGCCCCGGGTTTGCCGGAGACCTGAATCTCTGCGAGGATTGAGTCATGAGCAAGGCAAACAGGTTTTCACCGGATGTGCGGGAGCGGGCGGTACGGCTGGTCGGCGAGCAGACCAATGGGGAAGGGACGCAGTGGGCGGTCATCAAATCCGTATGCGCCAAAATGGGCTGTTCTGCCG
>JANYKC010000001.1 GCA_025358255.1 Spirochaetaceae bacterium
ACAGGTCCTTGTGGTCCCATTTCGTGTCGGTCTCGCGCGATGAGAACTGGATCAGGCCGCCCTGCAGCGAGGGCTGGAGGCTGGCCAGCTTCGGTATCGGATAGCGCGCGATCGCCGACAGGTCGAAGAGGTCGTAGCTCGACTTGTAGGACGCGAAGGGCGTCAGCGACTGGTACTGCGCCCCCAGGGAGAGGGGATATCGGTAGTAGCTCGTGAGGTCGAGCTTCGAGTCTTCGCCGAATGCGCCCGCGGCGACTACGAGCAGCATCAGCGAGGTCATTTTGATCTTCATTATTTTCCGCATATGCCCCTGCCTCTCCTGTCGGAACGCGGCGCCCAGGTCTTGGGGAAAGATAGGGCGCCTCGATTCTGTCTAGGGAACACAATGCGCAGGAGAAGGCGAGGATTTCGACCTGATTTGCAAATCCGGACTAAGAACTCGATGTCATTAGAAAAAGGTCTGGACGACGATCAGGCGGCGAAAGGGGGGCGGTAATTCCCGCCCCCCCCCATGGTCAGCGGCCAGCCTTATTGTATAAGTCGAAAGCCGTTGGTGTTATCGATTAAGAATAGCCGAGTCCCATCAGTAACGACTGCCGCCGCATTCTCAAAAGAAGCTAAGTTTCCCAAACCGTCGGCGGTGCCTCGCGAGCCGGAGCCTGCGATGAAGCTCACCTCCCTAGTCGAGATATTGATCCTTCGGAGCCTGTAACCGCCGTCGGGAACGTAGAGATAGCTGCCGTCGGAGATCATGCCGCCCGCCCAGCTGAACTTAGCCTGGGCGCCGATGCCGTCTGCGTAACCCTGGCTCGAACCGGCGAGCGTCGTCACCTGAAGGGTATCGAGGGCTATCTTCCTGAAGATTTCGTCCTGGCTATCGTATACATAGAGGTTGGCGCCGTCTGTGGCGATATAAGTGGGCCAATAGAACGAGGCCTTCGCGCCGAGTCCATTGGCATGCCCATACGAAGAGCCTCCTGCGATTGTCGTGACATTCATCGTGGCTAAATCTATCCGGCGGATGCTCATTCCGCCTGAATCCACGACATAGAGCTGCTTGCCGTCATAGGCGAGTCCGGCAGGATATTGGAAGGAGGCCGCCGTTCCGTTGCCGTCCATCGACGCTCTGGTGCCGGTACCCGCGATCGTGCTCACTTCACCGGTGGAGATGACGATTTTCCGTATAGCATGGTTATCGCAATCCGCGACATAGAGGTTGAGCCCGCCGTCCCACACTATGCCCGCAGGCTCGTTGAAACGGGCGGAGGAGCCGAAGGCATCCGCAATGCCTTTTTCCGTTTTCGAGCCCGCGAGCAGGGTCGCGACCCCGGTCGAGATGTTGATCTTGCTGATGTAGGAATACTGGGTTCCCGATTGATAACTGTCGTCCATGGTCACATAGAAATAGGTCCCGTCGGTGGCGACGCCCCAGGGTCTGGTTTCGGTGAACGCGAACGAGGTGCTCACGGAGCCAGAGAGGCTGCCGAAATCGCTCCCGACCCGCAGGGATTGCAGGACCGTGTCGGAGCTAGCCCCGAGTTTTGTGGCGACAGCCCGCACTGGAATCGATAGTTCGAAGCCGGCCGCCGTGATCGGGGCCGTGTAAAGCGGGGAGCCCGAAGTGGGGACGGACCCGTCGGTGCTGTAGTGGATCTCCGCCCCGGCCGTGGCGCAGCTCAGGGAGATGGTGCGTACGTAGGTCCCCGCCGGGGATATGACGACACTCGGGACTTCAGGCTTGGCGACTACGGTCACCGAGTAGTCCGCAGGGGTTCCGCCGTCCGCGGGAACTATCAGGTAATGCAGGACGTCGCTGAAATTGTTGTTAGTGGTTCCGCTCGTCTGGGCGGCGCCGCTCACCGTGGCGCTGGCGCCCTGGGAGAGGGCGAAGGTCGGGATCAGGCCGGTCAGGTCGCTGCCCACGGGCAGGACGAGGAAGACGGTCTTGGCGCTCTGGTCGATGAGGGCGTCGGTCGAGGCGATGGAGAAGGCGGTGAGAACCTTGGGCGCAGGAAGCCGCGTCGCCGAAACCGAGTAGCTCGCCGCAGTCCCGTCCGCCGCGGTGACCTTGTAGGCCTTAGGGGAAAGGAAGCTGTTGCTGCTGCTGCCGCTCGTCTGGACTACCGTGCCGATCTTGACGCTGCTGCCGGTCGTTTCGAAGCTCGCGACGAGGGCGCTGAGGTCGGTAGCAGCGCTGCCGTTCCAATAGGGCAGGCTGACCGCGATCGTGAGCGCGCTTTGGTCGATGGATACCGATTCGCCACCTATGGAAAAACTGAAGGAGGTGATGGCCTTGGCCGGATTCAAGGCTAAATTGACGGTGACCGTATACTCGACGCTCGAGCCGTCGGCCGCGACGACGGTATAGACTACGGGGTTCGAGAAATCGTTGGCGCTCGATGCGCTGGTCTGGGCCTTGTCGCCGACCTTGACCGAGACTCCTGTCGTCGCGAAGCCGGCGATGAGGGCGGTCAGGGAGCTGCCGTAGGGCATCTTCACCGCGATGGTCTTGTTCGCCTCGCTAATGGTCGTCGCGAGGGAGCCAGGGAAGACCAAGGAGGTGAGTCTCTTCGAGGTATTCGAGGCTATGGAAACCGCGACCAGGTAGCTCGTCGAGGAACCGTCGGCCGCGCAGACCCTATAGGCGACGGGATAGCTGAAATCGTTGGGAGTCGTACCGCTCGCCTGGGCGACGCCGCCGACGAGGACCCTGTCCCCGTTCGCGGCGAAGGTCGCGATCAGAGTCTTCAGGTTAGTGCCGTAGGGGACGGTGATGGCTATGCTGCCCGAAGCCTCGTCGACGAGGCCGACGGCCGTCTGGGCCTCGAAGGAAAAGGCTGTCATGGCCTTGGTTCCGCTCAAGGGCGACAGAGTAGCCTGGCAGGAGCCAAGGCCAAGGAGCAGCGCAGTACCGAGTAGGAGGGCCGGGAGCCTTCGGGCGAGACTCCGGCGCCTCGCCTTGATTCTTCTGGATCGCTGGTCGATCGGCTTCATTGATGTGCGGTCCTTTCGGCTCATTTATCGGCCAGGATAGTCGCGACGTAAGTTACGCTGAGTCCATCTGCGGCGGTCACTAGGTAGGTGACGGGACTCGAGAAATTGACGACGCTTGAGCCGCTGGTCTGGAGGATGGGCCCCGGCAGGCGCTCGACCTTGGATCCGGTGGTGGAGAAGGTCGGCACCAGACTGGTCAGGCTGGTGCCTATGGTCAGATGACCGGTGATGGTCTTGGCAGTCTCGTCGATGACGCAGCTTTTCCCGGCAACCGAGAAGGCGGTGATGGCCTTGGCGGGATTGAGCGACATGCTGATGGTAGCCGAATAGGTCGCGGTGCCGCCGTCGGCGGCCGTGACTAGATAGGGGACGACCGAGGAGAAGTTGTTGGACGTCGTGCCGCTCGCCTGGGCTGTTCCTGCGACCGAGACGGCCGTGCCGGAGGTCTCAAACGAAGCTATCAGGGTCGTGAGGTTCGTACCGTATGGCACAGTGCCAGTGATGGTTTTTGCGGTCTCGTTTACCGTGCAGCTCACCGGGGGAATGAGCTTCAGGAAGCCGAAGCTCGTCATGGCTTTGGCCGGATTGGGCGAGAAGCTCAGGCTCACGATATAGGTCGCGCTGCTTCCGTCCTCCGCGACCACAACATAGGACAGAGGAAGGTTGAAATCGTTGGCCGTCTTGCCGTTCGCCTGGACGACGCCGCCGACCTCCACCCTGACGCCGCTGCGCACGAAGGTCGCGACCAGCCTCGTCGCATCCGTCCCGAAGGGCAGGGTCGCGACGATGGTCTTGGCCGTCTCGTCTATCGCTGCGCTCAGCCCCAGAGCGGGGAAGGAAAATTCGGTGAGGGCCTTTGCGCTATCGGGGGCGCAGACCGCTCTGACAGTCCAGTTCGCCGTCGACAGGTCGGCGGCCGCGAGAGTGTAGGTTATAGGAACCAGGAAATTGTTCGCGGTCGTCCCGCTCACTTGAGCGGTCTTCCCGACTTTGACGGACTTGGCCGAGGTCGTATAGCGGGCCACGAGGCTGCTCAGGTTCGTGCCGAAGGGCAGGGTGACCGTGACGGCGCCGGCCGCGATATCTATGTCCGTCTTGAGACTCCCTGTGAAGGTGAAGGCTGTGAAGCTCTTGCCCATGTCGGGAAGGTAGCTGGCCGTCACCCTATAGTAGGCCCTCGTGCCGTCAGCGGCCTCGACGGTGTAGGTCACCGGCTTCGAGAAATCGTTCGCCGTCATGCCGCTGACCTGGGCTATGGCTCCGACCAGGACCTGGGAGGAGGGCGAAGACTCGAAGCTCGCCACGAGGGAGGAGCGATCGGAGCCGAAGGGGAGGAGGAGGGCTATCGTACTGGCAGAGTCGTCGATCTCGGCTTTGGTCCCCGAATCCGCGAGGGAGAAGGACAGCAGGCGCTTGCCCTGCAAGGCGTCCAGGCTTGTCTGGACGGGACTCTTGCAGGAAAGCAGGACGAGGCCTATGGCGAGGAGGCCAGCCCTCATCGCGAGCTTATTGGCAAAGGTGGGCATCTGGACTCCATCGTTCATGGTATGAGCCTCAAAACCTTGATCTGGCTGGAACTGGATGAGTTGGCCCTGTCGGACAGATAGGCGAAGCCGCCGCCGACCAGGATTTTATTCTGGCTCCCGTTGAGGTCCGATCTCCGCTGAAAGAGCCTGGAGGCGAGGACGGCATGGGCCGGGTCGATGATGTTGATGATCGAGAGCTCGCCGACGATGGTGGGCGCAAAGGCCCAGGAGCCTTGCAGGTTGACGGAGGAATAGGAGGGCCAGAGGTTTACCGAGCTGTTGTCCGAGGCGTCCCGATAAGGCTCGATGGATCGGACGAGGCTGGCGTTTTGCGGATCGCTGATATCGAAGATCTGGACGCCGATGCGCTGGTCGGCGATATAGGCGTATTTCCCCGAAACCGAGACGCTCTTCGCGCTATAGCTATCGAAGCTCGACCCTACCGTCTTTATCAGGCCCGCCTTCCTCGGATAGCTGACATCCACGATGGCCAAGCCCGACGAGCATGAGACGTAGGCATAACTTCCGGAGAGCGCTACGCCACTGCCCTGGCCGGTATTTACCTGGGCAGCCAGCTCGGGATGAAGGGGGTCGCTGATGTCGAAGATGGAAAGCCCGTAATTCCCGTTCGGCATATAAAGCCACTGCCCCGAGACGGCGATAGATCCCAGCCCCCCGTTGATGGAGAGCCCTGTGCTGACATTGGCTGCGAGCAGGGGGCGATCGGGGTCCGAGATATCTATCGCCGAGATGGCGGTGCTCGAAACGCCGAAGAGCCAAGCGCCCGATCGGGCAATGCTCCCGAGGTTGAGCCCCGATATGGCTAGGGCTGTGTGGATGCGAGGGTTGGCGGGATCCTCTAGATCCATCACCGAAAGGCTGTTGTCGTGGAGGATATAGCCGCGCTGTCCTTGGAGGACCATATCTGCGATGTATCCGCTTATGTCGAGGGTCTTTTCGAGGACGGCGCTCGAGGGCGAGTCGATATTGACTACCTCGACTCCGGACCGCGTGCCCACATAGGCCCACGAGCCGTAGGCGGCGACCCTGTTGGCGGCCTCCGGTATAGTGGTAGCCATCTTGGAGAGGACCGAGCACTCGCGGAAGCCGAGGGGAGTGCCATAGACGCCCGGCAAAGGGAGATGGGCCAGGGAAGGCGTACCGTCCTTGAGCGGAGTTATATCGATTATCTGGAGCCCGGAGGAACTGTCGGCTACGAAGCCGAAGCCTCCCTGCGTCGAGATGTCGTTCGCCCAGCCGGGAGTGTCGATGCGCTGACGGAGGACGGGATGGGAAGGATCGCTCTTGAGGTCGTAGACCCTCAGGCCCGCGTTCCCGTCCGCTAGGAGGAGGGAATCGCCGTCTATCTCGATACTCGAGGGCCAATCGTCGTCGGCGGTTATATTTGGGATGGCGCTCACGACGCTCTTGTTCGAAAGCTCGATCGTTATCATTCCGCTGTGGAAGCAGCCTACGTAGGCATAGGCGCCCTTCACGCGCAGGCACATCGAAGAATCTTTGTTCCCGTTGAAGTCCTTGGGCATGGGCAGGTAGCCCGCGTAGCTCGGCGTGCCGTCGGCCGCAATATCGTAGATCTGGATCTCGTCGCCGTAATAATTCCCCCCGGAGGCCGCCGCGACATAGACCCTGCCCTCAGACTCGGCTAAGTCCTGGGGTTGGACGCTGCCGTCGGGGTAAAGGTCCTGGAGCGGCACGTTGGCCAGGATCGAGGCGTTTTGCGGATTCGTGATGTCGATGACCGCGAGCCTGCCGATCTCAGAGCCGGAGGCGGCGAAGCAGGTCACGAAGGCTCGGTTCCCCGCGATGACGATGTTTTGGGCGTCGAGGGCGAGGCTCTTCGCGAGGACGGGATTGGCGGGATCCGATAGATCGTAGATGGAGAACTTTCCCCGGCCCGGGTTGGACCACATGCAGGTCGACACGTAGAGCCAGGGGCCGGCGACGACGACTTCGAGGACGGAACCCGAATTGCCATTGGGAAGCTCGTCGACTATGGCCGGCCTCTGCAGGAAGGGCAGGATCGTAGCGCCCTCGGCCTCGCTGAGGATCGGGCAGTAGAGCACCGGCTTGACCTTGTAGTAGTACCACTGCCCAGCCTCGACGCTGCGATCGACGTAGCTGGTCCCCGTGACCTGGGCGAAGAGGGAAAACTCGCCGTTATCCCCTTTGCGCCGCCAGATCTCGAAGCTGTCGGTGGAAGGAATGGCGTTCCAGCCGACCTTCAGCTGGTCATAGCCCCCCTCCACGTTCGGACAAAGGCTGCGGGCGGATAAGGGGATGATCTTTATATAGTCCGAGCGGCTCTCGGACCAGCCGGGCTGGGGCAGGGCCTTCAAGCGGAAGCAATAGGCGTTGCCGTTGACGCAGTTGGTGAGAGCGTAGCTTTTCGCGCTCACGAGGAGGCTGACGCGCGTGCCGTTCAGATCGGAGGGCAGGGAGCCGTCCGTCGTATAATAAAGCGTATAGCTCGAGGTGTTCGGGACCGAGGTCCAGGTAAGATTGATCGACTTGTTCGACGGCACCGCCGTGAAAGTCGGGATGCTGCTGCCGGCATCCTTGACGAGACTGAGGGTCTTCGTCGCGACGTTGCCGTTCCAGTCGGTGGCGCTTATGTTGAAGAAGAAACTGGTGCCGAGCCTCGACGTATCGAACTGTATAATGTAGCTTCCGTCGGCCTTGACCTCGACGGAGTTGCCCTTGATCGACGTTCCGGGAATTTCCCAGGCCAGGTTCGATATCAGGCCCTTCTCGCCGGAATTGATGGAGTCCGACACGGACCCCCTCACCTCGACGATGTTCGCGCAGGCGAAGCCGTCGGAGGGCGAAGCTATCAGGAGTATCGGCGCCGTCGTATCCTTGACCCGGTTCAGCGCGCCCTGGTCGACCATGGTCATCTTGCAGGCGGCGGCGAGGACTATC
>JANYKC010000029.1 GCA_025358255.1 Spirochaetaceae bacterium
GGCTTGGCCTGACCTCTTGCGTGTACCTGTCGATCCACATGACAGCCCTGTCCCCGATGGGCACCATGCGATCCTTCTTGCCCTTTCCGAGTCTGACCATGAGCGTGCCTCGATCGGCGTCGAGATCCCACACCGTGAGGTGGATCACCTCCATGCGCCGGATGCCGGTCGAGTAGATCGTCTCGACGATCGCCCTGTCCCTGATCCCCAACGGGTCGATGATGTCGGGCTGCAACATCACTTTCTCCGCTTCGTCGGCGGACAGGATGTACTTGGGCAACCTTCGTTCAAGCCGGGGCAGTTCAAGGTCGGCAGCCGGGTTCGCGAGCAAGGCGTTCTGCTTCATCAACCATCTGAACAAGGCCCGGATCGGAATGAGCCGCGAGAACTGGGCTCGAAAGGACAAGGGCTTGCCGTTGGCCTTTCGCAGGTGGAACAGGTGCCGCTGGTAGCGTTCGAGGATGGGCCGGGTCACCTCTTGGGGTCTTGTGATGGAGCGTGCCTCACACCATGAGATGAAGAAGCCAAGATAGGATTGCCTGTTGTCCATTGTGCGAGTCGAGTAGTTCCGCACGGTCAACCATTCGAGGTATCGGCGTGTCCAGACGCAGAATCCATCGGCGTCGTTGGGGTCACCCACAGGGGTCTTGACCTTGCGGAATCCCCTGCGGGGCATCAGCGGCCACCTTCAACTACGCTGCGGCTTCGGTTGCCGACTCTCCGGTTAGGTTTTCGAGGGTTTGCAGCGTCATGAGCACGATCAGGGCTCGATTCTTCGGCGTGTTGGTCAAGACCGGGGCTCCGAACGCCCCCCGAATTACCCCCGAATATGGGCCGAATCTGCCCCGAATCTGACCGAATATCCGGCTCCGAATCCGTCGCACCCGCACCGTCCTGGTAGGCAAGCTCGTAGGCTATGCCACGTCCCCGGCCGGATGGGTAGACAATCAGGTATTCGGCCTGCACCAACCGGCGAAGGTGAATCCAGAGCTGCGTATCACCGACACCAAGCTTCTCCCTCAACTCCCTTCGCGTGAAGCGGAAATCCCTGCGGGCAACCTGCCTCGTATCAACAGCATCACACACGAAGCGGTCGAGCAACCCCAGCAGCTTGATGGTCTGAGGGGGCAGGTCATCCACCCCATTGTTGCCCACTTCGCCCATGAGCCGGACTGCGGTGTCCACGTCGCTCTTGTCCACCTCGACATACTCCATGACCTGCCCGGCGTGTTCCGCTTTCGTGATCGTGCGTTGGTGTTGTCGAAGCAGAGCAAGGGCCTCGATCAGGGTCAGGAGCTTCTGGTGGTCTCGACGGGCGCGGACCCGGTGGTCGTTGAAGGTCATCTCATGGGCGAAAGGGTTGAGCACCAACAGCGGTCGAATGAGACGTTGAGCATTGTTGTGCAGGTTGACGAGACGGCTTCGGTCTTGGCGTTGGGTGAAAGCTTCGAGGGTCTGCGCCCTCCGCTGGCGGTCATGGATGGCCCTGGTCTGCTGCGGGCCTTCGTCGATCGACAGGATGAGGCACCTGTTGACAAGCTCGTCATCTATGTCGATTCCAGCCGTCGTCATCAAGATCGACACCGGCCCCTCAACCCGGTATTGCTGGGACACAAGGCGGCCGGTGCCGGGCTGCTTTCCAGTCGATGCTATGACAAGGCCACCTTCGGATTGAAGCACCCGCAAAGCGTAGGTTGCACGCTGTGCCCCGGCTTCTTCGGCAATGGCGAGAACGCGGTGTTTCAAGTCCGACGCCCCCATGTAGAACAAGCTCTGGCCTGTGACGGCAGAGAATGAAAGCCGCTCTTCTTCCGGCACGAAGTCGAGTATTGCCTGCATCAACCTGGACTTCCCTGCCGAACTCGACGACTGGATGACCACCGCCAACGGGTGGTCGAGCTTCCTTGACAGTGCGGCAAGATACCCGACGAGCAGGTTCGTGGCCTCACCAACGACGCCGCACGCCTGGAAGTCCTCGACCACCCGTTGGCCGTGGTCATCCAGTCGTCGAGTTCGGCAGGGAAGTCCAGGTTGATGCAGGCAATACTCGACTTCGTGCCGGAAGAAGAGCGGCTTTCATTCTCTGCCGTC
>JANYKC010000054.1 GCA_025358255.1 Spirochaetaceae bacterium
GTTCAAGGATCTCGTCGGCGAGGACGGGAAACGCCTCGTGGTGCGGAACGGCACGATGCCCGAGCGAACGCTGCTTACCGGGGCCGGCCCGATCCCCATAACGCGGCCGCGCGTCGATGACCGTGCCTTGGAGACCCTGGGGAAGGAACGATTCACGAGTCGGATCCTCCCGCGTTTCATGCGTAGGGCGCCGAGCATCGATGCACTGGTTCCCCTGCTATACCTCAAGGGAATCTCGACCGATGACTTCCCGACAGCTTTGGAAGCCATCCTGGGCCCGCAGGCAAAGGGCTTGTCAGCGACCACGGTCGTGCGGCTCAAGGAAATCTGGACGGAGGAGTATGGGGAGTGGTCGAAGCGCGACTTGTCGGGGAAGCGCTACGTGTACGTCTGGGCCGACGGCGTGTACTGCAGCGCTCGGCTCGAGGATGAGCGCTCCTGTCTGCTGGTCATCATGGGTGCCAATTCCCAAGGCAACAAGGAGTTGATCGCCGTCTCCGATGGCTATCGGGAGAGCACACAGTCGTGGAAGGAGATCCTCCTTGACCTGCGTTCCCGCGGGCTGAAAATCGCGCCCAAGCTCGCCGTGAGCGATGGAGCGATGGGCTTCCAGGCCGCCGCCGCGGAGGTCTGGGCTGAGACTCGCATCCAGCGCTGCTGGTTCCACAAGTCCGGGAACGTCCTGGACAAGCTCCCGAAATCCCTTCAGGGGAAGGCCAAGGGGATGCTCCATGACCAGTATCTCGCGCCGACCCGCGAGGATGCGCTCAAGGCTTTCGACCTCTTCGTCGAGTCCTTCGGGACCAAATACCCCAAGGCCGTGGAATGCCTAGTGAAAGACAAGGACGACCTCTTCGCCTTCTACGATTTCCCCGCCGCCCACTGGCTTCACCTGCGCACGACGAATCCCATCGAGTCGACCTTCGCGACAGTGCGGCTTCGCCACCGCAAGACGAAGGGCTGCGGAACGCGCAAGGCGACGCTGGCGATGGTCTACAAGCTCTGCAGGGAGGCGGAAAAGGGCTGGAGGAAATTGACCGGGTTCGCGCTGATCCACCTCGTCGAGGTGGGAATAAAGTTCGTGAATGGTGAGCAGGTTAAAGATGCGGTGGCCTGACCGGGGGAATGTCCAGAAATCCAATCCACAACTATTGACAATATCTTCCGGGCTACCTCTCATACCCTCGGGCAAACAATCAAAATGATGAGGCTTGAATGGGCTACCAAGTGGACCGAATCTACTCGTATGTCGTCACCCATGACAGCGGCTTCGCCCCTAATCCCTTCTTCGGCATTTGCACTCTCGCCTGTTGCAAGCCGAAGATCAGGCAGTCGGTCGGAAGGCTACTGAAGGCATCCCCAAAAGAGAAAGTTTGGATAGTTGGCCTCAGCCCGAGGCACGGCAACAAGGGCAACGACATCATCTACATGATGCAGGTGGCATCCTCGATGTCATTCCCCGAGTATTGGCGAGCACATCCCGAAAAGCGTCCGGTCTTTGCCCAAGGAAAGCAGAAGCAGAGACGCGGTGACAACATCTACGAACCTGATCCTTCAAGCTCTTCTGGCTTCCGGCAATTTCGATCCGCGCATTCGCTGAATCCCAAAGACGACCTCCATTGGGCTCAGGACCCGAAGAGCCTTGAGCACGATCTCGGCGGAGAACATGTCCTCATTTCCGACAAATATGTCTACTTTGGATCGAGTCCGATTGCCTTGCCTCTTGAGCTACGGGAGCTTGCCGTCGGTCGAGCGCACAAGTGTCATTTCCCGCCAGAGGTACTGGCGTCCTTCTCAGCTTTCCTCGAAGGCTACCGGAAGGAGATTGAGGCCGGAACTGTCGCCGCGTTGCCGCACATGTGGTCTGATGAAGAGAAGATAAGATGCGCGTCGTCCTGAGCAGAAAGGGGTTCGACTCATCGGCAGGTGGTATGCCGAGCCCGATCCTTCCCGATGGAACCTTGCTGTCACTGCCAATCCCCGACAAGGGCGGAACGGTTCGTTATGCTGACCTCCATCATGGCGAGTCGAGCTTCCTCGACATCATCAAACAACTGAAGCCCACATCAAAGATCAAGGCCAACTATACCTGCCACCTTGATCCCGATCTCGTGGAGACTGTCGCACCGCGATCCTCGTCATGGCTTCCGCTCTTCGGTCAGTGCAACCAGTCACAGGCCCACCTTGCCCAACATGGAATCGGCGTTGGGGACCTGTTCCTCTTCTGGGGATGGTTTCGACAAACCGAGCGCATTGCTGGAAAGCTCAGGTACTGCCCGAATACTCCCGATGTCCATCTCATTTGGGGATACATGAAGGTCCAGCGGGTAGTCACTGGCAAGCAGATGCCCCCTGAATATACATACCATCCTCATGGACGATGGGCGCTTGAATCTAATGCCATCTACGAAGGCGATCCAGCACAGACGGGCGTCCTCAATTACCACCCAAAGCTCGTGCTCACCAAGACCGGAATGACTCGGAGCAAGTGGGAAGTACCAGAGTTCTTCAAACGAATCGCCATCTCCTACCACTCGAAGGCTTCGTTCCACGATGGATACTTCCAGTCGGCATTGCGCGGACAAGAGTTTGTGCTTGAGGAATGCAAAGAAGCCGAGGAATGGGCAGAGGAGTTGATCCATTCTTCCTAACCGTAGGACGGAGACTACTATGTGGAACCAAGATCATTACCAGAATGCCATCGCCTTCGTGTAGCTGCCCGATCTCCTGCGCAAGGCGCATGACGATATCGACGATGATGCCGGCAGGTTTCCCATTTTCATCGTAGACCATGGGAGGTAGCGACTTGTTGCCAAGGAAGAGCAATGGTCGGGATTCCGCGCCCTGGCCATGGGCCATCGGGGAAAAGAGGGCCAGGAGAAGGGCGATAGCCAATCTTCCGGCAGCTGGGATCTTCCTATCCCGTGCTTGGGTGAACATTGGGCAATTCTGGCGGCTGATGGCGATAAGCGCAAGAAAAATCTCCAATCCGCGCCTTCTTGCCAGCCAAGGACCCTGATGGCGGGGTTCCTTGTTCCAAGGCCAGGAAATCGGTCGGCTCCGGCCAAACGGCGGATCGCCCTCTATAAGAGAGCGCTGCCCTCTTTAGGCAAATTGCTTTCCACCCTTGCCCCACCTAGCATGGCGAGGTGACCGATCTCCACCGGAACTTGATCCGCAATCTCAAGCGTAGCCGTGGCAAGCTTGGCTATTCGCAAGCCGAATTGGCGGAAAAAGCGGATCTTTCGACGGGCTATATCGGCGAGATCGAGATGGGCCGCAAATTCCCCGCGCCGGAAGCCCTTGAGCGGCTCGCCCTTGCCCTCCGAACCAAAGCCTATCGCCTCCTCATGGGCGAGGAGGATGTCCGCGAGTGGAGCGGACCGGAAGCCTACAAGGCCGCCATCGAGGAGATCCGCTCGAACATCAACAGCCATTTCGACGAGCTCGAGAAGGGCCAGGATGGAGGGCCTGAAACCGGGGGCGAGGGATAGCCGACAGCCTCAGGACAGGCGCTTGAGGACGATGGCCGTCAGGTCGTCATCGAAGTGCCTCGAGTCGCAGAAACCCTCGATGTCGATGAGGATGGAGTTGAGCGCATCCGCCGCCGATGTCGCGTCGGCCTTTGCCAGGCTTTCAAGGAGCCGCTCCCGACCGTAGCGCTCTCCCGAACCGTTCTTTGCCTCTTCCAGGCAATCCGTATAGGCCAGGAGGAGGTCTCCGGGGCCGGGGACAAAACGCAAGGCCGACCAGCCGCCCGCGAAACCGCTCTTCCCGAGGACGGGTCCACGAAAACCATCTTGGCCCCGTGGCAGGACGGCCACGGCCTTTTCCGCGCCGGCGCGTCGGTACAGGAGATCGGGATGGGCGGCGTTCGCGTATTCGATCCTGCCGCCCTCGAGCCTGAGGATGAGGCAGGTAAGGTATTCGTCCACCGCGCCGATCTCCGTCTCAAGGTCGGCATGGACCAAGCCCAGGAGATCGCCCAGCGGGAGCTTGCGGTTCTCGAAGTAACGGCGGCCGAAGACCGAACGCGCCAGCACCGAGACCAGTCCCGCACCCATGCCGTGGCCGGAGACATCTCCCACCACCAGGCCGGACAGGCGGGAGCCCTCGACATAGAAATCGAAAAAATCCCCCGAGACCTTGGCCGCAGGCCTGAAGGCCAAGGCCAGGTCCCAGCCCTCGACCTCGGGAGGGGACGAGGGAAAGAAGCCCCGCTGCACGCGGGCGGCGATCTCGAGATCGCGCTCGGCGACATCGGCCGCGTTCGAGAGCCTAAGGCCCTGCTGCACGATCTCTTCGCCAAGGCCGCGCTGGTTCTCGATGGAGGTCGCGATCTGCGCCGATCGTTCGACGACCTTGCGCTCGAGGGATTCCCGCAGTTCCTCGAGTTCGACATACACCCCGACAAACTGGCTGGCCAGGATGGCCGCCGCGCCGAGGACAAAGAAGACAAAGGCATATTTCGAGTAGGCGAACTCCAGGCCTGTCGCGACGGAGAGCATGTCCGCGATCAAGGACGCGGCGAAGACCAGGGTGCCGAGGAAAAGGAGGCTCTCGTCCGAGACAAGGATCTGGCCGAACCGGGGTCGCCTCGCGCTTCCCTTGCCCCTGATCCTCGCGACAAGCCTGGGCACGAGGTGGAAGGCAAAGAGGATGAGGAGCTGGATGGCGACCAGGGCCTCCCATACCACCCTAAGCGGCTCATGCCGGTAAAAAGGCAGGAGACACGACAGGACGATGCTGGAGATGAGTCCCAGCTTGGACACGACGCTCACCTTGCTGCGGAGCGCCGTTTCGCAAAAAGCCACGATGATCGGCAAGGAGAGGAAGAGGCATGCGTACTCTATGACGCGCAGGATGGCGGTGTCGGAGAGGAGGATTGCGGCCGTCTGGGACCGCGCGAAGAGGAAGGCGCTGAAGAGGAAGGCGCCGAGCCCGAAGATGCTGTAGGTGCGGTTCTTGGGCCTCAGCGCAAATAGGATGAAGTGATAGAGGGCGAAGAGGGCGTAGACACCGATGAGGGCGATATCGAGGTACTCCCCCCCCTGCCGGAAGAGTCGGGCGTAGCTGTCGATGATGATGGAGCGGCCGCCGGCAAGGCCGGTCAGCTCGTCGCTCGGGTCGCCGTTGATATGGAAGGCAAGGACGTTCGAGCCGAGCCTGAGGCTGCGCTTGTCAAGGGTCACGATGACATCGCGGAGGGTCCGCTCCGGGGAAAGCCCGCCATTTCGCGCTCGATACAGCTCGTCATAGAGGGGGGCACCGTTCAAGTAGAGCGCCCAACCCTGGCCCGCCTGGGGAATCATGACGGAGAGCCCGGTCGTATTGATGAGGGCAAGGTCGGCCTCGAAAACGCAGGCGATGGTAAAGTCGTCGGTCGCCTGCTTTTCGAATTCCATGATGCCAGGCATCGTCATCCCGTCGAGATGGAAGTTGCGGACCGCGAGGCTCTGGCCCTTCTCATGGGCTATCGCCAGCCATCCGCCCTCTCCGGGCGCCGGTTGGTTGACGATCGTATTGGGGTCGAAGCCGCGACGGGCATAGTAGACGGTTTTCCCCAGGTCGATCCGCTCGGCGAATAGACCCGCAAGGACAAAGGCGAGGGAAAAGGCGAGGGCCGCGAGTCTTCTGCCCACGAAAGGGTTCCTCCTAGAGTTCGCGTTCGGCGAGAAGACGGCGGTTCTCCTCGATCCGTGCCTGGGTCAGGGTGTTCATGCGCAGGAAAACGATGCCGGCAAGGAGGAGGAAAAGAGCCGGGATCGCAGCCAGGTGCAACCGTATACCCAGCTGCGCCGTGGACGAGCGTGGATTGATGGCAAAGCCCGTGGCAGCGTGGACAGCCCAGAAGGCGACGGCCTGGACCGCGTAGGCGAGTCGGCCGAAAAATGCCCTGAATCCCAGGTAGACCCCGTCATCCCGGCGACCGGTCTTGACGACGATCTCGTCGATGACATCGGCCATCGCGGGTGTCATGAGGAGCCAGAAGCCGCCGAAGGAAAGGCCCCAGCCAAACATCGCGATGACAAAGGCGATATAGCTTTGCACGAAAAGGAGGGGCAGGCAGGAGATGGCGAGGGTGAAGGAGGCGGCGGCGATGAGCTTCTGGTGGCTCTTGAATTTCTTGATCAAGGCCAGCCAGATGGGCACCGCGGCGAGGGCTCCGACCAGCATTCCCGCGAAAATGAGTGTCGTGCTCCGTCCGAGGATGTAGTCGCCGACATAATGGATGGAAGCGGTCATGGAAAGCGCCGCCACCTGGTAGAGGCAATAGAGAAGGATAAAAGCCATGAAGTCACGTACGCCAAGGGCCTCGCGGAGGAGCTTGAAGAAGGAAGGGGCTTCACTTCGGGCTTTTTCCTGTTCGAGGTAGCGCGCGATCATGGCTGGCGTCTCCTTGACGCCCGGCATGAGGAGGAGGGCCAAAAGGAGGGCGGCGACACCGAACACCGCGGCATTCGTCAGGTAGCTCGCCGGATTCCCGTAATGGATGATGAAGGTCGGGGTCACCGCACCCGCCGCCACGCCCAGGACACCGATGAGGGTGCCGATGCCGGCAGCCTTGGAGCGCTCCTCGGGGCTGCGGAAGCGATCGGGGAAGATGGACTGGTAGTTCAATTCCCAGGTTGAGTAGAGGGCATCGTAGAGGCAGATGCTGATGAGGAACCAGAGGAAGAGCCCCAGGCTTCCCAGGCCGACAGGTGGGGCGAAGACAAAAAAGAAGACGAGGCCACAGGTGAGGGAGCCGAGGAGGATCCAGGGGAAGCGGCGGCCAAGCTTGGCCGTGAACCGGGTGGGCCTCGAGGTGAAGAAGCCGATGATGGGATCATTGACCGCGTTCCAGACCGAATACAGGATGAGGGCGGCAGCCACAAGGGCGGCGGGCAGCTTGACTTCGGTCTCATAGAACTTGAAAACGAGGGAGGCGATGCCGCCCGTCAGGAATTCCGCGAGGAATTTCCCGGTTCCATAGCTCGCCATGACGCCCAAAGACGCCTGTCTCGTGTCGTTGCCTGGTTTTCTGCGCATTCCCGCGAGCATACCCCCTCTCCGGCTCCGCCACAAGTGCGTTTTTGCCGCAGGAAAGCTTCCAGCCGTTTGGACGGGGGAATATGTGCGCCTTCGCTCGGATTCCGCTCCTTCCTTATCGATTTTTCACGCATTTCTCACTTTTTCGATTGCACATGTTGGATTGTCATTTTAAACTGGTTTCCCGCGGGGCCGATACCTGAGCCCCGACAATCGACAGGAGGCAACATGAAACGAATCGTGGCTACCTTAATCGCCATGATCTCCCTTGTTGGAATGATTGCGGCCGAACCCGTTACCGTGGAGTTCTGGCATGCGATGACCGGCAAGAACGGCGAGATAACGCAATCGGTGTGCGACCAGTTCAACGCGAGCCAGACCGACTACAAAGTCGTGCCGGTGCTCAAGGGCAGCTATCCCGAGACGCTGAATGCAGGCATCGCGGCCTTCCGCGCCAAGCAGGCACCGGCCATCATCCAGGTCCAGGAAGTCGGCACCGCGACCTTCATGGCGACCAAGGGCGCCATTTACCCCGTCTACAAGCTGATGCCCGAGAATGGGCAGAAGTTCGACCCCAAGGTCTACATGCCCGCGATTTCCGGCTACTACTCCACGGCCGACGGAAAGATGCTTTCCATGCCCTTCAATTCCTCCACGGCCGTCATGTACTACAACAAGGACGCTTTCAGGAAGGCCGGACTCGATCCCGAGAAGCCCCCGGTCACCTGGACGGAGTTCTTTGACGCCGCCAAGAAGATCAAGGCCGCCGGCTACCAGGGCGGATTCACGACCAACTGGATCTCCTGGATCCAGATCGAGAACTTCAACGCCTGGCACAACCAGTCCATCTCCACCAACGGCAATGGCATGAACGGGAAGCTCGACACGGTCCTCCAGTTCAACAACCCCACCACGGTGAAGCATTTCCAGACCATGTATGACCTTTCGAAAGAAGGCGTCTTCATCTATGGCGGTCGCGAGAACAAGGCCAACCCCCTCTTCCAGACCGGCCAGGTCGGCATGCATTTCGAGTCCATCGGCGGCTACGGCTCCATGAAAGCCGCCTGCAAGTTCGAATTCGGCGTCGCCCGCCTCCCCTACTATGCCGACGTCAAGGGCGCCCCCCAGAACACCATCATCGGCGGCGCGAGCCTCTGGGTCTTCATGGGAAAATCCAAGCCCGAGTACAAGGCCGTCGCGGCCTTCTTCGCCTTCCTCTCGAAGCCCGAGATCCAGGCCTACTGGCACCAGAACACCGGCTACCTCCCCATCACCAAGGCCGCCTATGACCTGACCAAGTCCCAGGGCTTCTACAAGAACAGCCCCGGACTCGAGCTCGCGATCAACCAGCTCAACAACAAGACGCCGACCGCGAACTCCGCTGGCCTCCGCCTTGGCAACTTCGCCCAGATCCGCGAGATCGAGGACCAGCAGTGGGAAGAGATCCTCGCCGGCAAGATCTCCGTGAAAGACGGACTCGACAAGATGGTCCAGCTCGGAAACGCGAAACTCCGCGAATTCGAAGCCGCCAACAAGTAAGCAGACGGCACTGATTCCGGACTAGCCACAGAGGCGCCACCAAGCTCCATCGGAGCTTGGCGGCGCCTCTGTGGCGCATTCCTTCACAACCTGTTTCCAGGAAGGCGCCGATGACAAAGCAATACGAATTCCATAACCGGGGACTTCCGCTACTCCTCGTGATGCCGCAGATGGTCATCGTGGTCATCTTCTTTTTCTGGCCCGCCGCCCAGGCCATCCTGCAATCCCTCTTCATACAGGATCCCTTCGGCATGTCCCAGAAATTCACCGGCATTTCCAACTATGTCGCCCTTTTCAACGACAAGACCTACTTCAATGCCCTCGTCCTGTCCTTCGCCTACGCGGCCGTCGTGGCCTTCTCCGCCATGGTCATCGCCCTCTTCCTCGCCGTGCAGGCGAACAAGAAAATCGCCGGGCAGACCTTCTACAAGACCATGCTCATCTGGCCCTACGCGGTCGCCACCATGGTCGCCGGCGTCCTCTGGCTCTTCCTTTTCAATCCCAACATCGGCGTCGTCGCCTATTACATGAAACATACCCTCGGCATCAACTGGAACCATCTCCTCAACTCGAGCCAGGCCTTCCTCCTCGTGACCGTTGCGGCAAGCTGGAAGCAGATCGCCTATAACTTTGTATTCTTCCTGGCCGGACTCCAGAGCGTCCCCGCCACCCTCATCGAGGCGGCCGCCATCGACGGGGCCAGCCCGATCAAGCGCTTCTGGCGCATAACCTTCCCCCTCCTCTCGCCCACGACCTTCTATCTCCTCGTCATGAACGTGGTCTACGCCTTCTTCGAGACCTTCCCCATCATCCACCAGGTGACGGCGGGCGGCCCCGGCCAGTCCACGAGCATCCTCGTCTACCGCGTCTGGAAGGACGGCGCGGTCAACCTCGACCTCGGCTCGTCCTCGACGCAGTCCGTCGTCCTCATGGTCATCGTCATCGCACTCACCGTGGTGCAGTTCCGCTTCATCGAGCGGAAAGTGGAATACTAGGAGCTCGGCATGGTAGAACGCAACCTGTTCAAGCGGGCCGCGCCCCACGTTTTCCTCATCGCGGCCATCGCGGTCATCGTCTTCCCGATCTGGCTCGTCTTCGTCGCCTCGACCCATACCCTGCAGGAGATCATCACCGCGCCCATGCCGGCCTGGCTCGGCGGCCACTTCCTCGAGAACTATGGAAGCGCCCTCCTCCACGGCACCGAGAACCTTGGCACCTCCGCCCTGACCATGATGAAGAACTCCCTCATCATGGCCCTCGGGATCTCGACGGGCAAGATCGTGGTCTCCCTCCTGGCCGCCTTCGCCATCGTCTTCTTCGATTTCAAGTTCAAGAAGATCTGCTTCTGGTCCATCTTCGTCACCCTCATGCTGCCGGTGGAAGTCCGCATCATGCCCACCTACAAGGTCATCTCCGACCTGGGCCTCCTCAACACCTACGCCGGCCTCATCCTCCCGATGATCGTCTCCGCGACGGCCGTCTTCCTCTTCCGCCAGTTTTTCATGACCATCCCCAGGGAGATCACGGAAGCCTCGCAGATCGATGGCGCCACCCCCATGGGCTTTTTCCGTTACATCCTCGTGCCCATGACCAAGACGCCGATCGCCGCCATGTTCGTGATCCAGTTCATCTACGGATGGAACCAGTACCTCTGGCCCCTCCTCATCACCACCAAGCAGAAGTACTACACCCTCCTCATCGGCATCAACCGGATGCTCTCCGGCGCCGATACCCAGATCGAGTGGCACATCGTCATGGCCACCGTCATGCTCGCCATGTTGCCCCCGGTCCTGGTCGTCATCGCGATGCAGAAGCAATTCGTGGCCGGCATGACGGACACCGAGAAATAGCCTGGAAAAGGCAAGGAGATACTAATGGCCCGCGCACGCAGAAAGAACAGCTACCTCATCCTGGCGACCGTCCTGCTTGTGGCCCTGGTCCTGGCGCTGACCAATCCGGGCACCTCGGACTTCAAGCTCTGGACCCAGACGAGCGCCAAGAACGAGACCAACAAGAAAACGGGGTTCACCTTCCTGGGCGACCTGTCCGGCGCGGTCGCCGGCGTGGCGAGCTCGGCGTACACGCGGGCCAACTTCGGCCTCTTCAGCGTCTACAAGAGCCGCAACGGCAAGGGTGTGGTGATCCATTCCTACCTGGGCATCGCGAGGACCTTCATCAGCCTCAAGTAGCCGCAGCAGCAGGGATCAAGGAAGGCCGTCCGGGAAGCGATTCCAGGACGGCCTTCTTGTCGGAAAAACCGGGAAAGGTTAGGGACCGCGGGCAAGGGTCCCTCGGTCAGAAGATGCCTATCCGCAGCCCCATGGTCGTCAGGGGCACGAATTCCGGCTTCACGTCCGAGGAGATGAACCAGAGCTGCTCCTCGACATAGTACGAATATTTCTTCAGGAAACCCAACTTCTTGAAAGTGAACTTGGGGAACTCGAGCTGGGCCACCACGGCGGAGAGGCCTATGCCCGTCCCTCCGTCCTGCGTGAAGTAGGAGAATTGGGCCCCGACCCCCAGGGAGGTGGACAGGAAGGCCCAGTCCGGCCCCAGGAAGGAGGAGAAGGGAAGGAAGAGGACGTTGGCTATGAGCTTGGCGCTGTACACGTCGCCATAGAACCGCGACTGCTCCCCGGCCGATATCGCGGGGGCCTGCCCGAAGGCGGCCTGCAGCTTGACGTTGTCGCTGAAGAAGGTGAGGCCAACGCCCAGGTCCCAGGTGGTCGCCCCGAAATAGTGCCCGTCGAGATAGAGGCCCTGGATGAAGGCAGGAAGCTCGTAGCCCCGCTTGTCCCCCTTCCGGAGCGACAGGCCCACGGAGTCCAGGCCTGAGCTGTCCGTGGCGGTGCCGGAGATGTGGAAAGAAGTGTTGAAGCGGCCATTCTCCACGGGGGTCATGATGCGGATCGTCGGGGCGGTCTTGTCGAGAGCCAGGATGGTCTTGGCCGTGGCGGAAGAGCCGTCCCCGAAGAGGGCACGAAGGATCACATGGACTTCGCCCTCTGCGTAATCCTGGGTCTCCAGACGGAAGCGCCATGCATCGGTGCCGGAAGCGGCCGCGAAACTGCGCCCGTTGTCCAGGCTGTACTCGACCTTGACGACACGGCGAGAGGGCGCACTCTTCTTGAACGAGGCGAGGCCGGCCGTATCGTTGGGTTCGGGTCCGGCAGCCACAAAGCCCGCCTTTCCGGAGAGCCATGGGCGTTCCCGAAGGAAGGAACCCGCAGTCGCGGAATCTATCGTGATCCAGGGGCCATTGGGATTCCATAGGATCGCCGCCTGGCGCGAAATGATAACCTTGCCGTCTTCAGCCTTGACAAGGGCGGAAAAGGCATGGGGTCCCTCCTTGAGCCTCTCGGGTGGCACATCGAATACGAAGAAGCCTTGGGGATTGAGGGGTGCGGGGCCGATATCCTCGCCATCCAGGAGGATGGTGGCCGAACTTCCGCCCCTGATGACGGAGGCCTGTCCGTAGAGCCTCAGCTTGCCCGATATTTCCTGGCCATCCACGGGAAAGAGCAGGTCGACCTTGTCAGAACGCCTGTCTCCCCTGATCTCGATATCGCGGCTGACGAAGGCCTCGTTGTCCGCACGGTCACGGCCGATGAGCTTGATCGTATAGTCGCCCGGAGCAAGGGAGGAAATGTCGATGCTTTTGCGGATGATGGCGAAAGGCCCAAGGTCGACCGTGAGGACGGGGGGCTTGGCTTGTCCGATCGGCAGGATCTCGACGCGCGCGGAAGCGAGCCTGACCGCATCCATCACACGGCCCGACACTTCCAGGGTACCCGAAAACACGGAGCCATCCCGTGGGAGCGAAAGTTCGACAGCGGGGGGGGTATTGTCGATCGTGACAAGGCTCGCGTAGAAGCCTTCCGTCCCGTAATTGTCTAGGGGCCTTATCGTGATGGGATGGAGGCCATCCTTGAGGATGCGGGTGTCGAGGGGATAGCGCCACGATTCCTCGTCTGCCGCGTGGCTGTAGCTCACCCCGTTGTCGAAGGACAGGCTGATCGAGGCGATGCCATTGGCGTCGGCGGTGGTCCCGGCGATGGCCACGAGGCCCCTGACGGGCTTGTCGAGGCCTGGGGCGGACATGAGCGCTGTCGGCTCCTCCTTTGAGATGCGGTAATGGCTGGAGGCTATGTCGCCCTGTATCCCGTAGATGTCTTCGGCCTTCGCCTCGACCAGGTGCTCGTTGTCCGTCGTATCGGCGAGTCTCACCGGTATGGAAAAACTCGCGTCCTTGGGCACCATGGAGTCCCATGGACCGCCGTCGATGCGGTAGAGGAGCCTTGCCACTCCATCATCGTCGTAGACGGAACCGGAGATCGTGAAATCGGAGCGAAGGACCTCCAGCTCGGCGGGGGCGTAGATGGCCACCACGGGCTTGTCTTTTTCGTTGTCCACTGTCAGGACCGGCCGTAGGAGGGCCGAGTTCCCCGCCTTGTCGGTGACCACAAAGCCAGCCCCTTCGGGGAGGGGCTGGGGGAGGCGGGCGAGATCAAGGGTATGCGCGAAAATGGCGCCGCCGGCGACGGCCTCGGGCGGCGATTTCGGGTCCGCGTGAAAAACGACGGAGGCCAGCTGCCCAGCGTCCTTCGCTTCGCCGAGGAAGGTGAGGGTCCCGTTGACGCTCTCCGCCTCCACGGGCAGGACCTGGGACAGGTCAGGAGGGAGGCTGTCCTTGTTGATGAACCTCAGCTGGCGCGCCTCCCGGCCGGCTCCATCCTTGGCTATGATGTCGAGGCGGACCGCGCCGTCCTGGGCCGCCGCCAGGGACACTTCCCCGGCGAAGACCTTGTCAGCCTTTATGGCTGAAGGGGATCCTCCGTTGACCGAGACGGTTACCGACGCGAGTTTTCCGCTGTCCGCGGCCGTGCCCGAGACCATGACGCTGCCCTGTACCCAGGCGTCGTCGGCGGGCAGGTCCACGGAAAGCGACGGAGGGCTTGCATCGGAGACAAGGCCGAAGGGACCCCACTCGAAGAGGTCGCCGTCCACCGTTTCCGCCCTGAGCGTCAAGCTGCCGGCGGCCACGAGCCCTTCGGCCTTGGATTCCATCTTGAGTGCGGAACCTTTGAAAGAAGCCGAGAGGAGGGGCGTTGCGGGGACTATGGCAAGGCTCTTGAGCGGCCTGCCGTTCCAGAGGCCTTCAAGGCTTTCCCCCGGCGGAAGGTCAAGTGTTGCCGATCCTTCGGCCCCGCTGATGCGCGCATCGAAGAAGGTGACCGCGTCGGCGCTGTCCGAAGGAGGGGAGCCGGCTGCCGGCTTGAGGATGCCGTGAAAATCGCAGTTTCGCCGCGACTCGAGCCCGGCAAGGTCGCGGGCAATGATCTCCACGGCAAAGCGCTCGAGCGGGAGGACGGAAGGCAGGGCGCAGGCAAAGAAAGTGCCTGAGCCGGCCGCGGCCTTCCCAAGGCTCGCCTTCAGTGCCGCGCCGCCGTTCACCTTGTACTCAAGGGAGGCAAGGCCGTTCGGGGCATCCACGAGGCCTTGGAGGCCCAATCCTTGCGCGGGCTCGAGCTCCATGCCGGGAAGCCAGGGCTGGGCGGATTTTTCCGTGCCCGCGGCCAGGCCAGAAAAACGCGGCGCGCTCCCCGCCACGACAAGGTCACGCTTGGCAGAGGCGAGGCGGCCCAGCTCGTCCTTCGCTTCGACGAGGATGGAATGCTTGCCGGGTCCCAGGGCCGCAAGCGCGATCCCAAAGGAGGCGGCGGGGTAGTCTCCCACAGCCGCCCCGTCGACGCTCAACCTCACCAGGGGCGTCCCGTCATCGTCGGAGGCGCCGCCGCGCACAAGGTCGCTGCCCAAGGCAAAGGCACCGGCCTTAGCCTGCTCGAGGGCAAGGTCGATTTTCGGCAGGTCGGCAGGCATGTTGTAGGCATATTTCGCCGTAGCCGATGCCGAATTGCCTGCTCCATCCTTCGCGTCCAAGGCTAAGACAAGATCGCCCTTGGCAGCGGTTGGCGCAAAGGGATCGGCCCAGGCCGCATAGAATGCCCCGCCGTCCTCGACGGGAAGGCTTCTCTTGTCCAAGCCGGCGCTGATGCTTGCCTGGACGATTCCCCGTGGATCCCAGGCGCGAAAGACGACAGGAACAGGTCCGGCCATGGCCGGCGTTGCCTTGTCCGAGGCGTTGGCTGCCGGCGAGATGACAGCCAATTCGGGCTTGGCATTGTCGATGAGGGCATAGATGGGCGCGAAGGAGAGGCTGCCCGTGGCATCCTCGATCCTGAGTATCCAACGGGCCTCCCCATCCTTCATCTTGGTGGAGTCCACGGAGATCGCGATGGGCGCCGTCGCCACAAAGGCCTTGGGGTCCTTGGCGAGGAAAAGGCTCGAATACGTGGCGCCTCCATCCAGGGAAAAGCCCACCGCTTTCACGAGGGCATCGGTCTTGACGCTGCCCTTGAGGCTCGCGGTCCCGGAAATGAGGAGGCGGAGCGCGAAACGGGAAGGCGCTTCCCGTGAGACGAAATCGGCGGCGGCGGGAGGGGATGCGGGGGCGGGCGCGGCCTCGGAGGTCCCGGCCTGGGGCGCCGTTTCCGCGGACAGGGCGGCGAAGCCCAGGGCGATAAAGTCAGTGTCCTTCAGGGCCGGGAGGACGAGGGCAAGCTTTCGCCCGGTGCCGGCGCTGCCCGCAAGATCGACCCGGGGCTCGGCGCCTTCGGGCTCGACGCTGACGCTGTCGGATGCCTGGACCCGCAGGGGTTTGGCGACGGGCTTGACCGCAGGCCTTGCGATGGTGACATTGCCGGCCTTGTCGGAAACGCGATAGGCGGCAGATGGGTTGGCAGCCAGGTCGGCGCGATGGATGAAGGCGAGGCCACGGCGGTCTATGGCAGTGAAGGCCTGGCCATCGATGGCGAAGTCCAGTGTGGCGATGCCGGAAAGGTCGCTCACGGTCGCCGCGATATCCTCGGGGCCGCTCACTTCCGCCCCGGGATCTGGAGAGAGGAATGTGAGGACAGGAGGGGTCGCGTCGAATCCAAAGCTCCGGAAAGCCCGCGTGGAATTGCCGGCGACGTCGAGGGCATCCAGTTCGAGGAGGCCTGAGCCCTCGGAAAGGTCGCTGGGGGCCACCGCGAGGCTGAAGCTGCCGTCCGATGCCAACGAGACGGGGCGTGGTGGGGCGCCCGCCTTGAGCACAAGGGACAGGGCCGCGACTCCCCCTTCATCGACCACCCGCCCCTTCACGAGGAGTCCGGCATTGGCCCAGGCTCCTTCCAAGGGGCTGGTTATCTCGATGGACGGGGCTTGTGTATCGGAGACAAAAACGAAGGCCCCGCTGTGGTATTCGTGGCCGCGTCGGGTTTTCACGACGATGCGCGTCGGCATGGAGACGCCCGCCCTTGCCGCCTCGATCCGGAGGACTTTCCCTTCGAAAGAGGCTGTCACCAGTGAGGTTCCTGGTTCAAGGGCGACCGCGGCGATGTCTTCGCGGTAGAAGGCGCCCATGAGGGGATCACCCTGCCCGAGGACGATCCTTCCGCCCTCGCCTATGCGCGGGTCGTCGAAAACGAAACCCGTGTCTTCGCGCTCCCGTGAGAGGTCAGTGGAGTAGAGAAGCGCCTTGCTCCCGCAGGTGTTGCCGTAGAGGTCCGATATCCGCACTTCGATCGGCGTGAACCCGTAGGGCATGCTCCGATCGAGGGCGATCCGGAAAGCCCAGGTAGCCGCCTCGCTGCCCTTGCCCAGCTCGAGCTTGCGCTCGGAGCCCCCGGCGACGATGAACACCGCTTCCTTGGGTGGGTTGGGGCTGCTGACCGAACCTTCCAGGAAGGCGCCAGAGTCCACACGGAACTCAAGACCTGGCGCGTAGTCGGCGGGGACCAGGGCCGACGCGGCCGCGTTCGCCCCTCCCTGTGGTGGCTTGGGAACCGTCAGCCGCTGGAAGCGGACGGAGCCGGGACCTCGGTCCACGATCACGGGAAAGGACAGGGCCTTGCCCCAGGTGCCTTCGACGTCCCTGGCCTGCAGCGAGATGACATGCTTGCCCGACGCGAGGTCAGGCAGGGACCATGAGAAGACACCGGAAGCCGGATGCTCGGTGGCCTGCCCGCCGTCCACCGCGACCTTTATCCCCGCACCGCCATCGTCGTCCTGGATGGAGCCCCATAGGACCTCGCCGGGCCTGATCTTGCCTTCGATGGAGGGAAAGAGGACATGGACAATGGGCTTGTCGCCTTCCGCGTCGATCTTGGGCGCGATGGCGAGCTTGGTCACGTTGCCGATCCGGTCGCGGGCGATGAGTACGACCTCCGCCTTGCCGCCCTTGGCAAGCCGGGCATCGAGCTCCTTGGAGAAGAAGGGATTGCCCGGAGTCAGGGCGATGCTCCCCTTTTCCACGCCGACGAACTCGTAGCTGAGCTCGGCTATGCCGATCGCGTCGCGGACCGCGCCAGCGATGGTGAACCTGCCGTTGACCATGGCGCCCGAAGCGGGGCGCGACACTTCGATCGTGGGCTTCGTGTTGTCGACAAACAGGAGAAATGCGGATGTGCCCTTGGAGCCGACGCCGTCCACGCTCCTGAGCCAGATGACACGGGGACCATCGGGGAATTTCCGGGTATCCAGCTCGACGCTGAAAAGGGCCTTCTCCGCTTCCTTGCCACGCTTGAGTGAAAGCCTCGAAAAGCTCCTGCCCCCATCCTGGGAGAATTCCAGGGAAGCCAGGCCATTGGCGTCAAAGGCAGCTCCCTGGATTTTCACCTTTCCCGCCACGAGGGCGCCTTGCTCGGGGGAGGAGACAGAGGCCACGGGCACGGATCTGTCGAGGTTGAAGCTGACCTTGACGGGATTTCCGGCCAGGCCGTGGATGTCCACGCCTCTCACGGACAGGTTGCGACGCCCTTCGGGGATGACCTTGGTTCCGAGGTAGAGGGACCAGAACTCCGTGCCTTGGGCGGCCAGCCATTCGCCGCCATCGAGGCTTGCTTCGACACGGGCGACGCCGTCGTCATCCACGCAGGTGCCGACAATGTTGAGGTCCCCGCCCACCCTCTGGAGGGGGACGGGGTTGATGATGGACACGACCGGGAGGTCGGACTTCGGGTCGACCTGGATGTTGATGGGACCGCCCAGGGCGACATTGCCCGCGACGTCCTTTCCCGTGACGACGACGTTGTAGGTCCCCGGCGAGAGCTTGGATATGTCGAAGTCATGCTCCCAATCCTCCAGGCCCTGGGCCTTCTCGACCGGGGCTTTTTGCTGCGCGGGCGCAGGCGCCGCGAAGGCCGCCAGGGCGAGGAGGAGGATGGCCGATGCCCTGCGGCGATGCGGAGATGCCAAGGTTGCTCTTTCAATACGCATGTGCATTCCTTCCGGTGAGGACCTCTAAGAGGGGATATCGGCGGTTGGCCACGCCTGGCCAACGCGAAACACCGACATTGCAAAAGATGGGCCTGCTGCCGTAGAGTGGAGGCGAGACGCGAAAGGAGACTCGCCGTGAAACGAGCGCAGACCAGGTTCCACTACCGCCCGATATTGGCATCGGCCATCGTGCTTGTCGCCGTCGCGTCATGCCTTGTCCTTGCGCTCAATTCCCGCGAGCGGCGAATTGTCCATGTCGCCACCACCCTCTCCCGGGAAGACGCTGGCCTGCTCACGAAGGTCGTGGCCGAAAAGGCTTTCCTGCCGGGTGGAACGAGGATCGAGCTCGAGTGCCTGCCTCCGTCGGCTGCCTGGCCCCTCAAGGGCAAGCGGGGCGGGCTCTCCAGTTACGACCTCCTCGTCATGTCGCCATCGGCGGTCCGCGCCGACCCGAAAGCCGCCCTTGTCGCATTGGGACAGTCGACCGGCACGGCGGATGCCGCTTCCCTCTTCCCGGCCGCCTTCGGACCCCTCATGGCGACCGAGGGAAAGCCATCCATGCTCCCCCTTTACTGGTCGCCTTGCGGGCTGTACTACAACAAGAGCGTCCTTGCCGCCGCGGGGCTGGCGCTTCCGGGAAGCCTTGAGGATTTCCTCTCCTCGGCCGCCCTGCTCAAGGAAAAAGGGGGCATTCCCCTCGCGATCGGCGGCGCTGAGAGCGGCAGGCTCTTTGACCTCCTCGCCCAGCTTGATGCCAGCCTTCAGGGTCCGGATATCCACTCCCGCGTGCGCTCCGGCGCCGCCAGGGTCTCCCAGGCCAGCATCGAGGCCTGGTACGGCATTTTCCGCAAGGGCTTCACGCAAGCCGCGCCTGAAAGCTTCCGCGATCCCGACGCCGCCGGCCTCCTCCTCTCGGGCAAGGCCGCCTTCCTCTTCGCCCCCATGGCTGTCCACACGTCCATCCCCGTCGAGATGGAACCCGCCATCGGCTATATGCCCTTCCCCGCCTTCGCGGGGCGGACAAGTTATGCGCTCGTAGGCGAACTCGCCTGCGCGGCCCTCACGGAAAGGGGGAACCTGAAGCCGCCGGCGAAGGGCCTCTTCGCGGCCTTCCTGCGGCCCGAGGTCCAGGAGGCCCTGGTGCTGGCGCAGGGACCCCGTTTCCGGAGCATACCCGCCCTTTCCGCGGCCTCCTTCACGAACCTGGAAGGCCGGACCGCCGCCATCGCGCTGGCGGGCTCGCAACGGGCCTTCGAGGCGGCCTCCGGCGGTTTCCCGCAGGGGAAGCGGCTTGCCCTGGACGATATCCTCGCCCGCCTTTCCCGTGCCGCCTCGGCGAAGGCGGATCCGGGACTCGTCGAGGACCTGGGGAGGGCGCTGGGGCACTGACCCCGGACCGTCCGGCTCCGGGCAGGCCCCCGGCGTTCGCCCTCGCATCCCGTACATCCTCCTGCCATCACTTCACATAGTAGGCGATGCGGTAGTAATCGCTCGATTGATAGCCAATCGCCGCCTTCCAGAACTTGCCGCCATTGTCCAAGGTGGCGCTGGTGCCGGTGTCGAACTCGACGCTGGTCCTGACATTCTCCACCTCGTAGGCGAGGGCGGCGTTCATGTACTCCCAGCCATTGTTCCCGGTCACCGCGTCGACGAGCGAGGTGTCGAAATAGGCCAGCTTCACCGCGTCGAAGGTGTTGGTATAGGAGGAGTCCAGGTAGGAGATGCAGGGCACGTAGTTGCCGGCGACATCCTTGGGACCGATGCTGATGTCTGCCCACACGCCGACGGCGCCGATGGAATCGATGGTCTGGCTCCCTGAGCCGAACAGGTAGGCCGTTTTCCCGTCGGTCGGGCTGTTGCTCGACTTGATGTAGACAAGGTCCCCAGTGCTGTTGCGGTAGAAGACGATATGGAGGTAGCCGTCCGGATCGATCTTCATGGACACGTATTTGCCGGAGTACCTGTAGTTCGGGTCCGTCCCGGAGTCCATGACATTCTGGGTCGTCCAATCCGCCCCTGCGCCCGGGGCGCTCGTCCTCGCATAGGCGAGCTTGAGGGTCTGGTTCGCGATGTCGTAGTAGGCGATGACCGGGAAATGGTCGGTGGGAGTCACGTCGATCGCGCTGTATTCGCCTGCCGCGGAGCTCCTCGTCCCTCCATAAAGCCGGGTGAGCCCCGTGGTGGATACCACGGTTGTCGCGCCGCCCGCAAGCACGGTGTTCGCGGCAGTGGTCGCGCTCACCGTTCCCGCGGTCGAGGCATAGACCGTGTTGACGGTGGATCCATCATTGGAGTAGGTATACAGGGCATCACCCACGACCACTGCCGTTGCATTCGACACCGCGGACAGGATCTTCCGATCCGAAGTGGCCGCGACCGTGGTGGTGCCGCTCGTGATCGCCGCGCCTGGCGCGAGGATGGAATAGATGTAGCCGTTCGCCGCAGCCAGGATGTTCACCGTTCCCGTGGCCGCCGTGGCGATGACCGTTCCTGCCGTGACATATTGTCCCACGCTTGCCAGGACCGTGGTCACCGTGGTCACGTTGGGCCGGTAGGTCGCGACAATGTCGTCGGCGGTTCCCGCGACCAAGGAGGCTGCGGCCGTCATCGTGGTCAGGTAGCCGGCTGCGGGCATGGTCACCCACGTGCCGCCGACCCGCATGATATTGGCGCCATTGGCGAATGCGCCGGGGACCGTGGCCTTGTTCGTGATCGCTCCCGTCAGCGTGCTTGTGACGTTCAGGCCATTCCCCGTCGCCGCTGCGACCAGGTAGGTCGTGTTTGTAGCAGTCGCGGTCTGGCTATAGGCCTGGTTGCCCGACGCGGAGGTATCGTTGGCGTCTGAACCGCCATCCAGGTTGATCCAGTTCTGGTGCTCGGTGGCCAGGGCGTCCCCGTTGGCGACATAGGCGTACTTGAGCGACTTGTCCTTCGTGTCGTAGTAGCTGATGTGGATGTCGCTCCCGTGGTTCACCACCCGCTCGTTGGTGAACTGCATGAGCATCTGGTTGTGGAAGAGCTCCTCCATGTCGTAGACCTTCCAGGTCCCGGTGCCGTCGGTGTTGTTGGGCGCGTTCACGTCGTAGATCTGCACGCCGCCGGCCCCGGCCTCGCTCCAGGTGCTGTTGCCATAGGTGTTCGCGTTGTACACGACGGTGGCGCGCGCCCCGAAGGATATGTCCGTGTGCTCGAGGGGATCATAGGAGTGGTAGATCGTGGCGGCGCCCGCGGCGTTGGTGCCGTAGTACACGTTCGCCGTGGAGTAGTTCGACCAGCTGGCGTAGAGGCTGCCGCTGTTGTAGGACATGGCGGGATAGACAGGCGCGTCACTGCCCACGAAATAGCCACGGTCGCTGCCCGTGGCCGTGGAGTTGGACTGCCAGATGTGCACGGCCCTGTCGTCGGTCCAGAGTCCCGATCCGTCCAGCGCCGCGGAAAGCGTGGACTCCTTGTTCCAGTCCTTCGTGTTGGCGTTGGCGTTGTTGAGCATCCCGACGCCGCTGACGTTGAGGGTCACGGCGCCGCTGGTCGCGTCGGCCGGGACCGCGACGGTGAAGGTCGTGCTCTTGCCGCCGCTGGGCAGGGAGATGCCGGCGGAGGAGCCCAGGGTCAGGGTGTCGCTGGTCGAGTTGAAGAGGTTGAAGCCATTGAAGGTCGCGTTCTCGCCGCGGTAGAAGGCATAGCGCCCCTGCCTTGACCTGATGGTGTTGTAGGCGGCGGCGCGGCGCATGTTCATCACATAGGGCGCGACGTCCATCCGGATCGCGGAGCTGCCCGTCTTGGAATTCGCGTCGGTGACCGTGAAGGTCGCGACTACGTCCTTGCCGGTCACGCCGCTGATGCCTGCCGAGTTCCACTCGAAGCTCCAGTTGGTCGCGTGTCCGTTGGCGAGGTCGACTTCCGGTGTGGACCTGTCCTCGAGGTGGAAGGCCCAGTTGTGGCCGGTGCCCGTCCCGACAAGGGTCGTGGACCAGTCCTCGACGAGGGCCGAGGTCAGGGCGTTCCAGTGGGCTATAGTGATGGGGCTGCCCGCCGCGGTTTCGTAGGTGCCGTCGTTGTTCGCGTCGAAGGCCTTGCTGAAAGCCACCTGGATGGTCTTGATCCGCTGGTTGTCGTAGACCTTCCCGCGGAGCTTGACCTTGCCGGAGACATCGGCGTCCCAGGCCAGGTCGCCGACGCTGCCGCTGTTGTCATAAAGGCTGTCCACTGCCGGCTCCACGTGGCCTTCCCAGGTCGAGCGGTCCGCGGGCGTGGCCGCCACCAGGTTGTCATAATGATGATCGACATCGTTTGTGCCATGCAAGACCTTTGCCGCGTCCGTGCCGGTGGGATATCTCTTCCCGATCGGGACGACGACGATGCCCGGGTTGATGTCGTCGACGTTGTCAATGTTCATCCGCACGACGAGGTCGCCAGAGGGGAGGCCCACGTTGTCGACCACGCTGACCGTGAACAGGGCGAGGTTCTGGGCTTCGCTGCCGTCGACGATCGTGTCGCCGATCGGGAAGGTGGCGCCGTCGCCGAGGAGCTTTGAGGAACTTGTGTCGCTCAGCGTCGTGGAGCCGTACCTGAGGCTGTAGGTCAAGGGCAGGTTGCCGCCCAGCACCGTAGTCGTGAAGCTGAGGAGATGTCCGCGGACGGTGAAGCCCGTCGTCTCGTAGCCCAGGCTGATCGACGTGGTCTCGCCTGAGTCGTGCGCATCCGCGTTCCCGTTGAGGTCGGTGCCAAGGGTGACGCCGGTTATCGAAGGCAGCTTGTTGGCCACGAAGCCAAGCTCGGTGTAGGGCGTCGCGTTTCCACCTCGGTCGAGCGCGCTGTAGTGGATCTCCACCGCGCCATCGGTGATGTTCTTGCTGTTGACCTGGGCATACCAGTTGTACGTGGAGCCTGACAGGGAAAGGTCCTCGTTGTAGCCATCGCGGTCGCCGCCGGAGCCGCCGTCGTTTCCGGACTCGCCGAACTTGTCGATGAAGATGGCATAGTCCGCGGGCAGGGCCTTGCCCGTGGTGAGGGCCGCGGCGGGGCCGGTGGGCGCGAAGACCGTGCCCACGCTGTTGTGGAGGGCGCCTATCTGGGTGAAGTCCGTCGTCCCGACCGTCGTGATCACATAGGCCTGCGAAAGGGCTACCGCCGTGCCGGTTCCGCTCCCGGGGCCCGTGGCCTGGAATACCGCTCCGGCCTCGTTGCGTATGGCGCCGATGGCCGTGAAATCGCTTGTTCCGAGGCCTGTAACGAGATACATCGTGCCGGCCGCAAGGGATCCCGCGGTGATGGTGGTCGCGGCAGGGAGGGCCGTCGCGTCAAGGATAGGCGTCGACCTGCCGCTTGAGCGCAGGTCGTAGACGCTCGTGCCGCGCACGATGTAGGAGACGATCCTGTCGATCCCCTTCACCGTGCCGGAATCCGACGCCGTCCCCTGGAGGTTGTAGGCAAGCCCAACCATCTGGCGGTAGGACGTGGAGTTGACGGTGATCCCGGTGGTGTTCGTGTAGGCGCCGGTCGGGAAAAGGTTGTCCACCTGGAGGTTGAGGTAGGTCTGGGTGATGTGGCCGGAGGTGTCGGTGGCTTCGACGGTCATGTTCATGACGCCTGAGCCGCTCGGGAAAAGGCCGGCCTGGGAGGTGTCGATGGGCACGTCGACCCTGTACTTGACGTAGCCGCTCTCGTAGCCGGTGTCGCCGGATAGGAGGAGGGTCGCCTGGCCATTCAGGGTGGCAGGGCCGCTCGCGTTGACTGCCCCGTTGTCGATGAGGGTGCCTGTCGCGTTCAAGGGGCCCTGGTGGATGAACCTGAGATAGGAGATGCCGCTCTCGTCCTTGACGGTGGCCGTGACGTGGATGAGGCCGCCGACGATGGAGCCGCTCGTGTAGCCGAGGTTCTCGATGCGTGGGACGTTCGCGTCGAAAACCACGCTTATCGCCTGGGGCAAGCCCGCTATGCCGTAGGTCGTCCCATCCTTGGTGTCGATGGCCCGGACCTTGATGTGATAGGGGATGAGGTTGTCGCTCCCGTCCTTGAGGGGAGGGAACTCGCCATCCTTGTTGATGTTGGTGTACCAGTTGGCCCAGGAGCCCGCGCTCTGGTTGACCGCGTACCAGCCCTTCGTGGACGCATCGGCGAAGGTCTCTGTCGCGCCGCCGGGAACCGCGACCTGGCTGAGGGCCGTGTGCCCGGCCCATAGGTCTCCCGCATCGTCGAAGTCATTGTCCCCGTTCATGTCGAAGGCGATCTCGACCCGCTTCACGGCATCGTCATCATAGGACGTGCCGCTTATACGGACCACGCCGCCGACCGTATCGCCGCTCACTGGCTGGACAAAATCCACGACGGGCATGTCGTGCGCCGGGTCGACGATGAGCTGGTAATCGTCCCTTGTCGCGATGTTGCCGGCCTTGTCAGTGACGCGGAGATGGAGGGTGAGCCTCCATATGTTGGACCCGACCGCCGTCTCGTCGGCGTAGGTGTCGGTGCCATAGGAATCGATGACGGGGAAGTCCTTCTGCCAGTTGTAGGTTCCGGTGAAGGCGTACCAGTTGCTGTCCTTTCCGATCTTGTACTCCACCTTCTCGATGCCGTTCGTGTCGCTGGTCGTCCCCTTGAAGACGACTTTCCCGTTCACGTTCGCGCCGTTGTCCGGCGTTATGACGCTGATCTCCGGAAGGGTCGTGTCGAGGGTGAAGTCACGGGTGGCCTGGGACAGCTTGCCCGAGGAGTCCTTGGCCACGACGGTGACCGTATGGATCCCCTCGATGAGGCCGGCCTTGCTCACCGTCGCCGACCAGGTCTTGGCGCCGCTGTCATAGCTGCAATCCGTGGGCAAGCCTGAGTCCACCTTGATCCGCACCGCATGGGTCGCGAAGAGGCCATTGGCGTCGTCAGCGCTTCCCGTGACGGAAAAATCGCTCTTCTGCAGGCTTGAGGCCAGCGGTCTCACGATGGCCAGGGTCGGGGACAGGCGGTCGATGCGGAAGCTGATCGTCGCGCCCTCGGCGCTCCCCTGCTCGCTTCCCAAGGTATCGTAGGCCTTGATCTTGATGGTGTGGAGGCCCTCGCCCAAGGCGCTATAGGCCACCGCCCAGGTCTCGGTCTTGGCTCCGCCCAAGGCAAGGGTCTGGGTTGCTAGGGAATCGAGGGTATAGTCGATGCTGGCAACCCCGTCATCGTCGGTGATCGAGCCGGTGACCGAACCGTCGGAAGCGTAATAGGTGGAGCCGTCGGCGGCGAGGTTCGTGTAGGAGATGACCGGCGCGTTGGCCGCCTGGCTGATCTTGAAGGTCAGCTGGGAGCTGGCCGGGATGGATTGGTTCCCGGCCTGGTCGACCACGGTGATGTCCAGGGTGATCGCCCAAGTCTCGTCTCCCGAGTCGGCGATGCTGTCAGGATCGCTGACAAGGGTCGCATTGGCGACATTGTCATAGAGCGCCGTATCGAGGCTGATCGACCAGGGCGAGAGGCCGACCACGGTGAGGTCGGTCCCGGACTTGTCGATTTTCGCGAGGACCGTCTTGACGCTCGTCTGCAGGTCTTCCGTCGTGCCGGTGACGGAGACCGTCCCGTTTGTCACGGCGTTCGCCGCGGGAGCCGTGAAGGCGACCGTGGGCTTGCCCAGGTCCATGATGACCCGCGTGCTCACCTGGCTGATGTTGCCCGAATTGTCCGTGGCGCGCACCGTGATGGAATACGGCCCGCTTCCGAGGCTTGCGTCGATCTCGGCCGTCCAGCCGCCGGTGGCCGGGTTGAAGCTGCCCTTTGTCGCGGTGTCGTAGATGGTCCCGTTGTTCACCGAGAACTCGACCTTTGCGATGTCGTTGGCGTCAGAGGAGGTGCCGGTGACCAGGAATGCGGCGTTCTGGTAGCTGTCGTTGGCAGGCGATGCGACCCCCACGAGGGGATTCGCCCGGTCGATGCGGTAGCTGACCGTGGGACTCGTCGCCAGGTCCTGCGAAGTCCCCGAGCTGTCGGTGGCTTCGACCACGATGCTGTGGAGTCCATCCGCGAGGCTCGTGAAGGTGTATGCGTAGTTTTCGCTCAAGGAACCGCCGAGGGCGACCGCCGAACCCCAGCTGCCGTCCACGTTGAAACGGACGCTGGCCACGCCGTCATCGTCCGTGATCGTGCCGATGATGGAGCCACCTCCGCGGAAATAGCCGTCGCCGGGGAGGTTCGAGAAGGCTATCGAGGGAAGGTTGGTGGACTGGTCCACCGTGACGGTCCGGCTGGAGACGAGGGAGTGGTTGCCGGCCTTGTCCACGGCCTCCGCCGTGATCGTGAGCTCCGAGCCGGCCTTGAGGAGGGTGGTCGTTATCGGGATGTCGGTCCAGACGGAAGCCTGGTTGCTGGACACGATGTAGTCGGAATCGTCGGTCCTCGTCCCGGCGAAACCCAGGACCACGTGGTCAAGGCCCGCGTTGTCGCTCGCGCTGCCGCTGACCTTGAGGACGCCGTTGACCTTGTCGCCCGCGAGTATCTTGTTGAAAGCCAGGGAATCGAGGGCCGGCCTGGTCTTGTCGACATTGACATCCACCGTGGCGATGCCGTACTTGCCGGTGTCGTTCGTGGCCATGATGCGGATCTTGAGGACGCCGTCGAGCTTGCCCGCGGGGACGGGGACGCTCGCCGCCCAGGCATGGCTGCCAAGGTAACTGCCCGTATCGAAGGTGGTCCAGGTGGCATCGCTGTCGAGGGCCCAGGCGACGGCGGTTATCGCGCCGCCGGCATTGCCGTCCTCGGCCATGCCGGACACGGACATCGACGACGCGCCGTTGAAATAGGCGGCGGTGAGCGGCGTGTCGATCCTCACTTCGGGGCTGGCGGCCGCGACCGTGAAGACCGGGGAGGAGAGGGTCCTCTGGTAATAGGACGTCTCGTTCTTCGCGTCCGTGGCGCGGAGGCTGAAGGTCTTGCCCGTCCCGTTGGAGATCGAGCTCATCGAGAATGACCAAGGCTGGGCAGTCGTGGGATAGGGGGAGGACCAGGACTGCACCAGGGTCCAGCCGGAATCGCCGGGCATCCGGTACTCAAGGCTCTTGATGCCATCGTCATCGGACAGGGTTCCCGAGGCCGTGACGGGGATGGCGTTGAACACCGTCGTCGCGCTCGAGGAAGGCAGGGAGAAGGCGATCACCGGGGCGTCGGAGCTCTGGTCGACGATGAAGTCAAAGGGCTGGTCGATCGAGTTGCCGGCGCTGTCGAGGGCGCGGATCCAGAGCCTGAAGTGCCCGAGGTCGGCCATGCCCGTCGTATCCAGGTAGACGCTCCAGTTGCCGAGGCTTCCGCCTACGGCGAGCCAGGCCGCCGAGTCCACGGGCGGCGTGCCAACGTTGGTGCCTATCCAGTACTTCACGAGGCCAAGTCCGTTGGCGTCGCTCGCGGATCCGGTGAACAGGAGGCTGCCATTGACGCTCGAGCCGGAGACCGTGGGGCTGAGGAAGGTCAAGGTGGGGAAGACCTTGTCGATCTTCACCTGGAAGTCGGAGACCTTCACGTTGCCGAACTCGTCCGTGGCTTGGATCTTGAGCGTGAAGTCCCCGTCGGCCTTGTCGGCGACGCTTCCGCTCCATGACCAGCCGCCGCCGCCCTGGGCCGGAGCGAAGCTCACTCCCGTGGCCGAGTAGCCCAGTCCGCCGTCCAGGCTCACCCTGACGCTCGAGACCACCGAACCATCCTCGACCGTTCCAGTCAGCGAGAGGCTGCCGGTGCAGAAGGAATTTGGGGAAGGGGTGAGGAAAGCGATGGTCGGCGCGCCCGCGTCCACCCAGTAGGGACAGGACGCGTAGGTGGAGCCGCCTTGGCTTATTTCAGTGACCGGCTTCCCGTAGATGTCGTTGGCCTTGACATAGAGCTGGTGGGCAAGCCCTTCCGCTGCCTGGGCCAGGCTCAGGGTGTGGGTGAAGCTGACCGAGAGGGAGTTGGAGGCCGGCGGGTTGCTCGGTGGGATCCAGGTCGAGCCATCGAAGCTGATACGTATCGTCGAGACATCGACCCCATCATCGTCGGATATGGTTCCCGAGACGCTAGGGTTGGCACTGAGCCTGTTCACCTTGGCGGCCTTCGAGGCGTCTATGGCCTGGAGGGTGATGACGGGGATATCGGTGCTTTGGTCGATCTCGAGGGCCTGGACGGCATCGCTCTGGTTGCCGGCGGCGTCGAAGGCCCTGACGCGGAAACTGTAGCTGCCATCAAGGAGGCCGGTCGTGTCGTAGGCCGCGTGGCTCCAGTTGAAATGCTTGGTCGAACTCGAGGTGCCCGAGAACTTGGTCCAGCCCGCGAGGCTGCCTGGCGCGCCGCCGCTGCCGATCCACCAATAGGAATCGCCGTAGGCCTCGGTGTCGACCGTCGTGCCGAACAGTTCGATCGAGCCATTGACATGGGCGCCGTCGCCCGGACCGGAGACGCTGATCGTCGGGCCGACCGTGTCCTTGGTGATCGCGACGGAGACGGGAGCGACCTCCGTGGACACCTTGCCGAATTCGTCGGTGGAGCGAAGGTACACAAGCTGGGATCCCTGCGGCCTCGTGCTAATGTCGGCGCCGCTCAAGGTCCACGCGCCCTGGTGGGTCGCCCCGTTCCAGGAGAAGGTGGAGACCGGGGTCCAGGTCGAGCTGTCGAAGCTATAGTCGACGGAGGACACAGTGTTGCCGTCAGCCGCCGATCCGGATAGGTCCAGTGTGTTCTTGAAGTAGGCCGTCGCCGGCGGCGTGATCGTCACGCTCGGAGGAGACTTGTCGATGATGAAATAATAGAGGGAAGTCGTCGTCGTGGCGAGGGCGAGGCCATATTTCTTGTCGCTTTGGTCCGACACCTTGAGGGCCAGGGTATGCGCGATGCCCTCCGAAAGGCCGGAGAGGCCATGGCTGAAGTCCACGGACTGGGCGGCGGCCGCGGCGGTCTCCACGGCGGCGTAGGCCCCGCCATCGATGGAGATCTTCAGGGTCGACGTGTCGACCCAGTCGTCGTCCGTGGCCTTGGCGTAGATCTTGGCCCCCGAACCCAAGGAATTCGCCCTGGCCTCCGCTTCGCTCGCGCCGAAGGACGGGGCGTTCGTGATCGCGAAGGCCGGGTTGTCCGTGGCTTGGTCAATCGCGAGGGCGAGGGTGACGAGGCCTGGATTGCCCGCACGGTCCACCGCCTTCAGCCTCAGGTTGGAGGTGTGCACGGACCTCGTATCAAGGAGGAGGCTCCAGGAGGAGATGCCGGTCATTATTTCGGTCCACGCGCTGTCGTCCACGGCCGTTGTCCAGTAAAGGTGGTCGATCGGATTGGCGTCCGTCGCATTGCCCGTGACGCTGACCATCCCGTTTATCTTTCCGCCCACCGTGATCGGGCTGACGCCCGCCACCGATATCACCGGGGCCACGGAGTCCACCGTGACCGACCTCGTCAAGGTATTGGCCGAACGGCCTACGAGGTCCTGGGCATGGAGGCTGACCTCGTAGACGCCGTCGCCGAAGAGCGTGGGGATCGTCTGGCTCCAGACCTGGCTCTTCGTGCCCCCGCCTGAAACGAGCGTGGCGGGATAGGCGGAGATCGACTTGTCGACATTGTCCACCTTGAGCGTCGCCTGGAGCGGCGCGGCGCCAAGGGCAAAGCTGTCGTCCACGCCCAGGCTGAGGACAAAGTCCGTATTGCGATAATTGACGCCGGTGTAGGACGTCTCGCCGATGAGGGGATTGAGCCGGTCCACCGTGAAGCCCATCGACGCGCTGTCGGAGGCGTTCCCCGCGCGGTCAAGGGCGCGGACGTAGAGGGCCTTCACGCCTTCGGCCGCGATCGGCGTGGTCGGGCTGTCGGCGCGGATGTTTATCTGTTTATACCAATTATCAGTACCTATCAAGGACGTCCAGTCGCTGCCGCTGTTCGTGAAGGAATACTGCACGGAGGCGACGCCGGACACGAAGCCGGCTCCGTCCCCTGCCGATCCGCTCACGGGGAGGCTCGCGTCATAGTAGGGGTCGGAGAGGGCGTCAATCGTCGGGACCGCGGGCTTGGTGGTGTCTACGAGGACGGTCCGGGTGATGGTGCTCGTGCGGTCGGCCGCGTCCGTTGCCGTGAGCGTGAAGATCCAGAGGCCGTCGTCCGATCCGTCCATTGCGACAGTCTTGTCGTAGACGAAGGCCGCGGTCTTTTCGATGGTGTAAGCGGTCGACTTGACGACGCCGACACCTGTCCCGTTCCTGCTCGCGCTGATGGCGAGGCCCTTGAGCGCGTTGGTGTCCGCCAAGTCGCCTTCAAGGCGGAAGTTCGCCGCCTTGATCACCTGCGCTGTCGTCGCCACCTTCGTCTCGTCGATGGCGGGCGGATCCTTGTCGTAGCTGAAACCCACCTGGGCGGTGGAGTCAGGATTGAAGGCCGGTCCGTCGTTTGCCTTGACGCGGAGGAGCTTCGCGCCTTCCCCGCCCAAGCCCACGTCGATGTTTGCGGCGCTCCAATTGAGGCCTGAAAGCGTTATAGGCGTCCAGGTCAGGTTGTCCAGGGACCAGGAAAGGCTCGTTACCCCCTTGCCCCCGTTGTCGTTGACCTGGCCGCGGATGGTATAGACGGGGAGGGTCACGAACTCCGCGTCCACCGGCGCGCTGATGCTGAGGTCGGGGCTCCGCGTGTCGATCATGACGCGGCGGAGCAAGATGCTGCTCTTGTTCGCGCCATCGGTCGCGACGATGGTGATGTCGTAGACGCCGTCCATGGAATGGTCCGAGGGGGCGGAGAGGGTCCAGCCCCAGGAGCCGTCGTTGCCAGTGTCATCAAGGGCCTGGACGGCGGCGCCGCCGTCCTTCTGGTAGCTGACGACGACATGGGAGACCCCATTGCCGTCCGTGGCAGCGCCGGCCAAGGGAAGGTCGGCGTTGCGATAGACGAGGGATGCCCCGCCGACCGTCACTTCGGAGAGGAGGGGATACGCGAGGTCGACACTGATGGTCCTGGCGGTGATGGCGCCCTGGTTTCCCGCCACGTCCGCGGCACGGAACTCCAGGGTCTGGCTTAAGCCGTCCAAAAGCCCGCCGACAGCGGCGGTCCAGGCGTTCGACCCTGATGCGCTGTTCCACCCGCCACCGTTGAGGCGGTACTGGATCGCGCTCACGCCGCTCACGGCGTCGCTGGCCGAGCCCTGGGCGCTGTAGGTGGCTCCTTCGATCAGCTGGCCGTTGGTGAGGTTCGAGATCGCCAGGGTGGGCGCGACCGTGTCCTTGACGAAGGCTGCGGTGACGATCACGAGGTGCCCGCCCTGGTCCGCGGCCTTGACGGAGAGGGTGTGCGTCCCTTCGGAGATCGCCGCCCAGTTCATCGCGCAATTCCATGGGCCTTTCGCCGCTATGTCGGCGATCTTGGCGCCGTCCAGGTCGACTTCGCCGGACTTGAAGTAAGCGTCGCCCACCGTGCCGGACCAGTTGCCGCTCATGCCGCTCGCGGCGTTGTACAACGCGCCGTCCACAGGGTTGCCCCCGACCGCGGAGATGGCCGCGGTCGGAAGGTCCCTGTCCACAATGATCGAGAAGGTCGGGAAGGAAGCCGAATTCCCCACCTTGTCGATGGCGCCGAGCGCCACTGCGTAGCTGCCGGTCGGCAAGGCAGTCGTGTCTAGGCTCCAGCCACCGCCGCTGCCGGGGTTGCCGGTCCCTGAACTCGCGGTGAATGCCGCGACGGCGGAGCAGTCCGCGCCGCTCAGGACTTCCTTGACGACCGCCGTCATGGAGCTCACGCCCGTGGTCTGGTCCATGGCCGTGCCGAACAGGACGTTCCCGTTCATCTCGCTGAAGACAGTGGCCTGGTTGGTCACGGTCACGACGGGAGCCGCCTTGTCCACGGTTATCGCGTAGTTGATCGCCCCGGAAAGGCCAAACTCGTCCATGGCGCTCGAGGTCATGCTGAAGCTGCCGTCCGGAATCGAGGCCACGTCGAGCTGATAGGACCAGTTCCAGGCATTCGGGCTGCCGCTTGTCCTGACCGTGGGGGTCACGGCTGCCTGTCCGCCCGACCAGGTCACGGTCAAGGGAGCGCTGTCATCGAGGAGGTTGGATGTCGAGATGGTGCCGCCGACGCTCATCGTGTGGGCGACATGATCATAGCTCGACAGGGACTGGTCGTAGCGGACGGTCGGCTGGACCGTGTCGATCGCGAAATAGACGGGGCCGACCACGGAGGATGCCGCCGCCACCCCGTTCTTCCAGGCCGCGTCGTCGCTTGCCTTGAGCCAGAAGTAATGCCGCCCCTGGGACAGGCTCGAAAGGGAATAGGAGAACGTGACGATCCCGCTGCCGGAGGTGGAACCCGAGACCGGATGCGCGGTCCCTGAGGTGCCCTCGTCGATATAGAGCGAGACGCTCGAGGCGCTGACCCGGTCATCGTCCGAAATGGAGGCGCCGAGCTCGAGATTGGCGAAAAGGAGGTTCAGCTTCGCGGCCGCGGAGGTCATCGCGCTGGCCTTCATGTTGGAAAGGGAGATGACAGGGAGGTCACCGGACTGGTCGACCCGGAAGGCGCGCGCGGTCGTGGTGGCATTCCCCGCCTGGTCGGTCGCGCGGAGGACCAGTTGATAGTACGACTTGTCCGAGTATTTCGCCGAGTCGGTCGTGTCCACGACGAGGGACCAAAGGCTCATGGATGATTTGGCGAAGGTCCCCGAATCAACGGGGCTCGGGTCGACGGTCCAGGGCGTGGTGGCGATGCTCGCCACGTGGCGGATGGACCAGGACAAGGAGGCCAGGCTCGCCGTATCGGCTGCGACGCCCTTGAATCGCGCCATGCCGTTCACGGTGTCGAGGTAGCCATCGGGAGCGGAGGCGAGGCTGGCGTCCTCGAAGGCCGAAGGGGCCTTCGCCGCATCGCCCGAGGCGGGGGCCACGGATTGCACTCCCGCCGTTGGGGGGGTCGTATCGATCGAAAAATCGACTGAGGAGATCGAGCCCGTCGCGTTGCCTGTCGAGACCGAACGCACATAAAGGGAGTGGTTGCCTTCGGAGAGGGTTGGCCCGTTCATGGACCAGGAGAACGATGTGCTCGCGCCGGGTGCCGGGTTGTCTATCCCGGTCCAGACGCCGGAGGTCGAGTCCAGCTGGTACTCGACGCGTTTGATGCCGAGCCCCTCTTCCGCCGTTCCGTTGGCTGCGAGGGTCCTGAGGAATGAGCCGGAGACCGGCTGGGCAATCCTCGTGACCGGTTTGCCATTGTCGACGACGAAATAGACCTGGGAGAATGAGGAGGTCACGGCAGCCGGGTCTGGGAGACTGGACGAAGCGAGCGGCGCGATCTTCGAGGCGACCGAATCCGAAAGGCTGCCCGACAACCTATATATGCCCTGGGCAAGGCTCGCGGGGACGGTGAAGGAAAAGGAAGCGGAGGTGACCGAAGTGGAGAAGGATGGGTCGCTGTTGGTTCCAAGGGTCTTGATGCCGATGTTGTGGAGGGGATCAGCGGCGCCTTTGATGAAGATGACGGGGGTGGAAACCCTGTCTTCCGTGACTCCATCGCTGAGCATCGGGGTCAGCTTGAGGCTCAGGCTCGAGTAGTCGATGCCGTCATCATCGGAAAGCGTTCCGGTGATCGAGTCCCCTTGCGCGAAAATATTCTGGTTGGTCGCGAGCAGCATGCTGGCGGCGGAAAGGTCCACTATATCCTTGTCAGGCCCCTTGAAGGAGATGACCGGCACGTCGGAGGACTGCTTGAGCCTCAGGCTGCCCGCGTACTCGACGGAACGGTTTCCTGCGTTGTCGATCGCGAAAAGCTTGAAGGGCACGAGGAGGACAGCTCCGCCCCCATCCGTCACGCCGCCCTCACCCACCACGAAAAGCTGGGTATCGACCTGTACCTTGAAGGAGGCATTGTTGCCGTTGACCGGGGAGAACTGCCTGCCGCCGGCCTCAAGTACCAGGCTGGCGGTGTCTGCGTCCGCCGAACCCCTGAACTGGATGCTTCCATTGACATAATAGTCGGTTGTGGCGAGGTCCTCGGCAGTGGGTCCGGTGAGCTTGACGGTCGGCGCCTTGTTGTCAAGGTAAATGATGATCTTCTGTTCGGTGGATTTCCCTGCATTATCGCTGGCGGTCGCAATGATGGTCACATTCACTTCCTTGCCAGCGGCAAGGTCCGCGGTATCCGTGGAAATGAGGAGGGTCCATGCGCCCCCGCTGACCGGCACGTCGAAGGTCTTGGCGGCTATGCCTGAGTCCGCCGAAAATGTCATGGCTATGCTGATGGAGTTGTTCGCAAGACCGATATCGTCGCTGGCGGTGCCACTCAAGGTAATTGCGCCTTGTTTATAGGACCCGTTGGCCGGAGAGCTGATCTCGATGCTCGGGGGATTTACGTCGACCTTCGTGCCCAAACCGACCTTGAACTGGCTGCACGTCGTCATAAAGGCGAGTGGCAGGAGGAAAACCGAGGGCATAATTCGCGCGAAATGCGCGCTGGGTTTTCTCGACACTACAGTCATCTTCAAGTCCTTCCCCGTCTGGGCAGTTGTGAGAAAAAAATCTGCTACTTTCTGGGATCGAACTTTAAAGATCAAACCTTGAATATAAGGGATATCTATTCACTAATATATTGCCAGGGGAAAAAAATAACAACATGGGGGCACTCTATTCAGCAAGAAGAGTACTTGGGTATACTGGCCGCCCGGGAGCAGGAAGACTATGGCATACAAAGACTTACAGGATTTCATCAAGACGCTGGAGTCCCACGGGCAGCTGCGCCGCGTCAAGGTGGAAGTAGATCCCGAACTTGAGATCACGGAGATAGCCGACCGGGTGATGCGGGAAGGCGGCCCTGCCCTGCTTTTCGAGAAGGTAAAAGGTTCGCCCTGGCCCCTCCTCATCAACGCCATGGGAAGCGAATCGCGGATGGCCATGGCCTTCGGGGCAGAAAGCCTTGATGCCAAGGCGGCTGAAATCGAGGAACTGGTCGCATGGATGTGGTCCAATGTCCGCGATTTTTCCCTCCTCCGTGCCATCCCCGGAGCCCTGCCCAAGATCCCCACAGCCCTGTCCCTCCTCCCCAAGCACATAGCCCGCCCACTGTGCCGACAGGTGATCGATGACAAATCCGGCTTCTCCAGCCTCCCCATCCTCAAGTGCTGGCCAGCCGACGGCGGCCGATTCCTCACCCTCCCCGTCGTCTGCACCCGCGACCCGGAGACCGGAGCCCAGAATTGGGGGATGTACCGGATGCAGGTCTACGACGACCGCTGCGCGGGCATGCACTGGCACCTTCACAAGGATGGCGCGCATTTCTTCCAGAAGTACCGCAGCCGGGACGAGCGAATGCCGGTGGCCGTGGCCCTCGGCTCGGACCCGGCCGTCACGTACGCATCGACCGCGCCCCTCCCCGAGGGTGTCTGGGAAGCCATGTTCGCCGGCTTCCTGCGCGGGAAGCCCTGCGAGGTGGCCAAGGCCAGCCTCTCCGAGGTCGTGGTTCCCGCAGATGCCGAGTTCGTCCTCGAGGGCTGGGTCGATCCCGAGGAAAGCAGGCTTGAGGGCCCTTTTGGCGACCATACGGGCTTCTATTCCCTCCCCGACCAGTATCCCGTTTTCCACCTCGAGCGCATCACCCGCCGGAAATCCCCCGTCTACCCCGCCACCATCGTCGGCATACCGCCTAAGGAGGATTGCTGGATGGCCATGGCCACCGAGCGCCTCTTCCTCCCCTTCCTGAAGCAGCTCTGTCCCGAGATAGCCGACCTCCGCATGCCCCTCGAGGGGGTTTTCCACAACTGCGTCATCGTGTCCATCAACAAGCGCTTTCCTGGCCAGGCACGGAAGGTCATGAACTTCCTGTGGGGCATGGGGCAGATGATGTACACCAAGCTCATCGTCGTCGTGGACGCCGAGGTCGACCTCAAGAACCTCTCCACGGTCGCCTGGCGTGTGTTCAACAACATCGACGCAAGGCGTGACCTGGTCCTTTCCGACGGGCCTTTGGACGCCCTCGACCACTCGTCACCGGTGGCCCGCTTCGGCGCCCGGCTCGGGGTGGACGCGACGCGCAAGCTGCCGGAGGAGGGCCACCCCCGCGAATGGCCCGAAGCCCTGGTGATGGACGAGGCTGTCAAGCGCCTTGTATCCTCTCGCTGGGGAGAATATGGCCTCTGACAGCCCCTCGCCGGCGGGGAGCAAGGCCACCAACAATCTTGGTGGCAGCACATTCGGGAAGCTCAAGGCCATCGGCGATGCGGTGATCCTCCGCCACACCCTTTTTTCCCTCCCCTTCGCGCTTGCCGCCATCCTGCTTGAATCGGGGGGCCAGCCCCCCCTCCTCAAGCTCGTCTTCATCGTCCTTGCCGCCGCCTCGGGCCGCAACCTGGCCAATGCCCTCAATCGCCTCATCGATCGCGACATCGACGCGAGGAATCCCCGGACCGCCGGCCGCCACTTGCCTTCCGGAAGGCTAGCTTCCCGTGACCTTGTCCTCTTTTCCCTGGCGATGGGCGCCATCCTCGTCGGCTCCGCCCTGGCGCTGGGATGGCTCTGCCTGGCCCTCCTCCCCGTCGCGGGGATCGCCATCTTCGGCTATTCCTACACCAAGCGCTGGACCTGGCTCAGCCATTGGTGGCTCGGCGCCACCTGCGCCATCGCTCCCATGGGCTCCCTCATCGCCATCTCGGGGAAGGTCTTCGAGCTCCGCTTCTTTGTGCTCTCCGGAGCGGTCGCCCTCTGGGTCGCCGGCTTCGACATCATCTATGCCCTCCAGGACATCGAGAACGACAGGCGCGAGGACCTGCAGTCCTTTCCCGCGCGTTTCGGCCCTGGCCTGGCGCGCGCGATGGCGGTCGCCTGCCACCTGGCGACCATCGCCCTCCTTGCCTGCCTCGGCTTTTTCTGGCCCCTGGGCGCAGCCTGGTGGGCCGGTATCGCGCTAGCCGCCTTCCTCCTCGCCGCCGAGCACCTCGTCGCCCGCGGCGGAACCGAGCGCCACATCCGGATCGCCGCCTACGGCATCAACGAGGTTATCCCCCTGGTCCTCCTGGCCGCGGTCGCCTTCGACCTCTTTGTGCTATAATCGGGACATGCCGCGCATCCTCGTCTGCATCACCGGAGCCTCCGGCGCCATCTATGGCCTACGCCTCCTTCGGGCCCTTGCAGGTCCCGCCGGTGAAAACAGCGGAATAGAGATCCATGTCGTGGCCTCCGCCTGGGGCCAGCGGGTCGTGGCCGAGGAAACCGGCAGCAGCCTCGAATCCCGGCTTGCGGAGCTGGGCGGCCGCGGCCGCTTTGCCCTCCATGACGAGTCCGACCTTTGTGCGCCCTTGGCCTCGGGGTCGTTCCGTCTTGACGGGAACGTCATCATTCCGGCTTCAATGGGAACGGTCGGCGCCATTGCCTCCGGCAACGTCCGGAACCTGGTCCACCGGGCTGGCGCCGTCGCCCTGAAGGAAGGTTGGCCCCTTATCCTTGTCCCGCGGGAATGCCCCCTGTCCCTCATCGACCTCCGCAACCTCAGCCTCCTTTCGGAAGCGGGGGCGGTCATCATGCCGGCCTCGCCCGGCTTCTATAACCGACCAACAAGCATCGAGGAACTCGTCGACGGCTTCCTCGCCCGCATCCTGGACGCTCTGGGCCTGCCCAATCCCCTTGCGCGACCCTGGACGGGATCCACCCCACCATGAGGAGACAGACCTTGAAGCCACGAAACCTATTCCCCCCGCGCATCCGGAAGGACTTTGCGGCCCTGTGCGTCACCACCGCCTTCCTCCTCACGATGCCCGCGGTCCCGGCCGCGGAGGCCGCTACGCCTTCAGGCCGGGAATTGCGCATAGGCGTCTTCCTCGATTCCGATTCCCTTCCCCTCCTCGCCGCCGAGGCCTTGGGCCTATTCGTTAAGGAAGGGATCAGCGTCAAGCTCCTTGCCTTCCAGAACCCCGTGGAAAGGGACGCGGCCCTCCAGGCCGGCGCGGTGGACGGAGTGGTCTCCGACCTCCTCGCGGCGGCCCTTGCCATCCAAGGCGGCTTCGAGCTCCGGGTGACCAGCCTCACGGACGGGCGCTACGGCCTTGTCTCCGCTCCGGGCTCGGGCATAACGAGGCTCCAGGACCTGCGCGGCGTCGAGGTCGGCACCTCGCTCAACTCCATAGTCCATTACGCCACCGAAACCCTCCTCTCCGGCGCAGGCCTTGCCCAGGCCGACATCAAGGTGCTGGCCGTGCCAAAAATGCCGGTGCGCCTCGAACTCCTCCTCGCGGGACAAATTAAGGCCGCCTGCCTTCCGGAGCCTCTCCTCAGCGCGGCCAAGGCCCGCGGCGCCATCCTCCTGGCCACGAGCGACGACGCCGGGTTCGGCGCCGGAGTCCTGCTCTTCACGAAAAAATCACTGGACGGGCGCTTGGCCGAGATCCGGGCCTTCTATCGTGCCTACGCCGCCGCCTGTGCGGCAATCAACGCCGACAACAACGCCTGGCGTCCTTTCCTGGCGCAGAAAGCCAACTTCCCTCCCGACCTCACGGGGACCTACCGCTTCGTGGCCTACAAGCCGCCGCGCGAGCCCTCGGAGGCCGATGTCGGGAAGGCCATGGCATGGCTCTCGATGAAAGGCCTCATCTCCAGGCCGATCGCGGCCTCCGCCCTCCTCGACCCAAGGGCGATAGCGGGCCTCTAGCCATGCTCAAGCTCGAGGGAGTCAGTGTCATCTATCGCCTCGCCGGCAAGGCCGGCGCGGGCATCGCCGCGAACGGGAAGGCCCACGCCGCCGGAAAAGCCGGTGAAGGTGACAGGGAAGGATGGTTGTGCGCCATCAGCAAGGCAGAGGCCGTGTTCCCCGAAGGGAGCCTCACCGCCCTGGTCGGTCCCTCGGGCTGTGGCAAGACCAGCCTTCTCCAAGCCATGGCCGGCCTCCTCCCCGTCTCGGAAGGCCGCATCCTCGTACATGGCGAGGAGCTCCATGGGGTGCGGGAACAAAGCGCCGTCATTTTCCAGGGCGGTGGACTCCTGCCCTGGAAGACCGTGCGCGGAAACGCGGAGTTGCCTCTGGTGATCCGGGGCATGGGCGCGCGGGAGCGCGCCGCCCGCGTCGACCCCATACTCGAGGAGCTCGGGCTCATCGATTTCGAGTCCTTCTACCCCGCCCGGCTTTCGGGCGGCATGCGGCAGCGCCTCGGGGTCGCCCGGGCCCTCGCCCAGCAACCTGACCTCCTCCTCATGGACGAGCCCTTCTCGAGCCTCGACGCCCTCACCCGGGAGTCCCTCCAGGACGGCCTCCTCGAGGTCCGGCGGCGCCACCTCGTGACGGTCGTCCTCGTCACGCATTCCATCGAGGAGGCGGCCTACCTGGGCGAGCGCGCCTACCTCATGGCAGGGCGCGCGCCAGGGCGGATCGCCGCTTGCGTGGAGTGGCCCGTCCGCGAGGCAAAAGGCGCCAAAGCGGCCTTGCGCAACGAAGCATTCCGAAGCAGCGAAGCGTATTTCTCGCGCTGCGCCGCCCTGCGACGCATCTTTGAAAGCAGCGTCGCCGAAGCGGGACGGACATGAAAGCTTTGGCTCCCCCCACCCAAGGGCCCGCCCCCCTCGCGAAGTCCGGGCGGGCGCTGTCGGCGGCCCTTTCCATCGGCCTGCTTTGGTGGCTTGCCTCCCTCCTCGTGGCCAAGCCCTTCCTGCCCCCGCCGGGACCGACCTTCGCCCGGCTCCTCGGACGCATCGCCGACGGCTCGATCCTCCTCCATCTGGGGGCGTCGGCAGGACGGATCTGCGTGGCCCTCGCCGTGGCAGGGCCCCCCGCCGCGGTCCTCGGCCTGGCCGCCGGACGCTCGCGCCGCCTCGACGCCTTCCTCTCGCCCTTCATCTACCTCCTCCATCCCCTGCCGAAGGTCGCCTTCCTCCCTGTCATCATGCTCTTCTTCGGCCTGGGAGAGGCGTCCAAGGACATCCTCATCGGCCTCATCGTCTTTGGCCAGGTCCTCGTGGCGGCAAGGGACGCCGCCCGGTCCGTGGAGGCCGACCTCGTGGATGCCGTCCTCTCCCTTGGCGCCGGCAGGCTGCAAGTCCTCAGGCACGTGGTCTTTCCGGCCTGCCTGCCTTCCCTCCTCACCTCCCTCAGGGTCGGCCTCGGGACGGCCATCGCGGTGCTCTTCCTCGCCGAGACCTTCGCCACCCAAAGCGGCCTCGGGTGGTACGTGATGGACGCCTGGGCCCGCGTCGACTACCCCGACATGTACGCGGCCATCATGACCCTTGCCTTCTTCGGCCTCGCGGTGTATGCCTGCATCGACCTGCTCGAGACATGGCTCTGCGCCTGGCGGAGGAAAGGCTGACCATGCCTCGCAGGTATAGGGGGAGTCCATGACCCGAGCCATCCTTGTCGCGGCGATCCTTGTCCTGGCGGCTTCCGCCCTGCCTTCCCAGGACTTTTCCGCCATCGACACCCTCCACTTCCAGAAAAGGACCGGGGAGGAGCTGGCAATACTTCAGCGTTGGTACGATCCAGCCCTTCCCCAGGCGGCGGTGGTCTGGCGTATCCTGCGGGCCAAGCAGCTCAAGGCGCTGGAGCTGCCCACCGGACGGAGCCGGGAGAAGCTGGCGCTCTACGACGATTGCCTGGGTTTTGGGCGTCCCCTCCTGGACCGCGTCCTGGGCAGCCAGCGCGACAAGGCCAAGGTGGTCTATTTCCACGCGGCAAGCCTGGGTTTCAAGGCGAGGGAACAGGGCATCCTCAACTCCCTTTTCATGGCCTCAGACCTCCGGAGCCTCTGTGACCGCGCCCTGGACATAGATCCGGGCTTCGCCGACCCCTGGTACCTCAAGGCCCTGATCGACCGGGTGACTCCGGATTTCGCGGGGGGAGACAAGGCCAAGATGGGGGCTTCCTATGCGCGGGCCATCGAGCTGGACCCGACGAACGTCCGCTTCCTCGGGGACTACGCGATCGCGCTCAAGCTGAGGAACAGGAGTTCGAGCTGGAACAAGGACGGGAACCGGGGCGTGCCGGCGGGAAAATCCGACATCGAATACGCGAAAGAGGTGGCTCGGCGTGCCTATGCCGCATACGCCGCCCTCTCCCTCCCCAATTTCGACCAGAGCAATGTGATAAGCGAGCTCAAGGCCGCGGGCTTTAACTGAGCCGTCCCAAGCCCCGGGAAGCGAAATTGGGCGCGAGTCCTAGGTCCTGACTGGCAGGAGGGATGCACTTCCAGGGGCATATCGCTGGAATTTGTCCCAATTTCTCCAATCCGGCTGGAAAAGCGCCGGCAGGCGGTCTACCTTTATAATCAAACGGGGCAAAGAGACCGATCCCCTCCCGATCAGAAAAAAGGTCTTGGTTCGGGGGCGACATGAAAAATGCTGAACCGGAAATCCCGGTTCCTTGTGAAATCCCTTTGGAAGCGCACGTCCTGCACTACTTGCCGATAGCCGCCGCCGTGGCGGATTTTAGCCTTGTGCGCCGCGACTATCAAACCCTCACGGAGACCGGGCTCGACGATTTCGAGGTTTTCCTCGTCAAATACCCCGACGAGCTTGACCGCTTCATCGCCCTGGTCAGCATCGTCTGGTACAACGAAGAGGCGGGGAGGAGCTTTGGCCTGAGGGCTCCTCCGGTGAGTGGAAGCAGGATCGGCAAGCGCATGGAAGGCGGAGGCCTCGAGGCCTGGAAGCGCGTCCTTGTCGACCTGGCCGCGGGGAAGGGCACGGTCGAGACGCCCGCGGTCTTCATCTCCGATTCCGCAGGAAAGGTCAACCTTCGTGTCCGCGCAACCCTCCACAACGGCCCCGGAAGCGACTGGTCGAGGGTCCTCCTCTTTTTCGACAGTTTCCGGGATGGAAAGGGCAAGGCCATCAGCCGCTTCGACGAATGGGCGGGCAGCAAGCAGCTCTTCCGCAACTTGAGCCTGGGTTTCGCCCTCCATGAAATGATCTTCGATGACGAGGATCGCCCGGTGGACTACCGCTTCCTGCTGGTCAACAGCGCCTTCGAGAGCATGACTGGGCTCAGGCGCGCCAACATCATCGGACGCAGGGCGAAAGAGGTGGTTCCCGACCTCGAGCCGGTCTGGATCGAGAGCTACGGAGAGGTCGTCCGGACCGGAAGGCCCATCGTTTTCCAGAGCGGTTCGGCGACCCTCGGGCGCACTTTCGAGGTCAGCGCCTATCGGCCGGAGACCGGCCTCTTCGCGGTCATGGTGCAGGACATCACCGACCGGCTCCGCAAGGAGGAGGCCGTGACCGAGCGCGAAGCCTTCCTTCGCGCCGTCCTGGAGACCACGGGAGACGGCTTTTTCACCGCCGACAGCGAGCTAAGGATAGTGGACGTCAACTCGTCCTACTGCGCCCTCATGGGCTACAGCAGGGAGGAGATGCTCAGCCTCACCATCCTTGACCATTGCGCGGCCTCCACGAAGGAAAAGGTCTCGGCCCACCTCGCCAAGATCCGCAGGCAGGGCCAGGACCGTTTCGAGACCCTCCACCGCCGCGCCGACGGCAGCGTGGTGGACGTGGAGATCACGGCGAGCTACCTCGGGGGCGACACGAGGAAAATCATCGCCTTCTGCCGCGACATCAGCCAGAGGAAAAGGACCGAGCGCCTGGTCCGCGACCAGGACGAAAGGCTCAGCCTCGCCCTCGACGGGACAGGGGCGGGGCTTTGGGACTGGAACATGGTCACCGGCGACATGCTCCTGGACCGGAACTGGGGGAAACTGGCCGGCTATTCCCTTGAGGAGACCGCCAACAGGAACATGTCGCTATGGGCCGAGATTTGCCATCCTGAGGACAGGAGGATCTCCGAGGAGGCGCTTGCCCGCCACCTCGCGGGGGAACTGCCCCGCTACGAGTGCGAGCTGCGCATCAGGCACAAGGAAGGGCACTGGATCTGGGTCCTCAACCAGGGCGAACTCGTCGAGCGCAACGAGGCGGGGCAAGCGCTGCGCATGATAGGCCTCACCTTCGAGATCGGCGCCAGGAAGGAGGCGGAGGAGAAGCTCCGCACCACCCTCGGCGAGAAGGAAGCCCTTGTGAGCGAACTCTACCATCGGACGAAGAATTCGATGCAGCTCATCAACGCCATGCTGGAGCTCAAGAAGCAGGAGGTCGAGGATTCCTCGCTGCATACGGCCTTCGACGACATCCAGAACAAGATCCTCGCCATGGCGCTCGTCCAGGAAAAGCTCTACCAGGCCGACTGCCTCACCTCCATCGACCTCGGTTCCTATGTCACCGACCTGGTGGATCGCCTCAGGAGCGACATGCCCATTTCCGGCGCCGACATCGCCTTCTTCGCCGAGAGCAACGAGAGCAACGAGAGCGAAAGGATCGAGGTTTCGGCCGACATAGCCATCCCCTGCGGCCTCGTCCTCTCCGAGCTCATCGGCAACTCCATCAACCACGCCTTCCCCAGGCGGAAGGCCGGTCGGATCTCCGTTTCGGTGCGCAAGGAAGCCGACGGCGCGATCAGGCTCGAGGAATGGGATGATGGCGTAGGGCTGCCCTCGGGCTACGATCCCCGAAAAAGCGGGCGCCTGGGGCTCCGGACCGTCATCGGCATCGGCGAGGAACAGCTCCACGGCCGTGTCCTCTTCGGCTCCAAGGGCCCGGGTTTTTCCTGCACCCTGACCTTCAAGGACATATACTACCCGAAGAGGGTCTAGCGCCCCATCGGGGAACAAGGACGGCGCGCGGCGATGAAGAAGCTCAAGATGCTCATAGTTGAAGACGAATTCCTCTCAAGGAACCTCCTGGCCAGCCTCGTTTCGGAATATGGATCGCACGACCTGGCGGTGGACGGCCCCGAGGCGGTCAAGGCCGCGCTGTTCGCCTACGACTCAAGGAAACCCTATGACCTCATCTTCCTCGACATAATGCTGCCGCTCAAGGATGGCCAGGACGTGCTGCGGGAGATCAGGGCCTACGAGGAGCTACGCGGCCTGGCGCGCTCCGACTGCGCCAAGGTCATCATGACCACGGCCCTCTCGGATGCCCGGAATGTCATGGAGGCTTTCCGGAGCCAGTGCGATGCCTACATCCCCAAGCCCTACTCGAAGGCCAAGCTCGACGAGGAGGTCCGGGGCCTTGGCTTTCCGGACCAGTAGCCTATTCGAGGGGCCCCCGATAGTGGTTGACGCCGAGGGCGGCAAGCCGCCCTAGATGGACGGCCAGGCGCTCCTTGAAATCACCGAAATCGCGCCCTTGCGCCGGCACCCAGAGGGCCTCGGAGAGGGCGCAGAGGCGGGGGAAGGCCATGTACTCGGCCTGCTTGCCGAAATAGACAAGTTCGCTCCACAGGTTTCCCTGGCCGCCCATCACGCGTGCGGCCGCCTCGCCACCAAGGCCGGCGGGCACGGCCTCGAAAGACCATGAATCCCTTACCGTGCAGACGCCGAGCTGGCCCGGCTCCTCGATCCGGTCGAGGTGCTTGTGATCGAGGTAGCAGGCGGCCGTCTGCGGACACATGACCACGCCATGGCCTCGGCGCGCGGCCCTCTCGCCGCCGGAATACCCGCGCCAGGACATGACGACGGCGCTTGGGGGAATCCATCCTTCGGAGTCCAGGATCTCGTCCCAGCCGACCATGCGCTTCCCGTGCCTCTCAAGGATGGCCGCGACCTTCGCCATGAACCAGGCCTGGAGCCCCTCATGGTCGTCCTCGGCAAGGCCAAGCTCCCGCATCCGCCCGGCACAGCGCGGGCAGGCCATCCAGCGGGTCTTGGGTGCCTCGTCGCCGCCCGCGTGGACAAAGGCAGCCGGAAAAATGCGCGCCAGGTCGCCGAAGGCCTTTTCCAGCAGCTCGAAAACCTTGTCATTGCCCGCGCACAGGATATCCTCGAAGACGCCATAGCTGTCCGCGGGCTCGAAGCGAGGAGCGCCTTCCCCAGGCGCGGAGGCACCGAGGCAGGAGAGCTCGGGATGGGAGGCGAGGAGGGCGGTCACATGGCCCGGGGTCTCGATCTCCGGCACGACTTCGATGCCGCGCGCGGAGGCGAAGGCGACGACCCGGCGCACATCGAGGGGAGAGTAGGAGCCCGCCTTCCAGACCGGCACGTTGTAGCGCATATCGAGCCGGCGCGAGCCGGCCTGGGCGAGTTCGGGCAGGGAAGGCAGGTCGATCCGCCAGGCCTGGTCATCGGTGAGGTGCCAATGAAAGACGCTGAGCCTGTGGAGGGCGGCAAGGTCGAGGAAACGCTCGATCGTCTCGACCGGGAAAAAATGGCGCGCGGTGTCGAGCATGAAGCCTCGCCAGGGGAAACGGGGGCTGTCCTCAATCCGGCAAGCCGCGATGACGCTGCCCTCGGAAAGGGCCAACTGCCAGAGTGTCGCCGCCCCGCGCGCCAGGCCTTTGGTCGTGGCGGCCTCGATCAAGGCGCCGCCAGGCGCCAGCATGATGCTGTAGGCCTCCTCCCCGGCAGTGGGCGCGAGGCCGAGCCTGAGCTCGATCCGCGCTTCGCCGCCTGACGGCGGCCCGCCGAGCCTTGCGTGCCCCACGCCGGGGATGGCCGCCAGCCAGGCGCAAAGGGCCTTCGCGACCTCGGTGCAAGGGGGCGGCGCCTTGACCGCCAGGCCTCCCCTCATGTCAAAGTTGCCCTCCGCGTCCATGAGGGAAAGCGGAGGCGGCACGAGCCCTCGCCTCGGCCCATAGCCCTCGGCGGGCCTCGGCCCATAGCCCTCGGCGGGCCTCGAAAGGCTCATGGTGCCACGAACCCCGCGAGCAGGTCGCGGTACCAGTGATAGCTGTCCTTGGGGTGGCGCTCGCCGGTGGCGCTGTCCACCCGCACGAGGCCGAACTTCCTCGTATAGCCGAACGACCATTCGAAATTGTCCATGAGAGTCCAGGCGAGGTAGCCGCGCAAGGGGAGGCCCGCGGCGATGGCATCCCTGCAGGACGCGATGTGCGATCGAAGGTACTCGATCCGGTCGCGGTCGTGGACCCTTCCGGCCTCCATGTCCTCGTCCGCGAAGGCCGCGCCGTTCTCCGTGACCCAGAGCGCCTTGGGCCTCCATTGCCCGTGGATCCTGGCCAGCATGCGCGCGAGCCCGTCAGGGACGATGGACCAGCCCATGGCGGTCCTCCCGTGCCAGTCCCCCGCGTAGGCGACTCCATCCGGGTTCCCGGCCCCTGCCGGGGCCGCCTCGATGGCGTCCTCGTTGTAGTAGTTGACGCCGAGGAAGTCGAGCTCCGCGGCGATGCGGCCAAGGTCCCCTGCCTCGATGGGCATGGCGATGCCGCGCGCCGCCAGGTGGGCCTCGGGATAACCCCTGCCATAAAGGGGATCCAGCCAGAGGGCGGTCCGCTCCACGGAAAACCGCTGGGCCGCCAGGATGTCTTGTTCCCGGCGGGTGGCGGGGCGCGGGGTGGCCGGATTGAGGGTGATGCCGATTTCGCCGGGCAAGCCCGTTTCCCGGTAACTCCCCACCGCGAGCCCATGGCCCAGGAGGAGGTGGTGGGCGGCGCGATAGGCGCTTCCGATGTCCTTGCGGCCAGGCGCATGTTCGCCGGAGCCGTAGCCGAGGAAGGCGGAGCACCAGGGCTCGTTGAGGGTCACCCAGCGCCTGACCCTGCCGCCTAGGGCGTCAAAGGCAAGCGCTGCGTAGTCGGCGAAGCGGAAAGCGGTCTCGCGCATCGGCCATCCGCCTTCGTCCTCGAGGGCCTGGGGCAGGTCCCAGTGGTAGAGGGTGACGATGGGCTCGATGCCCGCCTCCGCCAGGAGGTCGCAGAAGCGCAGGTAATGGTCAATGGCACCCTGGACGGGCCGGCCCTTGCCGGATGGCTGGATGCGCGGCCAGGAGAGGGAGAAGCGATAGGCGCCGACACCGAGTCCCCGCAGGAGGGCCACGTCCTCCTCCATCCGCCGCCAGGAGTCGCAGGCCCCTTCCCCCGAGCCACCGCCGGCGACCTTCCCCCCGAGGCGGCAGAAGACGTCCCAGATCGATTCGCCCCGGCCCAGTTCGTGGAGCGAGCCCTCGCTCTGGTAACTCGCGTTAGAGCAACCCCAGATGAAGCCGGCCGGAAAGCCCTCGACCCGTCCTTGCATGGCCGTCATCCCTTGATCGCCCCGGCGGCCACGCCCTTCGTGATCTGCTTGCGGAAGACGACATAGAAGGCGAGCATCGGCACCATGCCGATGACCAGCGCGGCGAACTGCTTTCCGTAGTCCGTGGAGAGCGAGCCCGAGAACTTGAAGATGCCCAAGGGAAGGCTCTTGAGCTCTGTCCTCGAGACGAGGATGTTGATGAGGGCGAATTCGTTCCAGATGCCAGTGATGTTCAGTATCGCCAGGGTCGTGGCGACGGGCACGGCCATCGGCGTGATGATCGCGAGGAATATGCGCCAGTAGCCTGCCCCGTCGATGCGGGCCGATTCGACGAGGGCGGAGGGGATGCCCTTGATGAACTCCGTGGCCAAGTAGATGCCGGTGGGCAGGCCGGCGCCGATGTAGACGAGGAGGACGGCCAGCCGCGTGTTGTAGATGCCCAGGATGTTCACTTCCAGGAAGAGGGGTATCATCAGGGTCTGGATCGTGAGGAGGATGCCGATGATGAAGGAGCCGTAAAGCGGTGCCGTGGCCTTCGACCTGATCTTCGCGAACGCGAAGCCGGCGAGTAGGGAGAAGAAGATGATGCCGAGGGTGGAGAGGGCGGTGTAGATGAGGGAATTGGGAAAGAGCTTCGCGAACTCGCCGAATTCCCAGGCGCCTTTATAATTGGCAAGGGTCGGCGCCACGGGGAAGCCGAGCTGGCTCACCTGGAATTCCCGCGTCGTCTTGAAGGAATTCATCGCGAGCCAGAATATCGGGTAGAGGGTCATGACGGAGAAAAGGGCCATCACGGCGTAGGCGAGGGATTTCGCCGCCTTCCCGCCCACAGCGCCCCAGAAAGTCGTCTTGTGCTCTTCTGACATGTCCTACTCCTTCCCGCCATAGCGCTTCTCGAGGGCCTTGGTGAGGAGGATCAGGAGGAAGCTTATGAAGACCATGATGAGGGCGATCGCGTTCGCGAGGGGGAAGTTGGGCCGCCCGAGGAAGGCGTTGTTGTACATGTAGATCGAGAGTATCTCCGTGATCCTTCCCGGCCCGCCTCCCGTCATCGCGAAGATGAGGGCGAAGGTCGAAAGGGAACCGGCTATGGCCAGGATCGCGGCGTTGACGATGGTGCCCGAGAGGGAGGGAAGGATGATGAAACGCATGACCTGGCCCTCGTGGGCCCCGTCGATGCGCGCCGATTCGATCACCTGGCTGTCTATCTTCTGCATGTTGGCCAGGAAGAGGATGAGGTACATCCCGGTGTACATCCACAGGATCACGAAGAGGATGGGCAGCATGGCCACGCCAGGCTGGTTGAGGAAACCCGGGCTCCACTTCTGGACGAAGAGGTTGGTGAGCGCGTCCATGACCTGGCCGTATTGGCCCGGACCGTAGGACAGGAGGAGGGACTTGAGCTCGGCCGGAGCGTCCGTGAACTGGTCGGCCCCCGCGCTGCCCGCGAGCTCTAGGAGGCGGGCGACCATGCCATCGTCGACGGCGAAGCCGCCCGCTGGCCCCAGGATGAGTTGGAGCTTCAGCTGGAAGTCATTGCGGTAGATGCCGTTCATCACCTCGCCGATGGGGCCGTTGGGAGAGAAGATCGTCTGCCACAGGAGGCCGACGACGATGATCGAGATGATGTTCGGGACGTAGAGGACGCCTTGCCAGAAGCCGGGCCATTTGACGAGCTTGCGGTAGATGACATAGGCGAAGATGAAGCCGAGGGGCAACTGGCCGAACACGGAGACAAGTACTATGTAGACGTTGTTCCTCAGCGCGTTCCAGAAGAAGGGATCGGCGAGGACCCGCGCGTACTGGCTGAACCCCGCGAAGCCCCACCTCTCGCCGCCGAACATCTTGCCGCCCGAATAGTTCGAGACCGAGAGGATGACGGAGAGGATGATTGGGAAGGCCATGACGAGGGCGTAGATGACGAGGGCCGGCAGCACCATGAGGGCGTAAGCCCGCCCTTCCTCCCGGTCGATCCTCTTCATGCGTGACATGGCAACCTCAGGTACGGGGATTTTCGGAGCTTTCGGGGCAAGGGACATGCGCGTCCGTGCGACTCGCGGGGCCTCCTGCGGGAGGCCCCGTGTTTTCAAGTATCGCCTACTTCTTGTTGGCCTTCCAGCCCTCGAAGGCTTTCTGCACCTCGGCCGCCACCTTCTCGGGGGTGGAGGTCTTGAGGCCGATCGCGATCAGCCCGGAGTTGAGCACGTTGTAGACGGCCGGGTCGAAGGCGCCGTCGATGACGTAGCAGGTCTTGGGGTTCGCGGCATAGAAGGTCGGGACCATGGAAACGAGGGGCTCGACCTTGGCCGTCACGCCCTTGCGGGTGGGGACATAGGCGCCGGTCCCGAAACGGATGGCCTGGATCTCGGGGGAATAGAGGTACTTGATGAGGCGCACGGCCGCCTTTTCCTGGGCGGAGCCGGCGGGGAGGGAGGCGGAGAGCGCCCAGCCGGTGCCGGCTACGGCGGAGAGCACGCCGGGGTTGGCCTCGCCCGCGATGGCGACGAAGGGCATGAGGGCGAAATCGCTTTCCTGGGCGGCGGGGGCGATGAGCGCCTTGCCGGAGGCCTTGTCGGTGATGTAGGCGCCGGTGCGCCAGTCGCCGTCGATCATGATCGCGGCCTTGCCGGCGACGAAGAGGGCGGGTCCCTCGCCGTAGCCGACGTTGTCGTCGGTGCGGGCCAGGATGCCGTCCTTGTAGAGGCTCTCGATGACGGCGAGGGAGTCCACGAAGGGCTTGTCGGTGAACTTGGCGGTGCCTGAGTTGATCGCGTCGAAGAACTTGTCGCCCGCCATGCGGCCGGCCACGGTGGAGAAGAGGCAGGACTGCATCGGCCAGCCGTCCTTGTTCGGGAGCATGGCGACGGCGATCCCCTTGGCCTTGAGCTTGGGAACCATGGCCTTGAGGTCGGCATAGGTCTTGGGGACCTCGAAGCCGTTGTCCTTGAGGAGTTTCTTGTTCACGTACATCACGGAGGTGTAGGTGAAGGACTGGGGCAGCATGGCCATGTACTTCCCGAGCTGGTTGTTCGGGTCGATGGCGGGCGCGGAGAAGTCCTTGAGGTAGTCGGCCCCCAGGAGCTTGCCCAGGTCCTTGGCGAGCTTCTTCTCGTGGATGACCGCCGAGCGGGAGCCGGGCCATACATAGAAGACGTCGGGCATGGTGCCGGCGGCGGCGTAGGCCTGGAGCTTGGCGTGGTAGGGGTCGTTGAAGAGCACCTCCATCTCGAGCTTGATGTCGGGATTGGCTTTCTGGAAGTCCTCCCAGACCTTCACGTCCTCCTGGTACCCGGCCTGGTCTGCCTGCTGGTAGTTCATGACCTTGAGCGTCACGACCTTGGGCTTCTTGGCGCAGCCGCCGAGAAGAAGGCCCGATACGACCGCCACGGCGAGGAGAGCGAACAGGATTCGATTCCGCTTCATACCTTGGTTCCTCCTGAAAGAATATAAAGATCCAATTGGCAACATCCTGTCGCCGGTTTCCACATCATGAAGTCCCCGGGAGGAGGTGCTCGGCCACGAGGCGGTCCAGCATCATGCCGGCCGCCCCGTAGGCCACCGCCTTCCCGCCGAAGCTCGAATAGCCGATCTCCACGTCCCTGGGCGAGGGGTACATCCAGTTCTCCTCGAGGCGCCGGCGCAAGGTAGCCGGGAAATCCGTGTTGAGCCCCTCGATGTCGCCCCCGATATAGACGCGGTCGAAATCCATCGTGTTGACGAGCAGGGCCATGTTGCGCGCAAGCTCGTCGGAGGCGCGGTCCAGGACGCTTCGGTCGCTTTCCACCCGCATGAGCTCTTCCTTGGAGAGGGAGAACTGCAGCTCCCCCCGGCCGTCGCAGAAGGCCGAGCGGAACTCGCCCGCGTTGCCATGGGCGCCGGAGTAGACCTTGCCGCCGTAGACGATGCCGAAGCCCACGCCAAGGCCGCCGAAGTTGCCCCGGGAAGCCTTGTCGCTCCGGTATTCCACGAGGGCGAAGAGGAAGTCCCTCGGCTCCTCGCCGCGGTTGAAGGCAAGCTCGCCCCAGGCGCAGCAATTCGCGTCGTTCTCGACAAAGCAGGGCAGGGCCAGCTTGGCTGCCACGGTCTTGCCGAAATCCAGGGGCTTGGAGATGCCGAGGGGGACCGAATAGCGGATGCGGCTTTTCTTGAGGTCGACAAGCCCTCCGACGCCCACGCCGACTCCAAGGAGGGGGCCAGGCCCGCTGGAAAGCCCGGAGGCCGAGTCGCGGACAATGCGCAGGACGACCTCGGAGAAATTGCCGGCGTCTACGTCGAGCTTTTCCTTGCGTTCGGCGAGCACTTCTCCCGAAAGGTTGACGACGACCGCGGTATAGGAGCCGACCTGTATCTCAAGGCCGAGGATGCGACCGAAGGACTTGCGGATGGCCAAACCGATGGGCCGCCGGCCGCCCCGCACGGAGGCCTCGCCGGCCTCGGTCTCCTCGATGAGGCCGAAGTCGATGAGTCGGTTGACCTGGTTGGTCACCGTGGACTTGTCGAGGCCAAGCTTGCTCGCGATTTCCACGCGGCTGATGTTGGGAGAACGCCAGATTGTCTTGAAAATGCGGGACGCGGTCCTAGGCCCCGTAGTTTTCGTGCTCGCCACTGCCTTCTCCGTTGTTGGTTGATCTTAGCAACCAATCATGGTATAGCATGGGTATGCTGAACCGTCAATGAAGAATTAGAGTGAGGAAGACAGGACTTGGAGGAAGGCATGGAGACCAAAAGACTCGAAGGCAGCTGGACCCTCATCCGCGAGCTGGACAGCTCCTCGCGTCCCATGGCGGTCCCCGGCGACATCATGAGCGCCCTCCTGGCCGCCGGCGAGATAAGCGATCCCTACGTCGGGATGAACGAGCTGGACCTCCAATGGGTGGGCCGCGAGGACTGGCGGATCGAGCGGGAGCTCGAGCTTTCGGCCGCCGACCTCGAGGGGGAAGGCATCTGCCTCGAGGCCCTCGTCCTCGATACGATCGCCGAAGTGCGGATCAACGGCAGCCTCCTTGGCACGAGCCGGAACATGTTCCGCCGCTTCCGTGCAGATGCCAAAAAGCTCCTCCACGTGGGCAAGAACCTCATCTCGATCACGATACGCTCCCCGGAAAAGGCCGCCGCGGAAGCCGCAGCCCTCCTCCCCTATCCGATACCCGCCTCCGAATACCCGGTCTTCTCGCCGCACCGCAACCTCATCCGCAAGGCGCAATTCATGGCCGGCTGGGACTGGGGTCCCTGCCTCATGACGGGCGGGGTCTACGATCGCATAGGTCTCCTCTGCCACGACGGGCCGCGCATCGAGTACGCCACGACGCGGATGCGCCGGGTTGGGACAGGAGAGGGACGGACCTGGAAAGTCAGCGTCGAGGTCGAGCTCGAAGCGGCCGTCGGCTCCTCGGTGACCCTCGAGGCGACCCTGGGCGGGGCCAGGGCCGAAAGCCAGGTCGAGGCGGCGCAAGGCAGGTCGAGCCACCGCCTCGACCTCGAGGTCCGTGGCGTCGAGGACTGGAATCCTGCCGGCTACGGGAAGCAGCCGCTGTACGAGCTCGTCGTAAGCGCCATCCCGGCGGCCTCGGGAAAGGACCAACAATCTTCGATGCACCGAGGCGCCTGCCTGCGCAAGCGCCTCGGCTTCCGGGAGCTCGCCGTCCTTGCTAAGGAGGACGAGTGGGGAAAGAGCCTCACCTTCGTGGTCAACGGCCGCCGGGTTTTCGCCAAGGGCGCCAACTGGATCCCGGCCGACTCCCTCCCCTCGCGCTGGACGACCGGACGCCTCGAGGACCTCCTCGGCTCGGCGGTCGCGGCCAACATGAACTGCCTCCGCGTCTGGGGCGGCGGAAGGTACGAAAGCGATGCCTTCTACGAACTCTGCGACGAGCTGGGCATCCTCATCTGGCAGGACTGCATGTTCTCCTGTGCCCTCTATCCCTCGGACCCCGCCTTCCTGGCGGAGGTGGAGGCGGAGATCCGGGACCAGGTCAGGCGCCTCATGGACCACCCCTGTCTGGCGCTCTGGTGCGGCAACAACGAGGCCCTCGGCGCGATCACCTGGTACGAGGCAAGCAAGAAAAGCCCGGCGCGCTACATCGCCGACTACGACCGCCTCACGGAAGGCTGCATCGGCCGCGTGGTCAAGGAGATCGATCCTGACCGTCAGTGGTGGCCTTCCTCCCCCTCGGCGGGGCCGAACGACTTCGGGGACAACTGGCACGAGGACGGCCGGGGGGACATGCACTTCTGGTCGGTATGGCATGAGGGCAAGCCTTTCTCGGCCTACCTCGATGTCAGGCCCCGCTTCTGTTCCGAGTTCGGTTACCAGTCCTTCCCCTCGGAGCGGGCGGTCGCCTCCTTCGCCTCGGAAGCCGACCGCAACGTGGCAAGCCCGGTCTTCGAGCACCACCAGCGCCATCCCCGCGGCAACGCCATCATCATCGAGAACATGCTCCGCTACTTCCGCATGCCCTCGGGCTTCAGCCAGGCCCTCTACCTATCCCAGGTCCAGCAGGCCCTGGCGATCCGGACGGCGGTGGAATACTGGCGCAGCCTCCAGCCCCGTTGCATGGGCACCCTCTATTGGCAGCTCAACGACGTCTGGCCGGTGTCGAGCTGGTCGAGCCTGGACTACGACGGCGGCTGGAAGCTCCTCCACTACGAGGCGAGGCGCTTCTATGAGCCCCTCCACCTGGCCCTCGTCGTCAAGGACGGCTGTGTGGAGGCCCATGCGATGAACGATGGCCTCCAAGCCCTGCCCGCCGACCTTGACCTCGCGCTACGGCGCTTCGACGCAGGCGCGGACGGGGAAAAGGGCAGCGCGCGCCGGTATTCCGCCAAGGGCACGATCCCCGCAGGCGGATCTGTCCTCCTGTGGAAGGCGTCGATCGCCGACCTCGGCTGCAAGCCCGAGGAGCACTTCCTGGACGCAAGCCTCGCCACGGGCGACGGAGAAAAACGGCGGGCGCGGGCCTTCCTCACCGAGCCCAAGCGCTGCGCCCTCCCTGACGCCCGACTCATGGCCACGGTGGAAGGCCAGGGCGACAAGCTCCAGGTCCGCCTGCGTGCGGAAGCACCAACATTCTTGGTGGCACTCACCCTCGACCCGAAATCCGGCTTCAGGGGTCGTTTCGAGGATTCCGGTTTCGACCTTGGCGCAGGCGAGGAGATCCAAGTCCGCTACCTGCCCTCGAAAGCCGATGTGGCCCAAGACCTTTGCGCCGGAAAATTGGCAGAGGCGCTACGGATCATGGACCTTGCGGGCAGCTCCCGCTGACACAAAGCCTCGAGTGCCAGCCGCATTGTGGAGCCTGAAGCCATTCTATAAGGGCTCGGGCTGATCATTGATTCTTTTCGAAACACATACTGTGTCATTATTTGTCATTACTTGGCAAAAAGGAAACGATCTCCTGGAAAAGGACCTCATCGAAATGAAAGCATGAGGCTTGCCTTTCGCCGCTTTCGGGGCTGAGCGGCTAACTCTGGTTTACTATTTTATTTCTATATAGCTAATTAGATAGATCACTCTCCAAGCCCTTTCCGTTCTTCATTTTTCTCATAGAATCTGCCTGTTTGGCACGCAGCTTGCTTATGTATTACTGAGCGCGAAGAAAAGCGCCACAAACCTAAGCCTATGGAGGTTCGATATGAAGAGCTTGGTGATCTGTGATCCGATGTTCCCCGCTTTCCAGGTTTCCGGCAGCTTGTTCGGATCGGAAAGTCCCTTCGACGCCTTTGAGCGTCTCCTCGGTGCCGAGCCATTCTTCCCCGGCAGCGTCCGCGCCCCGGCGGTGGATGTCCGCGAGAGCGCCGAGAAGTTCACGATCGTCGCCGAGCTCCCCGGCCTTACCGAAAAGGACCTGAAGCTCGAGGTCAAGGATCGCGTCCTCTCCCTCTCCGTGGAGCAGGAAAAGGCCGAGGACAGGAAGGACGAGGCCGCCTGGATCCGCCGCGAGCGCCGGGAGTTCGCCTTCTCCCGCCGCTTCTCCATCCCGGAGAATGCCGATGTGGACGGGATCAGCGCGCGCTTCAAGGACGGGCTCCTCACGGTGGAGCTGCCCAAGAAGCCGGCAACCGCCCCGCGCGTCGTCGCGGTCAACGCTGCGTAAACCTCGAATGCGAAACTGGAGCCGTCATAATTGGCGGCTCTTTTTTTCGGCCTTTCTTGAGCGTTTTTAGGACTTGTTCAGCGGGTCCACCGCCAGGCGTCAAGGCGCCTGGCTTCGGCACATCGAATGAACCCCCACCACCCGCGGCGCTGCATAACGCGGCAAAAGCTGGGGCCGGGTTCAACCAACTGGACGGCCAGCGGAGACGGCAGCTTTTCGACCGGCCATGCTACGCGGCATTTGCCAAATTATGGAGCATGGCCGAATTTCAGGCCGAGCCTCGCGAGCTGGGAACCGAGCTCCACGACGTCATGGGAGGCGGCGAACTTGAGGCAGACGCCGGAGGGGCGGCGGACGCGTTCGACCCAGGCGGGGGGGATGACTTCGTAGCCTTGCCTCGCTCCCGACATCGCGCCTACGAGGGCGGCTATCGTGTCGGCGTCGCGGCCGAAGTTGCTCGCCCAGAACATGCCCTTCTTGAAGTCGCCGCCGGTCAGGAGGAAGACGCCAAGGGCCTGGGGGATGGCCTCGGGGCTCATCGAATGGCGGGGGGTCCAGAAATCGACATGGAGGGGAGCCCAGGCCTCCTCGATCGTGGGCTTGCGGAGGGAGAGGTCCAGCATCCTGCGCATCGTCACCCCGAGCCATGCGTCGGCGGGGATGTGGCGCGCGGCGGCGTCGACGGCCTCGGAGGCGGTGGCGCCGTCCATGCACAGACGCACGGCCACGGCGCAGGCGACCGCGGCGTAGATGCCGTCCTCGTAGTGGCTGATGCTCGCCTCGAGGGCGGCCAGCTGGGCGGCATGGGCCTCGTCCCTGGCGATTATGCCCACCGGAGCGATGCGCATGGCCGCGCCGTCGTCCACGTTGAGGGTGTTGTAGCGGCCGGAGAGCGGCGGGACGAGTCCCCTCTTAAGGTTGTCCACGGCGCCGTAGAGGGGCACGCCGCCCCGGTCGAAGAGCCCTCCCTGGTCGAGGATGCGCCTCTTCCAGGAATCGAGGAGGCTCTCCACGGTCAGCTCGCCTCCGCAATCGAGGAGGGTCACGGCCGTGAGTACGGCGAACTCCGTGTCATCGGTGCTTTTAGCGCCGTCGTACATGTCGTCCACGATGCCATACCGGTCCCGGAAAGCCTGGTTCCGGCCCACATCGCCCATCGCGTCGCCGCAGGCAAGCCCGGCCATGCAACCCTTCGCCCTCGATTCATATCCTACCAATTGTTTCATCATTCCGTCCTTTCCCCTGGCCATTCTTGCTTCGAGTCCAGCTCCCGGACCACGTCCAGGACCGATCCGTCCCTCCATTCCACCACCGCGACGATCCGGTCACGGAACTCCGGCTCGTCGGGAATCCCGGTGATCGCGCGCGCCTTTTCCATGAGTTGTCCTATTTCGACGACGGGCAATCCCGCCCGCTTGGCGAGTTCCACGAGGTCGCCCCTTCTCGGGTTGATGGCTATCCCCCGCTCGGTGACCAGCGCGTCCACCACTTCCCCCGGGCAGGAGACCGTGGTCACGCGCTCCCTGATGATCGGTATGCGTTTCCTGAAGGATGGGGAGGTCACGATGCAGCACGAGGCGGCGGCGGCGGCGTCCTGGTGCCCGCCGATGCCGTGGAGGAGCCACCCATCCGAGTGGGTGTTAACGTTCACGTTGAAATCCAGGTCTATCTCGGTGGCGCCGAGGATCGAGAGATCGAGCATCGAGGCGGCGCATCCGGCGCCCTGCGGTCCGTAGGAGGTGAATGGAGTCGACTCGATGTGGCGGGGATTGTCCCTGCAGGACCGGACGGCGTCGAGGTCGAAACTCTGGAGGTCCAGGATGGAGCCGAGAAGTCCCTCTTCCAGGAGTCCCACCAGGATCCCCGTCCCGCCTCCATGGGCGAAGGAAGCCTTCACTCCGCCCGACCTCATGCGCTCCGCGAGGCTCGCCACCGCGGCAAGGGAGATGCCGCCGGCACCGGCCTGGAAGGAGAAGCCATCCCGGATGATGCCCATCCCCTCGGCGAAACGCGCCGCCATCTCGGCGATGAGGAGCTGGGTGGGGCTCCTTGTAAGACGCGTCGTGCCTGAAGCTATCCTTGCCGGGTCCCCGATGGAGGGGACCTCAAGCACCCAGTCCACATTGCCTCCGCGGATCGACCAGGGAGAGCAGGGATAGGGAACGAGGCCGTCGGTCACGATGACGACCTGCTCGGCACAGAGCGAATCCGGGACGGGATAGGCCAGGGGTCCACATGCCGACTTGCCATGGATGCCGTTCGCGTTCCCGAAGGGATCCGCGCAGGGAGCCGCGATCACGGCGAGGTCGATGGGCAATTCTCCCGACTCCACGGCGCGGCAGCGGCCTCCGTGGGAACGGAGGATCGAGGTTCCGCGCATCGCGCCTCGCGAGCAGGCGGCGCCGACCGCGCCGTTCATCGAGCCCTCGATCCGGGAGATCGCCCCGGATTCCACGAAGGGCACGAGTCGGTCATGGACGGGAAAGAGCGCCGTCGGGGCGATCACCAGGTCTCCATAGCCGCGGGCGATGATGCGCGAGATCGTCTCATTGATGATCGCGTCGCCATCGCGCAGGTGATGATGGAAGGAGACGGTCATCCCGTCGTAGAGGTCGAGCCGGTCGAGGAGCTCGTCCCAGGAGGAGACGAGCTTGGCGGGCGCTCCCCTGGAGGCTTGTCCCCGCATGCGGGGGCCCAGCCCGCGAGGACCCAGCCCGCGAGGACCCGGTCCCCGAGCCCGCGCCAAGCCAGGCGAGGCGGGTGGGGCTTGAAGGGCAAAGGCGCCCGCAAAGGGCCGCATCGCCCTCTCGCCGATCCGGTCCGGGACAGGGCGCCCCAAGGAGTTCACGTTAGATGGCATCGCGGGCCCCCTTCCTTCCGGACTTCTCCTCGAGGACGCCGGCGAGGACAAGGACTCGACGCGCCCTCTCGGCCACGGGCGCGTCGATCATGGCTCCGTCGAGCGAAGCGACGCCCCTGCCCTCCGCCACCGCCGCGGCCAGGCTTTCCAGCACCCGCCTGGCACCGGCCACCTCCTGTGCCGAAGGCGAGAAGACGCGATGGACGATTCCGATCTGCGAGGGATGGATGAGGCCCTTCCCGGAGAAGCCAAGGGACCTGGCTCGCCGCGCCGAGGCTTCGAGCCCGACCAGGTCATCGACGTCCGAGAAGACCGTATCCTGGGCCTCGATGCCCGCCGCCCTGGCCGCGAGGACGATGAGGCTGCGCGCCACCTGGATCTCCTCCTCGGCCGGCCCCCGGGCAACCCGGATATCGCGGCGATAGTCCTCGCCTCCGAAACAGAGGGAGACGTTGCGCGCGGATGCCGACGCGATGTCCGCGGCGTTGGCGACCCCCTTTGCCGTCTCCACGATGGGCATGAAGAGGATCGACCCCGCCCTCATGCCCGCGGAGGATTCAAGGCGCAGGACTTCACGGTCCCAAGCCTCGATGTCGGAGGAGGACTCGCACTTGGGGAGGACGATGCAGTGGGGACGCGCGCCCACGATCTCCGCAAGGTCGTCCATCGCGAACGGCGAAGACAGCGAATTCACGCGGACGGCGATTTCCGAGCCGCCGAAAAAATCGCTGAAGCCCTCAAGGAGCCTCCGCACCAGGATGCGCGCTTCCGCCTTGCGGTCCTCCGCCACCGAGTCCTCGAGATCGAGGAGGATGCAATCCGCGCCGAAAAGGCCGGCGTTGATCGGGAGTTCGCCCTGGTTCCCGGGAAGGTAGAGCCTGCTTCGCCGTGGGCGGTCACGGGAGGCTTCGGCGCGCGCTGGAGGCGATCCCTTTCCATGGGCATCAATGGGCGCGGCGCGGACCAGGCCGGCGGCCCTGAGGGCGGCCTCTACGCGTGAGGCGACCACGTAGTCGAGGGCGCCGTCATCCTCGATGGAGAGTCTCCCAGTCGCGCCGAAGGCTTCGGCTTCCTTTCGCGCCGCGGCTTCGATCGCCCGCCCAAAGAGCGAGGCGACGGAGGACTTCACATGGAGCTCGAGCCTTGGGCCCCCCGCTTCGAAAGCCACGAGGCAATCGGACTTGCCCTTGGTCCCGGCGAGGAAAACGCTCACAGCTCCTCCACCCTGAAAGGACCGTAGAGGGCCCGCGCCGCCTCGACACAACCGCAGCCGATCATGCCCGACCGGTGCGTGCCGTCCACCGTCTCAAGGAGGGCCTTTCCGTCCACGGAGAGCGACAGCCGATCGCCCACGGCCTCGAGGCAAAGCTCGTAGTCCTTGCCGAGGGCCCAGGCAAAGCCGGCAGTGGCAAGGCGCGTGAAGCCAAAGTCGTTCTTCAGGATGGACAGCCTGCCCGCCCCGTCGAATCCGGCGAAGTAGCCGCGCATCGCCCCGCCGCAGCGGGCCGCCACCAGGTGGCTTCCGCCGGCAAGCGGCGTGACCTGGGCGACGACCCTCTGGTCGCCCACGCCATGGCCGCCCGAATAGGAGGCGCAAGCCTCGTGGCTCATGAGCCGCATCCTCCCTTCCTCGATGGTCCAGGAGCCATGGTCATGGGCAAAGGGAGTGACGCAACCGAACTCGATCGACTGGGCCGCGATGTCGATCGCATAACGCGCTTTCCCGCCGATCTGGAAGCGGTCGACGATGAGGCGACCGGAATCCCGCTTTTTCGCGCCGGAGAAACCGGTGATGCGCAGCCCCACCTCGTCGATCTGGGATCCCCCGACCTCGGGCAGGGTGAACTCGACCTGGTAGTCCTTGCCTGGCTCGGGGAACATGAGGACGGAAGCAGGCAGGATGGCGCCGTTCGAAGCCACCCGGACATAGCCCTCGACGCCCAGGCGCTCGCCTTCCCAACGCTCCATCCTGAAGTCGATCCTGGCTTTCTGGCCGGGGCGGGCCGTCGGCGCGAAGGTGGGGCTGTAGCGCTCATCGTCGAAATCGGAGCGCTTGTAGCAAGGCTTGTAGAAGAGCCGGCCGGTGGCCTCCCGCAAGAGCCGCTCAAAGCGGAACTCGAGGGCATTGCCTCCATCCCTTCCCAGGCCCGCCCGATGCTCCACGGAAAAGGCCACCGGATCGGAGACCCTGAGGTTGTGCGTGGAACCGGGGAGGGCAAAGTCGAAAAAGAGGCCCCTCTCGCCGTCGCCCGCGGCGAGGGCCGCGGTGATCGCCTCCGGTACAGCCTCCCGGGCGAGCCGGTAGCCGATAGAGGCGAGGAGGCGGGAGAAGGTCGGGATGTCGAGGATATTGAGGCTTCCCGAGATTCCGGAGAGGACGATGCCGTCGTTGATGGGCGCGCGGTAGTGCGCGGGAATGGCGGACAGGCCATAGAGGACCCCCGCAATCGTCCCCACGTTCCCCGCGTTGCAGTCGGTGTCCCAGCCGCACATCGTCGCGATCTCCACCGTCCGGGAAAAGTCGCCTTCGCCGTAAAGTAGCGCCAGGACGCAGACTCCGGCGTTCGGGATCACATGGCAGAGGCCCGGGTACCTGTCGTAGCCCCATTGCGCGATGAGATGCCCCTGGCAGGCGCGCCAGTCGCCGGGCTGGGCGGCATGGAAACGGATGACGTCCCTGGCCACCCTCACGTAGGTCGAGGCAGGAGGCAAGCGGGCAAGGCCGGCCTCCACAACAGCGGCCGCGTTTTTTTCCACGAATGCCGCCGCGATGCAGGCCGCGACAAAGCGGGCGCCGGCCAGCCCTTCCCCGTCATGGGAGACGCTGGCGGCGGTGGCCGCATAGTCCGCGGCCTCGTCCGGGCGCCTCGGCCACACGAGGCCCCAGGTGTCCACGAAGATCTGTCCGCCGATCTGCTCCGCCACGGTCGCGCCATTGCGCGCGATCGAGCCGGATTCCGGCGCATGGATGCCGGACTTCATGTTGAGATAGGCCGTATGCTCGGTGCTCCGGCCGTAGCCGCCCCACCAGAACATGCCTATGCCCTCGCGGGCGTAGTCGAGCCAGGCGCGCTCCACGTCGATCGCCTCAAGGCCCCGGGCGTTGTCTCCCTCGATGAGGGGACGGATGAAATAGACAGGGCCATTCGCGTCGTCGTCAGCGGCGAAATTGCGGTAGGGCTTCAGGTAGCCCCGGACGTCGCCGTAGATATCCCTGATCCGCTCGTAGGTCCAAATGGCCGGCTCGACCGGCGCTCCGAGCCTGATGCCGACATTCTTGCCGATGAAGCCGGCATAGAGCCGCTCGAGGTAGTCACTCTGGATGGGCATGGACTCTCCCTGGATGGAAATGGATCCGCCGGGCAAGGAAAGGCAACCGTGGGGCACGGAATGCGCCCCCCACGGTTGGCACGATCCTTGTGCTACTTCAAGACCGTATTCGCGTACTTGGTCACCTCGACGCCGCCCGCCTTGTTCCACTTGTCGACGAACTCGTCGAAGGCGGATATCGGCTTCTTGCCGGTCACGATGTCGGCGACGTATTCCTTGTAGAGGTTGGTCATCGCGTCCCAATTGGTAACGTATTGCTCGGGGATGAGGAAGGTCTTGTCCGGAAGCATGTACTTCTTGGCCATGGCCCCGGCCTCGACGGCGGAGGGGTTCATGATGGGGCGGGACAGGGGCTTGTCGGGCTTGAACCCGTTGAGGGAGTCGCCGAACCAGCCGATGGGCCACTCGGGATACTTGTCGGTGAGGACATACTGCTTGCCGTCATCGATGGAATGCACGCCGGGGATGCCGAGCTTGGCGAGCTTGAGGCCTGCCGGGCTCCACATGAAATCGAGGATGGCGAAGGCCTGGGCCTTGACCTTGGAGGTCGAGGAGATGGCGAAGCCGCGCGGCTCCTTGGTCACGTCCACGAAGGGCGTAAGCCCCTGGGCCTTGCCCTTGGCGGGAGGCAGGGGGACGAGGTCGGTGTTCTGGGCCTTGAGCATCTTGTTCACGTAGACATCGATGCTGCCGGGGGCCACGCCAGGGACGACGCCTGCCTTGCCCTCGTAGAAGACCTGTTCCTTGGAATCCCACTTCTTGGTGAGGTATTCAGGATCGAGGAGGCCTTCCTTGAACAGCTTGGCGTAGAACTCGAGCTTGGCCTTTTCGGAGGCCTGGACGCGGGAATAGCCCCACTGGCCGTCGGCGCCCTTGATCCAGGTCGAGGTGTTGCCGAAGGCGGCGTCGAAGATGGCGTCGAGCTCCTCGACGCCGTTCGTGGCGCCGGTGACGCTGATGCCGAACTTCGCCTTTCTTGGCGACGAGGTCCTTGAAGAGGGCATACCAGGTATCGACGGTCGGGTTGGCCTGGACAGCCTTGGCCGAGGGGAGGGAATCAAACCAGTCCTTCCTCATGACGGGAACGCGGACGCGGGGCGGGGCCAGCCATACGAGGTAGGGATAGCTCTCGAGGCGCGTGACGCTGTGGGGATCCATGAGGGCCTTCAGGTACTTGGACTTCGCCACATAGGGACGGAGGTCCTCGAGCACACCCTGGGTCGAGAGCTTGTCGTCGCCGCCCTGGAAATAGATGAGGTCGGGGATGTCTCCCGACATCACCATTAGGCCGATCTTCTCGGCATAGTTGCCGGCCGGGGTCTTGAGGACCTCTATGCTTACCGGCGTGCCGGCGGCGGCCATGCCCTTCTCGACGAGCGCGATGAAGGCAGCTACATTCGGGTCCGAATCGAAGTCCTTCATCAGGAACCGCACCTTGGTCTGGGCAGCGACGCTGGCCAGGGTGCACAGGATGAACAGCAGCGACATTGTCGCGATCGCGATTCTCCGCATCTTCACGGTGAGCCTCCTCACTATTCTTTGACTCCACCCTCCATGACCCCGCGAGTGTAGTACTTCAGGATCAGGGGATAGAGCATGAGCACTGGGATGATGGATACGATGATGGTGCCCGCCCTGAGGGCGGCATAGCTCAGGCGCGCGGCTTCATCGTAGCTATACAGGGTGCCGGCCCCGACGAGGGCGGCGGTGTCGTCCAGGACGACGAACTGCCTGAGGATGAGCTGGAGGGGGTACTTCACGGGATCGTTCAGGTAGATGCTCGCGCGGAAATACTCGTTCCAGTGCATGACGCCGTAGAAGAGGCCCAGGGTGGCCAGGGCCGACTTGGACAAAGGGAGCATGATGCGGCTCAGGATCGTCCAGTGGCCGGCACCGTCCACGCGGGCGGCCTCGATGAAGGACTGGGGCACCTCCTCGAAGAAGCGCATGAGGAGGATCAGGTAATAGACGTTGACCGACTTGTAGAGGATGACGGCCCACATGCTGTTCATGAGGCCGACTTTCTTGACCACGAGGTATTCGGGGACTATGCCCGGCTCGAACACCATGATCACGATCACGAGGAGCATGAGGACGCGCTTCAGGGGCAGGTTCGGCCTCGTGAGCGCGTAGGCCGCCATGGAGGTGGCCACGAGGTTGATGAGGGTGCCGGCCACGGTGATGAAGACCGAGTTGAGGATGCTCTTCATGAAGAAGGGGTTGGCGGCGAGGACCTTGTAGACGATGAGGGAAAAGCCCTTCGGGAACACATCGAGGCCTGAGAGCTCGGAGACCCGCCTGGGGTCGGTGAGGGAGAGGGCCAGGAGGTTGAGGACAGGGACGAGGATGATGGCCGCGACGGCGAGGAGGAAGATGCCGATGCAGGTCCGGAACACCCGGTCGGCGAAGGGGGACTTCACCTTGTTGCCCATCACCAGAGCCCCTTTCCCGTCGTGCGCTTGGCCATCACGTGGGTGGACAGGATGAGGACGAGGCCGATGGCGCCCTTGAAGAGGCTCGCCGCCGTCGAGAAGGAGTACTGCATGTTGACTAGGCCGATGCGGTACACGTAGGTGTCGAGGATGTCGATGACGCTGATGACCGAGTCGTTCATCATGTTGAAGACCTGGTCGAAACCTGCATTCATGAAGAAGCCGAGGTTGAGGATGAAGACGGTCACCATGGTCGGGACCAGCTCGGGCAGGGTGATGAAACGCATCTTCTGGAGGGCGGAGGCGCCGTCCATGTCGGCCGACTCGTAGAGGCTGGGGCTGATCCGCATGAGGGCAGCCAGGTAGATGATGGAGTCCCAGCCGAGGCTCCTCCAGGTCTCGGATGCGAAGAGGACCCACCTGATGTGGGACTTGCTCGTCATGAAGTCCAGGGGCGGCAAGCCCAGGATGCCGCGGACCTGGTTGGCACCGCCCGTGCTCGGCGAGAGGAAGGCTATCCAGATGCCAGCGATGGCGACCCAGGAAAGGAAGTGGGGCAGGTAGGCCACGGCCTGGGTGAACTTGCGCAAGGCGGCCGCCCGGAGCTCGTTCACGAGGAGGGCGAAGACTATCGGCAGCGGGAAAAAGAGGATGATCTTCATCGCGCTCAGGATGAGGGTATTGGTGAGGACCTTGTAGAAGGCCGGCGAGGAGAACAGGACGATGAAGTGCTTGAGGCCGACGAATCGGCTCTTGCCGATCAGGCGGAAGTCCTGGAAGGCGATCACCATGCCCGCCATGGGCCAGAGATGGAAGACGAAGAAATAGACGAAGGCGGGCGCCAGGAGGAGGAAAAGGAACCATTCCCGCCTCAGGCTGGAGGCGAAGGCCAGCGCGCCCTGTCCGGATCTCGTCGTCACGCCCTCCCCCTTTTCGCTACGCTGCCGCGCAGCACGAGCTCGCCAGGGAAAAGCCGCCGCTCGGGCGGCTTGGCCGGATCCTCGAAGCGGGAGAGGAGGAGGTCGGCGGCCATCGCCCCCATGAGGGACCTCGGCTTGCGGACCGTGGTGAGCGCCGGAAAGGTATGGGCGGCCGCGGGGATGTCGTCCATGCCGACCAGGGAGATGTCCTTCCCGGGCTCGACTCCCGCCTCCCGGAAGGCGTTGATCGCGGAGATCGCCATGATGTCGTTGCCGCAGAGGACGGCATCCACGCGATCGCGCCATCGCGGCAGCTCCACGAGCTCCCGCACCAACTCCCGACCGCCCTCCTCGGACAATTTAACGGAGAAGGCCAGGTCGGCGTCCAGGGCCAGCCCCTTTTCCAGGAGGAAGTCCTCGTAGACCTTCCTCCGCAGGGAAAGGAAACGCTCGCTCCCGTGCTCGGTGGTGGCTATGGCGATGCGCCGGTGTCCCGTCTCCCAGAGATAGTCGAGGGCCATGCGGGTCGCCATCCGCGTATCGGTCCCCGTGGTGTCGAGGGCCTGGGACTCCGCCCGCTCGCCGATCATCACCGCGGGCAAGCCGATGGCAAGGATGGCCGCGATGTCGTCGGTCACGCTGTTCAGGATAAGGCCGTCAAAGCGCCCCGATCGGGCTAGCTTGTAGTAACGCGTCTCGCGCTGCTCGCTCCAGTCCGTATTGCCCACGACCACCGAATAGTCCTCTTCCTCGAGCCGGTCCTGGGCTGCCCTGGTGATCTCCGACCAGAAGGGGTTGGCGATGTCGGGAACCAGGAGGAGGACCATGCCGGTGCGCTGCATCCGGAAGCCGGCGGCGATGGTGTTGCGGGTGTAGCCGAGCTCCTGTATGGCCGAATTCACGGCATCCAGGGCCTTCGGGCTCACCGAACCTCCGCGGTCGGAGATCACGCGGGATACCGTGCTTTTCGAGACCCCGGCGAGGCGGGCGACTTCGATGATGCTGATGGTCGGCTTCATGCTTGTTATTGGGAACGTTCCCAATACGAGTGTAGCACGATATGCAAAAACGCGCAAGGAAATAATGGGAACGTTCCCCATGCGCCGAATAGTCCACCCTTTTGCCGAAAAGCCGTATATCGCATTCGAGGAAACGGCGCAATGCTGGAGCTGCACTCGCAAAGAAGGTGGCCGGTCGTGTCATGGAGCAGGTTCGCTTTGGCCGTAGTGGCGTTTGCCGCATCCTCATCCGGCATCTGGGCCTCCCCGAACCCGGCAAGCCTTGTCGTCTACTGTCCCCATCCGCGCGATTTCATCAACGCCATCGTCCAGGAGTTCGAAGTCGAGACGGGAATCAAGGTTGAGGTGGTCGCGGCCGGGACGGGCGAGCTGCTCAGGCGCGTCGAAGCCGAAAAGGCCAGTCCCCTCGGGGATGTCCTTTGGGGCGGCAGCAGGGCCTCGCTCGAGATCTATAAGCAGTATTTCGAGGCCTATCGGTCGGGGAACCAGGCGTCCTTCGTGGCAAGGTACATCGACCCGGGCGACCGGTACACGCCTTTCACCGCGATACCCACGGTCTTCATGTTCAACAAGAACCTCGTTTCGCCCGCCGAATACCCGAAGTCCTGGGCCGGGCTTCTCGACCCGAAATGGCGGGGAATGATCGCCTTCGCGGATCCAGCCCTGTCCTCGTCGTCCTTCGAGGCCCTGGTCAACATGCTCTTCGCCATGGGACAGGGCAAGCCGGAAGACGGCTGGACCTATGTAACGAAGTTCATCGACAGCCTCGGGGGAAAGCTCCTCGCCGGCTCCTCGGCGGTCTACAGCGGCGTGGCCTACGGAGAATACGCGATAGGAGTGACCTTCGAGGAGGCGGCAGCCATCTACCTCAGGCAAGGCGCCCCGGTGGGCATCGTCTATCCTGCCGAAGGGACTATCGTCGAGCCGGACGGGGTCGCCATCATCGCAGGCGCGCCGAACCGCGGGAACGCCAGGCTCTTCGTCGATTTCGTGACCTCGCGGAGGGTCCAGGCCAAGATCGCGCGCAACCTCAACCGCAGGTCATGCCGGACCGACGTGCCCGCGGCATCGGGGTTGCTTGATATCGGAGCGATCCGGGTCATCCCGGGCGACTTCAAATGGGCGGGGACGAACAGGGAGGAGATCCTTGGGAACTTCGGGAATCTTGTGCGCGCCTGGCGAACGGAGCATCGATGAGGGGCCGGGGACGGCATCGCCGGGGAAGCGGCTCCGGGCAAGGAGGAAAATGGACGATTGGAGTTTGAGGAAATCTTGACTTCGGGACCGTGATGCGCAAAGTAGGTAAGGGGGTCTGGCCGATCCCTCCCTGTTTGCCAGGGATCCGGTCCAGGCCAAGGCATCGGCGATCGACCTAGGGGTCGGATAGCCCGACCCGCGACATATCCTTAAGGGGGAAATTCGATGAAACGATTCGTTGCGATCATTGCGGCATTGATGGCGATTGGCCTGGGCGCCTGGTCCCAGGAGAGCGTCAGCGTCTACGCGTCCTGCGACGAGGCGCTGGCGAAACAGCTCTTCGCCAAGTTCACCCAGGAGACCGGCATAGCGGTCAACTTCGTCCGCCTCTCCGGCGGCGAGGCGATCTCGAGGATGGAGGCCGAGAAGGGGAATCCCCAGGCCTCGGTGTGGGTGGGAGGCGTCGGCCTTGACCACATCACCGGCAAGATCAAGGGCCTCACCACGCCCTACAAGTCCAAGGTCGCCGCGACCATCCCCGCGAAGTACCGGGACAAGGAAAGCTACTGGACCGGCCTCTATGTGGGTCCCGTCACCTTCTTCACCAACAACAAGCGCGCCGCCGAGCTCGGGATCAAGCCCCCGACCTCCTGGGCCGACCTCATCAAGCCCGAATACAAGGGCTTCATCCGCATGGCCGATCCCCGCACCTCGGGCACCGCCTATGCCGTCATGACGACGCTTCGCTACGTCTTCAAGGGCGACGAGGGCAAGGTCTTCGACTACCTCAAGAAGCTCGACGCGAACATCGACCAGTACACGCGCTCCGGGGCGGCCTATGCCGCCAGCGTCGCCACCGGGGAGATCCCGATCGGCATCGGCTTCGCCCATGACCAGGTCAAGATGCTCAACCAGGGCGTCGACGCGGTCATCACGGCGCCCAAGGAAGGCTCCGGCTTCGAGCTCGCCGCGATGTCGATGATCAAGGGTGGCAAGGACCAGGTCAACGGCAAGAAACTCTACGACTGGATCCTCGGCAAATCCTCCCAGGAGATCTTCGCCACCTACTTCGTCCTCCTCGTGGCTCCTGGCGCCACGGTCCATCCCAAGGCCCTGCCCCTCTCCAAGGTGAACGCGCTGGTCCAGGACCTCGAATGGGACGGCGCGAACAAGGAAAGGCTCGTCAAGCGCTGGACCGAAGAGATCGGTTCGCTCCGCAAGTGATGTTCGACAGGGCGGCCTTCCCTCCACCTGGAGGGCCGCCCTTCTCCAGCGCCGACCCGTCAAGCGCCGCCAGAAAGGAGGGATCGTGATCGAAAAGAGAAGGCTCATCCGGCTCGTCGCCGTGGTGACTGTATTCCTCGCGGCCGACCTATGGGTCTGCACGACGCTCCGCGGTTCCTTCCGCGGCCTCATGGCGGAAAGCGAGACCAAGGCGATCGGCCTTTTCTCCAAGACCGCGCCTTCCGGTCCGGCCCAGGTGGCCGACTGGCTTTCCAGCGCGAAGGAGGCCCTGCCGGGCGCCCGCGTGCTGTGGCTTGCCGCCGATCCCGCCTCAGGCGGGCTGGTCCCCGCCGGAGGGGACGCCTCCCTGGCCGCCCTCGCCACGGACAGCGCGGCAAAGGCCGACTTCGACAAGGGCATCGACAGCGCCCACTACCTCGAACCATCGACCTCAGCGAAAAGTTATGCGCTCCCGGCAGCCGGGGGCTTCCTCGCGGCGCGCGGAAGGCTGCAGTTCGCGCCGGTGCCCGATGAATCCGGCGCGGACGCGCGCGGAGCCCTCGTCGTCTTGTCGGCCGGCGCCGTGGCCGCGCGCTTCGATGGCCTCATCATCGCCATGGGCCTGATCGCCGCCGCCATCTTCATGGCGATCTACCTGGTCATCAGCCTGAGCCGCGATCCCTTCATGGGCTTCGCCATCCTCGGGCTTTTCGCCATCGTCCTCGTCTTCGTGGCCTATCCGCTCTTCGAGTCCGTGCGGCTCACCTTCATGAAGGATGGGGCGCTTTCCCTCGCCGTCTGGAAGGAGATCCTCACGCCAGGCTACCTGGGAGCCCTTTGGGGCTCGATCAGGCTCGGCATGGTGACCGCGACCTTCTCGACCTTCCTCGGCTTCGTCTTCGCCTTCGTGACCGAACGCACCTCGCTCAAGGGCCGGAAGTTCATGACCACCATGGCGACCCTCCCGGTCATCTCGCCGCCCTTCTCGCTGACCCTCTCCATCATCCTCCTCTTCGGGAACAACGGCCTCATCACCAAGCAGCTTTTCGGGCTCAAGCACTTCTCGATCTACGGCCTCGGCGGGCTCTCGGTCGTACAGACGATCTGCATGTTCCCCATCGCCTTCCTCACCCTCTCGAGCGTCCTCAAGGGCATCGACTCGACGGTCGAGGACGCGTCCCTCGACCTCCGCGCCTCACGGATGCGGACCTTCCGCTCCATCACCTTGCCGCTCGCCCTTCCGGGCGTCCTCTCGGCCTGGCTCCTCGTCTTCACCAACTCCCTCGCCGACTTCGCCAACCCCCTCCTCCTCGCGGGCTCCTACCGCGTCCTCTCCACGGAGGCCTACATGGCGGTCACCGGGCAGAACAACCTGGGCGGCGGCGCGGCCCTCTCCCTCCTCCTCCTCCTTCCCACGCTCACGGCCTTCTTCGCGCAGCGGTACTGGATCGGACGCAAGAGCTACGTGACGGTAACCGGCAAGCCCTCGACGCGGCTCACCGAGCTCGCCTCGCCCGCCGTCCGCTTCGCCCTGGCAGCCTTCGTGGGCCTGTGCATCGCCTTCATCATCTCCCTCTACGGCACCATCGTCGCGGGCTGCTTCGTGAAGAACTGGGGCATCGACTACAGCTTCACGCTCTCGAACATACCCGAGGCCCTGAGCCGCGGCTGGAAATCGATACTCGACACGGTGACTTTGGCGGCGGCCGCCACGCCCATCGCGGGCATCCTCGCCATGATCGCGGCCCTCGTCGTGGTCCGGAAGGCCTTTCCCGGCAAGCGCATCCTCGAGGCCCTCATCATGACGCCCTTCGCCGTCCCGGGGACACTCATAGGCATCAGCTACATACTCGCCTTCAACAAGCCGCCCCTCCTCCTCGTGGGGACTGCGGCGATCATCGTCATCAACTATGTCGTCCGCGAGCTTCCGGTGGGGCTCGAGGGCGGGGCGGCCTCGCTGCGGCAGATCGACCCCTCGATCGAGGAGGCCGCCCGCGACCTTGGCGCCGACACCCCCACCGTGTTCCGCACCGTCGTCCTGCCCCTCATCAGGCCGGCCTTCATCTCGAGCATGTCCTACACCTTCGTGCGCTCGATGACAGCCGTCTCCGCGATCATCTTCCTCATCTCGGCGCGATGGTACCACCTGACCGTGCAGATCTACAACTTCTCGGAGCTCCTCAGGTTCGGGCTCGCGAGCGTCCTCTCCACGGTCCTCATCATCATCGTCCTCCTCGCCTTCGGCCTCATGCGCCTCCTCGTGCGCGACGATGGCCTGACCGAGAAGTCCGTTTCGCAGTAGGAGCAAAGCACATGAAGAAGAACAGCGTGTCGGTGAGGCTCGAGGGTGTCACCAAGCGATTCAGGAATACCAAGGGCCGCGAGGACATCGTGGCGGTCAAGGCCTCCGACTTCGAGGTGGCGCCCGGCGAGCTCGTGACCCTCCTGGGGCCCTCGGGCTGCGGCAAGACCACGACCCTTCGCATGATCGCGGGCTTCGAGCTGCCCAGCGCGGGCCGCATCCTCATCGGCGACCAGGACGTGACCATGCTCACGCCCGACAAGCGGGACAAGGCCACCGTCTTCCAGAGCTATGGCCTCTTCCCCCACATGAACGTGGCGGACAATGTCGCCTATGGCCTGCGGATCCGCAAGACGCCCAAAGAGGAGATGGCCCGCAAGGTCAAGGAGACCCTCGAGCTCGTGGGCTTGGCCGACCTGGCCGACCGCGCGCCGGGGCGCCTCTCCGGCGGACAGCAGCAGCGCGTGGCGCTGGCGCGGAGCCTCATCGTCGAACCGTCGGTCCTCCTCCTCGATGAGCCGCTCTCGAACCTCGACGCGCTCCTCCGCGAGCAGATGCGCGTGGAGATCCGCAAGATCCAGAAAGCCCTCGGCATCACGGCCGTCTATGTCACCCATGACCGCGTCGAGGCGATGAGCCTCTCCGACCGCGTCATCGTGATGAAGGACGGCCAGATCATGCAGATCGGCAGCCCCCAGGAGATCTACGAGAACCCCGTCACGCGCTTTGTCGCGGGCTTTGTCGGCAAGGTGGCCTTCTTCCCGGCCGACATCGCCTCGGGAGGCGAGAGGAACTGGGACTGCCTCCTCAACGGCAAGCATGTGCACGTCGAAAGGGCATCGGCGGGGCTCGCCGTGGGCAGCAAGGCCGTCGTCATGGCGCGGCCGGAATCCCTGAGGCTGACCGAACGCGGCGCAGGGCTCATAGAGGGCAGGGTCAGGATGAACGTCTACCTCGGGAACAGCATCGAATCTTTTGTCGATACTCCCTACGGGGAGGTCCTGGTGCAGGTCGACGATCCCGCGTCAAGGAAGGTCTTCCCCGAGGGCAGCGACGTCGCGGTGACCTTCGAGCCGGATCGCATCCGCCTCCTTCCGGAGTAGAAGCACCGCAAAATGGGGCGATACAGCCACACCCTCCGCGTCAAGATCCTCAAGAGCGTCTTCCTGACGGTCGCCCTTCCGGCTTTCATACTCATGCTGTCCCTCTATTTCGCGTGGAACCTCTACGTGCGGGAACGCATCGTCCGGGACCTGGCCCATTCGACCCGGACCATCGCGGGAAGGATAGCCTCGGACCTCGAAGCCTATGACGGGATCATGGACCGGCTGCGGTCGGAGAGGGAGATCATCGAGGCCTTCACGCGCAGCGCCATTGACCGCGCGGGCCCGGGCGGAACCCGCTACGGCGAGGGCGAAAACCGCGACGGCGGAAGCCGCGATGTTCCGGGGGCGATGCGGGAGATCTACGCGATGATGAAGGATCGCCGCATCAAGGCCGTCGTGAACGGGCTGGACGCCGAAGGACAGCGGGTCTTCGGCACCATGGGCCTGCCCGCCGACCTGGACGAGGAGGGTGGTGGCCTTGATTGGGGGCTCTTTGGCCTCATGCGCAGGGATCCGGGCAAGGTGGTCGCCTACCAGAGGGCTATGCGTTACGGCAAGATCGTCCAGACCGATTTTTCCCTTGGCGTCTCGGTGGAGGGAAGGGACGGGCGCAGGCTCGGCTACCTGACCGCCGACCTTTCCTTCCGCGACTCCCAGGACCTGTCCTCGGAGGGGAAGGATGGGGTGACCGGCCGCTTCATCCTAACCAACGGGTTCGACCGGGTGGTCGCGGCCTACGACGGCTCGTCCATCGTGCCCTTCAACCGCTTCTCGATACCGGGCAAGGACGGCGAGACCGCCCTCGAAGGAACGAGGTACGCCTTCGCGCGCGCGGCGGTGGGACGCCACGGCCTCTCGGTCTACGGGCTCGCGTCCATCGAATTCATCATCTCGAGCTTCTGCTTCGGCCTCTACACCATCGCCGTGATCCTCGTCCTCTTCTCGGCTGTCTTCGCCTTCGTGCTGGCCCGCAGCGTTAGGCGGATGACGCGTCCGATGCACGAGATCCTCGTGGCCATGGGCAAGGTCAGCCAGGGCGATTTCACGGCCAGGCTGGACGTCATCTCGGGGGACGAGTTCGAGGAGATAGCCATAAGGCTCAACGCCCTCATCGTCGAGATGGAGTCGACCGTGCGGCGGATGACCGAGGGCATCGAGCTGGCCAAGACCGCACAGATGCGGCAGCTGCAGGCCCAGTTCAACCCCCACTTCCTCTACAATACGATCGACACGGCCAAGTGGATGATGAAGATGGGCGAGACGCAGAAGGCCTCCACCATGCTGACGAACATGGCCAAGGTCCTCCGCTACAGCATCCATGGCAAGCAGGCGGAATCGATGGTCACGCTCCGCGAGGACATCGTGGCGATACGGACCTACCTGGAGATCCACAGCCTCTCCCTTGGCGACCGGCTGGCGATCGACTACGACATCGACGAGTCGGCCCTTGCCTGCCGGATCCCCAAGCTCCTCATCCAGCCCATCGTCGAGAACGCGCTGGTCCATGGCATCGGCTCGACGGGGGAGGGACGCCTCGGGATCTCCATCCGCGGTCTTGGTGACAATGTCGTCATAGCCATAACCGATTCGGGCGAGGGCTTCGCCATCGACCCCGGGGAGGCCGCGCCCTCCGGGGACGAGGGCTCCGGGTCGGGCATGGGCATGGGGCTCGTGCTCCGCAGGGCGCGCCTGCACTACGGCGACCGCTTCTCCTTCGACATCAAGAGCCTCGCCGGCGTGGGGTCCGTGGTGACCCTGACCATCCCGAAGGGCCTGGAGGAGGATCCATGTACCGGGTGATCATCGTCGAGGATTCCGACTGGATCAGGAAGGGCCTCGAGTTCACGGTTCCCTGGCAGGAGTACGGCTTCACGGTGGTGGGCTCCGGCTCCAACGGCCTCGAGGGCTACGGCCTCATCCGCGACCTCGCGCCCGACCTGGCAATCGTCGACATCAAGATGCCCCTGATGGACGGCCTCACGATGATCGAGCGCCTCCGCGACGACGGCCTCCGCTGTCCCGAGTTCATAATCATCTCAGGCTACGACGACTTCGTCTTCACCCGTCGCGCGATACTCCTCGGGGCCAGGGACTACCTCCTCAAGCCCATCGCCGACGAGGACCTTGTCGAAGTCCTGAAACGGATGGCCGCGGCCCTTTCGCGCGGCGACGCCTCGCGGCGGCTGGAGAGCCTTTTCCGGCAGCAGACATTCGATCCCGGTTTCGTCGCGTTTTTCCACCAGCTCCTGGACCAGTCCGTGAGGAGGGACGACCTCGTCGGCTACACCATCAGGCGCATCGAGGAACGCTTTGACACCGATATCGCTCTCTCCGACGTGGCCTCGGAACTGCGGGTCAGCGAGTCCACCCTGGGGAAACGTTTCAAGCGCGTCACGGGCTCGACCTTCGTCGAATACTCGACGATGGTGAGGATGAAGAAAGCCCTCGAGTTCCTGGCCGATCCCGCGTGCCGCGTGAACGAGGTGGCCTGCAAGGTCGGCATCGCGGATTCCCGCTATTTCTCCGCCATCTTCAAGCGCTGCACCGGCTTCACCCCCAGCCAGTTCAGGCGGATCGCGGACGGGGAGGCCGAAGGCGGGGCCATGGCCGACAAGGGATTCCCCTCCGATCCGTAGCATCGGTTACGGAACCCCTGGACCGCCGCATGCGAAAGTGTCCTCGCGGGCGGACGGGAAGCCCCTCGTCCCGCATCCACAGGACCTTCGAGGAGGAAGACAATGGCTCTCCGTGAAATCATCGCCATCGACGAGGACAAGTGCGACGGCTGCGGGCTCTGCGCCCAGGGTTGCCCTGAAGGCGCCTTGCGCATCATCGAAGGGAAGGCCCGCCTTGTCGGAGAGAGCCTCTGCGACGGGCTGGGCGCCTGCATCGGGGAATGCCCGCGCGGCGCCATCATGGTGGAAAAGCGGGAAGCCCAGCCCTATGAAGAAGCCCGCGTGATGGAGGGCATGGCCAAGCTCGGGCCTGCGGTCATCTCCGCCCACCTTGAGCACCTTGCCCATCATGGCCAGGACAAGCTTGAAGGCGAGGCCCTTGCATGGCTGGCCGCCCGCGGGCTGTCGGACCCTCGAAAGCGCGCGGCGGGCGCGTGCGCGGACTCCCCCGGAGGCTGCCCGGGCTCGGCCTCGCGCCGCTTCGGCCCGCGCAGCGCGGGCATCGACTCGGCCCGCAGCATGGTCAGCCCTGGTCGGCCCGCCAACGCGGCGCAAGGCGGAACCGCGCAGTCCGGCGCGGCGGCGAAGCCCGGCGACCTTGCACAGGCCTCCGCCCTCGCCCACTGGCCCATCCAGATGAAGCTCGTAAACCCCCGCGCTCCCCAGTATGCCGGGGCCCGCCTCCTCGTCGCCGCCGATTGCACGGCCTTCGCCCTCGGCGCCTTCCATTCCGAGTTGCTCGCCGGGCGCAGTCTGGTGATCGCCTGCCCGAAGCTCGATGACCGCGTGGGCTACGTGGAAAAGCTCTCCGCCCTGGTCGCGGCGGCGGAGAGCGTCGAAGTGGCAATCATGGAAGTGCCCTGCTGCGGCGGCCTCGTCAAGCTCGTCACCGAGGCGAGGGAGGCCGCCGGAAAACCGGCGCCGATACAGGTCGCCGTCGTAGGGGTCGAAGGCGGCATCATAAGCAGGCGGACTGTCTAGTCCGCGAGGGCAGGCTGGGCCGCGGTGACGGCCCAGCCGCCAGGGACGGACTAGTCCGCGCTGCCGGTGGCGAAGAACGCCACCGCATCGGAAAGGACCTGCGCCTCGCCGGCCATGGTCGTGGCCATGGAAGCCAGTTCCTCCGCGGATGCCGCATGTTGCTGGGTCACGCGGTCAAACTGGGCGATCGCAAGCCCGATCTGGTCCACCCCCGCCGTCTGCTCCTTGCTCGAGGCCGAGATCTCGCGGACGAGGTCCGAGGTCTTCCTGATCTCCGGCACGATGCCTTCGAGGAGGGAACCGGCCTTCTCCGCGATCTCCACCGAACGGATCGAGAGTTCCGAGATCTCCTTGGCGGCCACCTGGCTGCGCTCCGCGAGCTTCCGCACCTCGCTCGCGACCACCGCGAAACCCTTGCCCGCCTCTCCCGCCCGCGCGGCCTCTATGGCCGCGTTGAGGGCCAGGAGATTGGTCTGGCGCGCGATCTCCTCGATGATCCCGATCTTCCCGGCGATGTCCTTCATCGCCACCAGGGTCCTCGACACCGCAAGGCCCCCCTCGTCCGCTCCTTTCGCGCTCCGCTCGGCCAGGCCCTCCGTCGAGACCGCGTTGTCGGAGTTCTGCCTGATGGCCGAGGCCATCTCCTCGACTGAGGAGGAGACCTCCTCGGCCGACGCCGCCTGCTCTGTGGTCCCCTGCGAGAGGTCCTGGGCGGTTCCGCTCATCTGCGCCGAACCGGACGCGATGACCGAAGCGCTGGACTTGATCCTATCCACCACGGCGGCCAGGCTGTCGCGCATGGCGACCAAGGCCTTGGCCAAGGCGCCGATCTCGTCATGCCGCGCAAGGTCCTTGCCATCCACCTGTCCTCCCAGGTCGCCGGCCGCGACATCCTGCGCAAGCCCGACAGCCCGTCCAAGGGGCCGGCTAATGGACCGCGCCAAGGCCAGGCCGAAGGCGATGATGAAGATGGCCAGGAGGCCCATGACCACGGCTTCGAGGAGGACGAGGCGGCCGGAAGTGGCTTGGTAGGCCGTCTGCTGGCTCGCGAATTTGGCGGCCACGGCCGTCCTTTGCGTGGACGTTTCGGAGCTGAGCTTGTCCGCCAGGGGAGAGGCCTGCTCGATGAACTGCTGGCGCCCGAGGTTGGTGTCGCCCCGGAGGATTATGTCGACAATGGCGTCATCGGCCTTGAGGAGGGCGTCGAGGGAGGCGACAAGGCCCTTGTCGTCAGGCGCAAAGGCGAGGGCGGAGGCGCGGAGCTCTTTCGAGGATTTCTCGTAGTCCGCCATGAGCTTCTCGAGCACATCGACATCCCGTTCACGGAGGAAGCTCTGCACAAGGCCCTGGATCCGCTCCGATTTAACGAGGACATCGAAGGCGTGGTCATTGCTCTTCCCGATCGAATCGATGAGCCCCCCTGCGGTCGCGTTGGAGCTGTTCAGGAAGGCGATGGCGGCGAACATCGAGCCGAGCACGATAAGCCCGGAAAGGGCGACGAGGAGGATGAGCCTCCCGGCCAGCGAAAGGCGGTTCATGAAAGCCCCGCCTAGAGCTTGGAGACGTCGAGGCCGATGACGATGGAGCCGATGGCCTTGCCGCCGTCAAGGACAGGGAAGGATATCTGCACGGTCACCTTGCCAGAGGACTCGTCGAGGGCCGGAACGTCGATCCAGGTCTTGCCTGACATCGGGGAATCGTGCTTGGGCTTGCCCTTGTGGCTCCAGCTTGTCGTTTTGGCGAAGAAGGCGACCTTGGTGCCATTGGCTCCGGAGACGAAAAGCTCGGCCATCAGGGGGGTGCGCTTGCCCTTGAGGTATTCCGCCAGGGCATTCTTGCTTAAGCCTTTCACCTCCGGGCTGAGGACGCTCAAGCCGGCCCATTTCTCCTGGGTCATGCCGACGGTGTCGGCGGGCGGCGCGGCGTTGAATTCCTTGACAGCCTTGACGACCGTCGGATCGCTGCCAAGGGCCATGTATTCCTTGAGGGCGGCGTCCACCTTCGCCTTCTGGTCGGCGGTGAGGGTGGGTGAGCCTTGGGCGCTGAGGTTCGCAAGGACCAGGAAAACGGCGAAAAGGGCGATGAGAATGGCACGAATCTTCAATTTCACGTTGGTCTCCTTGATTGGTTGTTGCATATAGCCTAAGAGCTGGGTTCGCAAAAATCAAGAAGACCGGTGAAAATGCCATTTTCCCAAAACATCTGTGCATTTGATAAAGATTGCGCACAACGCGCCTGCGGCGGCATTGCCGGTTTCCATGTGAAGTCCGAGGGCTCCTCGCGCTGCGCCCGATTTCCCTTGCCCCCCCGGCCGGCCTCCATGTCAGGCTGTCCCAATTGCCGGACAGACGCGGGCCACGGGCCTGGGGGCAGGCGTCTCCGACGCCCAGTCCATACGCGGGTGGATGACGGTCCCCTGCATCGCCAAGCTCCTCGGCCTCCCGAGCGGGGATATCTATGAGCGCATCGGCATTTCGGCAACCGGCTCCGCCGGAATAGGGGCGAAGGCTGAAGCGAAGGCAGGGGTAGGGACCTTCACCCCGTTCAGGCGGCGGGGTGCCCGCTTCCCGGGCCGGCGGCGCCGTCCGCCCTTGCTGACAAGGCCGACTTCCAGAAGAAACCGCCAACTATGACGAAGGTCACGAGGGGGGAGATCCATTCAGGGAGGTGTATCCCGAAGCCCTCGACGGCCATCACCATGCCCAGGGCGAGGATGGAATACATCGCGCCGTTCTTGAGGTACTTGTAGCGCTTGATCTTCTCGATGTTGCCCACGGTGATCTGGCGCACGATGACCGCCCCGATGCCGTTTCCGACCAGGATGATGGGCACGGAAAGGGTGAAGGCGAAGGCCCCCAGGACGCCGTCGATGGAGAAGGTGAGGTCGATGATCTCGAGGTAGAGGAGCTTCGAGAGGTCGGAGAGGAGGAAGCCGGAGCTGCCGGCGGCGGCCGCGCTGTCCGGGACCGGGGTGCCGGCGGCGGCGAGCATCGCCTCCTCCTGGCGCTCGGCGTTTTCCTTGAAGCCGTAGGTGATGAAGAAGGCGGTCGAGCCGAGGATCGCGGCGAAGGCCAGGTGGTCGGAGACATCGAGGGCGAGTTTCACGAGGACTGCCAGGAGGATGGCGGCGACGGCGAAGAACCATGCGCCGGTCTTCAGGAAGAAGCGCTCGCCGGGCAGGCCGAAGTGCTTGGGTTCCATGAAGAGCCAATGGAGGAAGAGGAGGACCAGGAAGGTGCCGCCGCCCATGAGGAGGGGCGGGCGGGAGCGCTCGATGGCTTCCTGTACGGATGGATCGCTCGAGAAGGCAGCCGCGAAGGCCTGGATGGGGCCGAGCCCCGGGGTCGCCACCCAGACAATGAGCCAAGGGAGGAGGCCCCGCACCAGGAAAACCGCGATCAGGATGCCCCAGGTGAGGAACCACCTCCTCGCCTTCCTCCCCATGCCGGAGAGGACCTCGGCGTTGATGATGGCGTTGTCGATGCTGGAGATCGTCTCGAAAAGGCAGAGGCCCGCCACCGTGACCAGGATCGAAAGGATCACGCCTTCTCCGCTTCGGGGTCGGGCCTGTCCTCGCAGGCGTCTCCCCCGATCACATAGCAGGCCAGGAGGCTCTCCACGGTGTCGATGGCCTGGCTGTTCCTCGAGGAGAGGCCGGTCACCGTATTGGAGGCATCGGCGATCGCGGCGACGCTCCTGCCTATCCCCGAGGCGGCGTCCCTGAGGGCGATCGTCGCCTTCTCGAGCTCGCCCATCTCGATGCCGATGGCCTTGGAGCCCTCGTTCAGCTCATGGGAGCCGGAGCGGACCTTGGCGGTGACCTCGTTGATGGCCGCCAGGCCCTCGAGGGCCTGGCGGGAGCCTTCGCGCTGCTCCTCCAGCGAGGCGTTGATCTCGCGTTCCAGGCCGCCCACAAGCCCAAGGAGGCTAACCACGGAGGCGAAGGCCTTCCGGGCCGAGTCCGAGCTCGTGACCGCGGTCTCGATGGACTTGCGTATGCCACCGATGTCCCTGCTGATCTCCTTGGACTGCTTGGAGGCGCTCTCCGCCAGGCCGCGGATCTCGTCCGCGACCACGGCGAAGCCCTTGCCTGACTCTCCCGCATGCGCGGCCTCGATGGCCGCGTTCATCGCGAGGAGGTTGGTCTTGGAGGCGATGCCCGCGACCACGGCGTTGGCTTCCCGCAGCTTCTCCGATTGGGCGGCGATATCGGCGACGACGGCGATGACGCCGTCGAGCTTCACCCGGCCCTCCTCGGAGGCGCCCATCAGTTCGCTGAAGCTCGCGCCCAGGCGCTCGATGCTCTCGGCCACGGCGGCTATGTTGCCCACCATCTCCTCGATGGAGGAGGAGGACGAGGCGACGCCGCCGGATTGCCTCTCGATCTCCTGGTCCAGCCCGTCGATCGTCCGGATCATGTTCCTGACCGTGGCCGCGGTCTCATCGACGCCGGCGCCCTGGTTCTCGACGTTGGCGCGCACTTCCTCGACCGCCGTGCCGACCTCGATGATGGCTGCGTCCGCGATGGCCATGTTCTCCATGAGGCTCTTGCCCACATCGGCCAGCTCCAGCACCGAGGCGCGGATGGAGGTCATCTGCCGGGCGAGCTCGCCGGACATGCCGCCCAAGGCGCGGACCAGGTCCCCGAACTCATCGCCCCTGGCCAGGAGCCTGGGATCAAGGTCCATGACAAGCTCGCCGCCGGATATTCGGGAAGCCGCGGCCACGGCGGCCCGGAGGGGAAGGACGAAGGTGCGCGCCATGAGGAGGGCCAGGCCGATGGAGGCGAGCAAGGACACGACAAGGAAGCCAACCACGTAACGCTGGGACATCGCGGCCATCGCCGCGGAGGACTTGGCGAGCACCGTGCCGCGTCCGACAAAGGCGGCGAGCATGACCGTGAGCTTGGAGTTCAGCGTGACCCCCGGCCCGTTCGAAAGGCTCTTGTAGCTGTCCAAGGCCGTGGGGCCCGTCCCCGACTTGGCGGCGACGAGGAGGTCGGCGAAACCCACCTTGTATTCCTCCCAGATTTCCGAGAAGGACGAAAGGAGGTCGCGGAAATTGCCCGGCGGAGCCTCTGCCTGGAGGTCCTTCAGGGTCGAGTCGATCTTGGACAGGTTCGCCGTGGCACGCCCCGTGTTGTTCGTCACTTCGCGAAGCTCCCCGAGCGCCTGGGCGGCGGGCTGGAGCTTGAGGATCTCGCTGTTGAGCATGAAAAGACGGGCCATGGGGACCGTCGTCTCCCGGTACAACCTCCCCGTCTCCTCGGAAAGCCGCCCGAGATAGTAGAGGCCAAGGATGCCCGCGAGGGCGCCGACGAGGGCTACCGCGATGAAGGCGGCGAGAAGTCTTTTTCGGACGCTGATACGGGTAGCCATGAGCCGGCCTCCATGGAGCGCAACCCTGGATTCACTGGACGCGCAATAGGAACAGGGTAGGGAATGAAGGCCCTCTTGTCAAGGAAAGCCCGCGTCCGCGACGCTTTCGGCCTCATCGAGGACATAGCGGGAAAGGAGCGATTCCACGGCCGCTATGGCCTGCGCGTTGCGGGCCGAGAGGCCCGAGACCGAGGCCGAAGCCTCCGCGATGGAGGAGGCGCTGCGCTCGATGCCGACAGCCACGTCACGCAAGGAGGTGGTGGCATGCTCGAGCTCGCCCATCTCGGTCCCGATTGCCTTGGAGCCCTCACGGAGCTCCTGGGAGCCCGCGCGGACCCTGGCCGTCACCTCGTTGATCGAGGCGAGCCCCTCCAGGGCAAGCCTCGAGCCCTCCCGCTGTTCGGCCAAGGAGGCGTTGATCTCGCGCTCCAGGGCCGCGACGGTGCCGAGGAGCCCCGAGACCGCGGCAAAGGCCGCGCGGGCGGAATCCGAGCTCGCGACCGCGCCCTCGATGGACTTGCGGATGCCGCCGATGTCCCGGCTGATCTCCTTGGACTGCTTGGCCGCGCTTTCCGCGAGGCCCCTGATCTCGTCGGCGACGACCGCGAAACCCCGGCCTGCGTCCCCGGCGTGGGCCGCCTCGATGGCGGCGTTCATCGCCAGGAGGTTTGTCTTGGCCGCGATGCCGGAGACCACGACATTGGCCTCGCGGAGCGTTTCCGATTGGACGGCGATGCTGGCCACCACGGTGGAAACGCCCTCGAGCTTCTCCCTTCCCGCTTCCGAGGCGCTCACAAGCTCCGCGAAGCTCGAGCCGAGGCGCTCGATGCCCTCGCCCACCGACCGGATATTGCCGACCATCTGCTCGATCGAGGAGGAGGATGATGAGACCCCGGCCGCCTGCCGCTCGATCTCCTGGTCAAGCCCCTCGATCGTCTGCGTCATGTTCCGTACGGTGGCCGCTGTCTCCTCGACTCCGGCGCTCTGGTTCTCCACGTTGTTCCGCACGCCGGAGACCGCCGCGGCCACCTCGGCCGCCGCCAGGTCGGATACCTTCATGCTGGTCTGCAGGTTGGCTCCCACATAGGCCAGCTCGTCCACCGAAGCGCGGATTGCGCTGATCTGTTTCGAGAGCTCGCCCGACATCCCCTCCAAGGCGCGCGCAAGGTCCCCGAATTCGTCGCGTCTCCCCAGCAGCCTGGCGCCAAGGGAGATCGTGAGCTCGCCATCGGCGATGCGGGAGGCGGAATCCACCGCCGCCAGGAGGGGCCGGGAGAAAAAACGCCCCATGGCGAGGGCCATGGCCACCGAGGCAAGGATCTCCAGGACAAGGAGGATGCCGACCACGAGGGTCGAGGAAGCGAAGGAGCCGCGTGAGGCCGTGGCGAGCTTCGCACCGGTGCCGACGAACTCCGAGATCATGCGCTGGAGGGTGGAATCGGCCTTGGCCGCGCCATTGCCCAGGAGCTGGAACATATAGGCCTGTGCCAAGGCCTTGTTGCCCATCCTCGCGGCGTTCAGGAGGTCACCGAGGGTTATCTTGTACTCCGTCCAGATGTTCCCGAAGACCTGGAGGGAATCGCGGAACTCCCCGGGCCTGCTCATCGGGATGAGCTCGCCGACGATGGCCTCGATATGGGCCTTTTTCTCCTCGGCGAGAGCCAGGTTGGCGTCGACGTCCTGGAGGGCGCCCAGGCCGCGGATCACGGGCTCCATCCTGAGCGTGTCGCCGTAAAGGGAAAAGAGGCGATCCAGCGGCGCGGTGGTTTCCGCATACATCCGTTCCATCTGCCCCGAGAGCTTGCCGAGATACAGCATGCCGATGGCGCCGGCAAGGGCTCCCACAAGGGCGATCGCAAGGAAGGCGGCAAGGAGCCGCTTGACGACGCTGGATCGGGAAGCCATGGCTGGAACCTCCGGGGACTTCGTGCGGATTCGGAAAGACCCAGTTAAGTCCGCGCGAGCCCGCTTGTCAATTCAAAACGTCGATTCCGCGCGTTATGCGAGCCGGTCCGGGTTCAGCCCTTCCAGCTCCGCCACGACAAAGATGCCATCCTTGCGCACGAGGCGGCCATCGAACCAGATCTCCCCGCCTCCCCATTCCGGCCTCTGGATGAGGACGATGTCCCAGTGGAGGGCGGAGCGGTTGCCGTTGAAGCAGTCTTCGTAGGAGTTGCCCGGCGTGAAGTGGATCGAGCCCGCTATCTTCTCGTCGAAGAGGGTCTCCCGCATCGGCTTGAGGATGTAGGGATTGACACCGAGGGCGAACTCGCCCACGTAGCGCGCGCCTTCGTCGATGTCCAGGACCCGGTTGATCCGCTGCGTGTCATTGGCGCTTGCCTCCACGATCCTGCCGCCCTTGAACTCGAAGCGGACGTTCTCGAAACAAAAGCCGTCGTGCTCGGTCTGGGTGTTGTAGGCGATGACGCCTTCGACGCTGTCCCGCACCGGGGCGCTGTAGACCTCGCCGTCGGGGATATTCAGCTCCCCGTCGCACTTGACGGGCGGGAGGCCCTTGATCGAGAAGGACAGGTCGGTGCCTGGGGCGACGAGGCGGACGCGGTCGGTCTTCGCCATGAGCTCCACAAGGGGGTCCATCGCCTTGGACATCCTCGCGTAGTCGAGGGTGCACACCTCGAAATACCAGTCCTCGAAGGCCTCCTCGCTCATGCCCGCTAGCTGGGCGAACGCTGGCGAGGGATAGCGGAGGACCACCCAGCGGGTATGCGGGAGCCGCTCCTCGATGTGGACGCCCTTCCAGATGTGGCGGTTGTAGAGGTCGAGCTTGTCCCCCGGCATGTCCGACCAGGCCGAGGCGTTGGCCAGGGAGGTGAAGCCGATGTAGCAGTCCATCTCCTTCATCCGGTCGCGCTCGAACCTAGCCTGCAGCGCCACCTGCCCCTCCGTCGCCCGGTGGAAGAGGGCGCGGTCGACGGTCCGGTCGCGAAGGGTCACGAAGGGCAGGCCGCCGGCGTCATGGACGGCCTCCACGATGGCGCGGACAAAGGCGGCCTCGGCATTGTTGTCCTGCACAAGCACCTTCTCGCCGGGCTTCACCTTGGTCGAGTAGTTCACGAGGATATGGGCGAGTTTCCTGAGCCTCGAATCGATCACGGGGAGCTCCTTTTTTGGTGCATCGAAGATTGTTGGGAGCCGGCGCCATATTCCGGCGGCCGGACATTCTAACCCGGAAAGCGGGCTTTCAGGCAAGGGAATCGAATTCCAGCACGAAGGCCGTCCCCCGTTGGCCAGAGGGAGAGGGGCAGGCAAGCCCCTCCCAAGGACGGGCAGGCAGTCGCCCACGGCCGCTTGCGGCGACAATGCTCCTGCCTCGACAGCCGGCTCCCGGCCGTGCCATGATGTGACATGGAAGACGCCTGTGACACCGGCCCCTTCGGGACGGCCGAGCTCGAGTTCCCCGTCTCCTTCGACCTGCGTATCATCTACGTCCTGGCCGGAGGCGCCACGATCGTGGACGACCTCGAGGCCATCTACCGCGCGCTGGCCGTGACCTGTTCCATGATCCAGGGGGTGGCCAAGCCCGGCGCCAAGTACGGACGCATGGGCTCGCGGCTCCGCTTCGAGTCGAAGGCGCAGATGTACGCCACCTACGAGGCGATCGCGAAACTGCCCTATGTCAAGACCGCGATCTAGACGGCCGCGGTCCGTTCCAAGGAGACATCCGATGACCGACGTCGTCTGCATGGACTGCGCAAGCTACGAGACCCCTGCCCTGATCGAAAAGCTCGAAGCGGGCATGGCCTTCCTCGGAGGATGGGACAGCTTCGCCAAGCCGGGGATGAAGGTCCTCCTCAAGGTGAACCTCATCGGCCCCAAGGCGTCACAGACGGCGGCCGTCACCCATTGCGAATTCGTGCGGGCCGTGGTCCGCATCCTGAAGGGGCGCGGCTGCGAGGTCTGGATCGGCGACTCGGCCGGCGGGGCCATCGCCGGCATCGCCCCGACCGAACGGGGTTTCGAGGTGTCGGGCCTCGCCCGGATCGCGGCGGAGGAAGGCGCCCTGCTCAAGAACTTCGAGCGTGAGGGCTCGGTCGAACGCCGGCCTGCCGACTCAGGAGACCGCGCCTACTTCCTCGCGAAACCGCTCTTCGACGCCGACCTGGTCATCAACCTGCCGAAGCTCAAGACCCACTCGGCGGCCACCTACACGGGCGCCTTCAAGAACCTCTTCGGCTGCGTCCCCGGCCTCAAGAAGGCCGAGTACCACCGGATCGCGCCCAACACGCATGAGTTCGGACGCATCATCGCCGACATCAACCTCTGCGTCAGGCCCGGCCTCCACATCATGGACGGCATCGTCGCGATGCAGGGGCGGGGTCCCACGGCAGGCACGCCCTATCCTTCCGGGAAGATCCTTTTCTCGACCGACCCCCTTGCCCTCGACGCGGTCGCCTGCGCGATGCTCGGGGTCGAGCTTGCGGGATTGCCCATCTTCGATTCCGCGCGGGAAAGGGACCTGGGTCAGTGGCGCCTGCCCGCCATCCACCTCGTCGGCGACCATGCCACGCCTCCACCGCTTCCCGGCTTCGAGGTGCCCAAGGCTATGAAGGTCGGCGCGACGGGCGGAAGGTTTTTCGGCGTGATGATCAACTTCATGAAGCGGCGCCCCGTGGTCGACCTTGCCGCCTGCAAGGACTGCGGCGCCTGCGTCGAGTCCTGCCCGGTGAAGGCCATCGACCGGCCGACCAAGAGGATCGATTACACCGCCTGCATCGAATGCCTTTGCTGCCATGAGCTGTGCATGCACGAGGCGATCGCGATCAAGCCGACGAACCGCCTCATGGCCCTGCTGTCCCGAAGCTAGCGCCTCACGCCGCCGTCAGGCGAGGAGGCTTCCTCCATCGGGCACTTCGTTGTCCACAAGGCGAAGCCCCATCCCTTGGCCTTCGGGAAGGCCGACCAGGGCAGCTCCGCGGACCGACGAGCGGCAATGCCGGAGGACACCTTCCGCCTCGCCTGAGAAATCGAAGGCAGGACCCTCGTGGCCCGCGATCGAGACGGACTCGAGCCTGAGTCCCCGGACATTCCTCGAAAGGAATCCCCGGCGGCGCAGCAATTCCATGCCATCGGCCATCTCGGGCTCGGAAGGAGGGTCTCCTTCCTCCCCGCAGGCCAGCTCGATCGCGATGTCGCGGAGCTCGAGGTCCTCGACCGGCGATTCGGGAAGGCCTTCTATCCACGCGGCGGCGACCCTTGCGCCGCGCGCGCTCATGCCGGAAAGGCTCACCCGCCGCACGCGGGGCGTGCCCTCCCCCACCGGCCGATGGCCGCGGTCGGCCACGAGGCCATCGCCCTTCGCGCCGCAGTGGTAGCGCAGGTTGATGGCGAGGGGGCAGCCCACGCCTTCCATCACGATGTTCGAGATCCTGATGTCCTCGACGGTGCCGCCGCGTCCCCGGCGCGACTTTATCCGGATGCCGCGGTCGGTGCCGCGCATGACGCAGTTCGACACCACGACATTGCGGACACAGCCCGACATCTCGCTCCCGATGACGATGCCCCCGTGACCGGCCTCGAGGACGCAGTTCGCGATGACGATGTCCGAGCAGGGCAGGCGAAGCCCGGCGGCCTCGGCCTCCGTCCCCGATTTCAGGGTGATGCAGTCGTCCCCCGCGGAGATGTGGCAAGCCTCTATGACGACGCCCCGGCAGGAGTCGGGGTTGATGCCGTCGGTATTGGGTGAATCGGCGGGGTTGCGGATCGAGATCCCTGCCACGCGGACCCTCGTGCATCGCACCGGGTTCACCGTCCAGCTCGGGGAGTCCACGAGGGAAAGTCCCTCGATGAGGACATCGTCGCAATCGGAGAACGCGATGAGGCGCGGGCGGGGATGGGACAGCGCCCCTGCGCGGAAGCGCCGCCACCAATGCGCGCCGCGGCCGTCAATCGTCCCCCTCCCGGTGAGGGCGACGCGGGACAGGCCGGAGCCGGAGAGGAAGGCCGCGTGGACGGGACGGGATACTCCTTCCCAGCGCGCCTCGACGATGGGGAAGTCGGCAGGCTCCCCGCTCGCCCGCAGCACCGCCCCCGCCTCGATCCTTAGCTCGACGCCCGAGCGCATGGAAAGGGCGGCGGATAGCCAGGTGCCGGCGGGGACGGTGACAAGACCGCCGCCGGACCTGCCGGCCGCGTCGATGGCCGCCTGGATGGCCGCCCCGTCGCGCGTGGCGCCGTCACCGACCGCGCCGAAGGACCTGACATCAAAGCCCGCCGTCGAGGTAGGCTCCGTCACGATGCCCTTCCCTGGCCGCGCCCCAAGGCCGCGTCCTCAATCTCGAGCGCGGCCAGGATAAAGGGCCCCACGCCCTTGAAATCATCGCTCACGACGGGCTCGGATAGGTAATAGCGGCAGGAGCCATCCCGGTAGGGCTTTCCCCCAAGGCCCGCCACCTGGCAGATGCCGCCGAGGGAGAGGAGGCCGTCCTTGCCCACAGAGACAAAGCGCTCCACGACCGAGGACCAGGCCTTTTCGGCGGCCGCGAGGAAGGGCGGGGCGAGGCAGCCGAGGGCGACGCCCCGCGCCAGCGCGTACACGAACATGCAGGAGGCCGATGCCTCGAGGTAATTGGCTTCGCCGGCGGCGCTTTCACCCTCGGCTGCCCAGTCCATCACCTGCCACCAGAGTCCCGTCGCGGCATCGGCATGGCGACGTACCGCCTCGGCGACGCGGGAGAGCATGGCACACAGGCCTGTCCTCCCCTCGTGCCCGGAAGGCAGGAGTCCTATGCAGTCGACAAGGGCCATCGCGAACCAGCCCATGGCCCTTCCCCAGGCATGGGGCGAGCGCCCGCTCAAGGGATCGGACCACGCTTCCTTGCGCGATTCGTCCCAGGCGTGCCGAAGGAGGCCGGTCGCCGTATCCAGGCAATGCTCCTCGGCGAGGCGGAACCAGGCAAGGATATCCTCGACGCCGGCGCGGCCCGCGCCGCTTTCGAGGCTCGCGCGGAGGTAGAACGGAGCGGCCATGTAGAGGCCGTCAAGCCAGAGCTGGTTTGGATAGATGCCCTTGTGCCAGAAGGCGCCCGAGGGCGAGCGGGGCTGGGCGCGCAGCTGTCCCCTGAGGACCGCGATCGCCGCCGCCCAGCGTGGATCCGAGCTCCCACGGGCCAGGTCGAGAAGGAGGACGCCGGGCCGGACCTGGTCGAGGTTCCAGTCCTCGAGCCGGTAGCCGGCGATCCTGCCGTCCGGACCGACCAGGCCCTCGAGGACATCGCGCACGAGAGGCAGGAGGCCTGTGCCCCCCCTGCGCCGCCCTACCTCCGCCAGGGCATGGAGGACGAGGCCATCCTCGTACCTCCAGCGGAATTCCGCCGCCGGGCGCCGCCCCGTGACGGAGGCGGAGGCGGCGAGGGAAAGCGCCGCCCCGCCTGGGACCGCATCGCCGGAGGGGCGGCGGGCGGGCGCTCCGGCGTTTGCGCAGGCTTTCATCGCAATTGTTACTTTATGAAGCCGGCCTCGAGGACCTGCTTCTTCGCCGCGGCCTCGAATTCCCTGGCGCCCAACTTGTCCAGCCCCGCGAGGTAGGCGGCCCAGCTTTCCTTCGTGAGGGGCTGGAGGCCGAGGATGAACTTGACCTGGTTCTCCGTGTAGAAACGCCAGAAGTCCGAGCCGTTCGCCGGCGGGTTGATGACCAGCGCTCCCGTCTCCTCGCTCCACTTGTTGGCCTTGAAGGCCTCCCAGTAGGAGAGGGGATCCATCGTCCGGCCCTTGGCGGTCTTGAAGCTCACGTAGCGCACAGCCAGCTCGTTCGCGCTGTTCGTGTAGACATAGTTCTTGAGCTGGAGGAGTGGGGCCTGGGGCTTGGCGGTGTAGGCCTTGGCAGGCTCGATGCCCGCCACCGAGACGAGGCCCTTGTCGTCCAGGTTGAAGTTCACGCCCTTCTCGCCGAAGCCGAGGAGGTAGTAGCCCTCGTCGGACTGCATCCACTCGAGGAGCTTGGCGATGGCCGGTCCCTTGCCTTCCTTGACGGCCCTCGCGGAGACGGCCAGGATGCGGGCGCTCCGCATGAAGGGCCCTTCCGAGCTCTTGCCCTTGGGTCCGATGGGCGTCGGCACCGCGAGCCACTCCCCTTCGGGGAAGTTCACGTCGAAGTCCTTGTAGTTGGCCTGCATGGCCAACGCCGCATAGCCTTCCGTCATCATGCCGAAGCGGCCCTGCTTCCAGCGCGCCCGGAAGTCGTCCTTCTTGAGGCTCGCCCAGTCGGGGTCCATGAGCTTCTCGTCGGAGAGGCGCTTCATGAAGAGCATGGCGTCGTAGAATTCGGGCTTCCGCACCTGGAGGCCGAACTTCGCCGCGCTCGTGATGTCCCAGGTGGCGGCCACGCCGTAGGCGCCGATGATGGCGTCGAAGCGCGAGCCGAGTCCCTGCTGGGCCATCGAGAGCGGCTCGATGTAGCCGCCGAAGCCGTAGGTGTCGTTCTTGCCGTTGCCGTCGGGGTCCTTCTCCGTGAAGGCCTTGGCGACCGCGTAGAAGTCCTCGATGGTCTTGGGGACCTTGAGGCCGAGCTTGTCGAGCCAGTCCTTGCGGATCACGAAGCCGTCAGTGCCGGCCAGCGCCCCCGGCTCGGCGAAGCCGTAGAGCTTGCCGTTCAGGGTGACGAGCTTGTTGCGAACGGTGTCGCTGTAGCGGAGCTTGGTGCGGAAGGGCATCTCCTTGAGGAGGCTGTCCACCGGCGCGATGAGCCCCGCCTTCACGAGCTTGTACCAGACATCGCGCTGCACCTGGAAAAGGTCGGGCAGGGCGTTGGCCGCCGCCGCCGTGTTGATCTTCGTGTCCTGGTCGGACGAGGTCGAGGGGAGCTGGACGAGGTTCAGGTTGACCCCGAGCTTGTCCTTGATGATCTGGTATGCCGCCCAGCTGTCCGGCGGCTGGCCGGCTTCGCTGGCGGCCGCGTTGTACCAGAAGTTGACGTCCGCCGGCTTCGCCTGGGCGAATGCGGGAAGACCTATCCCCGCCGCGACGAGCAGGGCGAGAAGCTTGATCGACAATGTGCGTGCCATCGAATTCCTCCTTAGGCAGTTTCTTTCGCTATCCCTTGATGCCACCCACGAGGGTTCCCTTCGTGAAGTGCTTCTGGATCCATGGGTAGATGATGGCCATGGGCAGGGTCGTGAGGACCACGCTTGCGGCCTTGAGCGCCTGGACCGGTGCGGCGCTCATCGCGTCGAAATCCACGTACTCGTTGACGTTGGAGGCGAGGAGGATGTTCCGCAGGAGCACGGGGAGGGGCTGGAGCTTCGCGTTGTTGAGATAGAGGAGGGGGCCGAAGAACTCGTTCCACAGCGAGACCGCGTAGAAGAGCCCCACGGTGAGGAGTATTGGCTTGGAGAGGGGAAGGATGATGCGCCGCAGGATGTAGAACTCGCCCGCCCCGTCCATGCGCGCCGCTTCCTTGAAGTCCTCGGGTATGCCCTCGAAGAAGCCGCGCATCACGAAGGTGTTGTAGACGCTCACGGCGCCGGGGAGCATCACCGCCCAGTAGGAATCGGTGAGGCCGAGGCCCGTCACGACGAGGTAGCCTGGGATGAGGCCGGGGTTGAAAAGGAAGGGGATGAGGATAAGGGTGTTGAGGAACTTGCGCCCGGGAAGCCCCTTCACGGACAGGACATAGGCCAGGGGCACGGTGAGGAAGAGGCTCATCGCGGTGCCGCCCAGGGTGATGATGGCGCTGTTCGCGAGGGAACGGAGGAAGGCGGGATGGCTGAGGAGCTGGCGGTAGGCGGCAAGGCTCAATTCGGAGACGGGGATGAGGAGCCCGCCCAGGATTTCCCTCCCGGCCTTGATAGGCGTCATCGACATCGTGATCACCCGCACAAGGGGGATGGCGACCGCGAGGAGGGTGAAGAGGAGGATGCCGTTGACCAAGGCCTGCCAGGCCCTCTCCTCGAGGGACATCTTGCGGAGCATCGTCCCCTCCATCAGTACAGGCTTGCGCCCGAGGCGCGCTTGGCGATCCTGTTGAACACGAGGACCATGCAGAGACCGATGACGCCCTTGAAGAGGCCCACCGCCGTCGCGAGGCTGAAGCGGAAATCCAGGACGCCCTGGCGGTAGACCCAGGTGTCGATGATGTCGGCGACGCCCATGACGGGCATCGAGGAGAGCATGAAGAGTTGGTGGAAGCCGGCATCCAGGACGGTGCCGAGCCGCAGGAGGGTGACCACGACGATGACGTCGGCGATGCCCGGCAGGGAGATGTAGCGGATGCGCTGGAGCCGTGTGGCCCCCTCGACTTCGGCCGCTTCGTAGAGGGCGGGGTCGATGGCCGCCAAGGCCGCAAGATAGATGATGGCGCTCCAGCCCGTCTCCTTCCAGGCGTCCGAGAGGACGACGATGAAGGGGAAATCCGAGGGCTGGCCGAGGAAGGATCGCGGCGTGCCGCCTGTCGCCCGGATTATTGAATTGACGAGGCCTTCGCTCTCGGAGAAGAGGGCCAGGAGGACGCCGTACATGATGACCCAGGAAAGGAAATGGGGCAGGTAGGTCGCCGTCTGGACGAGTCCCTTGAAGGCCTTGGCGGCGGTCTCGGAGAGGGCAAGGGCAAGGATGACGGCAAGGGGAAGACCGACCGCGAGCTTGGCCAGGCTGTAGCCCACCGTGTTTCGAAGGAGCTCCCAGAAATAGATGGAATGGAAAAACTCCACAAGGTTGGCCAGGCCCACCCAAGGCGATTTCCATACGCCGTCCAGGGGGCTGAAATCCTTGAAGGCGATCTGGGCGTTGACCAGGGGCATGTACTTGAAAACGAGGAAATACGCCAAGGGGCACACAAGCATGAGGTACAAGGTCCAATGGCGACGGAGATTGCCCCGTCTCCCAGGCCTTGTCAGTAATGCGGCGTCGCTGCGGCCCTGCCAAGCCATCTGGGGTCACCCTCGTGTGGTTGATCTGGAGTGCGTCCAAGATTGTTGGGACCTCGCCTGAGAGCGTCGTTTCCCGTCTCGAGACCCGATGCATTGACGGATCCACGCCCGCCCAACAATCTCGGTAGCACTTCGTGAAGTCTAGGCCATCAAGGCAAGACAGGAGCGGCTTTTTTTAGGATTTTACCGACTTGTCCGATGAGTCCGAATCTAGGTCGGGGATTTCACCCCGGCCAAGGTAATGGTTTCTCCAGGTCAAAGGAGCCAGGCCCGTAAATTTCCGGAATACCCTGCTGAAGTACGCCTGGTCGGGTATGCCTACCTTGGCGCCAAGCACGGCCAAAGATTCGTCGGACTCCTCAAGCAGGCACTTGGCCTGCCGGATGCGATAGCGGCCCAGGAACTCCCAGGGCGAGAGGCCCATCTCCTGCCGGAAAATGCGGCCAAGATAGTCTTCGTTCACCCCGATGGCCGCGGCAAACTCCACTCGGGAAAAGGATACCGCGAAATTCCTCGCGAGCCAGAGTTCGGCGCGGCGCACAAGGGCTGAGGAGTGATGCGGCAAGCCCCCACCGCCATGGACGGCGCGGGCGATGAGCTCGCACAGGAGGGCTTCGGGCAACACCGCGCGGGGTAGGATGCGAAGGCCCGCCTCGTCCACGAGGCCTGCCCAGGACTCGCAATCGTCCGGCGCGAGGACGACAAGTGGAATGAGGCGCTCCCCCTCGGGCCCGCGCGCGCCTCGGTCCAGGGAAAGCCAGGACTGGCAGCCTTCCGGATCGCAGAGCAGGAGGGCAGGCTTGCCAAAGGCGATTGAAATGGCGGCCTCGTCCGCCGTGGCAAAGCTCCTTTGTCGCCGCCCCGGAAGCGCCCGGGAAACGAGGGAGGCCAGTTCGGCGCGAAGGCCGGGGTAGCGCGAAAGGAGGAAAACCGGCTCGGTGGCGGCGGCGGCGTGAGAGCGCTCCAGGAGACCCAGGAAATCCGTCTCCATCCATCCCCTGCCCTCGCTCGCCACTAGAGCGGCGCTTGCCGAGGAGAGGACAAGGAAGGGAAGGCTGGAGAAGCGCTTCTTGAACCTGAGGGCCCTCACAAGCTCCCAATCGCCCGGGATGGCCTCGTCGAGATCCCAGACGAGGGCGATCGGCTCGACGCCTCCACCCAGGTCCTCCTCCTCCAGCGAAGCGAGGGGAAAGCAGTGCCGCTTGAGGTCCTCGGCAAATCGGGAGGCTTCCTCGGTCACCTGGCCTGAACGAGAGAGGATGGCGAGGGCTTGGATGCGAGCGGCATCCTGGGTTCCTCCTTCGGGGAGGGCTGCGCCGGCGGCCGATCCGACCAGGGCGGGAAGGTTGAAGGCCATCCTGAACCCACAGGGGAGGGATTCGAGGCTTGCGCCATGAAGCGCGAGGATGCGGCGCGCCAGCGCAAGGCTCACATCGGTTCCGATAGGGCCGGGGGAGGCGATGTCGATGAGGAGGTGAGGCAGCTCAAGCCGCGCGGATATCCGGGAAGGCCCGGATCCGGCTTCCCCCGCTTTTGCCAGCATCGAGAAGACCCGGGAAAGCAGGCTGGCGTCGGCAGCGATGAGTGGAAGGCGCCGGGGCAGGCCAGGCGTGGCTTTTCCGCCTGCGAGGCCTTCAAGGAGTGCCAGCGGATCGAGGGGCGTGAGGGCAAGGTCGAGCTCCCCTATGTCGGCGCGCGTCAAATCGAGAAGCTCCTCGATGAGGACAAGCTGGCGCCTGGCCTCCTGGCCGATGCGCCCCGCGGCTGCGGAAAGGGGAGCGGCGGAAGGAGGGCCTTCCGTCGATCCAAGCAGCCTGGCTTCCTCGATGATCCTTTCGAGGGGCTCGCAAAGTTCCCGGCTCAGATTGGCCAGGAGGCTGGTCTTGATGCGGTCGGCCTTCTCTGCCCGCAGCCTCGCGTCCTGGGCTTCGGCGAAGAGGGCCGCCCCGCGCAGGGCGCTGGACAGGTAGGCGCGGAGCTCTTCATACACCGTGCCGTCGCGGGGGCCAATCTCCAGGACGAGCCGGCCTATCGCCTCGTCCCGGAAAAAAAGCGGCTCGACGACGAAGGCCCAGGGTCTCGTGCCGGGGAGGATGCCTTGGGGGAGGATCAATCCTCTCTCGAAGGCATGGCCGCCCTCGGCGCAGCGGAACTCGCAGCCTTGCCCGAGCGCGGCGACCAAGCGGGCTTCCTTGGCCCCAACGTCCTCGAGCACGAGATAGGCGCTCGGGATCCCCAGCCTCGGCAAAACCTCTTCGAGGACTGCGGCGATGCGAGGGAGGTCATGGCTGGCAAGGAGGGCAGCCCCCGCCCCGCGAAGCGCCTGGGCTTCCTGGTCTTCCTGCCAATGGCGATAGGTCTCGGCCCTGCGCGAGCTTTCCGCCGCGAGGGCCCGGGCGCGGTGGAAAAGCTCCTCCACCCGGGTGGGATCGGCCCCTGCGAGGAGGAGGGCCTGGGAGCGCAGCCGGGTAAGCACCGGTTGCCAACCCGCCGGGTCGAGGCCTTCCGGTGAGCTGCGGTCCAAGGCGGACTCGAGAAGCTCAAGGAAGCCCTTGCCGCATCTTTGGCCTGGGGGCGGTGAGAGGGAATCCACCAATCCTCCCAGCCAGGCCATCGAGGCCTTCGCCGCCACTGCCCCGGGCGCGCCATGCGCGTTCGGCCCTGAGACGCAAAGGAGGGAGGCGAGCTCCGCGACAAAGGCGCTCCGTCCCGGTCCGGCGGCAGGCAGGACCTGCGGTTGGCGCGGGGTTTCAAGGAGGCTGGTGGGGCAACCGCAGGAACGGCGCAGCCTGAGCTCGGCGGGAAGGAGGGTCTGCGCGGGAACCTTCTCGCCGCCGAGCATGCGGAGGAGGATGTCCGCGGCCGCCCTTCCCTCCCCGCGAAAGTCAATCGCCACCGTCGTGAGTGCCGGCGAGGAGAGGGCGCTCTCCCTCGAATCGTTGAAGCCGGCCACCGCGAGGTCCTCAGGCACGCGTATCCCCCTTGCCAGGAATTCCTTGAGGGCCCAGAAGGCCAAAAGGTCGCTCGCGGCGACAAAGGCGCGGAAGTCCTTCCCCGGGACAAGCCTGCGGGCATCAAGGAGCGCAATTGCCGCCTGGCTGCCCGCGTCCCAGGGAAGGGGATCGGTCACGAGGGCCGGGCGGAAGGGGATGCCACGCTCGGCCAGGATATCGCGGTAGGCGCTATAGCGCTGCTGTGCTGAGACATGGCTTTCGGGTCCGCGCGCGAAGGCTATGCGGTCGTGTCCGTGGGCATCGATGAGATGCTCGATCAGGGCCCTCATGCCCCGATAGGCGTCGAAGGCTATGAGGGGATGGCCGGCCACGGCTTGGGAAAGGCTTACCACCGGCAGGCAGTCGAGGCGCGCCATGAATGCCTCGACCTCGCGAGGCGGCACGGAGCCCGAAAGGCTCGTGGTCCAGCTGGCGACTGCGTCGATGTTGCGGGGGCTGGCGAGGCTGTAGATGACGTTGCGGCGTCTCTCGAAATCGTCCACCGCGCCAAGGCGGCCACCGGGAAGGCAGAACGTGTTGGCGCCCCGCGCGGCCGCGGCATCCACGAAGCCGTTCCACAGCCCATGGCTCGCCCCCGTGTGTATGGAGGCGCAGACGAGGGCAAGGCAGGGCGGTGGGTCCGTTTTCAGGAAATGCCCGTCAAGGCCTGGATGTACTGGAGCCTCGCGTGGGCGGCGGGATTCGCCGAGTTCGCCTGCGAGAGGCGGCCCTGGATGGCCTTGAGGGAGCCGAGGCCCTTGGCATCGAGCCAATCGTTGAGGGCGCGGTTCATCTCGCCGATCACGCCGAAGCCCCGGCGGTAGATCACGGAGCAGAGCTCGACCACGCTCGCGCCGACGCTCACCAGCTTGATCACGGTCTCGGCGTCGTGGACCCCGGTGGAGGCCGCGAGGTCGCAGGGGACTTTCCCCGAAAGGAGGGAAATCCAGCGCAGGCTTTCATGGTATTCGTCCCCGGCGGAACGGGCGTTCCCCGCCTTGAGGGCGAGGTTCTGGAGATCCACGTCAAAGCGGTAGAAACGGTTGAAGAGGACGAGCGCCTGGGCACCGGATCGCGAGAGCTCGGCGACCACCGATGGGATGCTCGCGTAGCCGCTGCCGATCTTCACGGCGAGGGGAAGCTTCGTCACCGTCCGCACCGCGGCCACCGTCTCGAAAAGCCTGGCCTCGACGGCCGCGCCCCGCTCGGAGGCGGATTCCGGCATGACGGCCATGTTGAGCTCGAGTGCGCTCGCCCCTGCCCCCTCGATGCGCTTCGCGAACTCGGCCCATCGCGTGGCCCCCACGCAATTGACGCTCGCGATCACCGGGACGCCGGCGTCGCGCGAGCCGCTCACGAGCTTGAGGTATTCGCGGGCGCCCTCCTCCATCCCCGCCTTCCTGAAAAAGTCCTCGGCCTCGGGATGCTGGCCGCCTTCAAGGCTGGCCTCCACGGCGGCGAGCTCGGCGACGAGCTGTTCCTCGAAGAGCGACTTGAGGACGATGGCTCCGGCGCCGGCGGCAGCCGCTTTTTTCACGCCGTCCACGGTGGCCGTGAGGCCCGATGCGGCGACGACGAGGGGACTCGTGAGTGCAAAGCCCAAGTAGCGCGTGGTGAGGTCGGCCATGGGGACTCCTTGCCTGGACAACAGGACGTATGTTCAATGTAGCGCCAGTGGCGGCGTCAGGCAAGGTCGGCCGATGCCTTGCCCATGCCCGGAGTCGGGGCCATACTCCCTAGTCATGAACATGGACCCTTCCCGCATCGCCTCCTTTGTCGAAGCCAAGGCCGCGCAATGGGACGCCTTGGCACTGGACATCTGGGAGCACCCCGAGCCGAGTCTCCAGGAGAGCCGCTCAGCCGCGCTCCATCGCGACCGCCTGGCCTCGAGCGGCTTCGCCGTCACCGATTGCCCGGAGATGCCCCATTCCTTCATGGCCGAGAGCGGCCGAGGTGGCGCGGTCATAGGCATCATGGGCGAATACGACGCCCTTCCAGGGATGTCCCAGGCCTGCTCCACGGAAAGGCGCTCCCTCGTGGATGGCGGTCCAGGCCACGCCTGCGGCCACAACCTCCTGGGCGTCGGCTCGCTCGCGGCCGCCGAGGCCGTCGCCGATGCCCTGCGCGAAAGCGGCCTCCCCGGCCGCGTGCGCTACTACGGCTGCCCCGCGGAGGAGGCGCTCGGACGCATCCCCCTCGTCAGGGCTGGCCGCTTCGACGACCTGGACGCGGCGCTATCCTGGCACCCCGCCGACGTCAACACCCCCCACCGCTACTCGACGAACGCCAACGTCGCCCTCATCATCCGCTTTGCCGGCAGGGCAAGCCACGCCGCCATGGCCCCCCATGCGGGGCGCTCAGCCCTGGACGCCGCCCAGCTCATGAACATCGGCATCGAGTTCCTCCGCGAGCATGTCGCGCCGGGCACCCTCCTCCACTACGTCATCACCGACGGCGGCAGGCGTCCCAACATAGTTCCCGAAGCGGCCGCGGTGTCCCTCTACGTCCGCGCCCCCCGGGCAGGGGGCGTGCGCGACGCGCTGAAGCGTGTGCTCGACTGCGCCCGAGGGGCCGCCCTCATGACCGGCACCAAGGCCAGCTGGGAGGTCACCCACGGCAAGTGCGACTTCATCCCCAACGACGCCATCCACGACGTCATCGCGGCCGCGATGCGCGACATCCCCCTGCCGCCTGCCGCCCCCGAGGAGAGGGCCTTCGCCAAGGGACTTGCCGCGACCGTGGGCCGCAAGGACCGCGAGTCGACCCTGGCCATGATCGGCGCGCCTACGTCCCTGCTCTCGAGGCCTCTCCACCGGGAGCTCGGGGACTTCGGGCGGGGCTACAGGATCGGCGGATCCCTCGATGTGGGAGATGTGTCGTACATCGTGCCTGTGGGCCAGATGAACGCCGCCACCTGGCCGCTGGGCATAGGCGCCCACACCTGGCAGTCCTGCGCGGCATCGGGCAGTCCCTATGCGGCGCGGCTTGCCCGGTGGGCCGGGGCTGTCCTCGCCGTGACGGCGTTCAGGCTCCTGTCCGAGCCGGAATTGCGGAAGGCGGCGAGCCTGGAGCACAAGGCCTCGAAAAGGCCCTGGCGGTCGACGATGGACCTATAGGGATTCCAGCGCCACCTCGATCATCCCGTCCAGCGCCGTCTCGCGGTCGGCCACCGACAGGTGGAGGTCCTTCTCCCGGTGGTCCGAGACGGAGAACATGGCAAGGGCCTTCTTCCCGAGGCTGGCAGCTATGCAGTAGAGGGAATAGGCCTCCATGTCGGTGGCCACGATGCCCATCGCGGTCCAGGGCCGCCAGACTTTCGGGATATGGTTGTACTTGGTGAAGGTGTCGATGCACAGGGTGTTGCCCACCACGAAGCGCCTCCCCAGCCTCCGGGCCGCGGCGGCCGAGGCCTCGAGGAGGCCGAAGTCGGGGATGGCGGAGAAGGTCCCGCCGAGCTGGTACTGCTCCGCCCACGACGAGGTCGTGGAGGAGGCCTGCGCGATGACGATGTCGGACAGCTCGATGTCGTCGCGATAGGCGGCACAGGTGCCCACCCTGATGATCGACTCCACGCCGAAGTAGCTGTAGAGCTCGTAGGAGTAGATGCCCATGGAGGGGATCCCCATGCCTGAGCCCATCACGGAGACGTCCTTCCCCTTCCATGTCCCCGTGAAGCCGAGCATGCCCCGAACGCTGTTGAAGCGCCGTGGGGAATCGAGGAACTTCTCCGAGATGTACTGGGCCCGCAGGGGGTCGCCGGGCATGAGGACGGACGGGGCTATTGGGGCCTCGGGAGCTATGTGCGGTGTGCCCTGGGGCAGGTCCATTTCCTTGCCGTCGCCGGTCATCGTATCTCCTCCATGAGCCGGGCTATCTCGCCCCGGCAATCGCCTGCGATGCGGCCCATCGCGCCTTTCGCCTCGGCCTCGTCGAAGCCCGTCATGTGGCCGTCCTCGACGACCGCCCTGCCGTCCACCCAAACCGACCTCACGTTGTGCGGCCGCATGGCATAGACGGCGGTGGCGTACCAGTCATAGACGGGCTGCATGTTGAAGTCGCCTGAGTCGGCCATGAGGAAATCCGCCCTCTTGCCGATCTCCAGGGAGCCTGTCCTTCCGGCTATCCCCAGGGCCTCCGCGCCGCCAATGGTGGCCGCCCGTAGCGCCTCGCGGGAGGCCATGGTCTCCCGCCTGCCTGAGGCGACCTTCTGGAGCTTTGGGAAGAGACACAGGACTCCTTCCATGTCCATGCCGTTGCCCGACACGGGGCCGTCGGTGCCGAGGCCGAGCCGCACGCCGGCCTCCATGAGGCGCCAAGCCTGCGCTATGGGGCGGCCGGACTTGGCGTTGGACGCCGGGCAGTGGGCCGCTGCCACGCCGCGACGGGCGAGCAGGGCGATGTCGTCGTCGTCGAGGTAGACCGTGTGGGCGGCCACGAGGCGGGGATCCAGCAAACCGATCGAGTCGAGGTACCTCACGGCCGAGCCATGGGGCGCCTTGAAGCGGGCAGCCTCGGCTTGCGTCTCCGCCACGTGCATGAGGATGGGGACGTCGAGCCTTTCGGCCCTCCCGTGGATCACGCGCAGGTGGTCGGCATCCACGGTGTAGGTGGCATGGGGGGCGAAGCAGGGAGTCACGAGGGGATGGCCCTTCCATTCGTCGATGAAGCGCTCCGCGTAGCTGATGCCGCCATAGGGCTCGGCGGCGTCGGGGGCGGGAAAGTCCACCACGGTCTGGCCAAGGACGCAGCGGAGGCCCGCCTGGTCGGCGGCGCGCGCCACCTCGTCCTCGAAGTAGTACATGTCGGCGAAGGTCGTGGTGCCCGACCTGGCCATCTCGGCCATGCAGAAGCGGGAAGCCTCGTGGACGAGCTCCCGCGTCACGAGGGCCTTCTCCATGGGGAAGAGGAAGCGCAGGAGCCGGTCGTCCCTGTCCTCGCCCGCGCCCCTGAAGGCAGCCATGGCCACGTGCGTGTGGACATTGACAAAACCAGGCATGATGAGGAAACCGCGGCCATCGATGTGCCGCTTGGCCTCCGGGACATCGCCTCCTGTGGAGGCATCGCCTCCTGTGGAGACATCGCCTCCTGTGGAGGCATCGCCTCCTGCGGAGGCATCGCCTCCTGTGGAGGCGCTCCTTCCAAACGCGCCGGCCTCGGCAGCAGGGCCTATTCCGACTATCGCGCCGTCCTTGACCGCGATGTAGCCCGGATCGAAAAGCCGCCACTGCCCGTCCATCGTGATGATGGTGGCGCCCTCGATGACCAAGTCCGCGCTCATGCCCCGGTCCCCTCCGCCTGCTTTTTCGCCGTGCCCCCGTCGCCGGCGCCGCCGCTGGCCGCCCCGCCAGAGAAGAGGGCGCGCTTGCGGGCCGCCTCACGCCGGTCGCGGGAGAGGGTGACGACGATGAAGCCGAGGATGGTGACCGCATAGGGAAGGGCCTGGATGAGCTCAGGCGGCATGCCCACGTTCTGGAGGAAGGTGGCCAGGGCGTCCGTGAGGCCGAAGATCAAGGCCGCGAAGATGGCCCCCACCGCGGTGCCTCCCGCGACGACCTGGGCGGCGTTGGCCACGTAGCCGCGCCCTGCCGCTATGCCCGAGGTGAAGTTGGAGGTGTAGCCCATGGAGAGGAAGCAGCCCGCGAAGCCGGCCAGGACACCCGCGATCACGAGGGCGAAGAGCTTGACGCGGTCCGGGTTTATGCCCGCCGAGCGCGCGGCCTCGACATTGGCCCCCGTCGCCTTGATCCTCCTGCCGATCGTGTACTTGTTGAGGATGAGGTTGAGGACGACCACGGCGATGATGGAGATGTAGACCACGATGTTCTGGCCCGAGATGATCTTGCCGAGCCAGGGGATGTCCTGGATCAAGGGGATCTTGATGAAGGGCAGGGTCTTGCTCGCCAGGCTCGAGGAGATGCCCTTGTCCCCGGTGAGGGAGTAGAGGACAAACACCGTGCCTCCATGGGCGACGAGGTTGAGCGCCACGCCGACGAGGACGGCGTTGGCCTCGAGCTTCAGGGCGAAGTACCAGAGCGTGACGCAGACCAGGATGGACGCGAGGATGCCCGCCGCCAATCCCATCCAGGCGCTGCCCGTGGCGGCGCTCACGATGACGCCGACGAGGGCGGCCCAGAGCATGGCGCCTTCGAGGGCCATGTTGCTGATGCCCGCCTGCTCGCTGATGACGGCTCCGAGGGTCACGAGGAGGATGGGCGCGGTGGAGCGGAAGACTATGTACCAGTAATTGGAGGACCCGAACACGGAAATGAGGAAGTGGATCATTCGAGGACCTCCGCGGCTTTCCGGGCCAGCGCCTCGGACTTGAGTGCGTCGCTCCGCAGGCGCCGGGCACGGAAGGAGTTCACGAGCCGGTCGGAGGCGAGGATGAGGATGATGAGGCCCTGGAGGAAAGTGATGAACTCGAAGGCCACGTCGCCGCGGCGCGACATGAAGTCGGCCCCGACCCGCAGGTAGGCCAGGAAGAATGCCGAGAGGGGCACGAACTTCGGGTTCTTGCGCGCGAGCATCGCGACGATCACCCCGTCCCAGGCGTAGGAGGGGTCCATCTGCCAGATGAAGGCCCGGTAGAGGCCGGACATCTCCACGGCGCCGCCCACGCCGGCGATGAATCCGGAGATGAAATGGGCATAGAGCGCGATGCCCGACACCGAAAGGCCCGCGTAGGTCGCGAAGCGCGGGTTGGCGCCCGAGAGGCGTATCTCGAAGCCCCACTTGGTCCGGTAGATGAAAAGCGAGACGAGGACGACGGCGACCGCGGCCACGATGAAGCCCGTGTGGAGCTGGGTGTTCGGCACGAGCTTGGTGAGGGCGAAGGTCGGGCGGAAGGGAAGGGAGGCCAGGATGGACTGGTTCCGGTCGCGCAGGAAGTAGAGGATGATGAAGCTTCCGAAGAAATAGAAGACATAGTTGAGCATGAGGGAGGACACGAGCTCGTTGGCGCGCCATTTGATCTTGAGGATTGCCGGCAGGAGCCCTATGAAGCCGCCCCCGAGCCCGGCCACGACCATCGCGACCGCCGGGTGGAGCCCCTTGGGCAGGGGAAGGTATATGCCGATCGCCGTGGCGATGACCGCGCCCATGTAGAAGCTGGAATCCGCGATGAGCGATAGGTACTTCGCCTGGTAGACGATGCAGAGGGCCAGCCCCGTGAAGGTGATGGGGACCATCGCGATCATGAGGTAGTAGAAATTGTAGGTGCGCAGGACAGGCCCGAGGAGGAAGTTCTTCGTCGACGTCACCGGATCCTTGCTCACGAGGAAGATGAGGGCCACCCCGGCCAGGATCGAGAACACGACGGCGAAGAAGGTGATGACCGCGGGCTCCAGCTTGTCCCTGTCGGTGAAGTAGAGGCCTATCGAATGGAAGAAGCCCCGTTTCCGCGCGCTAGTCATGGAGGACCATCCTTATCTCCTCTTCGCCCTGGCTCTTGAGCCCGAGCATATATAGGCCCAGTTCCTTGTCGGTCACGGCGGCGGCGTCGGGGAAGTAGGCGACGATCCTGCCCGAACTCATGACGATGAGGCTGTCGGAGAGGGACATCACCTCGGTGAGGTCGGAGGAGACGAGGAGGACGGCCTTCCCCGCGTCGCGCATCTCGATGATGCGCTTGTGGAGGAATTCTATGGCGCCCACGTCCACGCCCCGGGTCGGCTGGGAGATCACGAGGAGCTCGGCCTCGGCGGTGAACTCGCGCCCCACGACCACCTTCTGCATGTTGCCGCCCGAAAGGCTGCCGACGCTCTGGAGCTCGGAGGAGCAGCGAATGTCGAAGCGCTCGACGATGCCCCTGGCCTCCTGCCTCATCGCGTCCTGCCTCATGAAGCCGCCGGGGCCGGTGAACGCCTTGCCGGCGTAGCGGTCGGCTATGAGGTTGTCCATGATGCTCGCGGGAAGGGCGGTGCCGACCGTCATCCTGTCCTCGGCCACGTGGGCCATGCCCGCCTTCCGTATCGTCCCGGGCGAGGCGTTGGTCACGTCCTTGCCGCAGACGACCACCTTCCCCGTGAGGGTCTTCGCGAGCCCCGCGAGGATCTGGACGAGCTCGGTCTGGCCGTTTCCGTCCACGCCGACCACGCCGAGGACCTCGCCGCGCCTCAGGGTGAAGGAGACACGGTCGACCATCTTGATGTCGAAGTCGTCCACGAAGGAGAGGTCCCTCGCGAGGAGGACCGCCTCCCCGGGTTGCGCGGGGGACTTGTCCACGCCGAGCTTGACCTCGCGGCCCACCATCTCGTTGGAGATGGTCTGGCTGTCCACGTCGCCCACGTCGTGGGTGCCGATCATCCTGCCGTCGCGCATCACGCTCACGCGGTCGCAGAGGCGGAAGACCTCCCCTAGCTTGTGGCTGATGAAGATGATCGTGCAGCCCTGCTTCCGCAGCTCGGAGAGCTCGACGAAGAGCTCATCGGTCTCCTGCGGGGTGAGGACCGCCGTCGGCTCGTCCAGTATGAGGATGTGGGCGCCGCGGTAGAGGGTCTTGAGTATCTCGAGCTTCTGGCGCATGGACACCGAGACGTCGACGACCCTGGCCCGGGCGTGGACCTTGAGGTTGTAGCGGGCGGATAGCTCTTCCGTTATCCGGACCGCCTTTTCGAGGTCGAAAAAGCGGCTGCCCTTCCTGCGCGGTTCCTTGCCGAGGACCAGGTTCTCGGCGAGGCTGAGCGAGGGAACGAGCATGAAATGCTGGTGGACCATGCCGATGCCCGCACGGATCGCGTCCTCCGACGAGGAGAAGGACACAGGCTTGCCTTCAAGGAGGATGGAGCCCGTCGTGGGGGACTCCTCGCCATAAAGGACCTTCATCAGGGTCGACTTGCCCGCGCCGTTCTCCCCGACGAGGCCGTGGATCTCCCCTGGTCGCACCGAGAAATCGACACGCTTGTTCGCCGCCGTCCCGTTCGAATAGACCTTCGTGAGCCGGACAGCTTCCAATAATGCGTTCACTTTTGGCGATCCTCCGTTATAAAACTCGGGATGAGGCGAAACCCCATCCCGAGCTGAGCGACATTGCCGGCCGTCTGTGGCCGATCCGGAAATCGGCTTACTTGGCGGCGTTGACCGAGTCGCGGAGCTTGTTGATCTCGTCTGCGGTCATGGTGAAGGCCGAGGGGATATTGGCCTTGCCGGCCTTGATGTCGGCGATGACGGCGTCCAGCTGCTTCTGGATGGAGGCGGGGACGGCCTTGTTCATGGTCGCGTAGGCGATCACGCCGTCGGCCACGCCGAGGTAGACCTTCTGGCCGCCGAGCTTGGCCCCGGCGATGAACTTGTCCGCGGCGCCCGCGAGGGTGAGGTCGACGCGCTTGGTGGTGGAGGTGAGGATGAGAGCCGACTTGGCGGGCTCGTTGCCGAAGAGGGCGGCCTGGTCGGTGTCGACGCCGATCGCGTACTTGCCCGTCTCGACGGCGGCGTCGAAGAGGCCCAGTCCCGCGCGGCCGGCGGCGTGGTAGATCACGTCGGCCTTGTAGGTGCCGAACTGGAGGAGGGCCTGGTCCTTGGCCTTGGCGGTGTCGGTGAAGGAATTGACATAGTTGTAAATGATCTTGACGGACGGGTCGACCTTCTGGGCGCCGGAGATGTAGCCCACGAGGAAGTCGTTGATGCCCGTGATGTCGCGCCCGCCGATGAAGCCGATCACGTTGTCGGCGTTGAGCTTGGCGTCGCCCTTGGCCTGGGTCATGATGCCCGCGAGGGCACCGGCGAGGTACCCGGCCTCGCTGTTCTTGTACATGATGGAGTGGACGTTGGCGACATCGCCCGTGATCCAGCCGTCATACATGACATAGAGGGTGTTGGGGTAGCGCGCGGAGACCTCGGAGACGGCGCTGTTGAAGTTGTTCGAGCAGAAGACGATGGAGTAGCCCTCGGCGCCGGCGTCCTCGAGGGAGGGCGCGTATTTGGCGGTGTCGGCCCCGAGCTCGGTGTACTTGGTGGTGACCTTGTCGCCGTACTTGGCCTTGATCATGTCCAGGCCCGCCTTGGCGGAGTCGTTGAAGCCCTTGTCGCCAAGGCTTCCGGAGATCAGGAGGAAGATGCTCGTCGGCTTGGGGCCGGCGGCGAAAACGGGCATTGCCATGAGGATGGCGAGGAAAATGACGAGGACTGCGGAACTTCGTTTCATGGTGGACTCCTCTGGGGGTAAATGCGGGCCCGGACCGGGAAAGTCCTTGGCGCGATGGACAACAATGGAGCATGAGGGCCTTTTCTGTCAACCGCAGCGCGTTGTCACGCGCAGAAACACGCCCTCCGACCGGATTTCGCTTGTCCTTACGAGGGGCCGGCATCATACTTGGCAACCATGAGTCGAGAAATCTTGTTCGAGAACGCCACGATCCATGGACTCGAGGCCGAAGGCAAGTCCTTTGGCGCGATGCGCGTGGGGCGCGACGGGAAAATCGCCGAGCTCTACCCCAAGGGCGCTCCCCTGCCCCCCCTTCCCGACCGCATCGACCTGGGCGGCAAGACCGTGGTTCCCGCCTTCATCGACAGCCATGCCCATTTCATGTCCAAGGCCGCCCTTGAAGCCCTCGCGGTCAACCTTGGCCGCCTGGAAAACGGCAAGATCCTCCCCGATTGCCTTGAAGGCGCCAAGGAGCTCCTGGTCCGCCATGCCGAGGAGAATCCCGGACCCGTCATCGGCTTCGGGCTCTGCCTCGGTGTCCTGGCCGAACGCCGCCTTCCCCGCGCCTCGGAGCTCGACGCCTGGCTTCCCGGTCGCCCGGCTATCGTCTTTTCCATGGACGGCCACTCGAGCGCCTATTCCACAAAGGCCCTGCGCCTCCTTGGCTTCGAATCCATGGCCACTGACGGCCTCCTCACAGGCCAGGCCAACGAGTTCAACATGGGCAAGGTGACCGCCTACGTGATGAAGGGCCTCGGCCTCGGAGCCCTGGCCCGTGGGCTCTCCGCGTCCATAGCGGAGGCCGCCGCCGGAGGACTCGTCTCCATCCATTGCCTGGAAGGCTCGCAGGAAGGCAGGCGTGACCCCGCCCTGGCCGTCATCTCCCTCATCGGCGGCCGCCTCCCCCTCCGCCTCAAGCTCTGGCTCCAGTACACCGAACTCGAGCGCGTCGAGCGCCACGGAAGGCTCCTGTCCAACAAGCGGGCCGGCGGCTGCTTTGCCTGGGAAATGGACGGCTCGGTATCGTCGAGGAGCGCGGCCTTCGACCACCCCTACCTCGACGCCATCGCCATCGCCGGCTCCGCCATCGCCGGCTCCGCCGGCGCCGACAGCTTTGCTGGCGCCGACAGCTTTGCTGGCGCCGGCAGCTTTGCTGGCGCCGGCCAGCTCTACCGCAGCCCCGAGGAAGCCCAGGCCCTCGTTGCGCCGTTTTACCAGGCAGGCTGGCAGACGAGCGCCCACGCCATCGGGCCGCGCGGCATCGAATCGATCCTCTGCGCCTACGAGAGGCTCATGGACAAGGCCGGGGACAGCACGAACGCCCTGCGGCTTCGCATCGACCACTTCGAGTTCCCGCGTCCCGACCAGGTCGAAAGGGCGGGAAGGCGGAGGATGGTCCTCACCGTCCAGCCCGGCTTCGCCTGGGCGGACGCGCGCTTCGTCCACTGCTACGAGGAAGCCCTCGATCCCGCCACGAGGGAAGCCCAATGCCCCTTGCGCTCACTCATAGACGCCGGCTGCGTCATCGCCCTCTCGACGGACGCGCCTGTCCAGCCCCTCAATCCCTTCCTCCAGGTGGCGGGCGCGGTCTGCCATCCAGTGGCAGCCGAGCGCATCACGGTCTACGAGGCGCTCAGGGCCTACAGCCACGCCGGAGCCTTCTCCACATTCGAGGAAGGCGAGCGAGGGACCCTTGCCAGGGGGAAATACGCGGACTTCGCCATCCTCGACACCGACCCCTTCGGAACGCCGGCGGAGAAGCTGGTGGACATCAAAGTCATCGGCACCTGGCACGAGGGCAGGCCGCTCGAGGCGCCACCATCGTCCGCCCTCGCCTTCGCCCTCAAGGCAGCCTTCACCAAAAGGAGAGAATTATGAGCAAAAGCGGGTCAGACAGGCTGAGCTTCATGGAGGCGACGAGCATCATCGCCGGCTACGGAATCGGCGGCGGGATCCTGGCCGTGCCCTGGCTCGCGTCCAGGAACGGAGTTTTCCTGGCGCTTTCCATCATCGCCCTCGCCTACGCGGCCAGCCTCGTCCTCCACCTCCTCATCGCGGAGCTATCGGCAGGCGACGGCACGGGCAGCCAGATCGTCGAGCTCTACAGGAAGTACCTCTTCACGGGCAAGGGCGGTGCCGCCTTCACCTGGATCTTCTTCGTCGTGATGGGCGTGGTCTTCCTCGCCAACCTCGCGGCCTATATATCCGGCGGCAACGAGGTCCTCGCCCAGAGCCTCGGCCTTCCCTCGCCCTGGGGCGCCGTCGTCTTCTACATCCTGGCTGCCGCCATAGCGGCCATGGGGCTCAAGGTCCTCGGGATCGCCGAGAAATGGGCGGTGGGCGCAATGGTCGTGCTGTTTGTCGGCCTCATGCTGGCCACGGTCGTGGCCCGGACCCGCCTCGGAGGCCCCGCTGCCGCCTGGACCACGGCCCTCGAGGTTCCGGCCCCGCGGCTCCAGCTCCCCTTGGCCCTCTTCGGGATGGCCATGTTCTGCTTCGCCGCGTTCTTCTCCGTGCCTCAGGTGGCCGTTGGCCTCCGCGACCGCCCCAAGCTTATCGGCAAGGCCGTGGCCGCGGGCCTCGGCGTCAACGGCGTCCTCATCCTCCTGGTCACCCTCATGTCCCTTGTCGCCTCGGACTCGGTGACGGAGATCGCGACCGTCGGCTGGGCCGGGACCTTGGGCCCTTGGGCACAGGCCGCGGGCACCGCCTTCGTGATCCTGGCCATGCTCACGAGCTACTGGTCCATCTCCTTCGCCCTCTCCTCTATCGTGGAGGAGCGCCTCAAGGTGCCGCGGATCGTGGCCTGGCTCATCGCCACCGTCCCCACCCTGCTGATAGCCTTGGCGGGCTTCGGCGGCTTCATGGGCTTCATGCGGACCGCGGGCGGCGGCATAGCCATCCTCATCGCCGTCCTCTTCCTCCCCAGCTATGCCCGATACCGCAAGACCGTGAAGGAGCCGGCCATACTCCACCGGGTCCTCGACACAAAGGCCTCGGCATGGATCGTGGCCGTGGCCTACGTGCTGATGGCGGCCGGATCGATGGTGAGCCTGAAATAGGGCCAACTGTCTGGAACTTGCCGGCATCCAGGGGGGGCATTCAAGGACCATGCGGGGCAGGGCCTTGAAGGGCAGGGGGTGACTCCCTAGGCTCCGGAGGCCCTTCGGCTGTATAGTGGTCATATGGATTCCAACTTCGACCAGCTCTTTTTCGACCGAATGCATATCGACAATTATGCCCAGGCGCTTGCCGAATACAGCCCAAAGGACCTGAAGTCGCCCTTCAAGCCCATCGTGCCCCTGCTTTCCGTCCTCAAGGACCGCTACGATATCCTTGAAGGCATCATGGACGGACTGGGCATGGACAAGGCCTGCGAGCACCACCTGGAGTACACCGTCGAGCCCCGGCAGGGCAACGGCAAGGCCTCCTACACAGACCTCATGCTCCGCTACAAGGACTCCTCCCTCGCCCTCGAGGCGAAATGGACCGAGCCGCGCTACGAGACCGTCACCCAGTGGCTCCTGAAAGTCGGGGAAAGCCCGAACTCCCACCTCGTCATCCAGGGCTGGCTCAAGCAACTCCAGAAGCAGGCGACCATCCCCCTGGTGGAGGAGAATTTCCCGGACGCCGTCTACCAGATGGTCTACCACGCCGCCGCGGCCTGCTATCAGTCCGCGCGTCCCCGGTTGGCCTACGTCCTCTTCACGCCTGACCCCACGGGAACCTCGTCGACCGTCGACCAGTACCTCGCCGACCTGCGCTACTTCCACGGCCTCCTTGGCGACCCGGAGAACTTCAAGTTCCACGTGATCCAGATCGGCCTTGCGCCCACGCCCGCCTTCGCCGCAATCTCGGAGCTCCCCAAGGGCCTCGTGGCCACCGCGAACGCCGTGCGGGCCTCCTTGAAAGCGGAACCCCTCTTCGAGTTCGGCGAGGTGAAGATACTTCCGATCGTATAGCCTGGCCCCGGGTCAATGTGCCTTCTCGTTTCTAGGCCCACCTCGTCGCAAGGACTTCCTTGCCCACCGCGAGGAGGGAGTCGGTGTTGCGGTTTTCCCTGCCCTTGCGCCAGGCCGGCCCGATCTCGATCCTACGCGTCAGGCCCGAGATCTCCATGGTGACCAGGCTGCCGTTCCCGTCCGGGGGCGAGGGCGCGAAGCTCGGTACGATGGCCCAGCCGAGGCCGGAGAGGACCATGCGGCGCACCGTCTCCAGCTGGCCGCCCTCGAAGGCGGTCTTCGGGCGGAAATCATTCAGGTAGAACAGCTCCTGGATGCGCGCGAGGAGGCCAGGGGCGCTTGCCCGGGAAAAGGCGATGAAGGGAAGGTCGGCGATGTCCGACGTCCCGCCGTCAGGCATGATCCTGATGGTCGCGATGTCCCAAAGGCCATCGCCATCGGGGGAAAAGGCTCCAGGATTCGATGGAGGCGCGGTCTCCGTAGCTTACTGACCCGGCAACAAACATTGGCTTGGGCCCATGATTCTGACCCGTAGCGACGGGCCAGAATCATGATAGAGCACCCGATGTTATGTTTCCGGGTCACGCCATAGTCGACCGCGAGGGAGGCATAGCAGTTGCCCTCGGCCACCAGCTTCCCCGTTTCATCCTTGCTGTCCCGCACCACGTATTCAGGGATCGTTGAACCGCTTCCCATGATCTCCGGCTCCAGGCCGGCGGTCGGGCTGGCGATCGCCACTGCCCATGACTTCACGGACCCCCGGTTGCCGAAACGAAGGAGGATGTCCAGGCTATGCTTGGCACTTACCGAGGTGGATGAGAAGCCGGCCCGACGCGCCTGTATGCCGCTCTGTTCGACGGCCTTGGGCAGGTCCGCCACGGATACTGAAGCGGTGGACTTCCCCTCGAGGCCGACATCATCCCTCAGCGTCAGGACGAGGGAATAGGAAGGCAAAGGGGTGACGAAAAGCCCTGTCGTGGATTTTCCGTCCCAAAGGATGGCAGGCGTAGGCCATTTGCCGGAAAATGCCCTGAAGCGCTTCCCTTCGGGCGTAAGCATGTCCAGGTTCCAGCTGCCGACGGCGGGAAGCGGCGATTTCGCGCCGATGGTGATCTGGAGCGGGGAGACCATTCCACCCGCCGCTGTAGCGACGCATCAACTTGTCGCTAGCATTCACTTCCGCTTTCCAGGCAGCGCGCAGTAACTTCTTGCCGGAAAAAGAAAAAACTGCATCCGGTCGACAACCCCGCCGCCATTGGGCGAGAAACCCTTGGACTCGGCCTGGAAAGCCGATAAATTGCCTAGGAAGGGATCGGGGGCGGGATTGATTTGGCTCTCTAGCAAGCCATGAAAGGGAGGAAAAAAATTAGAAAACAAAAATATAACAAATGTCTAATGGTCATTGGAGCCTCCTTCGGCTGGTAGATCATGGTTTACCTACACTAGGGCTGGAGGATTGCGTCCAATTCAGTTTTGTAGGGAAGTGATACCGAAAAGGTATCAAAAAGGAGGCGGAAGGCGGGAACCCGTCCAAAAAGGGGGAGCGGCCTCATGGGGAACCGGGTACCCGCCTCAAGCCTATGAGAACGGATTTCCGTAATATGCCGCGCCTTTTTCCGCCTTTCACGTCACTGGGGAAAAAAACGGCGGATTTCCCTGATGGCGCGGCCGTCCTTTATTTCTCGGTACGATTTAAAACCCGACATAATCCTAATACATCCGCTCAAGCAGGGCGGCCAATTCATCGTCGGTAAAGGCCCTTGGGCTTGAGGCACGGTTGCGGTAGGTCAGGGCGTCAGCCAGGATGGCCGGCAATTCCTCGCGCCTGAGGCCCAGGGCGTGGAGGTTCGAGGGGATGCCGATGCGGGCAGCGAGGATCTTGATCGCCTCGACCAGGGCCGAAGCGGCCCGGTCCGCCTTGAGGCCTTCTACCGGAAGGCCGGCTGCGGCAGCCAAGTGAGCGAAGGGTTCTGGCGCGGTTTGGGCGCATGCCGCCGCGACATGGGGCAGGATGACGGCGTTGGCCACGCCATGGGCCACGCCTCCCCTGGCTCCGACCGGGTGGGCAAAGCCATGGACCATACCCAGTCCCGTCTGGCTGAAGGCGACCGCGACCATGGAAGAGGCCAGGGCCAGGTCGGCGGCGACCTCGGTCGATGGCGATTGCGAACAGAAAGGCCCGAGGGAGCGGAGGATGAGGCGGGCAGCTTCCCCGGCGATTGCCCGGGTGAGGGGGGTCGAGCGCTTCGACACATAGGACTCAAGGGCGTGGGTAAGGGCATCCATGCCCGTGGCGGCCTTGAGGTGGGCGCTCATGGTCGCCTGGACTTCCGGATCGACAATCGCGACCCGGGGAAAGAGCCATGGGCTGGAAAGACCCAGCTTGCGCCCCGCGGCAGGATCTACGGTCACCGCGGCCGAGCTCATCTCGCTGCCGGATCCGGCGGTAGTGGGCAGGGCGATGAGGGGAAGGCCGGAATGCCCGAAAGCCTTTCGTCCATAGACGAAATCAAGCCAGGAAGCCTCGGGGAAGGGCGAACCAGGAAGGCGGGCATTGGCCGCAAAAAGGGCGGCTCCCTTGGCGCAATCGATGGGGCTCCCGCCGCCATATGCGATGACGCCGTCGCAGTTTTCCCCAACAATCTTCGATGCACAGTCCTCGATGCGCGCGGCGTCCGGGTCGTGGCTTACCTCGGCGTAAAGCCCGCAGTCCACGCCTGACGCCATAAGCGAGGCACGGAGCCTCGCCAGCCCTTCCGAATCCTTGGTCGGTCCCTTCCCGGTCACGAGAAGGACACGGCGCAGGCCCAAGCCGGCGGCCTCCGCGCCGGTCTGGCTCACGCTGCCAGGGCCGAAAACCAGGCGGGTCGGGGCCTGGAAAACAAAGCTGTCGGGCATCCTGCATTCCCGGCATATTATACCTAGGAATCTCGATAACCTTATATGAAACAAGAAAATAGGGGTTTACAATAATTGGGACACTCGCTATAATATATTGCTAGTGAGGTTCCCATGCCGCGTGGCACCCAGATCATC